>JAUNSK010000030.1 GCA_030539275.1 Oscillospiraceae bacterium | reverse complement strand
CAACAACTACAAAAGCCACAACAACTACAAAGCCTGTTACTACTACAGAACTAGGCGGTGGATTACTGCCGGGTGATGTTGACGGAAACGGTTCAGTAACTGCAACTGACGTTGTAAAACTTATTCAGGCTATCCTTAATAAGGTAAATCTTACACCTGAATGCCTGACAAATGCAGATCTTAATAAAGACGGAAATCTTTCTATTATCGACGTTATCAAGCTCAAGAATATGCTGAATTGATCTGATTAAAATATTATTTATGCCATCCTCCTTACTGGAGGATGGCATTTGATTTTAAAAGCTCAGGCTGAATGAAAGTTATTCAGCCTGAGCTTTTGCTGTATCAGTATTTTTCTTCAAGATATCTGGCTGCTTTTCTCTGGATTCCGGCGACAGTATGATCAAGATCATCTGTCTCATCGTAATAAGCACGCGCTTCATCCGAAATAATATCCATAATGCACTGATCATAGCTTATCTGAGTATCTGTGCTTTTAATAAGGTCAGTCAGCATATCAGCATCTTCATCTGAGATCGCTGCTGTATTTACTGTATCACCACATACATCATACCCGCTGTATGCATTGTTTTGTGGATCCTGAGCTTTTTCCCTCATCCGCTCAAGAGCTGACAGTTTTACCGGGAAACCTGCAGGATCATCTGAATCTGCTGTTTTATTCTGATAATTGTCAAGCAGAAATCCTCTTACAAACTGCCATGCCATATCTTTATTTTCACTATCCTCAAAAACAGCAATGCTGCTTTCATAAATTACCGACGAATTACCTGCAGCGGTGCGCGGCAGTCCTTTTAGTGATGCATTCTCATGCATAACAGCCTTTTGAATATTACCAAACTCTGAAAACCCACTGATACTGACATATTCTGCTGCGCATCTGTCAGAAATAAATCTTTCAGAATAATGTTTCTTATATGCTGTTTCGTCAACTGACTGTGATGAATAATTTTTGATGAATTCAAGAAGCTCCTTAAAACCTTCTGAATCAAATGAACACGATCTGCCTGATGCATCAACAAATTCATTCATACACGGCCCTATAAGCAATTTCTCAAGGTCTGAACTTTTCATCATATAGAACATGTCATCACCTTTATAAGACTTTGCAAAACCAATAAGCTCTTTTATATTCCACCCGCCCTGCGAGACTACTGATTCCTTTCCTATAATTGAAGCAATGCTGAAATCAGGTATTATCTGATACAGTTTACCGTCAAGTGAAGACATATTGTAAATATTCTCAAGATAATCTTCCCTTTTTATATCTGTATCCTTATCAAGAAATACATTAAGATCAGCCAGCAGGCCACCGGCCGCAAAACTTCTCAGGCTGATATTTGTTCCTGCAAAAATAATATCCAGCGTATTGCCTGACAGTATATCATCACTAAGCCTGCTGAGACCGCGGCCTGAATCATCCTGTGTATTGTAAACGGAATAATCTTTAAGACTGATTCTGCAGCTGTCACTGTTTTTATTAAAGAGTGCTGTTTCTGATATAACATCCTCATCCGGATAATATGCAGCTGCTGTAATCACTTTTTTACTGTTTACATGTTCAAGCATGGAATCATCTGACCGCGACAGCATAACAAGAGAAGATTTACCTGTCATGCCGCCCCCATCGTCTTTTATACAGGCTATGCTGTCACTGTCAATGACAGCAGTATTCCTGCATATGCAGCATATCTCAGAGTCTGTCCAGCTGATTATTTCATCTGATTCTTCTGTTTGAAAGTTATATCCACAGACATTTGTCAGACTGCTGTACAGTATATCATATCTGTCGTTTCCAGGCATGATATCTGTAAAGCTATCCGGAACAAATCCTGTATCTATCCGTTCACTCAGCTCACCTTTCGGACTTACTGATACGAGGTAATAATTATCTGTACTGTCTGATACCAGTGCATAAATTACATTGTCACGACCGGAAACCAAAGAGCGGATATTTATATTATTATCTTCAGCAGCAGTCACCTTGTTTCCGTAAATATCATAAATATAAACACAGTGATCATTCCGGGTTTGCGATGATACCGTAAAATATATTCTGCTGTTGTCACAAGCCATATTATCTATAACAGGATATGAGTCAAAGTCACCTGCTTCAAACTGGCTCAGCTGCATGCCTTCATTGTCTGCAACATGAATAAGCAGTGTATATGCGGGCTTGTCCTCACAGTATCCTTCCGATTCAGGATCTGTATTATCTATGATCTCACTGTAACATATTGTTTCATCATGCGAAATACAGAACGTGTCATTTACTGAATTGATACCTGGTTTTACGGACAGAATCCCGGAAACATTCCCGGTACTGTCTGAAGACAGAATGCAGTACGAACCGGAATTTTTCTGAGCACAGTAAAGAATTATCCTGTCATCGTCAGTGACGACCCCGACACTGCCATTTCTGAACCCTGCCGGTGCATCCGGGCCGGTCATGCTGTAAAGCAGCTGTGAACTCCGGTCACTGAGACTGAAAGCACAGATTTCATCAGTTGTACAGTAAATTATCTCTTCAGCATTTCTTCCCCGGCATCCTGTATATGCATTATTAATTTCATACTCTGCCTCACAGCCTCCGGTCTGTGAATCAATTATATTTATATGCAGAGTATTTGTATCATTGTCAAGTATCACTGCTGCAATATGACCATCCTGTGTAACAAACATATTTGTAAGTGTTCCGGATTTATAAAAGTCAGTTATTTCAAGCTGCATTTTCAGATCACTGTCAAGTTTATATATTGTACATGATCTACTTTCACCTGTAACAGAATCAATATCAGTTCTTACAGTATACAGATAACCTGCTTCATCAGCTGATAGTACAGAATAAAGCGTAATACCATCTGATGACTGTCCGCAGACTTCACGGGTATTGATCCGGCTCAGTTCAATACCGTCAGGATCATACACAATTATCTCTGATAACAAGTCAAGACCTTTAGCAGTAAGGGTCTCGATATATATATTTCCCTGAGGACCTGCAGCAATACCGTATATCATCGTTGACTGTGATCCTGATACATTTATTTTTCTTGTGCACCTGTTGTCACCGTCATGAACATAAATCATAGACTTACCGTCTTCTGATATAACATATGAATAGGTCATCCCTCCCGCCGCAGTAAAAGCCGACGGATAAGCAGGTATTTGAGGCTCATACTCAGTCAGTTTTCCCTCATCAGTCCGGAGAGTATAAAATTCTGCAAGTTTTTCATCAGAATACTTCATGCCGCTGATGAACAGTTTGCTGCTGCAGCTATGAATATCCATGATCGTATCAAGTCCTGCCGGAATATCCATATCCTTATATTCAAAATAATCTGTTACCCTTTTATCGTTTTTTGTCAGTCTGTTTTGTTTTATATCTTCCTGTTTGCTCTGACATGAAAATGCAGTGCAAATCAGTGAAGCAGATACTGCCCCTGCAAGTATCCGCTTCAACAGGTCTTTCCTTATCATCTGTTTCCTCTCTTTTACACGGTTTTTATTTTCTGAGCTTTTTGTTCTGTATTTTATATATTATCCTGCTCTGGATACCTGATGGGATCATACTCATTCCCGCTGTCGCAGCTTTCATTTTAAGTGTCGGTATAATCATAAATGTCCCCTTGAGTGTCTGCTCGACAGCATATCTTGCAACAAGTTCACTGTCAGCCGGTCTGAATGCATTTTCGGCTCCGGCACGCTTATTGAAGCCTGTATCAACCGGTCCCGGACAGAGAACACTTATGGTTACGCCGCTTGACTCCTCCCTAAGCTCAGTATTTATCGCCTGAGATAATCTGACTACATATGATTTTGTAGCATAATACGTACTCATAAGAGGTCCCGGATAAAAACCAGCAGTAGATCCGACATTCAGAATGTGTCCCCTGTTTTTTCTCTTAAAATCCTTCAGGAAGAGTTTTGTAAGTGCATGTACTGCATATATATTTAGATTTATCATATCTCTTTCTGTCTCAAGAGGAATACTGTCAAATTTCCCTACCGCGCCGAAACCGGCATTGTTGACGAGTATATCGATATCAAATCCTTTACATGCATCATAAAGTTTCTGTACCTGATCCTGTTTTGAGAGATCCGCCTTTATTACTCTTACATTTGTCGGAAGCATCATTTTGAGCATCATCAGTTTCTCTTTGTCTCTTGAAGTAATTATCAGATCATAACCCATACGGCTAAGCCAGCATGCTATATCGCGTCCTATTCCTGAACTTGCCCCTGTAACCAGTGCAACCATGTATATACCACCTTTATTTTTTACAATATATTAGTATTATACCATTAGGAGTATATATATTCAACAAATAATGTTTTTTATGTTTTTATGAGTTCTTAGAATCATATACCTGACGTATTAAATTTATTTCACTGACTCAATACTGTATCCGGTTCTGTATATATCCGGCATTACATGAAATGACAGTGTTTTTTAAAATCAAGCATGAAAGTACATTTACATATTTAAACCGTCAGGATCATATCTGCGAAATACAGACTTTCTTATTCTATCTGACGCAAATTAGCACAATAAAGTATGTTATTTTTCAATAATTTGTTGTGAATTAATTGACAACGACCTATGTATAGTGGTAAAATAAAATGTAGTATATTTTCAATTATACACTTTGAATATTGTACCGCAGAAAAATATTCAACTGTTATTTTTGTAAGTTATTAAATATTATAAATTGTTTTGCAACTGCGGAGAAACGGAGTAAAAATGGGATTGACTTTAACCGAAAAGATACTTAAAAACCATATTGTCGACGGTGAGATGATCAAGGGTACAGAGATTGGCATAAGAATTGACCAGACACTTACACAGGACGCAACCGGCACTATGGCTTATCTTGAATTTGAAGCAATGGGTGTTCCGAGAGTAAAAACTGAACGTTCTGTAGCATATATTGACCATAATACACTTCAAAGCGGTTTTGAAAACGCAGATGACCACAGATTTATCGGAAGCGTTGCCAAAAAACACGGTATATATTTCTCAAGACCAGGCAATGGTATCTGCCACCAGGTTCATCTGGAAAGATTTGGAATACCCGGAAAGACACTTATCGGTTCTGACAGCCACACACCGACTGGCGGCGGTATCGGTATGATAGCTATAGGTGCCGGCGGACTCGATGTTGCTGTAGCAATGGGAGGCGGCGCATACTATATCACATGCCCTAAGATCGTAAAGGTTGAACTTACCGGAAAGCTGAGTCCATGGGTAGCTGCTAAGGATGTTATTCTCGAAGTTCTCAGAAGAATGTCCGTTAAGGGCGGCGTAGGTAAAGTTATTGAGTACTGCGGAGAAGGCGTTTCCACTCTCAGTGTGCCTGAAAGAGCTACTATTACAAACATGGGTGCAGAACTCGGTGCAACAACAAGTATCTTCCCTTCAGATGAAGTTACAAGAAGCTTCCTTAAAGCTCAGCAGCGTGAAGAGGTATGGGTACCGCTCAGTGCTGATGCAGATGCTCAGTATGACGAGGAAATCAATATTAACTTAAGTGAACTTGTTCCTCTTGCTGCATGCCCTCATATGCCTGACAACGTTAAGTCAGTCAAGGAAATAGGCAATATCAAGATAGATCAGGTTTGTATCGGCTCCTGCACAAACTCATCCCTGCTTGATATGATGAAGGTTGCACATATACTTAAAGGAAAAACTGTCAATCCTGATGTATCACTCTCTATCGCTCCGGGATCAAAACAGGTACTTAACATGCTCGCCCAGAACGGCCTTCTTTCAATAATGATAGACGCAGGTGCAAGAATCCTCGAAAGCGCATGCGGTCCGTGCATAGGCATGGGTCAGTCCCCTAACTCAAAGGGTATCTCACTCAGAACATTCAACAGAAACTTCCTCGGACGCAGCGGAACAAAGGATGGCCAGATATATCTTGTATCACCTGAAATGGCTGCTATCTCTGCAATAACCGGTGTACTTACTGATCCGAGAGATATCGGTGAAATGCCAGAATTCAAGCTTCCTGAAACATTTACTGTAAATGACAATATGATCGTTCCTCCTGCAGCAGAAGCCGACATGGACAGCGTTGAAATACTCAGAGGACCAAACATCAAGCCTTTCCCTCAGACTGCTCCGCTCAGTGACAGTATTGATGCTGTTTGCTCTCTCAAGGTTGAGGATAATATAACAACTGACCATATCATGCCTGCAGGTGCAAAGATCCTTCCTCTTCGTTCAAATATTCCTGCTATCTCAAAATTCTGCTTCACAGTATGTGATGAACAGTTCCCTGAAAGAGCACTCGCTGCCGGAAAGAGCATAATTGTCGGAGGTGCAAACTACGGACAGGGTTCATCAAGAGAACATGCAGCTCTTGCTCCTCTCTATCTTGGTGTTAAGGCAGTACTTGTTAAATCATTTGCCAGAATCCACAGAGCAAACCTTATTAACGCAGGTATCCTTCCTCTTACATTTGCTGACGAAAATGATTATGACAAGATCTCAATGGGTGATGAGCTTGCTATTGAAGATATAAGAAAGTCTGTAGAAAATTCTCAGGCAGATATAACACTTAAAAATAAGACAACCGGAGTTGAAATCCCTGTATTATGCGAACTCAGCGGACGTGCCAAGGATATTATACTCGCAGGCGGCTTACTTGACTATACAAGAGAATCTTTAAATAAATAGGAGAATTTTTTATGACTGATAAAATTAAAATGACTACTCCGCTCGTCGAAATGGACGGAGACGAAATGACCAGAATACTCTGGAAGTATATTAAAGACATACTCATTTTACCATATGTAGATCTTAAATCAGAGTACTATGATCTTGGTCTTGTTCACCGCAATGAAACAGATGACCAGGTTACACTAGACAGTGCAGAAGCAACTAAAAAATATGGCGTTGCTGTAAAATGTGCTACTATCACTCCGAACGCAGCTAGAATGCCTGAATACAACCTCAAGAAAATGTGGAAGTCACCTAACGGTACTATCCGTTCAATACTTGACGGTACAGTATTCAGAACTCCTATCCTTGTAAACGGTGTTACACCTTATATTCCTACATGGACAAAGCCAATAACAATTGCGCGTCATGCATACGGAGATGTTTACAAGAACACAGAAATGAAGGTCATGGGCGGCTGCAAAGCTGAACTTGTAGTTACAGACAAGGACGGCAATGAGTCAAGACAGCTTATACATGACTTTGATACAGACGGTGTTATCCAGGGTCTTCATAATATTGATAAGAGTATCGCAGGTTTTGCAAGAGCATGCTTCAACTATGGTCTTGATCTTAAACAGGACGTATGGTTTGCAACAAAGGATACTATCTCAAAAATATACGATCACAGATTCAAGGATATTTTCCAGGAAATCTTCGATAATGAATACAAAGAGAAATTTGCACAGGCAGGAATCGAATACTTCTATACTCTTATAGATGATGCTGTTGCACGTGTTATCCGTTCAAACGGCGGCTATATCTGGGCATGCAAGAACTACGATGGTGACGTTATGTCAGATATGGTATCAACTGCATACGGCAGTCTTGCTATGATGACTTCAGTACTTGTATCACCAGACGGAATTTATGAATATGAAGCTGCTCACGGTACTGTTCAGAGACATTACTATAAGCATCTTAAAGGAGAAGAAACATCAACAAACTCTGTTGCTACAATATTTGCATGGAGCGGTGCACTGAGAAAGAGAGGAGAACTTGACAATATTCCTGAGCTTATAAAGTATGCTGACAACCTTGAAAAAGCAACAATCGATACTATTGAAGACGGAATAATGACAGGTGACCTTTACCTTATTTCAAAGCTTGAAAACAAGAAGAAAGTTAATTCAGAAGAATTCCTTCATGCAATAAATGAAAGACTTCAGAAATTAATGTAATCAAAAAGATAAATCATACAGCATACATATGGATTATTCCGATATGTATATATATCAGAGAGGCAGGTATTCCAATGTCTAAAGATTCAATTTCCAGTCTTGTTATTAAACGACTTCCGCGTTATTACCGTTTTTTAGGTGACCTGGATGCTATGGGAATTACAAAGATATCGTCCAGAGAATTATCTGAAAGAATGGGACTAACTGCTTCACAAATCCGTCAGGATCTCAATTGCTTCGGCGGCTTTGGCCAGCAGGGCTATGGCTATAATATTCGTGATCTCAGATATGAGATAGGAAAAATTCTTGGTCTTGATGTAAAAAGCAAAGCAATACTGATAGGAGCAGGAAATCTTGGAAAAGCGCTCGCATCTCATATAAATTTTGATAAGATGGGCTTTAATCTGATAGGAATTTTTGATAATGATCCGGCTATCGTAGGTTCTGAGATCACATCAGTTACAGTTTCAGATATCACAGAAATAGACAAGTTCTGCAGCACAAATCATCCTGAGATCGCTGTTTTATGTATTCCTAAAAATGCAGCTGATAAGCTTTCTGAAAAGCTTATCTCACTTGGCATCAAAGCATTCTGGAACTTCAGCCACTACGATTTCAGACTCAGCAATCATGATGTAATAGTTGAAAATGTTCATCTTGGTGACAGCCTTATGGTTCTCTCATATGGACTTCGTGTTAAGAATGACGAGCTATCAAAATCAAATACTTTACACACTTCAAATAAATAGATCTAAACATAAAATAAAAAAACAGAGGCAGATGCCTCTGTTTTTTTATTTTAACCGATGCTTTTTATTACATCAAGAATTTTATCAGCTATATTGCTTATATCATCATCAGTATCTACCCGATAAATATTTTTATACTTGTTTATCTGTTCATCAGCAAAATCCCTGTCATCCGCGAGATATCTCCTGCATACCTCACTGTAATCAGGTTTTGCCTGTGCTTCTTCCCTGTCTATACATCGAAGAAGCCTTTTTTTGTTGTCGAGAGTCAGGAATATTACATGTATCTCCTCTTCACCGAAATATCCGCACAGCTTATCCACTGCCTCCGGTGTAGCGATCATTACATTATACTGACCGTCAGTAAAACAGCTTTCACAGGTAAAATAAGTCCAGTCGCCTTTAAACGTATGGTATGTACGGCTCTCGATAATCTTATTTTGCTCCTTAAGCTTTGCAAACACTTCATCATCAACAAAGTAATACTCTCTGCCGTCAGCTTCACTCGAACGTCGGGGTCTTGTTGTATAAGTAACCACCGGTCTGATATCCTGTTTATTTCTTTTTAGAAGTTCCGCCAGAGCAGTATCCTTTCCTGCACCGCTTTTTCCGATAATACATATTATTCTGCGCACTTTTTTTCTCCCCGATTTTTATTTCTTTACAATATATCCTCAGATATAATTATGTGTAAGATTTTAATAATGATACCGGCTTAAATGCGAAAAAATTAAATCCATCGTCATTTATTCGTAAACTCTGCTGCATTTTTAAAAGCCCAGATCATTTCATTTGTAAGACTGAAATCTTCATTTACAGCATTTATTTCTTCGCGTGAATACCATCCTGCTTCAGACAGTTCTGAGGTATCCAGTGTTATCTTATCATCTGAATCAAGCTGCGCAAAAAATCCTGTAAGAAGAGTTCCTGTCATACCCCATGGCTGATTTTTATAGTATCTGATGTTTTTGATTTTAAGCCCGGTTTCCTCCATGACCTCTCTTGCTGCAGTCTGTTCTGATGTCTCGCCTATTTCGGTAAATCCTGCAACCAGTGCCTGTCTGTTATAGTCACGGTCTGCATAGCGTGTCATCAGCAGCTTGTCTCCATTAGTAACAGCTACAATTACAGCCGGAGAAATTTTAGGATATATTTCATTTTTGCATTGTGGGCAGTACAGCATCCGCTGTGCCTGACTGTGTACAGTTGAGCTGCCGCATCTTCCGCAGAATCTGTTATTCAGGTACCAGTTAATAAGATGGTATGCTGTAAATGCTGCAAACACCTCATGTTTAGGTGACATGTATCTTAACTGTTTTGAAACACTCAGATACCCGAATAAACTCTTATCTTTAAGCTTCTCATCAGCGCTGTAAAAATACTTTATTTCACCGACACTGAACAGATACACAGGTGACTTGCCTGTCAGATACATATCCCGTGCCGATGGAAAAACAATCTCTTCAGTATCAGTTCTCACCAGCAGTGAGGCTCCTGACATGCATATTATTCTGCTTTTTTCATCCGGTATATTATTGATATACTCATTTCGGAATTGTAATGAATCAAGTTCATGAATCATAATAATCTCCAGCTCCTCTTTTATCAGTTCATTTTTGTTATAAACACGCCAGTTACAAGAAATATCAGAAAGACTGCACTCAGACAAAGATACCCCAGTATGTATGATTTTGAATCTGCATTTTTCGTTTTCAGATAGTATTTATATGAAATAACGCTTGCCAGTGATGCAACGATCGTTCCAAGTCCGCCTATATCTACTCCAAGGAGCAGCCCGCGGGCATTGTCAGTAAATTCGCACAGCATGATAGCTGCAGGGACATTGCTTATAAACTGACTCAGCAGCAGTCCACACAAAAATTCATTTCCGCCTATTATCCGTGAAATATTCTCACTGATAAAGTCAATACGTGTAAGGTTGCCTACAAAAATAAAAAACGCGGCAAAAGTTGCAAGCAGACCATAATCTACCCTGGCAAGCAGCTTATAATCACACATCAGAACTGCAGTTACTACACAGCACAGACATACCAGAGGGCTCACTACACGCAAAACTGTAAGCACACATAAAACGAACAGCAATATATATATCACAAATCTTCTTGTGTCTTTTATCTTAGTTTTACCTGTACTCTCAGAAATAATATTTTGAGACGGCACCAAAATTAGTGTACTTATGTTTACAAGAATAATGCTTAATACTGCTGATGGAAGAAGAAACATTATGAATTCACCGGGAGCGAGATCGTAGTGAGAATACAGATACAGATTCTGCGGGTTTCCAAACGGCATCAGCATACTCCCCAGATTTGCAGCTGCAGTTTCAAGGATTATTACTTTCAGAAGATTTTTATTGCCTGCCTGTGCAAACAGACCGATAGTAAATGGTACAACAGCTATGAGAGCGACATCATTAGTCAGAAACATAGACAGAAAAAAAGTAATGTTTACGATAAACAGTGTAAGCTTTTTCATGTCAGAGGTAATACGGATTATATTGTGCGATATAATGTCAAACAGATTCATTTTCATAAGTCCGGCAACGACAGCCATAAGACAAAACAGCAGTGAAATTACTTTCAGGTCAATATAGTCCAGATATTTTATGTCCGGATGAACAAAAAAGCATGAGATCACTGCTGCTGCCATCGCTGCAGTCAGAACCGCCTGACTTTTTGCAAAGTCCTTTATTTTATTTAAAATCATATTTTTCCTCCAGCTGCCTTAGCTGCTGCATTAGTTCATCGGACCTGCAGCAGTCACAGTTATAAGCACCTAAGTACTCATTGAGGCACTCCTTTAAAATTGAAATATTTTTTTCCTTGAGCTTCTCCAGTTCTTCTGTCATACTCTCGCTCAGGTTTAAACGCCATTCCTCTGTCGTCCTGAGAACACGTTTCTTCATCTTGAACTTCCATGTACTGTACTCTATAGCTACTGATGTGAGCTCTGAAATAGCAACTCCTGCACCTGTCAGTGCATTCACAGATGATGTACCTATATGTCTGAGAGCTGTGCTCAGAGCGCTGTGTGTTTCTGCTGCAAAAGTATTGCTAAGAAATTCACCTATAGAGTGCAGCGTATGTGAAGCTGCTCCTGCTATGACGCTACCCGAACCGCCCAGTGCCGTTACATACTTTGAGAAACTGCGTGAGAGTGCCATAGAAGTTATCTTTATCCTGTAATCTGTAACCGGTGCTTCAGATACAGATTCTGATATCTGTGATATACTGTCATCGAGGTCTGTAATCCTGCTCGAGAGGTAATTGCTCATTTTCTTGTTAAGATGTTTAAGCTGGACCTCTATATAATACTTAAGTTCACAGGTTTTTTCATCAGCCATAAACGGAAGCATATGCTTTTCTATAAACGGTATCATCTGGTCCATATTTATAAACTCGGAGTTCTCTATCTCATCCGAGATCTTCTGTGTTATTTCAGCTGCATCTGCATTTATCTTTGTATGGAGTGTCATCTGAAGCTGCTCATAAGTCGGCACGATCTCGTCAAATATGTACTTTTCTATCGCAGCAGCAGTATCGACTGCTTTACTCTCAGTCTCCTCAGGATTGGTTTTTCCCTGTATATCTGCGCGGTGTCTTATTTCATAATCACATCGATAAAACAGTTCAGATATATATCTGTCACAGATCTTTTCGACAGTTTCTTTTCTTATATCACTGTTAAGCTCACTGCAGATAAAATCTCTTATTTCTTCTGTCTGAGCAAGAAGCTCACCTGAATCATCAATCTTCTGTGCGCAAATTAAGAACACTTCAGGAACGGTATGCAGGATATCAGACACATAACCGGTTATCTCTTTTACTCGTTTATCATTAGAAGACGGGTGACCGCTGCACCTGTTGATTATCAGTATAAAACGACATGACTTACCTGCAGATTCATATATTTTTTTGAGATACTGGTGATCGTTTTGCTGAAATCCGCTCCTGTAGCTTACCGTATAAGCAATTATATCACTTTCTGCTATGATATGGCTGAACCGTTCCTGAGGCATACTAAGTATGCTGTCATATCCGAACAAATCAAAAAATCTTATACCTCCAAGCTTCGGATACCTGCTCATCATACTGATCTTAAACTCATGCATCTGCTTATCCGTCTGATTTTCACGCAACATTTTTGTATACTCACACGGATTTATTTTATCATATGAGCCGCCGCTGTTTCTTTGATAATATTCGGGAATACAGACACTCTGGTCGATCTGAAGTTCACTTACTACAAAATGTGATGAACTCGAACATGACATCAGTATATCTGACCCTGCTGCCGAATTGATCACTGATGATTTGCCGCTGCCGGTCTCACCTGCAAATGTAACTGTACCTGAAGTATGTTCAATATATTCCAATACATCATCGCAGAAACTTATTATGCTTTTTGTACCAGTCATTACTGCAAGTTTTTTAATATCACTTAACTTGTTGTTCATCACTTCATTCATAGGCTGACCGCTCCCTGGTGCATATGTATTTCAGATCCTGCTCAAGTATGATCAGATTATTTTTATCATTATCAAGTGAAAGCTGTCTGACTTTCAGACTATACAATGAAGCTATATGTTTTCTTCTTTCACTTATATAATTCTCCAGCTTCTCTGATGCCTGGGCAGCTATTTCATCTATCGCATCCTTCATTTCACTTTTGAAGTTTTTCTCAACGGATTCGAGATAAGGGCCGAGAGTTTCCTTTGCTTTTACTGCACGCTGGGCAGTAATCTGAGAATATGAATAATGTCCCAGCCATCCGCCGAAGAAAAGTGCAGCAGCCATAATGAAGAAAAATGCCGGACCGCCGATCAGTGCACCGACTACAAAACCGCTAAGTCCTCCTGCGATATTTATACCGACTCTCAGTCCCTTCTCATACTTGAACGTCTGGTCACTGTTAAAACTCATTGATCTGAATGAAACTGCATTTTCTTTTGATATCAGATCATCAAAATCCTTTGCATAGCTGCTGAGTGTACGCCTTATCTCAATAATCTCTTCGAGAACCTTTGAATAAGCCTGTGAGACAAATTTTTTCCTGTAATCATTAAATACTATTGAAAGCTGATCACCGTCTACTACCCCGCAGTCAATGACCCTGAAGGTCTCGCTGCGTATATTTTCACAGCATACTCTTGCACACTCTGATATCATATCATATATCTCTGTGCGCTTGTTATTTATAAATGTTATTATGGTATCTGCTTTTTTCTCGAGCTCATCGGTTGCAGTCTCAAAAAGCTTTCTCTCCGCTTCAAGCCTCTCCTGTGAATCATTTTCAGAGTTTGTAAAGTCATTTATCCTGTCACTTATCTCTTTTTTACAGTATGCCAGCATATTTCTATACCGGTAAATAAAGTTATCCTGTTTTGTTTTCTCCCAGTTATCTATAACTGACTTAAGTTTATCGACAAGAGCGGCAATATTTGAAGTCTGAACTTTTCTTGTATCATTCTCTAGCTGGCCGTTTACAGCCTTTTCAGCATTGATCACTGTTATATCATTATCAAATCTGCAGTGAAGTGACTGTGCTATTTCCTCAAGAACTTTTTTATTGAAGTCAACTGATTCACTGATCTCCCTCCTGTTGTCATCCCAGCTGTTTTCAGCAAAAACTGCTGATGAAAACTGCATCCATGCCAGCTTTATAAGCGTCTCATCTGCTTTTCTTATCGTTGGTACGACCGGCAGAAGAAAAACTGCAAATGAGAGACTCTGAATGTACCTGAGAGTAGCTGTATTGCTTACTCCGGTAAGTCCACCTGCTCCCGGCAGATCAACAAATACCACGTTGTTTTTCAGTATCCCCGCATTGCTGAAAACTACTGCATGAGATACGTTTTTTATATTTGACGGATTTTCATTATTATCAGCATAGCTTCTTAGTTCATCATGCGTAAATATCCTCA
The DNA here is from genome assembly GCA_030539275.1 of Oscillospiraceae bacterium. Taxonomy (GTDB): domain Bacteria; phylum Bacillota; class Clostridia; order Oscillospirales; family Ruminococcaceae; genus HUN007. The sequence continues at coordinate 30,835 of JAUNSK010000030.1, read as the reverse complement.
GAGGAGTACGGTCATCATTGAAGAAAATGACAGCGTAAGACTGATGAGAATATTTTATTTCGATAGGGATACATGTTGTTTCATTGCATCCGCACGGCAGAATATCTTCACCGATCACAGCGTTTATCAGTGTACTTTTTCCGGTTCCCTGCATTCCTATTACCGGAATGACCACCTCTGTATTTATCAGATTTTCAATAGTACGTCTGAGAACAGTACCCATTCCCGGACCGGTACTGTCTGAATATCTGTCCAGAATACTTAAAAGCTTTTTGTCTTTTACAACATCAGTTGGTCTCATCTGCAATCCTTTCGTAAAAGATATATGTAAGTCAGCCGAGATAACGGCTGAGTTTTGCATTTGTCTCCTCAGCCCACGAATATTCAGACATGTAATCACCGTTATATTCTCTTAATGCCCCGGCATCTCCTCTTAGTATCCGTCTGTAATCACTGTCGAACATTTCCGTATTTATATAGTGCTGTGAATTATTTGTTGCGAGAAGATCTGCTATTCCGGCTCCCAAAAGCACATCCCTCAGCCGTTTGAACGTCATCCGGCATAATGCACGTGTTTTCTCATCATCTGCCCTGTCTTCCCAGAGGCACGAAATAACCTGCCCGCTGCTGACTGTACCGCCGTTCCTGTCAACCAGAAGAGCAAGCATTTCCTTTGCTTTAGCACTTGAGATCGGAAATACCTTACCATTAATAAAAACATCAAAATAAGGCATGGTTTTAATATATATCTGAGGTACTGACTGTGACTTCAGGATGTTGTTATGCTCAAGTATCCTCTTTACATCACTTCGTGTAAATGGTTTGAGCAGATATCCTGCAGCCCCTGTATTGAGCGCATCGTATGCAAGTTCCTTGTCCAGAGAAACAAAAATTATTTTTATATCCGGTGAATTTTTTTTAAACCGGTCAAGAATTTCATCTGCGTGGCTTTTATCTTCATCAAAGCACATAAATGCTATATCTGTATGATTTGCAGATATATATTTTTCTGATTCCGTAAAATCAGAAAATATGCCGGCAAGTTCAATGTCTGAAAAATCAGAAAAAATACTTTTCAGATCATCTGACCAACCGACGGCTTTGTCAACATAAATCATCCTCATATTATCCCCCTGATTTGTATGTCATCCCCAAAAAATAACCATGAATCATTCTGTTCGATTCATGGTTATATTATATCACTTATTTTACTTTTTGCCAATATAATTTAATCAGATTGCCTCTGTATAAATATATCCTGCCGCCATTAAAATCCTGTCATTATCCACATTATACCGGCTGGTATTTCTGATGTTAGAAAATACGATATCTGACTGGTAGTCTGAAAGCGCTATTCCTATCTTTTCTGCTATTTCCCGAACTATTCGCGGACTGTCGGGAGATATAAGTTTATTCTTATCATCATTGCTGAGTTTTTGTACACAATTGAAATACGTCATAATCATTCCCCCTGTAAGCAGAATTTTTTAAGTAAGAGCAGGCAGTAAACCACTCCCATGCCGCTGTTGCAAGGTATATAAGAAGGAAAGTTAGTATGTTTAAAGCAGAATATTATTGGCTGACAGTTATTAACGATCTGGAATGATAAGTAGTAAAATAGTATAAACAAGTATTTTTTATAAATATGTAACATTTGCAGAGTGCAGCTGAATCATTTTTTCAAACGACACAGGAGTCATTTACTGCCTTGTCTCTTAACTTGTTTATAGTATAATACATATAGCGTAACAAAAGCGTAAATTATTAGACAATGTTACAAAAAAATATCATTTTTTTAATTACAAACAATGCGTAATGATGCTTTTATAATAAAATTACATTTGTTTTCTTACTACTCCATACTCATCATCAAGACGAAAATAAGGACAGTTATAATTCGTACTGTTTATAAATCTGTACATCTCATCTTCATCAAGGTCTACTATACAAGTATATGTATCCGAATCTTCATCGTATACATAATTAACACATAATTCACAGTTTGTTTTTTTCATATTTTTCTCCTGATAATTTACACAAAAAAATCAGCCTGTATTAACAGAACTGATTTGTAATATTAAAAATGTTTTTCTAATTGCTGAATAAACCAAGTATCGTTCTTACCTTCTGTTCATTTCCCTCAACGGATATCTTGCTGTCATCAGCAGGTAATTTTCCGGCTATAAGTTTTTTCAGATTTGTAATAGTAATACTCACAGAACCGTCTTTGTCAATATATTCATAAGGTTCAACAGAAAGATTTCCGCCTAGCACCTCTATGTAAAATATTCCGGAGATCCTGCCGGTCAGATTAAACTGAACCGCAAGCTTTTCAGGCAGACAACTTAAATCCGTTTTTGACAGCTTTTCTCTGATTTGCGTTACTATTTCATTGATGTGCTCTGCAGCCATGATAGTATCATTCCTTTCATATTAAAAATAACATCTGACAACTAAATGACAAAACGTTATTAATATAATATCATTTTTATAATTAAAAATCAATACTATATCTGTATTTTAGTACATTTAAAAATAAAAATCATACAACCAAGTTGTAAAAAAGTAAGTATTGTATTATTAAAATATCATTTATACTTAATATTTATCTTTTTTTCATACAACATTATCATTTACTTTCATTTTATTATATGTTATCATATAATAAATGATATTATATATTTTGTTACATAAGGAAGGAATGGTCTGATGAACATTTCAGCCGGTAATACCGGTAAAAAGAGACGTATTAGGTATGACAGAATAATTATTGCAGTATTAGTACTGGTCATTATTTGCGCTTCGATCATTTTTATTCGCATAGGCAAAAAGTCTTCCCAAAAGGATAAACCGGTAACTGACACAAAAACCTCCGGATCTCTCTCAACAAAAAACGGCAAGATCGAATTTGAAAAGATATTTCTGAACAAGGATGATATTTATAAGGGAACGCTTCTGCTTATTGACGATGATCACATTTATAAAAAACAGGATTCCTTCGATACAACCCTTGCTAACCTGGATGATATGAAAAGCACATACTTTAAACTTAAAAGTCTGGACCTTAAGATGGAATCCCTGACTGCAAAATGCTTCAGCAGTATGATGAGCGGATTTTATTCAGAAAAGTCCAAAAACGATATTATGGTTCTTAACGCTTATATTTCTGAGGATCATCAGAATATTATGTATAACCAGGCACTTGAAAACTCAAAAAAAATATGCAAGGGTGGTTATTCCGAACACCAGTCAGGACTTGCTTTTGACCTTGGCATCTATCCGGATAAAGAAGAGGGTACGCTGTTCACCAGTACGGGTGACTACACATGGATCACTGAAAACTGTATGAAATATGGTTTTATAAGCAGATATCCAGGCAGCAGATACTCTGAATCCTGTGATAAAGAACAGGATAATCATTTCCGGTATGTTGGTATTCCTCATGCTTATTATATGACTGAAAACAACCTTACTCTTGAGGAATATCTGAATGAACTGAAAAAATATTCATTTGGTGAAAAGACACTTTCATTTTCCTGCTATTCAAAATCCTATGAGATATATTACATCAAAGCCGCAAAGGACGTAAACGATGTATATGTACCGTGCGTAAATCCTTACACGATATCAGGCAACAACGAAGACGGATTTATTATAACAGTTGAGAAGTAAAACTAAAAATTTAATGAGCCATACACCATCCGGTGTATGGCTCATGTTTTATCAGAAAGTTATTCATACTTAAGATCAGATACAGCAGTTTTGAGTGTTTATTGTATACTAATGCACAATTGAAGTAACCTCATAATCCTGATCCTCAACTGCAGACTTAAGCTTTTCATCTGATATTTCACATCGCAGCGTTACTGCTGCTGTTGCTTTTTCATGGCTTACTTCAGCTGATTCAACCTCCTCAAGTCCTTCAAGTGCTTTTTTTACACGTGCTTCACAATGTCCGCACATCATACCTTTGATATTGATAGTTCTGATCATTTCTTTTTTCCTGTTCCTTTCAGTCCTGATTTTAATTTTTCTGTCACGCCCTGCATCATGTATCCTGCATAAATTCAGTCTGAGTGCATTAGATACAACAAACAGGCTTGATAAGCTCATTGCTGCTGCGCCGAACATAGGATTGAGTGTCAGTCCAAGAGCCACAAAGCAGCCTGCTGCAACAGGTATTCCTATAACGTTGTAGAAAAACGCCCAGAACAGATTCTGATGAATGTTTCTGAGTGCTGCCCGGCTCAGACGGATGGCTGCCGGTACATCAGCAAGGCTGCTTTTCATAAGAACAACGTCAGCTGCATCAACAGCAACATCCGTACCTGCACCTATTGCTATTCCTATATCTGCTCTTGTCAGCGCAGGTGCATCATTTATTCCGTCACCTACCATAGCCACCTTTCCTTTTTTCATAAGCTGTCTGATCACGCTTTCTTTTCCATCCGGAAGCACTCCTGCTATCACTTCATCAACTCCTGCCTGAGCACCGACTGCTCCTGCAGTACGCTCATTATCTCCAGTAAGCATAATTACCTTTATGCCCATATCCTTCAGTTCTTTAACGGCACGTGCACTGTCTTCCTTGATCGTGTCTGCTGCAGCTATGATTCCTGCAAACCTGTCACCTTCCATAAACAGCAGCGGAGTTTTGCCGTCAGATGAGAGTTCATCTGCTTCCTGGCTCATCTGCAGCGGGATATCAGTTATAGATGAGATGTATTTAAGGCTTCCCCCGATAAGCAGTGTACTGTCAAGCTTTGCTGACAGACCATTTCCGGGCATTGCCTTAAAATCTGTTACACCCCGTACAGCAAGTCCCAGTTCATTTCCTTTTTCAACTACTGCCTGAGCAAGAGGGTGTTCACTTTTTGTTTCAAGTGCAAGTGCAAGAGAAAGCAGCTCATTTTCATTATAACCGCTGGCAGGGATAATATCTGTGACCTTCGGATGACCGCTTGTAACGGTACCTGTCTTGTCAAGTGCGGCAATATTGATTTTCCCTGTGTTTTCAAGAGAAACGGCAGTTTTGAACAGTATTCCATTTCTCGCTCCGACTCCGTTTCCCACCATAATTGCTACAGGAGTGGCAAGTCCAAGTGCACACGGACAGCTGATCACGAGAACGGATATTCCGCGTGCCAGTGCAAAACCAAACTCCTGTCCCAGAATCAGCCATATCACTGTCGTAACAACAGCTAATATGATTACAGCAGGCACAAATATTCCTGAAACCCTGTCCGCAATTTTTGCAGCAGGTGCTTTTGTAGCTGCTGCTTCACTTACCATCCTGATGATCTGTGAAAGTGTTGTATCCTCTCCTACACGCACAGCTTCACATCGGATAAAACCAGACTGGTTAAGAGTCGCAGCACTTACACGATCTCCTTTGGTCTTGTCCACAGGTATGCTTTCTCCTGTAAGTGCCGCCTCACTGACAGCACTGCTTCCCTCAAGAACAATACCATCAACGGGAATACTCTGTCCCGGACGTACAATAAAAATATCCCCTTTTCTGACCTGACTGACATCAACGGTAACTTCCTGCGAACCCCTCATCAGTACTGCCTGAGCAGGAGCCAGTGACATAAGACTTCTCAGGGCATCAGTTGTTTTTCCCTTTGATCTTGCTTCGAGCATTTTTCCGACAGTTATCAGAGTCACTATCATTGCAGCGGATTCAAAATAGAACTCGTGCATATATTTCATAACGGCTTCGTGGTCAGAGCTTAGCTGAGCATCAGTCATTAGCAGAAGTGCTGCTGTGCTCCATACAAATGATGCTGACGATCCGAGAGCTACCAGCGTATCCATATTCGGAGACCTTCGCAACAGACTTCTGAAACCGTTAATAAAAAACTTCTGATTTATGACCATCACCGCTGCCGAAAGAAGAAGCTGTATAATTCCCATGGCAATATGATTGTTTTCAATCCAGACAGGAAGCGGCCAGTCCCACATCATATGTCCCATCGAAAAGTACATAAGGATCAGCAGGATAATTACTGATGAGATCAGACGCAGCTTAAGTACCGGAGTCTGTGTATCAGCGTGATCATCTCTACCGGTCCGGGTCTTATCCGTCTGAGATCCTCCATGCAATGATGCACCGTAACCTGCGTCCCTGACAGCCTTGATAATATCGGCCTCGGCTGCGGTACCTTCTACTCCCATTGAGTTAGTAAGTAAGTTTACCGAACAGGACTGTACACCTGATACTTTTGAAACTGCCTTTTCAACCCGCGTACTGCATGCCGCACAACTCATTCCCGTCACATCAAACTGTTTCATTTTTACACCTGCTTTCTCTGAGTTTTTTTACTGCTGCTATTTCATAAGCTTCTGTATAACAGCAACAAGTTCATCGACAGTCTCGTCCTTTCCTGCTCTTATATCCCTGGCAACACAACCGTGAATATGATTTGCAAGAAGTTCTTTATTAAAGGCGTTTATAGCTGCACCGGCTGCTGCAGACTGCTGAAGGATATCACAGCAGTACGCATCATTATCAATAAGCTTTTCAAGTCCTCTTATCTGACCTTCGATCCGCTTCAGCCTGTTTATAAGAGAACGCTTTTTATCCTCACTTCTTATAGTCTTTTTTTCAGACATATCAGTAAATTCGTCCATTGTTATCTCCTTTTATCTGATTGCGTTTCATAAGTTTTATTATACCCGGAAAAGTATATATAAAATAATTATACCCCCCGGTAGTATTTATTATATACTGCCGGGGGGTATATGTCAACAAGTAAATATTTACACGTTTTTCATTTCACGCGGTCGCAGAGAATTATTAACAGTTATTAACCCTATATTACTATGAACGGTGAATAAGCATAGCCGATAACGCCATTATATCCGACAACATACCAGTCATCAGCCTGACCGTAAACCTCTACTGTAGAACCGTTCGGAATGTAGCCTATGATAGCTGAACTTGTGGACGGAAAGTCCCTTATATTAAGTCCTGAATTATAATCAGTTACTACTACGGCACTCTGCACCGGTCCTGCCTCAACGAAAGGAATACCGAAGTAATCAGCGATCGACTGAACTATATTAGCAGCTATCTTAGTCAGATTGTTCTTAAGCCAGGTAACATCTTCAAGATTGTCATGATAACCTATTTCAGCAAGAATAGCAGGAGCTTTTGTTCTAAGAACCTCACCCAGAAAGTCTGTGGGAAGAGCACGGACTTTGTCAGGCAGAGGATATATACTCTCAAAATTGTTGGCCATTGTATTTGCCAGTCTCTGACTGCTCTGACTGTTAGGAGCATAATATACATCTATGCCTCTGAGTTTTCCAGCAAGATTCTCAGGAGCTGCATTTGTATGAAGGGCTATATGTGCGTCATAGGTACCTGCATTTGAATCATTTATTGCACCGATTGCCTGTCGGTCAGGATCATTTCTTACATACCTTATTCCGCTTGAACGCAGATATGGTTCCATTCTGTCAGCAAGAATATTCATATATTCCTCTTCAGTACCACCACCCAGATATGGATTTGATTCCTGAGTCGACGGACTCAGAAAAATGATAGGCATTAGTTTTTCCCCTCTCATAAAAAAATAGTACAGGAACAAACACGTGGTTCCTGTACTACCATTATATGCTTTAAAATTTATTATGACAAAATGCGAGTATATACATTATAAGCCTATAAAATTTTATCCATAAAACTTTTTCCCGGACAATCAAAATCAACTGCAAAAATATCTTTAAGCGTAGCAGCTATATCTGCATACGTGGATAACACACCAAGATTTACAGGCTTAACTTTTTTTCCGTAGACCAGCAGCGGAATATACTCTCTTGTATGATCTGTTCCCTGAAATTCAGGATCACATCCGTGATCTGCAGTGATCATGACAATATCGTTTTCCCTGAGCCTCGAAACAAACCCTCCAAGCCATGTATCAAATCTGTTAAGAGCCTCTGTATATCCTGCTGAGTCTCTTCTGTGTCCGTACAGCATATCAAAGTCTACAAGATTTACAAAGCACAGGCCGTTGAAATCTTCATCCGCAAAATACATAGTTTTTTCCATGCCGTCGTCATTGCTGACTGTTCTGACTGACGAGCTTATACCCTTGCCGGCGAAGATATCATATATCTTGCCTACTCCTATCGTGTCATAGCCTCCGCTCTCAAGAGCATCAAGTACTGTTTTTCCCTGTGGTTCCAGTGAAAAATCATGACGTCCTGATGTTCTTTCAAAGTCAGGATATACTCCTTTGAACGGTCTTGCAATTACCCTGGCAACTGCATATTTTCCGCTCAGAAGCTTTCTTGCCATTCTGCAGTAATCATACAGCTGTTCCCTGTTTACTATATCCTCATGAGCTGCTATCTGAAAAACACTGTCAGCAGACGTATAGACTATCAGTCCTCCGGTCTGCATGTGTCTTACACCGTAATCATGAATTACCTTTGTACCTGAATATGGTTTATTGCAAAGCACCTTCCTGCCTGTCATTTTTTCAAACTTATTTATTATCTCGTCCGGGAAGCCGTTACTGAAAACCGGGAACGGTTTTTCGGATATCAGTCCAGCTATTTCGAGATGACCAGTTGTAGTGTCTTTTCCCTTAGACATTTCAATAAGTTTTCCATATGCACCGCCCGGATTCGCAGCCGGTTCTCCGAAATCTACCGAATCAATATTATACAGCCCCATGGATTTCATATTTTCAAGACTTAACTTGCCTGTCTTATAGCAGGATCCGATCGTACAGGCTCCTGTATCATTGAATGCTGCTGCATCAGGCAGACTGCCCACTCCTGCGCTGTCGAGCACAATCAGAAATACTCTGTCAATACTATTCATATTCATTACCTCCAGGAATCTTTATGTATCAGAAATCTCCTCTCAGAACCGTCAATGCACTGCTGGAGCCAATCCTGTCACATCCTGCTTCTTCAAAATCCATAAACTCTTCTTTGGTTCTTATGCCGCCGGCAGCTTTTATTCTTACATCAAAACCGATATTGTTTCTCAGCAGTTCTATGTCAGACAGCGTTGCTCCGCCTGTTCCGAACCCAGTAGAAGTTTTGATAAAATCTGCCTCAACATCTGTAACGATCCTGCACAGAGTTATTTTTTCTTCTTTTGTAAGATAGCAGGTCTCTATTATGACTTTCATTATCTTTGACTTGCAGGCCGCACGGATCTGCCGGAGTTCATTTTCTATCTTATCAAAATCCTTGTTTTTTACGTCTCCGATATTTATAACAGTATCTATCTCATCTGCACCATCCTCGACAGCACATCTGGTTTCAAAAACCTTGACACGTGTCGTACTGTATCCTAACGGAAATCCTACAACTGTACAGACAGTCAGATCATCTGAGTAAATTTCCTTGGCTCTTTTTACATACGAAGGAGGAATGCATACAGATGCCATATTATTTGCTATTGCTTCCTCACAGAGCTTTTTTATGTCTGAAAAGTCTGCATATGGTTTAAGCTGCGTATGATCTACCTTGCTTAAAATAATTTCCTTATTCATAAAAAATCCAATCCCTTCAAAAGCATATAGAAAGCAGCGTCAGCAGAATATGCAAATCTATACTGCAGTCACTGATTAATATTGTTTAATATTACTATTATATCATCCGTTATATTTAAAATCAACCACTAAAAGACACCATTTAATAATTACAGTATACTCTTTTACATGTCATTTCAGAATGATCGGTTAATATCCGGTTTTATCCTCATATATAATCATACGCTGCACCACTCACGCATTATTCTGTCATACCTTATCAGATTAGAATATGGCGAATCATACAAAACTGCCATTGCCCCTGCAAGTGCTTCGAGTTCCTTTTTGATATATCCGTCTTTCGACCTGAAAAACATACCCTGCAGAAACATTGATTTTTTCATACCGTAGACGTTTCTGACGCTCATAGACTCATGATCCTGTTTATGTCTGAACGGATTTGAAAGTTTTACATCTGCAAAAGAAGGATTGGTATATTCGATGAAGTATGAGGCACTGTTGAACTTATTATATTCAAAACCGGATGCATCCGTCATATCTGTATCGCTGCACCGCACCTGATGTATGATTCCTGGATTATTGGTTCTGTATGAATAATATGATCCGGGATATCTCTCCCATCCGTTTCGGGCAAGATATCTTCTTATGCATTCATGGTAGATCTCAAGCTCAGAAATATCAACGGACCGGGTAAATTCTATTACAGGTCCCAATACAGGAACAGAATTTATAACTCCGTTCTGATCAGGTGTATCACCCAGCAGAAATCTGCAATCAAACGTCTCATACTTCTTTTTTTCAAAGTTCATGTACATATAGAACTCATCTGATGATCTGATATTGAACATATTACCTGTCTGTGATATACTCATAGCACATGAAGGATCCAGAACTGTCTTTCCCGTCTGCCCTATTACAGGTCTTGTTCTGAGAGAGTCAGGATTAACATCTGCATATATAAGCTTTGATGAACAGACAGGACATCCTGTATATCTTTTCAGGTCAGTTGTATACGGTTTGTTCTTACAGCTGTCACAGTAGTATATTTCCATATGATTCTCCAATCATTTTCTGGTAAAGTCAATTATTTTCTCAAGTTCAAACATAGCCGTCTGCTTGTTATTTATATCATAAAAAGTGTCAGACAGTTCTTCTATACGTTTTGAATCAGAGCTGTCATTTTTATTTTTTACTGCCATATATTTAATAAATTCCAGGTTCTTATTATGTTTTGGTGAACAGATGCTGCGTACAGAAGCCATCAGCTTCTTTTTCGGCGGATCTGTATATTCGACAACATATGGCTGTGCCTGTGAACTCTCAGAATCCTTGTCATACGGAATACACTCGGGACAGGTCCTTACAGGCTTAGGAATATTTTTTTCATTTGCTGCATTGCCGTACTGTGCCTGTACAAAAAGAATATCTTTCTCGCTTACTCCGTAAAATTCAGGAGGAAACCTTCCGGTTATAAATGACCGTGGGATCAGCGACAGTGAAGACTGTCTTTCGACAAGTCTGCATGTAACTTTGAATGACTCAGAAAGATAATGATCATAATGCTCAGGAATATCATCACAGTCAACCCTTCTTTCCGGTGAAATGTCATCATTTGCAGTCAGATATATCATCAGATCCTTAATATTGTGCCACGATAACAGTATCATCTTCATATCAAAATACATTCCTGTAAGTGAAAAACCGCCTTCTGTATATATGATCTTAAATAAAATCGCACAGTCCTCAAGACATATGTAATACATTATGCCGTCTGTCATTTCTTTGTTGTGATGTTCATCTGCCTTGTTTGTCACAATATTTTTAAAAAAATGTGCAACTGTTTTCTCAACTTCACTGCTGCCTTTCTGTATGCAGTACTGATATCCGTCTTCAGTATCGTATGAAGCTGAAAACGGTGTAAATAATATATACGAATCCAATATTCATTTCACCTCTTTTTTTCAAAGATATATTTGCTTGTATCACTTACTGTCCAGTCACGGGCTTCAAGATAACCCCTGACGGCGCGGTACATGTCCTTAAGGCATGAGATATTTACGCTGCGTTCAAATTCACCCTCATAGCTTAAATACTCCGGCTTTACCGTATTGTCATCAGAAGAACTTCCTGCAGCAAGTCTGTAATGAAATCTCCCGGAACCGATCCTTGACAGTACAAGATATATCCTTATCCTGCTGTCGTGTTCATTTTCAACTGCATATGAAGACCGGAACGGCTTATAATCTGATTTCCATGTGTTGAACTCTGTAACACTGGTCATTTCATCAAATGTAAAAAACATTGACATCTCAGGCACGCTGTACTGGGAGCTGTAGCTGTACAGTTTTTTATCCTGACTTCCTACTACAAATGTAAACGGCACTATCCGTTCACACATTGCGTGTATCAGTCCCATGAGCTGTATTTTGATGCTGCAGTCTGTCATAAGATTTTCTGCCTTAGCTGAAACAGGATCTGATGACAGAATATTTACAGTCTGTTCAATATTTTCATAACAGTTGATCGACGGAAGCTTTCCTGACCCGGTTACACCATCCATATACGACTGATAATATGTTTTGCTCATATTGAGCATAGTCAGTATCATGTCGGGGATCATCAGCCAGAAGCTTTTAAGATCACATTTTCTGCAGATAAAACCTTCTGTAGAACATATTGAGCGGCCGTATTCATCTTCACTGGCAATATAACAGCATCTGCACAGGATACAGAAGTCATCAAATATATAAAAATAAAAACTGTCAGCAGTCTTCTTCAGGATCCCTGAAGATTTTTCAGGGATTGAATCCCTGATCTTGAAGATATGGCTGATTATTTTTCTGTAGTCCTTATATCCGTCACTCTGAGGTGTCAGCCATTTTGGTATGTACATATCATAGTAATCCCTTGTTCTGGTCCTTCCATATAGAAAAATATCATATTCCATTTATATTACCTCGTACATTCTGTTATCTGGTCTGCGAAACAACGTTTACTCCGGTTGTCTTTGATGAATGCTCCCAGATAAGCGAGTCTGTTATATAAAGATTGTTATACGCCGTTCTGATACTTTCGTAGATGCATCTGGTTTCGTCAAGCTGTGATCTGAGAATCTTAAGCTTATTTTTTGTTTCCTTGGATATTCTTGCGATAAGAGGCAGTTTTTCAAGTTCATCTATCTTGATGCACAGAGCTGTGACCTCTTCACCGAAACACCTGTATATGCTGTAAAATATCACACTGTCTATTCCGTACGGACGTATCATTGCATCCTCGCACAGTCTGTTGCTTTCAGGATCCGCAGAATTAACTCCTATGGCTGATGTCCGTATAATGCCTATATTCCATTTATTGTGTTCCATTATCTTAATAGCAGGCTCAAATGCTTTTCTTAATCTTTCTGTCAGAAGCTCATCATCGTCAGATACATGCACGTTGTCATCCTTCGTAAGAATGAACAGAACCGTCACACTGCTGTTTGTAAAAGTATTTGTATTAAAGAAAGTATTTATATCCTCGTTGCCGAACATGCTGTTGTACTGCCCCGGATTATCGTTGAGAGAAAGTTTGATCGCATCAGCAAAGATCAGTATTACATTACTTGATAATATCTCATCCCGTACGTCCGCAACAGCCTCATCTGAATGTTCATTGACCAGTTCCTCTATGAAACCGCCTTTATAATCAATAAAGCTTATAGTGCAGAGCTGTTCGTGAGTGCTTACACAGTCATCATAAAGACTCAGCATATATCTGCTGGTATCCTCGGTGCTTACTGAAGTAAAGCTCCTGTTGCTTCTTATGGAAAACCGTCTTATATCCCCGACATTGGTTCTTGAAAGATCGTCAGCATTATACGGCAGTATCCTGTAAAGATGCATTATATTTTCATCGTTTTTATCACCGACCTGAATATTGTCTGAAATGAAAGTATCACATATTCCTGACAGAAAAGCTGTCTTGCCGGAACCGCTGACACCAAGCATCGAGATCTTGATATTGTTCATCTATAACCACTCCTCACATCTGAAATCCGGAACATCAGCTGCCCTGAAACAATACTTTTCATCAGCAGGTACCCCGGTTAATTTTCTTATTCGCGGATAACGTCTCTTTCTCATTTCTGACAGCAGCCTGCTTACCGCCCTTGCATTTCCTGTTTTGTCATTTCTGTTTTCATAAAGTTTTTTGAGAAAATCCGATACTTTTGCTAATGTTTCTTCATCATATGTATCCCTTGAATCCCTGCACATTTTTTTAAATATCTCAGTAAGCTGGACCGGTGTATAGTCATTGAAGTCATATCTTACACACCTTGATAAAATTCCGGCATTGGCAGCTGCAAATTCCTTGTATTCACTTTTGTAAACAATGAATACAACGTTGAAGTCACGCCGCTCTTCTGTCATGGCATTCATCATTGCATTAAGTGCAGCATGTCCGTAATGTTCGTCCTTTGAAAGCTGGTAAGCCTCCTCTATTACCAGGACTGTATTGTGCTGCTTTGCCTCGTCCATTCTTTCCCTGACAAGTTTCTGTGAATCGCCGACATGAGTTCCTATGAGTGAAGATGCATCAACTATCACAGGTTCACGTCCGCCCAGAATTCCTGTTGCATAATAAAGCTGTGCTGTAAGCTTTGCTGCGGTTGACTTGCCTGTACCGGGATTTCCGACCCATATCATATGCTCAGGACCCGGATACTCAATATTTTTATCCATGCATTCATCATAGAGACTGCACTGGTCATCAAACATCTTTTCAAGAAACTCCATGCCTGTATACTGTCTGAGCTGTTTATATGCTTCTTCACGTGTAGAAGCACCAAACCCGTTGAACAGATTCTTTGTCCCCTCAAAATCATCCTGAGTAATTACAGTCTTTTGCGACCGGCATCGCATCTGTGCATTGCTGATAACGCTTTTTGCAAGATTTATCACATCTCTCGCATTGCCGAATGAATTCCGGTCACGTTCCTTATAGAAGTTTACAAAGTAACAGGACAGGTCTGAATCTGCTTTATCATCAAGACTTATATTATTGTCCGACAGATAGTTCCTGAATATTTTTTCAAGAACGGGCGGTTTGTAGTCCTCTATCGTAATAACATTGCGCATATTGAATCTCGAAGGAAGTCCCTCGTTCATTTTAAAGAAATCATTCATCCGTGACTTGTACCCTGCGATCACAACACAAAAATGATACTTAGGATCAGTCATTGCCGCAACCAGTGTATTAATCACTTCTGCACAGTAGTTTTCGCCCTGTGAACTGTCACTCCTGCTGATAAGCGAATAAACCTCATCAATAAACAGCACTCCTTCATTTGCACGCTCAACTGCATTTACAGTGTTGATTGCAGATGATCCAACGTACTGACCAACCAGTGTGTCCCTTGATGCACATACCGTATGTCCTGACTTCAGTATTTTGTTCCTGAACAGAATGCGTCCTATAAGCTTTGCAATTTCAGTTTTTCCTACTCCCGGATTTCCCTGTATTACAAAATTCGGAACCTTGTACCCGAAAGCTTCCCTATTCAGATTTTCAAACCGTTCAAGGCTCAGCATGTCCGCAGACATTTCTGTGAGAAAATTATCATTATTATGAGAAGCCTTATAATTATCAAATTCATCAAGATTTCGTTTTATAACACTGTATGCATTTTCCCAGCCGCTGTCTTTCCGGGATTCAAGAAATTTTAACGGATCATCCGCGCAGTCATCTGTGTGATACTGTGAATACATCTGTCTGACGCAGTCAGACGTAAACTCAGTTACAGATGAACTGCCTTTCTTCATATAAACCCCTAACCTGTCCATAAATGTATTGAGGCCATTTTCATAGCGGTTGCAGCACAGCAGCATCTCGCTTACGATCTTGTCTATCTTATCCTCATTCCATTCAAGGTTCAGAAAGCGGGTCTTATTCTCATCCGGGAATCTTTTTCCGCATATAGCCAGTTTTAACAGAAGATTTCGTATCTCATCACTTCCCGGCTTGTTTACAGATATGCAGCAGTTGGAGTTAAACATCTTCTTGCCTTCTTCATTTTCTGTCAGAAACAGTGATGACACAGACAGTTCACTGTTATTTGAGAGCATCTGCTGCATCTGCGAAGAGCCAAGTCCCTTTGAAAGAAATATGCATATATTACGGTTGTCGCTTGTCATAGACTTCCATGTTTCAAATAGTCTGTTGTAGTTTCTTCTGCTCGTTGAATCAGTCCGGTTCACAAAGTCATCAAGACTTGTAAATACTATTGCTGTTCTCGTTGATGCAGATTTCATCAGTGCCTCTGTCTTATGAATGAAATCTGCATCACTCTCCATCGGATACCGCATTCTTATCCCGGAGTTTTTCTTATCATCGCTGATTTCCTGCTTTTTCTTCTTAACAGCGAAAACATTGAATAAGTCTTCTTCTGAGTCATCGGAGGACGGGGCGTTTTTATTGATAAGTCCGGAGTAAATACCGGCACTCTCCTGGTCCATAAAATAGAGTCCCATGCCTCCTCCCGAATAAAATACAACACACTTGTAGCCTGTATTTCTGAGATACCTGCAAAGATACTCTTCAAAACACATCACCTGCAGATCTGGGGTACAGAATGAGTCAGTTATGTTTCCGAAAATGCAGAATATTCTGTATGATGAATATTCAAATATCGAGTTTTCCATACCGTACCACCTCTGTAAATATTTTTATTGTCTGTATTCTACAGGATTCTTTATTTTAATATTATACTGTTGTGTGTCAGATGCATTAACGTTTCTTGTACTTTCGCTGCAGCTCATTTCAGCGGATTCTACGCTGTCATCTTTTTTAAGCAGTTCAAGGATCTCATCCCTGTACTGTTTTCTGCTTTCCTCACTGCAGTCTGGTGAATCACTTGCCATTATCAGATTTGTACGTACTTCATAATCCTCATCAATACAGGGCACAACTGAAAGTGTCAGTTCCTCATCTGTAAGAGAACATACATAATGTCTCTCACCTGCCTTGACCGGATCTCCGTCTGTATAGCAGGTTTTAACTAGTAAAAAACCTTTTTCTTTAAGAATGCTGTGTATCTTTTTTTCAGTCTCTACTCTTTTAAGACTATAGATCATTAATGCAAAAGCCTCGGCAACACTTGCGGTTATTTTCGTATACAGGTCATTCAGTGCAAATACTGCATTCTTTATACTGATGATATCCGAACTTTCAGACAGAATTGATTTTTCGTATATATCAAGTTTTAATAAGTATTCCTCATAATCTTTTTTCATAAACTGAGTAAGATCAATGACTGATACTTCGTCACTTTCAGCATCACTTCTGAACTGGGTCTCCTTCAGCTGATCCAGAAATTCTTTTATTTCACCTGCAAGAAAAACACCGTTCTGCCGGTAAAAATTTTTCTGCTTATTGTCCGCATCGCTTCTCAGCATCTTCATATACAACTGTGTGATAACCGTTGACGAAAGACTCATTGATGACTGATAATTTCCCTGACCAAGATCTGACTTCGCCTGCTCAAGCTGTGCCTGCTGTATTCTCACATCAAGTCTGTTTTTTTTCACGGCGCAGTCAATAAGTTTCTGAGCATCCTCCAGCACGCTGAGGGCCTGCTGTTTTTCATATTCACTTTTCTGATGAGCTGTATGCTCAAGATCCTCTGCATACTCTGCTACAGACATCTTCAGATTGTTCATGGAGACTGTAAGCCTTGCATCTGAACTGTTTATTACATCTATGTATTTTTTCTGAAATGCTGTGTTGATATTGTCAACACGTTCATTTAAACCTGCAGCACTGACACTCAGCATATCCCTGAAATCTTTAAGTCCCTGTGACATAAGCTCCCTGGAACTGCGGGCAATGCTTTCATGCGCCTCACTTATAGCTTTATATGAAGCATCAAGACTTTTCTCAAAACCAGAGCTCTGAACTGTTATATCATTTTTAAGCTCGCAGATATACTTCTGTGCAAGCCTGTCTGTCAGGATCTCGTCTGTTGCACTCTGACTAAGATTATACCTGCGTACGGCCTGAGAACCGGCAAAAACAGAAGCAGCCGAGGCTTTGAGAAGTTTTTCAGATGCATTTGCAGCTGATAAGATCATCATTGCAGGTTTATAGAAAATTGATCCGGTACTTATTCCGCTCATATTATCTCATCCTTTCCGCCGCTGATATTTCCTTTTTCCTTTTTTCATTTGCCTGTGTACGCATGGCATCAAAAACCTTCTGCGTTTCTGACTGAGCCATACTGCAGTTGCTCTCAAAGAACAACGGGACCCCCGGAGCAGCTTCCATGATCTGTTTTTTTATCAGTGTCTCTGTATCACTCAGATTTTCCCGTGTACCGGAGCCGACATGTCTGATATACATTCCTATACAGTTTTCCACGGTGATCCTGTCAGGTGAAACAGCAAATATATGTACTGTTATCTCTTTTCCTGGTTCAGTAGCTTCAATTATATAATCGTTTCTGATATCCGAGTTTTCAAAACCCTTGAACTGTATGGCACAGTTCCTTATGGATGAAAGCTGTTTGATAATACTTCGGCCTGTTTGGATCAGTCTCATATATGATGCTGTAAATGATGTATGTATATATGTCATAACATTGCATGCTGTCTTATGTGCAGATGTGATTGTGCGTATCCTTTCCTCTATGCTTTCAAGCGACATGCCTTCTTCGGACTTTGCGTTCTTAAGAACGTTTCTGATTTTCTCTGTCTTATCTGCTCCGGGCGAAGAGTTTATTTTATCGACAAATACACTTATCTCCTTTGCCTGTTCACATATTTCAGAGTATTTGCCATAACTCCAGAAATCAAGAGTATCTGTCTGCTTTGAAACATTTTCAAATAATTCTTTCTCAAAATATTCATTTCTGATCGTTCTGAATTGTACTGATGACAAAAATTCGTTGAGAGTAAGAACTCCGGCCTCAAGCTGACTGAAATATCTTTTGTATTCCTCAAGCTTTTTGTTAAGCTCATCCTCGAGTACTGCGATATTGAACATCATCTCTGAGGAATCAGCCATACATGCTTCATAAAAACCTCTTTTGAAGTCTGATTTTGATGACTCCATTCTCATCAGAAGCGCATCGGCTATATGCGGCATAAAAAATTCGTGAGGATATGAGGCAGAAAATTTTGCAAAGCAGTTATATGTCTGCTCCATTCTTTTTGATGCCTCTTCTTTTCTTGTATTCTCACCTCTGGCCATTTTCTCATCAATTGAGCTTACTCTGGCTGCCAGCATTTTTTCAAGCTGCTCAAACTCAGAGCGTAGTTTTTCATTTTCCTCCACAAGCTTTTTATACTGTATATTGCTGCCTGCAATACTCTCTTTCAGCTGTGCCTCAACCTTCTGCGTATAGATCCTGAATTCATCCTCATATGAACTCCGGTTCTTCTGCTCATCCTCAAGGATTATCCTGCCCAGCTCCTCACGCAGTGATTCAAGTCTGTTGTTGACCTTTTGTTCGTATGCTCCGCGCATCCTGTTCATCTGCGCAGCGTTGCGTTCATATTCTGATCTGAGAGTTCTCAGCTTATTATTCAGATTAACTGTCTGTTCCTGCATAATTATCACTCCAAACATCCTGAGCTGTAAAAATCAGATATCTATCTTCTCAATGATCCCCTGAATGCGTCTGGCTCTGCTGTCACACATCAGAGCTATATGCTCAGATATTTTACGGGTCTCTTCTTTGATCATATCAAGCTTTTGATGTACAGTTATGTAACCTGTGTCATCCTTATAGTACTCAAGGACATTGCCGAGGTATCTGAGCTGTGTTGAGATCATATCAAGATCTGCTTCATTGACACTGCTCTCCTTTACATTTCGTTCAAATGTTTCTTTCAGATTTCTGATCTTTTTATACTCATCAAGATCTTTTTTATACTCCTCAGCTTCCAGTCTTAAATCATTAGTCTGCTCCAGTATTTCTGAATTCTTTTCTCTGAGTTCCTTTATTTCACCGGCAAGGCGTTCAAGTTCCCCGCTGTTTATATTTATATTGTCCTGAAGACTTTGTTTCTGACTCAGTAATTCATCCTTCTTTTCGTTTTGCTCCGATGAATCATCACTTTCTCCGTCGTCATTCTCTGAGAATCTTAATTTCAGCAATTCACTGTTTTCACTCTGACTTATTTCAACTGAGTCAGCACAGAACTTATCAGAATACACTGTCTCATTGCTGCATTTTACTTCGAGAACTGCATCTATAGGTTTATCAAATTTTATTATAACCCTCTTCAGATCATATATATCCGACAAACCGCAGCTTACTGCAAACTTCAGAATTCTGCTGTCTGAATTGTCACAGCAGCTTATAAATGAAACAAAAGAAGGCGGCTTATACATTCCGGTATAGTCATGATTTTTATTTTCAATTGCTTGTTCAAGACAATAACCGCATTTTGAATCTGCTGTAATTACCAGTATACATTCTCTCTTGATCTCGATCATTATTTATCCTCCGTACATCCGGATGTAAGTTCATTAAACAGCTCAAGTGTCCGTTCAGACGGAACACCTACCATTATGCTCTGACTGGCTGAAAGAATGATCTCAGCCTTTCTTGCACGCTGTGAACTGTAATACCTCTCAGCTTCTTCACGATACCTGTCAGTGATAAAATTGAGTTTCTGGTTAGACGATCCTATTCCGAATCTGTCATCATCCAGTGACTGTTTATACTGCCCGTCAATTATCAGATCACAGCACCTGATAAGTTCATTTGCCCCGGCCGGGCCGTTCTTTATAAAATCCGGATCTTCAAGACTGAAACCCGTATATAATATAACGCCGATATCACGTCTGAGTCGTACTGCCCTTATAAGATGCGTAAGTTTCTGTGCCTGAAGAAAGGGCTCTCCTCCGCTGATCGTTATGCCTTCAGTATCAGATGAACTATAAATTAACCCGGCAAGCTGTGAAACCAAAGCATCGTAACCGCCAGCACTGTCTCTCATCTTATCTGCAAGACAGCCGATGCATGAAAAACAACAGCCCTGAACCCAGATCACAAACCGTTTATATGGTCCAAGAAGCTGTGAACTCCTTACAAAATGACTTAAACGAATTGTTTCACACTCTTGTGAATCTGATTGATTTGTCTTCAACATCATATATCTCCATGTCATCTGAGTCAAGTCCGGTGCAACTGAAGCAGATATCCATATCATTGTAAGTAATCATTCTTATTTTTATTTTTACACATCCCAGTGCATCTATATCCAGAATGCCAAACGGCTCAATAAAACGTCCTCTTACGGTCGACGGATTGGTTATGTGTTCATACTTCTTCTCTCTGCGGGAAACAGCGATCCTGATAGTGCTTTGGTTTTCAGTACATATTGTATAGTCCTGTGCATAATCGTCTCCGAGCATTTTCTGAAACATGATCCTTCCTGAACGTTTGTTATTGACTATAATCCCGTAGTCATAACCGCCGGATATTTTAATGCTGCTTTCGTCTGCTTTGTGCGCTTTATCTTCCCGGGTATCTGATGCACTGATGAGCGAATCCACATAGCCGGCTGCATTTTCTGCGCTGCATCTCAGTTCACGCCTGATCATTGTCATCATCGAAAGCATAGGTGCTATTTCAAATATATCTCCGTCACTGGGCGAAAGTTTAATAACGCTGTCTTCTCCGGACAGATCACACGTCATAAAGTATTCATCCTCAGGAACATTTTTATATTCAAAATACTCTGTTCCTGTTATCTTCCTGAAAATATCCATTGCAAATGAATAAATCTGAGAACTGCTGTCCCTGCACAGATTACAGACAAATTCCTGAGGATCCTTATATTTTTCCGGCGCCTTGCCGGATCTCAGCTCATTTTGTATAACACTGAGCAAATTCCTGTCAAGCATCCGTACCACCTGCCCTATATTTTAAGTGCTGCTCTGATATTCCGGCCGTTTATCCTATCATATGCAGAGATACACATAAGTCCGTCACTGTCAAAAGTAAACTCCGCCTCGATGCGCTGACATCCCTTATCTGCCGGAATGATATCATTAAATACCAGAACACCGAGTTTTCTGTATTCAGTATCCCTAAGATCGTCAGGATCTCCGCTGTACTCATATATCTCAAATGCCATCTCAGTTTCAAATCTTGAACTGTTTGTGTATGTATGTCTGCTTACAAAGCTCTCATCAATATCAGCACAGCTCTTTATAACAGGATCAATATACATTTCATTGTTATCCCTACGGCACAGAACGCCGATGGAATTGACTAGTTTATTAACAATATGGATCCTGTCATCACAAGCCTTTATTCCTGCACCTCGTGCGATCACAGTCAGGTATTTTTCGTCATCCTCCTCATCGCTCGCAAAAATAATATCACTGTTATCAAATACTCTTCTGACAAACTGCTGCAGATATATGTCTGTACACATTCCACCTGCAAAAAGAACATGATCAACATCTTCGATACTTACAGAAGATTCTGCGAAAACAGACAGATCATCAGTAATAAGCCTTACTAATCTGTCAAAAATCTCTCTCGCCTGAGTCTCGTATTCGTCATATGAAATACTGAACGAAAACTGTCCTCCCAGACTGCAGGTGTCTGTGTGTTCACAAATGCTGCATATCTTTTCATCAGTGCGTTCAACTGGTTTATCAGGCTGCGAAATACAGCTTTTATAAAGCTCTTTTTTTATTTCTCCTGACATCTGTCTTACCCTGCTGCAGATGCTTCTTCGCGATACCCCCCATGTAGTCGTTTCATCAAGAAGGTCCTGACCGCAACAGCTTCGCAGCTGAGTCATTACCATCCTGTAGATTATATCATCCAGATCTTTTCCTCCAAGATGCCTGTCTCCTGCTGCAGCAATAACAGAAAGCTTATCAGGAGAAGTAATTTTAACGAGTGCAGTATCTGTTGTTCCGCCTCCGAAATCTATAACATATACAATATCACCAACGTCAAAGCTCTCATCGTAATAAGCCAGTACTGCAGCAACCGGTTCTTTTATGATCTCTTTAAGACCGATCCCGGATCTTTTCAGTGCATCTGCTGTTCTTCTGACTGCATCCTCAGAAAACTTTGCAGGTACTGTCAAAACTGCATTGAATTCTTTCTCATCAGGAAACCGTGTCATGAGTGCCTTTTTTACTTTCTTAAGAATCTCAAATGCAACATCATCAGGTCTGAATCTTAACCCGTCAAGGGTCCATATTTTTTGTCTGTCATCCATGTAGACCTTTGAGCAGCTGATAAAATTTTTAGGATTTTTTTCACTCATTGCGGCCGCTTCGCTTCCGGCGATAATTTTTCCCTTTTGTGAATATATACATGACGGCAGCAGGACAGAGCCGTCATCAAACTTAAGAAACTCAATTGAGCCGAATATATTCATCCAGCTGACCACAGTGTTTGAAGTGCCAAGATCGATGCCTATATTCATATTGCAATCACCCCGATCATGTTTAACGTCTGATTATCCGGCAGCCTGTTATCCAGATCAGCCATACACATATAACAGCTGTAAGAAGACACAGTGATGATGTTATCAGACATGCAAATACATCAGCAAAACTTTCAGCTGCTGAAAGTCCTGAAAATCCGTTAAGCGGAAATTTCATAAAAAACATTACCGTCATCATCAGAGAGAGTATACACACTGAATTAAAATTATAGTAAATGTGCATTCTGGTACGGTTCACAAACATGACGGCTGAGAAAAAAATAAATGATATAGCAAACATGCTTACAGCAGCTTTGGCTGACGGCACAAAATCAACAAATATTTTACTTATTCCATCAAGAAGCTTTCCGTGCATTAAAGGATCAGATATCTGATAAATAATAGCAGCCACAAAAACAAGCACATAGACAAAAGTAAAAAATGCAGCCGGAGACTTCATAAATCTTATAGCATTTTCAGTATTCCGGACTGCTTTAGCAAAAAAAATGTCCTTGTCATCCTCTGACAGATTTCTGACAGCAGGCCTTCCTGTTACGGTATGTTCTATTCCGCTGCATATTGTCGGACTGTCAGCGCTGTAATCACCATATACATTCACCCTTGCAAGATGAGTATGGTTTTTCTCATCAAGATATCTCATGTCAAATGAGTAAAGAGTATCACTGAAACTCTGTGAATAAAATATGTAGTGCCTGAGCTTTGTAAAAAGGTCACGGTGTACATCTGACGAGGGTCGTATATTTTCTACTATTCCGGTGATATACCTGGTCTTCCTTCCTATCTGAGTAATATTTTCATCTATCTCCTCAGGACTGGTACTGACACTTGCTGCTGATGGTTTGTTTGTATCATATTTCCTGAGTTTATTCCTTTTGTCTTTATAAGTGCTTTTGCCTTTTTCAGCTTTCCTGGTCTTTTTCTCCGGATAATTAAGCTTTGACCTGGATGAAAGTGATGAAATATTAACATTTTCATATCTCAGTGCTGCTCCGCACACAGGACAAACGGTTCCTTTTTTCGGATTATCTGTATACGGCTTTCCGGAACACCGCGGACAATAATAAATATCCATAAAGAACCCTCCTAACTTTATACTTTGACTATTAATTAATATATTTTTTCGTTGTAATGCATAATTTTACATAATTTATATGCTATTTATTATGGATTATATCATTTTATATATAAAATGTCAATGAAATTGTATAATATTATATGTTTAAGATATTATTTTGTATTAAACAGAAAAATAAATAAACTTTTTTATGCAATATATATAATATCTTATTATTTCTTTTTCCTGATCACAATCCGGACGAAATCTTGTTCATACAAAAAAGCTACGGTCTGCAGCACTGTGACTGCAGACCGTAGCTTTTTGCAAGTATAGAGATATAATATAGAATTTGGCATATTAATATGAACTGAATACTATCAGTTCCTTCTCAGAAAATAACTTACTGATTCAGATGCATCTTCATGATATACATGAGCCTGTCTTCTGACATGCTTTTTCTGAGTCTTCAGGAACTCTGCGGACGGAATAAGCTGAAATCCGGTTTGCCCTGATACGTGAGTGTGTGATTCATTTACTTTGACCACGATTTTCGCCCCGCATCTGCCTGAACCGCCGGTTTCCTGAATAGATTTTACTGTATGAGTTTTTTTATTCTGGGCTAAAGTCCAGTTACATAAAGCGCCTGAGCTGTTAATAATATTTTGTTTTCTAAGTAAGTTCTGTTTTACTGCATCAGTATTTTTTTTCATATTATCCCTCCGTTTTGTTGCTGAAGATATGGGATATATTAAGATTTTAATTATTATTTATTGATAAGACCAGTATAGCTTGCAGGAAGTCCGGCTGTGAAAATATCTGAATCAGTCTGATGTGTCTGTAAATCACCGGTAAACAGAATGTATTCTACATCTGTACCAAGTGAATCAGATGCAATAAAAGCATAGCTGAATTTTTTAAGGGTATTTTGATCATAAAGAATGTTTCCATCAGTATTTTTGATAATAACTGCATTATTTTTTGGACATTCTTCTGAATATTCAAGCAGCATAGAAGGTATTGTCACACTGCTGAAAACTCCTGACTGATTATCAGTTGCAGTTGCGAGAACTGTGCCGCCTGTAATATTTATATCTTTTACCCCTGTGAGTCCCCTGTCACCGCAGGCTGTAAGTGTTCCGCCTGAGATGTTGATCGATGTTTCAGCCTGAACTGCATCTGCTCCTGACTTTACAGAAATAGTACCTCCGCTTATATTTACTTCTCCTTTTGTGGATTTGATTGAATCTGATTTTGAATCGATATTTATTTCACCGCTCTTTATTTCTACTGAATTTTTTCCTCTCAGAGCGTCTCCAGTCAGAGTCTCGATATTCATCCTGCATCCGTTTATCTTCAGATCGTTGCTGCAATGTACTGCATTATGAGCATCTGCGTGTATTTCGAGTGTTCCCTCACCCTTGAATGTAATGTCATCCTTTGCATAAACTACAGCCTCTGTCTGCGTATACTCCGGTCCGTCATACAGATAATTTACTGTATCCCGGGCAAGATTTACTGAAGTATTTTCAGCATTAGCTATGTAAAGAGGTGCTTCACTTACACCGGTAATATTCACACCATTAAAGAAAAGCTTTACAGTACCGGGATCTGCCTCTGTATCCGGTATATTTACACATATCTGACCATCCTCAAGAGTTCCGTCAATACTATAACTGCCTGAAGCAGTAATAGTAACTATTTTTTTGTTTTCATCTGCAACTGCATTGTTTCCATCAATTGTAATCGTTTTGCCTTCCAGATGTATGTATGTCTGATCTTGTTTTTGTGCTGATTTTAATACCATATCTTTGAGCAGAATATAATCAAGTACATCTGCTTTACTGTCACCGTTGCAGTCAGCAAGTGTCAGGTCTATGTCAGCAGCTGATTCATCACCTGTAAGAAAAGATCTGAAAAGGTTTACATCTTCTTTTGAGATGTTATTGTCAGAGTCTATATCTCCGGCAGCCGCAAAAACTGATGTCTGTGAAATCATACAAAGTGATAATATACTGCTTAAGAAAATTGTAAGTCTGCGTCTGTAATAATGCATGGTAATCACCTTTAGTTCTATTAATTTGTTTAAAACTTTTGTATAATTTAATTATACTGATATTAAGATTTAAGTCAATATGTTATGGCAATTTTTTGCGTTTTAATCCATGGTTATATTAAAATATATGTTATGCAAATAAATACATAATTTCTTAAAATGCCTCAGAAAAAGGATAAGCCGCGTGACTTATCCTTTTTGTAATCATATTAAAAATCATATGGTACCCAGCCCATCAGATCCAGACGGATCCTGTAAGGACGGCTCTCATCGTCAATAATATCAGATATCTTGTATGTACCGCTTATATACACAGATGAACCGCCGTAGCTTGAGTAATATACAAGGCCCGAATAATTAACTACCTCGCCGATATAATGTTTTTTTGTCTGGGCCGGCGGCTGCTCAGGCTGCTTATCCCCGTTCTTCATAAGACATGCAGCAGAACTGTTCATCTGCTGATATCTCAGCTTGAACGTTCCTAGATTATATGTCATCTTCCCCTTCATAGGATCGTTGACATACACAACACCGCTGTTCTTATCATAGCCTGTCAGAAGAAGGCAGTGTTCATTTCCGGTCCATGTTACTCTCTTGCCTTCCGGAGTAAGCCATGAACCTCCTGTTACAGGTGCTATCATGCTCATTGTTGCCCATACCATTACCGGCTTTCCTTCTGCGACAATATCAAGAATACTTTCAAAGCTCGAACCTGTCAGATCCTTGAGATAATAATCGGTAACTCCTGCATTTTTAAAATAATTGGAAGCAGTTGATACCATACATGGAACATAACAGCCATAGCCTGATGAAGTTCTCGGATTTCCCGGAAAGGTTGTCATATAATCAGCACCATATAACTGTCCGTTATAATAATAAAAATTCAGTTTCGGCATAAAACTGTCTGCAAGAACTGTTTTTGAAACATTAAAGCCATAGTAGTTAAGCAGCATAGTCAGTGTCGTAACCTCACATCCTGTAGGTAATTCTGGTGATTGTAAAATCATAGGTGCCTCCAGGTTCAGTTTAGGTGTGTCGATCGTAATGGTTTTATTCTCTAAAACATTGTTTATAACCCTTGAAAGTTCAAAGATATTAATCTTTGAGTCTTTATTGAAATCATACTTTTCAATATCTGCACTTTCAGCGTTATAGCATCCCATAATTATCTTTTTAACGCGGGCAATATCCAGTGATGAATAACTCAGTGTTTTTGCATATGCCGCAGGAACCGATCCGCACAAAGTACTGATAACAAGTACAGCCGGAGTAATCCACTTTACCAGCTTCTTCTTTACTTCCATATACATTTACCATCAGAAATTGAAGTACTTATACTTACGTGTAAGCATAAGTGTCAGATAAAGTCTTGCCCTGTCTCTGAATTCCGGTTTCACCATATAGTATATGTAATTTTCAAGAACATTGATATCAGGAACAGATCTTCCTTCTATTTTAAAGTTTTCAAATCCCATAGGAACATATTTGTTATATATATCCTCAGGCTTGATATGTGTGGAATAACCTGTAGTCTGATAAAGTGCCATTCCCATCTGCGGGCACTCAAAATCCTTGAAATCAAACGGTTCTTTCGGATGTTTCATGTGCTCAGTCAGCTTGATCTGGTAATCACCAACATAGTCATAGTGTTCTTTTCTTCTCTTGCAGGCCGGTGTACAGCATGCATTTATAAGAAGTTCGCACTTCTCCTTATGCGGGATCTTTTCAAGTTCATCAAACTTGTTGTTCCAGTTATAGTCAAGTACAACAAGATTATAATCCTTTTCAAGTTCCTGTGACAGCTCATCAAGATCTTCAAGCTGTTTGCAGGTTGAACTTGTGATCTCAAAATTAGGATATGTCATCCTTATGTAATCCTCAAGCAGCGGGGATACTACTATAACCTCATTCATTCCGTTATCCGCCATTTTCATGCAGGTATTGCAGAAAGGATCCTTGAGATGTTCAAGCTTTATATGCGGATTTGTAAATGTAAATCTGACAGGAATGGAGCGTTCATTAAACTGTCTTATTATTCCCTGTATCGCCTGTGGCTCTATCATTCCGCTGAATGAACGTCCTCCGTTCCAGAGAGATGTAGGAAACGTTCCGTAAACTGAGCCGATAGTTACGTCATCATAAAAAAACTGAGGGTCTCTTTTCATCATTTCTGATAAAAGCATATTAAGTTTGAAATGTCTGACAAAGTCAGGCAGATGAAATTTTATAGACATTTTTATCCTCCGGGCACAATTTATTTGCTGTAAAATGTAAATTATACTTGAGCATTTTGGTGCCGTTATAATTTATTATAACATTTTTAATATAAATCCGTCAATAGAAAACAAGTTTTTCTCCATATTGTCATGTCTTTGAAAAATTTCATAAAATATATTATTACCTAAAAGGAGGAGATATATGTTTTATTGTGATACATGCGGTGATCTTGAGCTTTCAACAGCTGTATCCACACTGGCTTCAGTTATAGCAAGTGCACTTGATGATGATGAACTTGCACTGGCAGCTGCAGTATTTACACAGCTCGGTGATACGCTTGATACACTTTCAGTCAGACGTGCTATATGCAGTAAAAAATGCTGCCCTCAGAATGAATAATAAAGAGACACAGTGAAAAGATAAACTATACAGGATATATATTTACATCCTGAAAGAAGAACTGCAAAAACGGAGGAAATATGCCAGTGGAGAACTTTAAATCAAGCCGGACAAAAGATAATCTGCTTCGTGCTTTCGCAGGTGAAAGTCAGGCAAGAAACAGATATACATTTGCTCAGATGCAGGCTCGTGAATCCAGAGTTCATGTAATTGAAGAAGTGTTCCGATTTACGGCTGACCAGGAAAAAGCACATGCAAAGGTTTTCTATGATTTTCTGAGTGAGATGAACGGTCAGGAAATACAGATCGATGGTTCATACCCTGTGAATACGGACAAAAATCTTCTTCCTCTTCTGAGGGCTTCAGTTCATAATGAGTTCAATGAATATGATCCTGTATACCCGGAGTTCGCAAAAATAGCCAGAGAAGAGGGTTTCTTCAATATTTCTGAGGCATTCAGACTCATCGCAGCAGTAGAAAAAACACATGGTGAACGATTTGAATACTATGCCGGCTTAATCGAAAACAACCAGCTCTTTGAATCACAAAGTGAGACAGAGTGGATGTGCCTCAACTGCGGTCATATCTATACTGGAAAAGAAGCGCCTAAATTCTGTCCGGTATGCGGATATATACAGAGTTATTTTATCCGCAGAGAGCTGGCACCATTCACAAAATAAAAACTGAAAGGATAATTAAAAATGCTAGATGAAAAAATATCAGGCATCCGTGCTTACGAAATTATCGACTCCCGAGGCAATCCTACAGTAAAAGCTGAGGTTCATCTTTTCGGGGGCGCATGCGGTACAGCATCAGTTCCTTCAGGTGCATCAACGGGCATGTTTGAAGCCTGTGAGCTAAGGGACAACGATGAAACAAGATTTAACGGAAAGGGTGTACTCACTGCAGTCAGTAATGTAAATCATATTATTGCTCCGGCTCTGATCAAAAAAAATGTTACAGATCAGTCAAAGATCGACGAAACAATGATCGAGCTTGATGCATCCTCAAACAAGCAGAATCTTGGTGCAAATGCTATGCTTGCTGTCTCTCTGGCCTGTGCCAGGGCAGCAGCAGCACATTACCATACATCACTGTACAGATATCTCGGCGGTGCTTTTGCAAAAATTACACCTGTTCCTATGATGAATATATTAAACGGCGGTGCTCATGCATCAAATAATATTGATATCCAGGAATTTATGATCATGCCTGTTGGTGCTGGCAGTATTTCTGAAGCTATAAGGACAGGCTGTGAGATATACCATGCTCTCGGAAGTCTTCTCAAGTCAAAAAAATTGTCTGCCGGCGTCGGTGATGAGGGTGGATTTGCACCGAATCTTGCTTCTGATGAAGAGGCTATAGAAGTAATACTTGAAGCTATAAGCAAAGCCGGATACTCTGTAAATGATGTCAAAATAGCTCTTGATGCGGCCAGCAGTGAATGGTACTCCAACAATAAGTATACTCTGCCTAAGAGAAAAATAACGTATTCTACTGAAGAACTTATTTCCTACTGGAATGATCTCACATCCAAGTATCCTATTATTTCAATAGAAGATCCTCTGAGTGAAACCGACTGGAGCGGATGGACTTCAATGACAAGAAGTATGGGAAGAAAGATCCAGATAGTCGGCGATGATCTGTTTGTTACAAATGAAGAACATCTTAACAGAGGAATAAATGAAAAAGCTGCCAACGCCATACTTGTCAAGCTCAACCAGATAGGTACACTTACTGAGACAATGAATACAGTAAGAACAGCTAAACAGGCCGGCTTTTGTCCTATTATTTCTCATCGTTCAGGTGAAACTGAGGATTCATTTATAGCAGATCTTTCTGTTGCACTTAATGCCGGTCAGATCAAAACCGGTGCTCCCTGCCGTGCTGACCGAGTAAGTAAGTATAATCGTCTGCTGAGAATTCAGTCAGAACTCAGATGTTCAGAAATCTACGGAATCAACAGCATTAAAAAAAGATAAAAAATTTTATGTATAATATTTAAACGCATGTGCAAAATAATTTCGAGGTGATTAATATGTCAAATAATATAGTAAATCAAAACAACAAGAACTTACAGAATAACAACAACAATAATAACTATCAGAATAACAGTAGTAATTAT
>JAUNSK010000029.1 GCA_030539275.1 Oscillospiraceae bacterium | reverse complement strand
ACTCACCCTTCAGTTTTATTTTTGGTCGATATGTAAAACCGTTTATTCCATCGGACTCACCCTTCAGTTTTATTTTGGTAATAGTATTAATATTGATTACTCCATCGGAACCACCTTTTCAAATGTATTTTATATTTAAAACTGCTAGTCCATCGGTACCACCTTTTTCATATAAACTCTGCTGATCTCCTCATCAGCATATTGCCTTCCTTATGCTGTCTGCTATCCATGTTTGAACTAAAAGCATATAGTTACCCAATTAACAGATTCAATATTGTATCATAAGCCGGCTGAAACGTATAAAATCTAAAGCTGATGATCAACTATTGAATTATACTGCCTGAGCTGCCACATGAATCTATCGATGCTCTCATAGCATTAACAGACAAATCATCATACTGGAAAACTCCTTGATCAAAGTCTTAATGCTGAAACGATGGCTCTATTAAGAATTATTATTCTGTATTAAGCGAGCCATTAAGGACTATTCCAGTCATTATAGATTCCATCGAGTCCACGGGACCCGCCTCCTTACGTGATCGTTATCAACATCAGCTGTCCTCACGAACAATAGCAGCAATCCAACCAAACCACAAATGGTTTCATATTACTTTTAATTGTTGATTGTTCATCCTGAGTAAGCTTTTATCTGATCCGGAACATCTGAGATCTGATCTTATCGCCTGATCTTTTCTCTTCCTTTCCATGAGTCTATAATACCACACGTTTTCGTCATTGTCAACACTTTTTTTATCAAAATTTAAAATAATATGTTTAACATGTTGTTAATATAATGTGCTTGACTTTATAAAAGAATTGTAGTAGAATTAATTTGTAAGCGTAAAACAGTATACAAAAAGACTACAGCCTTAACCGGCAGAACGGAGACTAAGCATGTCAGAATTATCTGAGTTTACACCGGACCTTTATACTTTGGTAGATGAGGACGGAGTTGAACAAACTTTTGAACTTATCGATGCTATGGAAACTGAAGAAGGTCAGAGATACTTTGCCCTTGTCCCATACATTGAAAACCCTGAAGATTCACTAGAATCCAGCGACGATCTCGTTATTCTGAAAGCACAGATGGACGGAGACGAGGAATTGCTTGTTTCAATAGATGATGATGCAGAATTTGAACAGATCGGTCAGATGTTTATGAAACGTATAGAAGAAATGTTTGAAGACGATGAAGATTTCGAGGACAGCGAAACGGAATAAATGATAATAATTTCGCTTATTTTCCATTTGACTTTTGTATCAGTATATGATATAATCTAAATCGAAGATAAGATTTCTTTCTGCCTTGTGCGAGTGTATGGTCTTTATAATCCAACACTTTATATAAGGGAATTTAGCTCTGTTGAGTGGATTGCAGACCTCCTGCTTATGCAGAAGAAGGGAGCGAGAGACCTTCAGGCGGATACCCACCTGCTTAACGGCGGGTTTTATATACCATACAATTCCGGCAAGGCGGTTTTTTATTGTTATCACAGCAGCACCATTATATTGATGGTGCTGCTTTTTTATTTGCTTAAAAATAAATCACTCTGCTGAATATTAAATTCAGCAGAGTGAAAGCAGTAATATATTTAAGAGTGTTGCTTACATAATTAATTTGCCGGTATGGCTGTCTCAGCGTTTGATGAGCCGCTTGAGCTTATCTCCTGGCCATTGCCTGAGTTATCAGTATAGCGTACGATAAGAACATCACCTGAATTAGTATCTATTACTGTTCCTACCGGAGGATCAACGCCGATTACATATCCGCTGTAATATCCTGTATTAACCTCAGGCTTAGCATCGTACTTGATACCAAGATCAGCGAGTATAGCAAGATAATCATCTATCGGATAACAGCTGTACTGACTTCTCTTATAATCAGGAACCTGAATAGAACCATCACCGTTGCTGACCTTGATCTTTACAACAGAGCCGCTCTGTACCCATTCTCCTGCTCTTTTCTCCTGCCAGAATATAACCCCGCGCTCATACTTGTCGCTGTATTCATATTCAGGCTGGAAACTGATATCCTGAGCCAGTATTGACAACTGTACATCTGAATATTTTTTGCCTGTAATGTCAGTCATCTGAATATTACCGGATGACAGAAGTGAAGTAGTTTCATCAGTTGTTGTTGAAGTTCCTTTTGAATCATCTGCAGTAGTTGTTGTCTGTGAAGTAGTTTCTGATAACTGAGTTTGAGTTTCTGTTTCAGTTATCTCCTCAGTAGTAGTAACCGCTGCTGTAGTCAGATCAGGAATATTAAGGTTCAGTCCGTTTTTATCACTGATGCCTGAGAAAATACCTTTTATAAAAATAATAATGAAAATTACTATTGCTATTATAAGGAATGCAACCATTATCGGAAATTTGTATCTCTCCAGAGTTCCCGCACCCTTTGTAATAGCGACCGTCTTTATGTTGTCGGCATAATTATTATCAGTATCATCAATATCTTCATCATCAGGCTGATTATACTCATATTCTTCATATTCGGGCTTAGGTATTTTGATAGCAGGATGAATTGCAGTTTTTGATTTTTCCTCTTCGGAAGGCTCAAAAATTCTTGTTACAAGTTCTGTAACTGTCTGAATTCTCTCTTCTCCTGACATTTTCATACCATCCATAATAGCATTTGAAACATTTTCAGGAATATCAGGATTAAGTTCAACAGGAGAAGTAAGTTCTCCGTCGCTTGTTCTCATTGAAGCATCTGTCGGCATACTGCCTGTAAGTATTCTGTAAAGAACTGCACAAAGACCATACACATCGGTCCATGTTCCCTGCCAGCTGCTCGGAGAATACTGTTCCGGTGCCGCATATCCCTTGAATATTTCTGCTGCAAGCTCTGTCTTTGTTGTTCTGACAGCAGCAATGCAGAAATCGGTAAGTTTAAGTTCGCCTTTGTTTGTTACATATATTGTCTGAGGGCTGATACCTCTGTGAACTATTCCTGCATTATGAAGTATACTCAGAGATGTAAACAGCGGAGGAAACATTCTTGATACCTGTTTCCACGTAAGTTCTCCTGCGTTATCTTTAAGATACTGAATAAAGTTTACACCATCAATGTACTCAAAAACTGCATATGTAGTGTTATTCTCGGAAAACAAATCAAGCACAGGATTAATATGATTAACGCTTCTGAGCTTTGCAAGCTGCTTGTTGAGCTCTGTAAACTCAGCCATCAGGGATTTATACTGTGCAACGCTGTCATGATTAACGTTTATTACCGGTGATCCTTTGACTCTTGTGCAAAGTGAATCCGGTACATATTCTCTTATTAATATCTTACATGAAATGACTGTATCAAATGCCAGATATGTGGCGCCTTCTCCGTTATGAGACAACATCTTTCCCACAAGATATCTGTCATTGAGCATTGTTCCCGGAGCTATATATGTTGTTGAATACGGGGACTTTTGCTTATAACCACAATGCTTACATATCTGCTCGTCGCCTATTGGTTCAAAGCATCCGTAGCACAGCTTCATATCTCCCATATTTAACCCTCCTTTAGAAATAATGTATCTGTCCAGCTTATAAAGGACAAAAAACAACTAATTAAAAATTCATCTTGAATATCATATCAATAAAAAACATAATTGTCAACTTTTTAGTTTATTATTTCGACCATATTTTTTGATTTGTATTTGTTTTGTAATATTTTTTATCAATTATCAATATTCACATAAACAATCATTTTATTTATGTAACTTTTACAGTTATTCAGATGTTTTAAGAATATCCAGAATCAGATTGTTTTTTTCTTCAATAAGTGGGGCACTTACAGTATTGTCAGAGTTATATATTACCGTCAGACACAAGGCCTCTACATTGTCTGAAGCCTTGTCTTCATAATAATATTTGAACTTCTTTATCTTTTTATCTCCGCTGATGATAACGCAGTATGCATCCATTTTCAATATTTTTTCCGCCGCTGTTTCCTTCATTCCTGTTGTGATCAGACCTGTATCAAATCTTTTCTTTTTCTTTATTCCATAAACACTCTTTTTTAATACAGAATAATCATAATATGCAACATCTGTCAGATTCCCGAATACATCTTCACTGAAATATACAGCCCACTTAGGTATGTTTATCCCTGAGATCTTTACGTTTTTATCATCTTCATACATATAAGCGTAATCAGACAGATACGGCATAATATCCTGCTCTGACTGGGCATTTTTATCTATATGAGCATACTTCACAGCTTCATCAGTCGAGCATCCTATCTTCTTTTCGAGTTTGTGCGTTATCATTATCCCCTGTCTGTCTCTCATTGAAAATACTATCAGGATGCAGACTGTACAAAGAATCAGAAGTATTACTAATACTAATATTCTCTTTTTAAGAGTAATATGTTTTTTTGGTTTTTCTGCAGTCTCAGTGTTTTTTCTTATGTCCTTTTTTTTCTTCATAATTACGCTCCTGTCAAAAGCATGTACAAAGCATTTATAATGTAATAAGATTTCTGCTAAGCATCTCCTGTGCAGCAAGAAGAATACCTATTTTTCCGCTTGTATAAGTAATGCCTCCCTGCATCCATGCAGCATATGGTTCTCTTATGGGCGCATCAGCAGACAACTCAATAGATGAACCAAGTGTAAATGTACCTGCAGCCATTATAACCTTGCTGTCATATCCAGGCATATCCCATGCTTCAGGTACAACAAACGAATCAACCGGTGCACCTTTCTGAATTCCCTGGCAGAATGCAGTAAGAAGTTCTTCACTTCCGAGTCTGAGAACAGTTACTATATCTCCTCTTTGTTCATTCTTTTTCGGATAGCACTGAAATCCCAGTCTTGTAAAAAGCTCGCTTGCAAATGTAGCTGTTTTTACAGCGTTTGAAACAATATCAGGTGCCATAAACAGACCCAGAAACATTTCTCTGTTCTGATTAAGGCTGCAGCCGACTTCTTTGCCCATTCCTACGCATGTCAGTCTGTATGAGCAAAGTTCAACCAGGTCCCTGCGTCCTGCTATATACCCGCCGGTTGACGCAACTGCACCTCCGGCATTTTTTATAAGTGAACCGGCAATAAGGTCAGCTCCGACCTGTGTAGGTTCAAGCTTTTCTACAAATTCACCATAGCAGTTATCTACCATTACAATAGTGTCCGGACTTACCACCTTTATGCCACATGCGATTTTTTCAATATCAGCTGCTGTAAGAGCACGTCTGAGTGAATATCCGCGTGAACGCTGTATATATGCAACTTTTGCTCCCTGAACAGCTTTAAGTATACTGTCCATATCCGGTTCTCCGCCCTCAAGCAGATCTACCTGGTCATACTTTACTCCGAAATCGACCAGTGAACCGTTGCCTTTTGAGGAACGTATGCCTATTACCTCTTCAAGTGTATCATACGGTTTGCCTGTAACAGATACTATCTTATCACCAGGTCTCAGTACCCCGAACAGAGCAACTGACAGTGCATGTGTACCTGATACAAAATTATGCCTTACCAGTGCATCCTCAGCTCCGAACACATCAGCATATACTTTATCAAGAACATCTCTTCCGATATCACCGTATCCATATCCGGTACTTCCGCAAAAACAGGATTCACTTACCTTGTTTTTAATAAAAGCACTCAGTACTTTTGCACCGTTGTATTCCGCGATCGTTTCACATCCGGCAAGGCTCAGAGAACATGCATTTTCAGCCTCACGGGCAACTTCCATAAGCTTTGGATCAATATCAAAAAAATTATTATTTAACATATTAAAGCCTCCATGTATTAGTTTTATAACAAAATATCAGATTATTTAGCTGCAGTCTTCCTGTAGAACGTTTTCTGTGCTTATTGGTGTAAAACCAATTTCCCTGTAAAAGCTTTCCCTGTAATCAAGTGCAAATAATCTGACTGTTTTGCCATGCTGGCTCAGATAATGTCCGATCCAGTACAAAAGCTCTCTCGCATAACCTTTTCCTCTTGCCTGAGTTTTTGTTGCCACCTGACCTATCAGAACATTATCGTCAACGTCATATATTACTGTAGCAGTAGTACATTCATTATACATATATATGCGTGATAATCCTCTTCTGATTTTATGTGAATGTTCCGTTATCCATAGCTGATACTGTGTCAGTGTTGGAAATCCTTCATGAAGTATCTCATATACATCATCAAGTGCCGGAGATTCATCCAGTCTGGAAAGATCAAATTCATCCGGTTTATGATCTGTAAATGCAAATTCTGTTCTCTTGAGCACCTTATACCCGCTAAGCGGCGGCAGATTGTTGAGGATCTGCCCCGGTGCCTCAACCCTGAACGGAGCGTTCATAGAAATAAAATGACTTAGCTCCTCATATGGAAGCTCATTTTCTCCTGTGATGATAACGATTGAATTAAAGTGTACAATGTAGCCTTCCTGTCCGTCATCTGTTACACTGTAAAATCTGCAGAAATCATATTCGCAGCCATATGCTCGAAAATATGATAAGATTTTTCTGCCGTAATAATCACGATGCAGCAGTGCAACAGTTTCAAGATCAGTCTGAGTAATTAATTTTATCATAAAACAGCAACCCTCTGAATTAATAACATAGTCAGTTTTTTCATATCAAGCAGATCTGAACGTTTTATTATACAATGAGGTGAATGAAGATATCTGCACGGTACACTTACTGCAAGCGTCCTGACACCACTGCGTGAAGTATGGATAACACCGCTGTCGTTTCCCCCAGCTACCATTGTTTTAGTCTGACAGTTTATAGAATTAGCTTTTGCTGTTTCAAATGCAATATTATACATTTCTCTGTCATATATCGTTCGTCTGTCCATAAATGACACCGCAGGTCCCTGTCCGAGTACACACACCCTTTTATGACCAGTCACTCCCGAAATGTCTGAAGCAGTTGTAGCCTCAAGTACTACTGCAAAATCAGGATCGATACTGTAAGCTGACGCTGCTGCTCCCCTGAGTCCGACCTCTTCCTGAACATTAAAAGCAAAATACGTGTCATATTCAAGATCACTTTCTATCATTGAAAGCATAACTGCACATCCGGCCCTGTCATCAAGAGCTTTGCCGCAGATAATATCATTACCCATATTAAAATAATCGCTGCAAAATGAAATATAATCCCCGCATCGTACATACTTCTCAGCTTCCTGTCTTGAGGATGCACCGATATCAATATACAGATTGTCTTTACTGACAGGCTTTTTTCTGCTCTCACGTGACAGATGATGAACAGCCTTCATGCCTACGGCACCTGTAATGCCACTGCTGCAGAAAACAACCTGTCGTCCGGCTATCACGTCAGCATTAATGCCGCCCACTGTATCAAACTTTATCGTTCCGTTGTCACATATATAAGTTGCTATCATTCCTACTTCGTCCATATGGGCAGCAACCATTATTTTATGAGCAGGACGTTTTCTTCCCTGCTTGAAAGCGATAATATCACCAAGATTATCAATATGATATTCGCACTTTCCCTTTATAATAGTGCATATATAATCACGTACATTGTCCTCAAAACCTGAGACACCATATAAATCCGATAATTCCTTTAAGTACTGCATACATTAAACCTCCGATATGAATGCAGCCAGAAGAGCTGCGGTATTTTCTATATCCTCAAGTGAAGCAACTTCTGTCGGAGTATGCATATATCTTAGCGGAATACTGCATGTACAGGTTTTTACTCCATTTCTTGAAATACTGAACTGATCAGCATTTGTACCCGATAATCCGCCCATTACTTCGATCTGATACGGAATATTGTTTTTTATTGCAGTATCAATAAGTCTCTGAGTTACTTCCCTTGATAAAGTCGGCGCTGCACCGATCATAGGACCTTCCCCGAGTCTGCCGCATTTTTCAGGTGAATCATCATTTGTAAGTGCAAAGCTTACATCAACAGCAATTGCTATATCAGGGTTGATATTATAACAGCCGGTCTTTGCTCCCTGCTCACCGGTTTCTTCTTTGCATGAGAATAAAACAGAAAAGCTGCATTCATAATATTTATCACTTAAAATATCAAGCATCTTCAGAACAGCAGCAACACTGCTTCTGTTATCAAGCGACTTTCCTGTTACATTAGAGGACAGAAGATTTTTATATTCAGACGAAAATGAAATTGTGTCCCCCGGAGAAACCAGTTTTTCAAGCTCTTCTCTTGAATAACCTGTATCTATACGTACATCGCCGATATCTGAAAGTACAGGATCAGACGACGACAGATGCGGAGGGACTGTAGAAACTACTGCATAAATATCCCCGCCTCGTGAGTGAATAATAACCTTCTGTGCAGGAAGCAGTCTGACATCTATCCCGCCTATATTTGAGGGAATAATAAATCCGTCTTCATCTATATATGAAACTGTCAGTCCTATTTCATCAAGATGTGCATCTATAAGAACATGCGGTTTCCCCTGGCCTCTCACACCAAAATCTGCAATGACATTGCCATTTACTATCCTGCAGCTGTCTGTATAATTATGCAGCATTTCAAGTGCTGTGCATACTGCTGCCCGTTCATCCCCCGAAACACCGCATACATTGCTTAATGCAGACAAAGACTTGTTTAAGTTCATCTTACTACTCCTCGATCCGTTTTGTATTTATAAATACGAGCATACAATATTTATTATAACAAGTATTAATTCAAAAATCAATTATATTATTCGTTATTTAATAAAAAAATGCCTATGTCAGCGCATTTTAACATTTATGTGCTCATTGCACCTGTCAAATGCGCTGCATAGGCATTTCTTGTACTTTTTTCAGCAGTTATATATCAAGAACAGGAATCATTGCCTTGACATTTACCCCGGATTCACTGAGCTTTCTGCCCAGATTTTCAGCATCCAGAAGTGTCATAGGTCCTGTAACAAAAACCATATCATCTGAATCATCAATTACTTCTATAGCTTTAATTCCGATATCATCAGTTTTTGAAATACGGAAATAAATCTTGTTTATGCTTTCCTCATGTCCGGCTACAAATGACGGATCAGCTGAGTCCTCCCATGTCTGAGAAATATCTGTGCACTTTCCGCATTTGATTTCTTCGATCACATCTCCGAGAACCGCACTTGCTGTCGGAAGCATTCCGGCACCTCTTCCGTAAAACATAGCCTTATCAATTCCGTCACCGCATACGAGCACAGCATTGAATACATCATCTACTCTGGCTAAGAGAAGGTCATGCGGTACAAGCATCGGCATAACCATTGGAAGGATCCTGCCGTCAGCGAGTTTTTTCATTGAAGCAATAAGCTTAACAGCACATCCGAACTTTTCTGCATATCTTACATCCTCAAGTGATATATCTGAAATACCCTTAGTATAAACATTTTCAGGGTAAACATGTCTGCCGCAGATAAGAGATGAAAGAATACAGATTTTTCTGCAGGCATCATGTCCTTCAACGTCAGCTGTCGGATCCTTTTCAGCATATCCGAGTTCCTGAGCCATTTTAAGAGCTGCACTGAAGCCCATATTTTCATTGATCATTTTTCCGAGTATGAAGTTTGTTGTACCGTTGAGTATTCCTGCTACACCAGTTATATCATTTGCAGCAAGACATTTGTGAAGCGGTCTGATAATCGGTATTGCACCGCCTACACTTGCCTCGAAGAAAAAGTTGCAGCTGTTTGCTTTCGCCAGAGACAGAAGTTCTGCTCCCTTAGCTGCCACAAGTTCCTTGTTGGAAGTAGATACACTTTTGCCCTTTTCAAGACAAGCCTTTACAAACTTATATGCAAATGACACTCCGCCCATACATTCAGCAACTACTGTAACATCCTTATCATTGAGTATCACATCTATATCCTTAACAAATTTGTCCTTATACGGGCTGTCAGGAAAATCTCTTATATCAAGTATATATTTTATATCAACATCAGTTCCTGCCTTGGCAATTATACTTTCTTTGTTTTTATAAAATAATTCTACTACCCCTGAACCAACAACACCATATCCTAATACTGCTATACTAGACATAAAAACTCCATTTCTCCGCAGAACAAAACAAAAAAACACATTCTATTCCCGCATCTGCGGATGTGGAAATAATGAAAAAACAATATACAGGCAACATTATTCTCTGTTTAGAACCCTGACATCTACGACACCATCAATATGTGCAAGACCTGACTTTATATTGTCTGCATTATATTTCTCTGAATTCAGCTTCAGAGAAACCGTGACAGTTGCGACACTGTCTACAGGAATGCACTGATTCAACGTCAGGATATTTGCGTCTATAGAATAAAAAAAGCTGAGCACATTTGCCAGAACACCTGCCCTGTCCTGCAGCACAGCATAAAACGTTAATATTCTCTGCGTATATTTTTCTTCATAAGAAAAAATATAATCCTTATACTTGTAATACGCACTGCGTGAAATACCTGATATTTTACAGGCCTCTGCAAGACTCTTTACCTGTTTTCCGGCAATAAGTTTCTTTACCTCGAGCACTTTGTTGTAAATCTCAGGCAGAACACGTGAATCAATAACAAGGAAACCTGAAAAACTGTTCATAAAACTTTACCTCGATAGTCCATCACTCAAATACAATTGTATTCCTGACTAATACTAATATATCATGAAACAAGCATTCTTGTCAATATTTTTTTGAGATTATCTTTGTTCAGACATACTGTGACATTTTATTTCTTTTTTATTCCAATTTATTTATTTTAATTATCGGAATAATGTACATTTTTACATAAAATAAGTTGCAATTTGCCATTACAAATGCTATAATTAAAAAGGAGAAAAAAGGAAAATACTATTTACATTTATAGGAGGAGATATAATTGAAAAGCAAAATTTTTACTTATGATGTCGGTACAAATTTTGACTACAGGCTGTTCGACATTATAAAGGAGTATGACAAAGATCATATGATCAAAACTCTTTACGGAAAAATCAGGAATGACGGCCTTCCCGGCGGACGAGCATCGTCTATTATTCCTGATTTTACAATGGAACAGCTTGAAGACTATGTAAAGGTCTGCAGGGAAAACGGTCTGTCATTCAACTACCTTATTAATCCTCTCTGCATGGATCAGAATGAAAACGACCCTGTTATGGGCAAAAAGATCAGAAACTTTATTCATGAAACATATGATATAGGAATACGCGAGTTTACTCTTAACTCACCTGAACTGATAAAGTATGTTAAAAAATCATTCAATGATGTCAGAATCACACTTGGTCTGTATGCATATCCTTCAAACATACAGCATATACAATACTGGGCAGACTGGGGTGTTGATGAAATAACTCTGGACCACTCATTTAACAGAAACTTCGCTCTTCTGAGACATGTACTTGAAGTGTATAAAGAGAGCAGTATTTCAATGAGACTTATCGCTAATAATTTCTGTTTTAAAGACTGTCCTTTCAAACTGGCACATGGATGTGTAGCATCACATTCAGGTAATAACGGCATTCTGATGGACTACTATCTGATCAACTGTGCGTTTCGAAAAGTTACAAACCCCAGATCAATGCTGACCAGTGAATGGATAAGACCTGAGGATGTACATATTTATGAAGAACTTGTTGAGAGTACAGGCTTTAAACACTTTTCACTTAAGCTCGTTGACAGAACACGCTCAACAGGATTTATAGAGCGTGTTATAAAAGCATATCTCAGTCAGTCATATAACGGTAATCTGCTGGATATAATTAACTGGCCTGAAACCAAGAACATGTCTATTGGGAAAAAGACTGCCATCTCACCTGCTGCAGGCCGGCCAAGAGTAAAAAATGAGGATATGATCAAACCGGAAGTTCTCATACAGTACGGGGATGTTATGCGTTTTCCTGAGATATTCATAGACAATACGAAACTGAACGGTTTTGTAGAGCATTTCTATAAAAACAATCATTGTTCAGACTGTCTCTGCTCTGATAACATACTGCCGCATGGCCAGAGCTCCTCTGCATCCTGCGGATACTGCTCAAGCTGGTATGATAAAGCTATACATTTTGACAAAGATGAAATTGACAGATGGTTAAGTAATGCTTCAGAACTTCTTAATAGTCTTGAGGACTGTTCGATCTACAAGTAATATTTGTTTCATGACGTATAATATCGTATAGAATTTAACTGAATCAAGTATATGATCACATATCAGGGATGTGATTATATACTTTGATCAAGAAAACGGTTACATTCTATACAAATCACCTATTTTTATTTAATTTCCCGTTTACTCATACCTATAGACCGCAATTTCTATATGGCTATTAATACAAATTTTTATCATATATTTTTACTTTGCTTTACTGACATGTATATGTAATAATTATTGACAAACAACGGTTTTTATACTATAATTACAATATATTAGTCAATAAAACGTTTTTTTATCGTCTAATATTACATTATTTTTTATATTGGAGGAATGAGAAATGAAAAAGACAGAAGAAAATTCTAAGAACAACGTTTTACAGATTGCAGGGTTATCGATTTATATTCTTGTTTTCCTAATGATTATGGTTCTTCAGATAACCAGATCACGTCAGCTAAGTCAGTGGATGGGTGTACTGGCACAGCTTCAGGTATTGCTTTCAGTATTTGTAGTCGTTGCAATACCTAAGAAAGGTTTTACAGCTGCTACAGTTGTTAATATTTTAGGTGCAGTAACGGCTTTAAATAATGTATTTGGCATTACAACAGGACGTGGTGTACAAATCAGCGCTCTGCCAGGTTGTATTGTACCTGTTTCCACAATTATCGCTGTTATTGTAATACATCTGTACTACAAAAAGATCCTTAACAAAAATGAAGAAATATCAAAAAGTTATGCTCAGATAGTTGAAACAAATAAGATCATCAAAGAAAAAGATGAAAAGCTTTCATATCTTGCTTACTATGATATTCTTACAGGACTTCCTAACAGACAGCTCTTTATTGAAAAACTTGATGAAACAATTCTTAACAAAGCAAATTCACCATTTACAGTAATTCTTGCCGATCTCGATGATTTCAAACAGATCAATGATACATATGGAAACAATTCTGGTGATATCCTGTTGTGTTCATATGCAGATAAGCTCAAATCATTCTGCGGAAGTACACTCTTCCTTGCAAGACTCGGCGGAGATGAATTTGGTATCATCATTCCTGGAAATATGACAGAAGCCAATATCCTCAACTACATCCAGAAGATTCAGAATGTTGTATCAGAACCTATTCAGGTTGATCAGTCATTCCTTCATACAAATATCAGCTTTGGTATTGCTTCTTATCCAACAAATGCTGTAAATTCTTCAGATATCCTGAAATGTGTTGACAGCGCAATCTACTTTGCTAAGTCTAACGGCAAAAACAGACCTTGCTTCTACAGCCAGCAGTAATAAACAGTAAGCCTATTCTTTCGGAGGTTACATATGTCAGGAAAAACAGGGTTAAATAAAAACCGTACTTTCGAAATCGCAGGATTAAGTACCTATGTAATTATATACGCTGTATTGCTTGTTTGTCAGCAGAAACTTGCACCGGTTATCGGTGCAAGTTCTGTAATTTTAGGAATCACTATGCAGCTTCAGTCGCTTCTTTCAGCATTTACTGTGATTTCTATACCTGGAGCAGGATACCATACAGCACTTACTGTAAACAGCATATCAGTTATCATTCTTATCATTAACATCCTTGTGTTTGACCGAAATAATGCTATAACCGGATTGATTTGCACGATCTCCGCTATTATTATGATTTCGATCATACATTTTTTTTATAAGAGGATATTAATTAACAATAAGGAATTAACTGAAACCAACAGGCAGCTCAATGAAAAAGATAAGAAGTTAAGTTATCTTGCTTATTATGACATTCTGACAGGACTTCCAAGCAGACAGCTCTTTATCGATAAGATAGACAACAATATTAAATTCCACCCTACAAGACCATTTACTGTGATTTCAGCTAA
This sequence comes from Oscillospiraceae bacterium, assembly GCA_030539275.1. Lineage (GTDB taxonomy): Bacteria > Bacillota > Clostridia > Oscillospirales > Ruminococcaceae > HUN007. Next base: position 32,835 of record JAUNSK010000029.1, on the reverse strand, counting down.
TATTGATGATTTTACAGATATAAACGACAAGTATGGAATCAATGCCGGCGACGCTGTGTTATGTTCATATTCAAAAAAACTTCAGAGATTCTGCACAAACTCTATGTTTCTGGCGCGATTATCCGCTGATGAATTCGGAATAATCATTGAGAGCCAGGAATCTGAAGATAACATAAATAATTATATCGAAGCTATCAGGGAAATCATTGCTCAGCCTGTTCGATATGGTCAGTTTGATATCTATACTTCAATGAGCTTCGGCTCAGCTTCATATCCTGCTAATGCAGCTAATTCAACAGAATTACTAAAATGTGTTAACAGCGCTTTGTACTACTCTAAATCACATGGGAAGAACAGAGCGTGCTATTACAGCAATATATAACCTCTAAATATCATCATCGAAAGGAAGTTTTATTATAATGGAGATTTTTAAATTTTACGAACAGGCACTAACAGAATTAAAAAGTGCTTTGAAAATCTGCAAAGATTCATCTGTAGCTATAAAATCTTTAACACTAATTATTTCTGGCAGCGGCACTTTCTATAAAGGCTGCAACTGGAAAAAGATCAATGATTCATATAAAATTGAAGACACATGTTCTGAATATGAAGCAATAACCAATCTGCTTTTGTCCGGTGAAAACAGAATTCACAGTATAGTTACTGTAAACGCTGAAAACAATGCTGTCACTGTTCCATGTGACAAATGCAGACAGCTTATTATCAGCCTTAATCCGCACAATACTAACTGTCAGGTTGTAACGGGCAAAAATTCTCAGGTCATCATTACTTCTCTTACAAGTGAATCAATTATTAATGAGAACGGTGGTTTTTCAGGCTTTGAAGAAACCCCTGAAAATGCCGAAAATAAGGACGAAAAAAATGCTGAAAACAAAGACGAAAAAACTAACAAACCAGCGGCTCTCAGGCCGGATGATAAAAAGACGGATAAAGCTGTTAAGGGCACTGATACCATTCCAGCTGTAGAGATTAAGGCAGATGATCATACATCCACAGCAGCCCCTGAATCTGCTGCTCCATCAGAAAATAAACCAGCAGCTGATATCAAACAAGCCGACACAACAGAAGGTGCTGATAAACAGCCAAAGAATGAAGAAGCAGCAAAAGCCGAAAATTCTTCAGCAGACAATACTGTTTCCCCTGTTCAGAAGCCGGAAGATGCAGCAGCAGTACAGGCTAAGGAAGACGATAACGCCAAAACACCTGAAAATGGTTCACAGCCTGATAATGCTCCAAAGCCTGCCGGAGATGAGATACAGCTTAAAATAGTAGAATTTGATGAAAATACTGCTCCGGGTGAACAGAATGCCGAAGTACACACAAGCTTTACAGATTCCGATGCTTTCAATAATCTTAAGCTCATGTATGACAATATAGACTCTGAAAATGAGTTCCTTGATAAAGAAGAAATGGTTATGCCGAACACAAGGCCATTCAACGTTAGTTCGCTTCAGAACAACCAGACTGCTCCGGTTCCTGACCAGAATCAGAATCAGCAGTTTGCTCAGTACCAGAACGCATACCCGAATACACCACCTGTAAATCAGACTGTTAATCCAAACATGCCTAATGGCTATCAGCAGCAGCCTCAGCCGAACCAGATGTATACTCAGCAAATGTATAACCAGCCTCAGCAGAATATGTATGCTAATCCATATAACCAGCCAATGTACAATAACCAGCAGCCGAATATGTATCAGCAGCAGCCAAACCAGATGTATCAGCAGAACAATAATATGTATAATCAGCCTCAGCAGCAAATGCCAGGCGGTATGTATGCTCAGCAGCAGGCTAACATGTATCAGAACCAGCAGATGAACAATAATCCTTATAACAATAATACAAATCCTTACTATGCTGCACAGCCTGTCAACAGTGTATTTATGAATGAGAACAGCGGTTTTATGCAGCAGATGCCGAACCAGAATCAGAACCAGAACAATAACAACAGTATTTACACAACACCAAATGTACAGCCTCAGCCTGCAAACCAGCAGACAAACAGCCAGTACATACAGCGTATGCAGGCACCTGTTACAAGCATACACACGAGACCAGAAACCAACAGCACATCACAGTCTGTATACAGTACTACAATGACACCTAATGACAATAATGCAATATTTAAGAACAGACTAAATAATATTCTCAGCAGTTCATCTCCTGCAACGGAGCCAGTCAGCACAAGTGATGATGCTTTAAAGGAAGACCTTTTACAGTCAGCAAAGGATAAAAAGAAAGCAGCAAAAATAGATCAGAAATTTTTGAAAAAAGCAAAAAGAAAAGGTAATTTAGAGTAACACAGAAAATCGTTCAGAATATTAAATAAAATGCACCCCTGAAGTTAGACAATATGGCATTACAAATACTGCCATTATCGTGCTAACGAAAGGGGTGTGTTTTTTTATCCAAAGAATGCAACGCTGACGAGCGACCTGACGCAGGCTGAGAGATAATCTGATTGGAAGTGCGGTGGGTAACACCATGATTTTGCTTATATACCTGCATAAAAACTCCCCTTTACCGGTAATGTTCAGTAAAGGGGGTATATATCAAATTCACTTAATTGTTTTTTGAATAATTGTTTATTCTAAGAGAAGCTTTACGATATTAATTTAAATTATCCTGTGTATCTCTTTATTGTCAGGACTCATCAGCAGTGTCTTCTTCATCCTTTGCTGCATCATTTTCTGCATCAACAGGATCATCCTGTACATCATTGTCGTTAATATCATTTATCACTGAATCATCAGGTGTCGGTTCATCATCGGGCTGATCTTCTTCAGCAGACTCAAGAGACTCCATCTGCATTCTTCTCAATTCAGCTTCTTTTTCTTCCGCTTCTTTTTTCTTTATTAATTCATTTTCACGGCGGATCTGTTCCATTTTTGCTCTGCGTTTGAGCATCTTGGCTTTTTGTTCCGCATCTCTAATAGCTGCTTTGTTTTTATTGATGTCAACCTGCATCTTAACATTTCTGTTGTTCTCATCAAACATATCCTTTTCAAATATTATCGCAATGGAAATATCATCACGACTGCCTGAATTTGTTCTTCTGAGAAAGTTTTTATTAATACGGTCCTTCAGAACATCAATTTCATCAAGCTGACTTGTAACCAGGCAATTATATTCTTCAAATTCATCCTTGCTTGAGAATGACGTGAACAAACCGTCTGTTGATACCAGAATCGAAAGAGGAAGATCATAGTCATAAAAATAATTGAACATTCTTATTGCGTTTGAATTACAAAGTGATGCTGTCAGATTTGCAGGACAGCTCTCATCCTCCATAATAGGCATGTATGATTCACCGCATTGTTTAATCACTACCAGACTTCCGTCACCCAGCTGCAAACCGAAGCACATATTATCTGTAATTACACCTACAATAATTGTTGTTCCGTATATTGACTCAGTTTTTATAGCTTCCAGTTCTTCATCTGTAAGCTGAGTACGCTCTTCCTGTCTGACTTCGTGTTCATTGTAATGCTTATTGACAGCATCATACCAATGAGTAATAATATACTTTTGTATTTTTGTTAATATGTGTCCGGGGTCTTCACGAAGTTTCTCCTCAAACTCATCTATCTGAGCACAAAACTCTTCAACGGCTTTAATTGAAATCTCTACTGCCGCTTTTGCACCAACATCACTGCGAAAGTGTTTTTTACTTCCATGTCCGTCTGCAACTGCTGCTACTGCAAAATGATCGTGAACTTTATATGATGAGTAATCCTGACAAACTGTATCGTTGTCAACGTGACTGGCGCCCCTGACCGTTTCATTTAATCCGATAAACATTGGATGTACTCCTTTTTAATAATTTTGAATAATTCGAGATTACCATCCAGTATCGAACGGAACATCCTTCGGATATTCCTCCGAATCCACGATATTTTTAATCTGCTCAGCCAACTGCTCCTGCTTTTTATCAACAACATCAACATCGTTAAGATCTCTTAGAACGTCATCAGCCAGAGTCATACTCTTACTGCCTATCTGTGATGATGTAACTGCAATTTTCTTGATAAGCTGTGCCAGCTGTCCACCGGAATAAGCATGAACAACTGTATCAGATGATGCTGTAAACTCAGCAAGCATATCATCATTTGCTTCTTTTCCTATACCAAGAGCAACCTTGAGGCCATATCTATACCAGCTGTTTACCTGCAGCTTTTTAAGACCTGATTTATAATCATCTGTAGGATAACCATCTGTCATAAGAAAAATAACCGGAGCAAATGAAAGAGACGGAGAATTTAAAAATTCATTTCTGGAGAGCTTTCTGTTCAGTTCCTCAAAGGTCATGCCAAGATCAGTTATACCCTTTGCCTCCAATCTTGCCCATTCAAACTCCTCAACAGAGATAGGTTCTGGATACATCCATGCACAGCCGGTTGAAAATGTCAGAACTGCAATTTTAATATCCGTGTCAGCTTCACCTATGCTTCTGATTTCAGGCATGAGTTCCTCCATTGCAGTATTGAGCTCACCCATCTTTGTACCCTTCATACTTCCTGAAGTATCTATTAAAAAGAATATTACGAGGCTTTTGCGCGAAACACCAGTAGCACCAAGCGGATCATCATCCTCGAGTTCTAATAATTCTTTGGCCTTTGTGCTGAAACTTTCCATGGCTAAAATTCCTCCTTACAATTCTATGTTTACGCCGCCGCAGTCAGCAACAATTCCTGACCAGAGCGGGAAGCCTTTTCCCTGACCGATTTCATGTGATGAACCATCAGGCATTGTAACCTTCCATGTCTGTTTGGACAGGTTTTTAATGCCGAGCATTCCCTTCTGGATCTTGTTCTCAACAATTTCTCCTGCTTCTTCAATGAAATTATCAGATCCGGGAACAATATCACATGTATATATTTTTCTTCCAAGGAAAACAGGCGTTCTGTAATCTTTGTTGCTGAATGCCATTGTTGAATAACGTCTTCCGCATTTTTTACATACCAGAGTATTATTCTCTCCTGGTTCATAAGCACTGCTGAAAGTTGTCCTTCCGCAATGACAAGGAAGAATTTCAGAGCGCAGTCTGATAAACATCTTCTGCCACTCATTTTCAATGATTCTCTTGTTAGGCTGTGTGATACCTGTAGTGAACGTATAAGTAAAAGCTTGTCTTATGTAGTTAGGATATATACCCCAGAACTTAATTACGTTATCATGTATACCCTTAACCGGTCTGTTTGTATCATTGTTAGGATCAAAAACAAAAACTGCATCTCTGCCGTAATGCTTAAGCTCTGCTGTTTCTGTAAGACAAACAGTTTTAACAACCTTTTCTCCTTCAAGCGGGTCACCTCTGAACAAAAGCTTGAACAGTACTACGGCAAGTGAGTATTTGTCTGTCTGTACATCCGGTCTGCTTACACCTCTTACGATCTCAGGAGCCATATATCCAGGTTTTCCGCCGATACCAAAATTGTATCCGTCAGGTGCAATGTTATCGCAGTCACAAACAAGAACATCTCCTGTTTCAACATTGATAAAAAATCCGCCGTCATTCAGATCCTGATAGCTTTTGCCGGCTCTGTGAAGCTGTCTGAATGCATTGACAATGTTGATAGATGCTGTTACAAGTGCAAACAGATTTTTAAACTGAACCGTAACTCTTCTGGCTTTTCCGGTAACCTGGTCTACTTCAAGCTTGTACATATTAAGAATATCTACAAATGATTCATAACCTTCAGGTCTCAGAGTCATCAAATATCCGAAGCTGTTGTCAATATCCATCTTTGTCAAATACTTTGGCCAGATAAACTTATCGCTGGGGGCACCGTCTTTAATGTTCACCTCAAGATTTTTTCGAAATGCCTGTGGATCACGCATTTTCTCAATATCATACCATTTTAATGCATACTTGAGATTGTTATATTCAACAAGATAAACAATACCTTGTCCGCCTCTGCCAAGAGTACTTATAACTTTAAGCTCTCCGCCATATTCCATCGGAATAGTCTGTCCTGATTTAAACTCAACCATAATTCACCCATCCTTTGCTTTAAAGTCTATTTAAAAGTTAACTCAAATCTGATACCATTCTGAACACAGAATCTATGAACATAAGAATTTTCCTCACACAGTACTGTGATATTTTTACAGAAAGCAAAAACATTTGCTCCAATAAACTTAACACTTGCCGGAACATACAGTGTTTCAAGGCTATCACAGCCCTCAAATGCCTCATCACCTATACTGCTTACGCTTTCCGGGATTGTTACTTTTGCCAGGCTCTGACAAAACGAAAATGTTCCTTCATGTATTGCGTCTACACCCATCGGAATATCTATTGATTCTAGTGCCAGACACGAGCTGAAAGCAGCTTTCTGAATTGATCTGATACTTGAAGGCATCTCAATACTTCTGAGCCTCTTACAATCTGAGAATGCATACTCACCTATAGCAATAAGACTTTCAGGGAGTCTCAGAGTTTTCATAAAGCCATAACCGTCAAAAGCAAAACTGTTTATTGCTGTATAGCCTTCGGCTATTTTTATATTGCCTGCAAGCTTGTACTTTATTGCATCAAAAGCCTTGAACGGCTTAGGCTTGTACTGCTTTGTCTCTTTAACCGGCTCTTTTTCCTTTTCTTTTTGCGGCTTTGGTGCATGAGCACGCTGCTGCGTGCCGGCAGGCTGACTAGCTTCCGGTGTCTCTGCTTCGGTTTTTTCAGGTGTAAAATTCCAGCCAAGCATATATGTAAAGCACTCTAGTACAAATTCAGCTGCATAACTTGATAAAAACATATCGTTGAGCATATATTCACGTGCTTTGATTATCGCAAGTTTCTGGTCAGGTTCTTTAAGCATCTCTGTAACCACACCATTGCTGATCACATTTCTTATTAAGCGGCGTTCCTTTTCAAAATCAGGCATATAATCATTGAGAAGTCCTGTAAAACGTTTCTTATCATGCAGCAGTTCTGCTCCATGTGTATCATAGATATCTTTTAATGCAACTTTTACTTCATCAATATTTTCGACGTTACTACCTATTTGCACTACCGATTTGCCGCAATTCGAACATACACTTTCATTATTATTAAGCTCAGTATTGCAATATTTGCAGCGCATAAATTTACCTCCTGTTGACATTTATTTAATTAAATTAGTAATTTTATTATTTCACTTATTATAAGTATATCATGAAAATACAATTCTTGCAATAGTGAATTAGGATGATTTGCATAAAACAACACATATTTTTACGCAAAACAGTAATTGACAAGTACTCATAAGCTATTGTATAATAATATATATAGAAAAGCCTTGCATCTAAAAGGACAATTGAATTTCAAATGAACCTTTTGCATGCAAGGCATTATAATGTGAATCCGCCCGACAGGAATCGAACCTGCGGCACATACGGTCGGAGCGTATTGCTCTATCCCCTGAGCTACGAGCGGATATATCTTTACTACGCTATTATAGCAAAAAAGCACTGAGTTTTCAAGTGCTTTTCAAAATAAATTTTAGGAGAATAATATGTCTGAATCTATTTATATAACTCTTTCTCAGACAGGCACAACTGTTGCAAAAATAATAAAATTCTTTACCCGAAAACCATACAATCACAGTTCAATTTCAACTGACCTGTCTCTTTCGGAAATGTACAGTTTCTGCAGAACGTACACACCATTTCCTCTTCCGGCTGGTTTTAACAGAGAAATTGTAGGTGAAGGAACTCTGGGACTCTTTTCATATATTCCATGTGAAATATATGAAATTCCTCTGTCTCAGCTTCAGAAGGATAAATTCTGCACAATACTCGAACACTTCAAACAATACCGTGACGATTACTCTTATAATATTCTTGGTTTCTGGTCTATTCCGTTCAGAATACATATTGAAAGAAAAAACAAATTTGTATGTTCTCAGTTTGTCGCTTTTATGATAAGTGAAGCAGGCATTCCGCTGACAAAACCGGTTTGTATGTATTCTCCGGAAGATCTGCGTCATCTTCCGGAGGCAAGACTTATTTACAGAGGCGAGCTAAACAAATATTATGCTCAGTTTACCCGAAGTCACGCTGAATTACCGGCTAAAATGTCTATGTAAGGCTCTGCAGAACTTTACCTATGGAGTTTCCGATAAGGTTTCCTGAGTATCTTACCTGTTCTATGCTGTTGCCGTGACTTCCTACCTCAATCAGCAGACTTCCTGTTGTAAGCTCCTGATTGTAGTTTCTGTAATCAAATAATATTGGTCTGGTTATTCCGGGAGTATCACTCTCAAACTGCTCCTGGAATCTGCAGGCCAGACGAAAATTCTGAAGATAATTCGGCATATTCATTGTGCCGTCATCGCAGCCGGATATGATCATGACCTGTGCTGCTTTTTTTGAATCTTTTTCTATCACAGGCGCAATCAGATCTCCGTCTCTTGAAATTGCATCACGGTGTATATCAAGAACTATTTTTATTGATGGATTTTCAGCCAGTACTTTTTTTACTGTCACCGCACTTCTGTCATATGACCCTGTATACGAAGGATAGTCATGGATCTGAGTATTGTGCAGTACTGAAATACCGTATTTCTCTATCTGTGTCTTTATCTCCTCTCCCACAGCAACAACATTCATATTTTCATCTGTTGTTCTGTATGAAAAACTATTGTCATAATAATCCCTCTCGAACGGCTCAAAGCTTTCCGTTGTATGAGTATGCATTATCAATACCTGCGGCTCGTCTCCAAGCTCAATTTTAATTTCTGGATTTAACCGGCTCTGCGCCAGAAGAACACTGTTTTGCTCGTCTGTACAATTTCGTACTTGTCCGCAGTTATCCAGGCTAAAATATTGCTTTCCGGAATATTCTCCGAACGTATCCCTGATCACGCTGCCGGACTTTACTTCTGTTATCGCCGGATATGGCACAGGTCCCTTGTCTGAGTTAAGCTGTACTGCACCCGATATACCGTTTTCTTCCTTCCAGCCAAACCCCTTTGACAAAACTTCAAATGGATATGACGTAATATTCATTACATTAAGTTTCTCTGAATCTCCGACCTTTATATCAGACAAAACGCTTGCTGCAGCTTCTATACTGCTTAGTCCTTTTACAAATCCTGATGCTACTACAGGTGACAGTAAAATAGCCAGTACTGTCAGACCTATTGATTTAATCTTAGATCTTCTATTTCTGTGCCTCATATTCTCACCTCAGACTTTCTTTTATATACATTAATATTCAGTGTCCGGAATCATTATTACTTTAGCATATAATTCATTCCCGATACATATTGTATTTTAGATGAAAGGCGGCGGTTAATATGTATAAGTGTTTTAAATTTAATCTTGGTATTAAAATACTTCTTTCACTTATTATTCTTTTTGCCTGTGTTGCCTATATATCATCCGGTTCCGGCTTTTCTGATGCGGATGTTATAAAAGACAGTCCGTCCAAACCGGATGAGAAGTTTCTTCCGGTTCTTATGTACCACAGTATCTGTGATGATACGGCCAAAAGCCCGGATTACATAATTACTCCAGCAGTTTTTGAGGATGATCTTAAGTACCTGAAAACAAATGGGTATAATAGTGTTTTGCCGCAGGATCTGGTAAACTATATTCATGATGACAAACCGCTTCCTGACAAAATGGTTATGATAACATTCGACGACGGATTTTACAATAATCTGTACTACGCTCTTCCGCTGCTTGAACAATACAATATGAAAGCAGTAGTTTCTATTGTCGGATCATTCTGTGAAAATCAGGCCCCAAAAGATCCGGGTGTACCCTGTTACTCTTATCTTACATGGGAAAATATAACCGAACTGAATAAATCAGGACTTATAGAAATCGGGAATCATACATACAATCTTCATTCTTCTGCTGTCAGAAAGGGGTGTGCAAAGCTCCCTGGTGAAACTGAGGATGACTACAATACCATGCTGTCATCTGATCTTGGAAAGGTTCAGAGTCTGCTCACAGAAAACTGCAGTATTACTCCTGTAACATTTGCATATCCGTTCGGACACTTATGCCGGGAAAGCATACCTGTTCTCAGGTCTCTCGGTTTTCAATGTGCCCTTAACTGCTATGAAAAACCAAATTATATAACAAAGAACCCTGATTGTCTGTTCAGTCTCAACAGATACAACAGATCAGGGCACTATTCCACAGAAGCTTATATGAAAAAAGCTTTATCTGAAAAAAAATAATCAAGAGGATAAAATGAAAATAAAAAGACTTTTAATCACTATTTTTCCTGTCATAGCTGCCTTCGGTATATATCTTTGCATGAAACTGTTCTGCAGCGTGATGAGCAGCGTTTTATATATCTGTCCTGTTTTTCTTGTTACTGGCTTATATTGTCCCGGGTGCGGAGGTACCAGAGCAGTAAAAGCACTTCTTGACGGAAGATTTCTGACATCCTTGATTGATAATCCTTCTGTCATCACGATTTTGTTGATTCTGCTATTGTTATATGTTGAAAAACTTTTGCAGGCATACGGCAAAAATATAAAAATAATTCCCCGAAGCAAAACGTTTTGGTACGTTTTGTCGGGGATATTTGTTTTGTTTTATATTGCCAGGAACTTTATCGGATTTCTGATGCCCCGATAATTATTTGTTTTGTGCTGAATCGATCTGATCGAAACTTGTTTCCATCTGATCCATCCATTTTTCCATTTCCTCGTCAGACCAGTTAGATTGTTCCTGCACATCCTGCAGCCAGTCAGGCAATGTTCCGTCTTCTTTGTATTCATCGTATATCTCATTATGATTTTCATAGAAATCCTTGAAATCTGAAATATACGGAAGAACAGGAAGCATTGAGATAAATGTCATGCATGAAATAGCAAGGCAGATAATTGAAGTAATAAGACCACCTATTGCAAGACCCTTACCATTTTTCCTTTTGACGAGTACCAGAATTGCGAGAATCAGTCCGATGATTGCAAACGGGAATCCTATACAGCAGCAAAGCAGTGATAAAATTCCGAGTATAAGGGAGGCAATAGCCATTCCTTTTCCGCCCTTATTTTCCTGATAACCTGGGTAACCTTGTTCCATAATCATGTCTCCTTTAAAAATCACATTTTGGTATCTGTTCTATATCAAACGGTGTACGTTGATATATACAATAATTTAGCCAATTAGAAAACATCAGATTTGCATGACCGTGCCAGGTACACTTTGGTTTATTATCTGGATTATCTCCGGGAAAATAGTTGAACGGAAGTTTGATGTCAATGCCTTTTTCCTTGTCCCTGAAATACTCTCCCGCTAATGTGTCACTGTCATATTCACTGTGACCCATTATAAAATACTGTCTTTTGTTACGATTAGAAATTATGTAAACTCCGGCCATATCTGACTCGCTTGAAATACGCAGTTCGGGTATTTTTTCAATATCCTCGCGGCGTACCTCCATGTTTCTTGAATGCGGCACTAGAAAAACATCATCAAAGCCTTTAAGAAGCTGTGAATGAGGTCTCAGAACCTTGTGCTCAAATACCCCGAAAACCTTATCTTTCAGAGGGTACTTCGGTACGCCATAATGATAATAAAGTCCGGCCATAGCTCCCCAGCATATATGCATGGTAGAGTAAACATTGCTCTTTGACCATTCCATAATATCACAGACTTCCCCCCAGTAATCAACATCTTCAAATTCAAGATGTTCTACCGGAGCGCCGGTTATAATCAAGCCATCATATTTATTGTTCTTAATTTCAGAAAAAGTTCTGTAGAACGTATTCAGATGACTCAGAGATGTGTTTTTTGAAATATGGGACTGTACATATAAAAAGTCTACATCGACCTGAAGTGGTGTATTGCTGAGCAGTCTGAGAAACTGTGTTTCAGTCTCAACCTTTTTAGGCATCAGATTCAACACAGCTATCTTCAGAGCTCTTATATCCTGATGCTCAGCTATATCATCCGGCATTACAAATATATTTTCATTTAACAGCGTCCTGTAAGCAGGCAGCTCATGAGAAATTTTAATCGGCACTCTTAAAAACCTCCATTAGTGATACTAAAGTATAATGTTGAAAAGTTTCAGATATGCACAGCTGCTTTAATGAAAATTGCAGTTATCAGCAATTATACTGGATGAATCTGCTTTTGTGCATCGGAATGCTTTCCGTCTATACCATATTTTTTATTGCGTCTTTTTTCGAAGAACTTAACTGCGACCTGACCGAACTGAGCATAGCTGAGAACGTCCTCTTCCTGCTCGATCCATTCTGCACATTCTTTTTTGATAGTATCAAGCTCTGGCTTAAGAAGATCAGCAGGACGGCAGTCGATCGGTTCAGCATCGCCGATTATTTTCTTTCTGAATTCAGGATCTATCGGAACAGGTGTCTTACCGTATTCACCGCGTACAATACCCTTGAATTCCTTTGTAACTGTCTTGTATCTTTCACCTGTAATTACGTTGAATACAGCCTGTGTTCCAACGATCTGTGAGGATGGAGTTACAAGAGGCGGGAAACCTGCATCTTTTCTTACTCTCGGAACTTCCTTGAGAACTTCAGTCAGCTTATCTTCCTTACCGGCCTGCTTGAGCTGTGAAAGAAGATTTGAAAGCATTCCGCCCGGAACCTGATAGATAAGTGCATTTGCATCAACTGCAAGCATCTTAGGATCAAGAAGTCCGCTGTCAATATACTTCTTACGAAGTGTCATAAAATAATCTCTGATCTCTGTGAGGAGAACAAGATCAAGACCTGTATCGTATTCTGTACCCTGAAGTGCAGCAACTATAGACTCTGTAGGCGCGTGTGATGTACCCAGAGCAAGAGGTGACATTGCTGTATCAACTACGTCAACACCAGCTTCGATACCCTTGAGCAGACACATTGAAGCAAGTCCTGATGTATAGTGTGTATGAAGCTGTATCGGAATATTAACTGCGCCCTTAAGTGCCTTAACGAGTTTTTCTGTCTCATAAGGAGTAAGCAAAGCAGCCATGTCCTTGATACAGATTGAATCTGCACCGGCATTTTCGATTGCCTTTGCGTAATTTACATAGTAATCTGTTGTAAATACTTCACCGAGTGTATATGAGATAGCAACCTGTGTATGAGCGCCCTCTTTTTTAGCAGCACTGATTGCTGTATTAAGGTTTCTGATATCATTAAGAGCATCAAAGATTCTGATGATATCTATTCCGTTAGCAACAGATTTCTGAACGAAATATTCAAGAACATCATCTGCATAATGACGATAGCCAAGCATATTCTGTCCGCGAAACAGCATCTGAAGCTTTGTATTAGGCATGTGTTTTTTGAGTGTACGGAGTCTTTCCCATGGATCTTCATTAAGAAAACGCAGACATGAGTCAAATGTTGCTCCTCCCCAGCACTCAATTGAATGATAACCAACTTTATCAAGCTTATCCAGTATAGGAAGCATATCATCAATTGTCATACGTGTTGCTATAAGTGACTGATGAGCATCACGCAGGACAGTTTCTGTAATACCTACTTTTTTTGACATATCCGTATCCGCCTTTCGAATTACTGAATTGTTGCAAGTGCATCAGAAGCATTTACACTGTCGCCTTTTTTAACGAGAATGCTTGTGATCTTACCGTCACATGATGCAACAATATCATTTTCCATTTTCATAGCCTCAAGTACCATTATCGGCTGACCCTTCTTGATTGAATCTCCGACATTTACCTTAACCTCAAGAATAGTACCAGGCATTGGAGCTGTAACCTTTGTTCCTGCACCAGCTGCAGCCTTTGGTGCTGCCGGTTTTGCTGCAGGAGCAGATGCTGGTGCTGCTGCTGGCATAGCTGCCGGTGCAGAGCCGTCTGTGATTTCTTCAACTGCTACATCATATGCTTTTCCATTTACTGAAACATTAAATCTTTTCATAATTAACTCCATTCCTCCGCAGAAATAAATCATAAAATATTATCCTGAACACTTTTCTGCGGGAAAATGAGCAGGTATAAATATCTGTTAAGCGTTAAAACGGAATATTATTATGTTTTTTAGGAAGTCCTGATACTCTCTTGCCAGAAAGTGCATCGAGTGCCTGAGCAAGCTTTGCCTTTGTATCTGCAGGATTAAGTATCTCATCTACACCGTTCTTATATGCGCATGCTTCAGCAGTTGCATACTTTGCAGTATATTCAGCTGCAAGCTCGTTTCTCTTTGCAGCAACATCTTCTGCACCATGAAGCTTGTCATGCCACATAAATTCTACTGCTGTAAGCGGAGCAAGAGGTGAAATAACTGCATTTTCCCATGCAAATGTAAAATCTGCATTTGCACTTGTACTTGCAAGAGCAACATATGCAGGGCCGTACGCCTTGCCTGTAATAACCGTTATCTTTGCAGTTGTTGCTTCTGCATATGCGCCTGTCAGCATTGTCATATTTCTGATGCTTCCTGCAGCAAAGCTTTCAGTAGAAGCATCAAAGCCTTCAGTATCCACTATTGTTACAACAGGTATTGCAAAAGCATCACATGTTCTTACGAAACGTGCGATCTTTGTGCAGTCATCAGCTGTAAGCTTAGCCTTTGTTTTATTTGTAGCAGCTATTCCAACTGTAGATCCGCTTATCGTACAGAGTGATGTATAAGCTGCACCGCCGAAATCTTTATATAATTCTGTTACAGAATCTGCATCTGCTATAGAATTAACGATTGCATCAAGACTGTCAGATGATACAAAATCGTTATCTGTATATTCATAAACAGGAACGCCTGACAGATTGTTTTCCGGTACAAGTCTGAGAAGTTCAACACAGGCTTCAATAGCTGCCTTATCATCGCTGCATACTATACCTGCTGTACCTGCCTTAGCAGCTGCCTGAGCTGATGTTGATCCTGTTTTTTCAAGATCAAATACAGGAGTAACAAAAAGTTCACTGTCCTTTGTCATTACAACAAAATCAGATGAGCACGCAAGAATTGCGGCACTGCCTGCACATGTTCCTGCGATAACTGATATCTGGGGAACTACTCCTGAAATAACTGAAGATGCATTAATCATCTCTCCGTAAGCTGTCATAGAATCAACGCTTCCGTCTATAAAAGCTCCGTTGGAATCATGTATACCAACTATCGGTCTTCCTGTCTTTGCTGCAAGTGAATAAAGCTTTGATATTTTCTGTGCCTGCATCAGGCCTACTGCTCCGTTGTTTATTGTGCTGTCCTGGGAATAAGCATAAACAAGTGAACCATTTACATATCCGTATGCTGTTACTACCCCGCTCAGACTATCCTTTTCCTTGGATAAAGAATTAATCTCAGTGTAGACACCTTCATCAAACAAATATGAAAGTCTTTTGTAAGCCGCACTGTCCAAATTTTTATCAATCTGCATACTAATTTCCTTCCTAACATATTCAGGTTTTATAATTTGAAAACAACTAATCTAAAAGCTATTTTCATCTCTTGATATAGTAATATAACTGCTATCAATATCGACTAACCTTTAACACTTTAGTTACTCAAACATAATATCATCATACCACATTTTTTGATTTAATGCAATAGCTTAGTTCATTTCTTTGCATTTTTTGCATTCATTAAAGAAGGAATCGATTGATTCTATCTGCATCTGCGAATTGCATGGATATTTCAGTTTTTCAAAAAGATTCTGACCTTGGCTGCATGCTTCGCACTGGGCTTTTTTAATTCCTCTGAGATATGCCTTGAACATGACTGCACGCAGAATTCCGTCACATAAATATATATCCGTACCATATTCACATCTATATATATAAACCATATTATCCGTATATGAGTATACTGCATAACCGGTTTTTTCACCGTCTGAACCTATTGATTCGACTACTCTGGGATCATCTATGCCGGTGACTGCACTGCTGTATTCCGACAAATCTTTATTTTCATGTATCTGAAGCATCTTTTATCAGTCCTCACCTATTGCATTTCTTATTGCTCTGAGCTCATCAGGTTTAAGTTCCCTGTATGAACCTGGCTTCAGCATTCCAAGCTTTATCGGTCCTATACTGTTTCTTCTGAGACGTGCGACCTCAAGACCGACTGCCTCACACATTTTTCTTATCTGTCTGTTTCTTCCCTCTTTGATAGTCATTATCAGCACTACTCGTCCAGGCTCCTTTGATTCTACATTGATAACGGCAGGCTGAGTTTTATAACCGTCGATCTCGATTCCGGAAGACATTTTTACAAGCTGATCATCAGTAATATCAGGACGAACAGTTACTCTGTAGGTTTTGCTGATGTGTTTGCTCGGATGCATGATCTGATTAGCAAATTTTCCGTCGTTTGTAAAGAGCAGAAGACCCTCTGAATTTTTATCAAGACGGCCGATAGGATAAACCCTTTCATTTACTCCCTCAAGAAGATCCATAACACACTTTCTGTCAAGTTCGTCAGATACAGTTGTTACATAACCTCTTGGCTTATTCATCATAAGATAAAGTTTGTTTTTCTTTCTTGGTACATTAAGGCGCTCGCCAAGAACTGTTATATCATCCTTCGGCGTAGCTTTGTCACCGAGCTTTACAGGATGACCATTCACCTTTACCTTGCCCCTGCTGATAAGTTCCTCAGCTTTTCTTCTTGAGCAGTATCCGCTGTCTGCGATTATTTTTTGTATTCTGATTGGTTCCATAATTCCGACCTGTTTCTCCGCAGAAAAAATAATCATTGAAATGGTTGTTTATCTGCGGCATAAATAACCATTTTATCTGTTGAGGCTTTCAATAATAAGCCATGTATATATACACTTAGTTAGTATACCATTTATTCTAGAAAATTGTCAAGGATAAAGCTTCTTTGCCATAAATTAAAAATATAGCCGGCTG
Source organism: Oscillospiraceae bacterium (assembly GCA_030539275.1). Taxonomy (GTDB): domain Bacteria; phylum Bacillota; class Clostridia; order Oscillospirales; family Ruminococcaceae; genus HUN007. The sequence goes on along the minus strand of JAUNSK010000029.1, from coordinate 16,028 downwards.
AAAACATATTCAGCCGGCTTAATAATTCTATTAACTTTCTTTGAGCATACTAGACATATCATAAAGTCCTGCCGGCTTGCCTTTGATAAAGACGGCAGCATTTATTGAACCTACTGCAAATACGCTCTTTGATGCTGCACTGTGTGACAAGGTAATAACCTCATCCTTGCCTGCGAACATGACCTCATGTTCTCCGACTATAGTGCCCCCGCGTACTGCATGGATTCCTATCTCCTTAGGTTCGCGCTTTTTGCGCTGTGAGTGTCTGTCATATATATATTGTTTTGAATTATCAAAAACTGAATTGATAGCATTTGCAAGCATAAGAGCTGTTCCGCTTGGTGCATCAATTTTCTGATTATGATGTTTTTCAATTATCTCTATATCAAACTGATTTCCAAGAACACTGGCAGCTTTTTTAGAAAGTTCAACAAGAAGGTTAATTCCCAGAGACATATTCCATGAGAAGAAAACAGGAAACTGCTCTGATGCTTTCTTTATTTTCTCAATCTGTTCTTCACTGTATCCGGTCGTTGCAAGAACAACAGGTGTTCCTGTCATCAGACCATATTCAAGAAGACCGTCAAGTGAGCTCGGGTGTGAGTAGTCTATTATAGCATCGGGCTTTTTGGGAAGCTGTGACACAGATGAAACTATCGGAAAATCAGCATAAGCCTGAGTATTTATATCTATACCGCCGACAACCCTGCAGTCATCCCTGTCAGATATAATGCTGTAGATAGTTCTGCCCATCTTTCCGTTTGCTCCGCAGATAACAATATCAGTCATATTATATTAGTCCTTTCTGAACTTCAGAATTTTACTTTATAAGTCCTTGCTTTTTCATAGCAGCTGAAAGCTTATCGATATTCTCATCTGACATAGGATACAGAGGCATACGGCATTCACCGCAGTTCATACCCATAAGGTTCATTGCCTTCTTTATAGGTATAGGATTAACCTCTATAAACAGTGAATTCATAAGGTCAAGTAACTTTATCTGAAGCTGCGCAGCCTTAGCAACGTCGTTGTCAAGACAATACTGGGCTATCATATGAGTTTCGTTGGGCATAATATTTGAAAGAACAGAAATAACTCCCTTTCCGCCGAGTGCCATAAGCGGTACGATCTGATCATCATTTCCGCTGTAGACATCAAGTACATCTGAGCATTCAGCAATGAGCTTAGCAACATAGCTTAAATTTCCGCTTGCTTCCTTGACACCTACGATATTTTTGTTCTTTGCAAGTTCCTTATAAGTATCAATAGAAATATTAACACCTGTTCTGCTTGGTATGTTATACAGAATTATCGGGATATTCACACTGTCAGCGATCATGTTGAAGTGTGCAATAAGGCCTCTCTGAGTTGTCTTGTTGTAATAAGGAGTAACTACGAGCAGACCATCAACTCCTGCCTTCTCAGCTTCCTGTGACAGCTCAACAGCATATTTTGTATCATTGCTTCCTGTTCCTGCGATAACAGGTATTCTTTTTGCTGTTCTTGCAACTGCAAATCTGATACATTCTATATGTTCTTCATCGCTCATTGTTGAAGACTCACCAGTTGTGCCGCAAACGATTATAGCATCTGTACCGTTTTCGATCTGGAAGTCTATATTTTTTCCGAACTGTTCATAATTTATTGACCCGTCTTCATTCATCGGTGTAACAATGGCTACACCGGCTCCGGTAAATATAGTATTTTTCATAAGAGCACTCCTCTCAATATGCTTTCAATTATTAATCAAAATATCCCTTTGCTGCAAGAAGCTCTGCAAGAAGTACTCCGCCGCCTGCTGCTCCTCTGAGTGTATTATGTGAAAGACAAACAAACTTATAATCATACTGTGTATCTTCTCTGAGTCTTCCGATAGATACAGCCATTCCGCCTTCAAGGTCTCTGTCAAGCTTAGCCTGAGGACGGTCATTTTCTTCAAAATAATGAAGGAACTGCTTTGGTGCATGGGGAAGTTCAAGTTCCTGAGGTACTCCTGAGAACTCAGCCCAGCACTTTAAGATCTCTTCCTTTGACGGCTTCTTGTCAAATGTAACAAATACTGCTGCTGTATGACCATCTGAAACCGGAACACGAAGGCACTGAGTAGTAATAGCAGGTGTCTGAGCCTTTACTATCTCACCGTTTTCAACAGTTCCCCAGACCTTAAGCGGTTCCTGTTCGCTCTTTTCTTCTTCACCGCCGATATAAGGAATAACATTATCTATCATTTCAGGCCATGTCTCAAAGTTTTTGCCTGCTCCTGAAATAGCCTGGTATGTGCATGCCAGAACATTCTTAAGTCCGAATTTTCTCAGTGGTTCAAGTGCCGGTACATAGCTCTGGATAGAACAGTTTGACTTAACTGCAATAAATCCTCTCTTAGTACCGAGTCTCTTTCTCTGTGACTCAATTACATCAAGATGTTCAGGATTTATCTCCGGAACGACCATAGGAACATCAGGAGTAAATCTGTTAGCTGAGTTATTTGAAACTACCGGGCATTCAGCCTTTGCATATTTCTCTTCAAGTGCTTTTATTTCATCTTTTTTCATGTCAACAGCACAGAATACAAAATCAACTGCTTTTGCGATTTCATCAATGTCTGCTGCTGCATCAAAAAGTGTCATAGATTTTATTTTCTCAGGTATAGGTGTTTTCATTTTCCATCTTGAGCCTGCTGCTTCTTCATATGTTTTGCCCTTTGAGCGTGGTGATGCTGCAAGGACTGCAATATTGAACCATGGATGATCAGCAAGAAGTGTGATGAATCTCTGTCCTACCATACCTGTTGCTCCGATAATACCTACATTGAACTGTTTCATAAATAAACCTCCATTAATTTTCCGCCGGATTCTTTGTGCGGATATAAAAAAACCGGTAATATACCGGTTCATCATACAATATAACAGATCCTCTGACATAATCAATTTTCATTTATCATGCCGATAGCTCTCCATCATATCAATGATGACAGTTGCATCCCTGTTAGATATGCAACCAGAAAGTGTCTTACCATAACACATTCTTCGGCAGTCTCACCTTTCGCATATGCTGATGACGGAATGGTTTTCCTCACACATGTTACTGATCTCGACCGCACCTCTATCCTTTACTTATAATATCATTTTATGATATAGTTGTCAATACGTTTTTATTAGTTTCATTATTTTATTTTACCCCAAAATTACTATTGCATTTCTGCTCATATTATGATACTATTAATAATATTACTTAAGTCATTTCACCGCAGAGATATGACTTTTTTTATGCCTTTTTGTCTGCGGAGAATTTGGAGATATTCATGAACACATCTGATTTTTTTTATGATCTGCCGCAGGAACTGATAGCGCAGACCCCGATCGAACCAAGAAATTTTTCAAGAATGATGGTTCTGTCGAAGGATTCAGATAAAATTGAACACAGGCACTTCTATAATTTATGCGATTACCTTAAAAAAGGTGATTTGCTTGTATTAAATGACTCTCGCGTGCTTCCTGCACGTCTGTATGGTCAGAAGGAAGGTACAGGCTCTTTTATCGAATTTCTTCTTCTTGAACAAAAGGGTGACAAGCTCTGGGAGATAATATGCCGTCCCGGCAAAAAAGCAAAACCGGGTGTCAGATTTGTTTTCGGAGACGGAAGACTTGTCGGTGAAATAACGCAGGTGATGGATGACGGAAACAGAATAGTAAAATTCAGCTGCGAGGGCAACTTTTTTACTGCTCTTGAAGACGTCGGCCAGATGCCGCTGCCTCCGTATATTACTGAAAAACTTGAAGACAAGGAAAGATATCAGACTGTTTATTCGAGGGAACTTGGCAGTGCAGCTGCACCTACTGCCGGACTTCATTTTACAAAGCAGATGCTTTCTGACATAAAAGCCATGGGTGTTAATATTGCCTATGTTACACTTCATGTAGGTCTCGGTACTTTCAGACCTGTAAAGGTAGACAATGTCCTGGAGCATAAAATGCACAGTGAACATTATCATATTCCGGCTGAAACTGCCGCACTGATAAATGAAACAAAAAAGAACGGCGGACGAGTTATTTCTGTCGGCACTACCTCCTGCAGAACACTTGAAAGCGTAGCCACATCTTTCGGTGAGATGAAAGAAGCCGAAGGATACACTGACATATTTATTTACCCTGGATACAAGTTCAAGGTGCTTGACGGACTCATCACTAATTTTCATCTTCCGGAAAGTACACTGATAATGCTTGTCTCGGCATTTTACGGATATGACAAGACCATGGCTGCATATAAAAAGGCAGTAGAAGAAAAATACAGATTTTTCAGCTTTGGTGATGCCATGCTGATTATATAAAGGAAAGATTTGATGTATACACTAATATCTCAGGAAAACAAAGCAAGAAGAGGACAGGTTGAGACTGTCCACGGAACATTTCAGACACCATGTTTTATGAACGTCGGCACGGCCGCAGCGATCAAGGGAGGAATCTCTTCTCCTGATCTTGACAACGATCTGAAATGTCAGGTTGAACTGTGCAACACCTATCACCTGCACTTAAGACCCGGTGATAATGTTATCAGAACTATGGGCGGAATTCATAAGTTTATGAACTGGTCGAAGCCTGTCCTTACAGACAGCGGAGGATTTCAGGTATTTTCACTCGCCAAGCTGCGTAAAATTAAAGAGGAAGGCGTATACTTCAATTCTCATATTGACGGCCGCAAAATATTTATGGGTCCTGAAGAAAGCATGCAGATCCAGTCCAATCTTGCCTCAACAATTGCTATGGCATTTGACGAATGTGTAGAGAATCCGGCTGAATATGATTATGCAAAAGCATCATGTGAACGTACTACCCGCTGGCTTGTCAGATGCAAAAATGAAATGGCAAGACTCAACAGTCTTCCTGACACCATTAATAAAAATCAGCTTCTCTTTGGTATCAATCAGGGAAGCACCTACGCTGACCTTCGTGCTTCTCATATGAAGGATATCGTTGAACTTGACCTTGACGGTTATGCGATAGGCGGGCTTGCCGTAGGTGAAAGCACAGAAGAAATGTACAGAATTATAGATGTGGTTGAGCCTTATATGCCAAAAAACAAACCACGCTATCTTATGGGAGTAGGCACACCTTCCAACATTATCGAAGCAGTGGCAAGAGGCGTTGACATGTTCGACTGTGTAATGCCAAGCAGAAATGCAAGACATGCAACTGTATTTACATGGAAAGGCATTATGCATCTTACAAATAAGTGCTACGAAACAGATCCTGCACCAATAGATGAAAACTGTGACTGTCCGACATGCCGCAATTTCTCCCGTGCTTACGTAAGACATCTGTTCAAAGCACAGGAAATGCTCGCCGGACGTCTGGCCGTTATGCATAATCTTTACTTCTATAATACTCTGGCAGAAAAAATCAGAACTGCAATAGAAAATAATCAGTTCGAGGAATTCAGAAAAAAATACTCGGGAATTCTTTCACAGCTAGTCACAAAATGAACCTGAAATGGGGGATATTTTTTGGGGTGGACAGAACTGATTATACTGGCTTCCGGCTTATCAGCCGATGCTTGTGCCGTCAGCGTGACAAACGGATTATGTGCTAAAAAAATAACTGTCTGGCTTACACTTGTAACTGCATTTTTCTTTGGCTTTTTTCAGTGTACCATGACAATACTGGGATATATTCTCGGGAGCACATTTACATCCTATATTTCAAAGTATGATCATATTGTTGTACTGATTCTTCTTGGTTTTATAGGAGTTAAAACTATTATTGATTCAATAAAGGATCAGGACAGCAAAATTGTCTGTGTCCGGATATCATTTACGACACTCCTTGTCCAGGCAGTAGCAACCAGCATTGATGCGCTTGCTGCCGGTGTCAGCATCAGTGCCGTATCCGGAAACATACTTACCTATAGTGCCGTTATCGGCATTACAACTTTTTTTCTTTGTATCCTCAGCGTTTTATTTGGAAAGAAATTTGCTTTCGTATTTAAAAAAAGAGCACAGATCGCAGGCGGAATTATTCTTGTTCTGATTGGTCTGAAAATATTTATTGACCAGCAATTTCTCCAATAACTTTTTTATTAATATTAAAATAAAATGAAAACCTGATATAAGAGGAATTTTAAAATGATTAAAACAGTAATTTTTGATCTGGACGGAACTTTAGTAAACTCACTTGGTGACCTTGCTGATTCCGTAAATTACGGACTCACTGCAATGGGTTATGAAACTTATCCGACACAAAAATATAAACAATTTGTAGGCAGCGGAACTTTAAAGCTATGCGAACGGGCTCTCAGGCCGTACACCGCAGATTCTGACATCATTAATAAACTTCACGGACTTTTTTCTCAGTACTATACTGAACATTGTCTTGATAAGACTGCACCGTATGACTATATTACAGATGCTCTTATTGAACTGAAAAAATCCGGAATAAAACTGGCTGTTGCGTCAAATAAACCTGATGCATTTACGCGCAACATAGTAACTGGGCTTTTTGGCAATGAAATCTTTGACTGTATATGCGGAAAAGTAGAAACGCGCCATGTTAAGCCATACCCTGACATTGTTCTTGATATTTTATCCGAGCTTGGCACTGACAGAGAGGACACTATCATTGCAGGTGATTCTGATGTTGACATTGCTACTGCTGCTAATGCAGGCATATTGTCAATAGGGTGTCTCTGGGGATTCAGGGATCAGTCAGAACTTGAAGATGCAGGTGCAGACTACATAGCAAAATCTCCTTGTGATATACCTAAAATAATCAGAACTATCGAATAAAATACATAAAAAATTATCCATTCATCTTTTTGATGCATGGATAATTTTTTTTGCGGTCTGCTGACTTGATACTTATCGTCCTACGCCGCTCTTTTATTTGACTTATGAACAATATGTTTTCTTTTTACAAAGAAAACTACGGAAGCTGCAAGCATTCCGATTCCTGTACATGAACACATCTTGCCTGCTGTCAGCAGCGGTGCCCTGAATCTTATTGTTACTTCATGTTTTCCTTTTGTTAAATATGTCCCGATAAATGCTGTATCTACTTTTTCATAACTGCATTTTTGTGAATCAACATAGAACTGAAAACCATTGTCATATGGAACAGACAACTGGAGCACTCCATCCTCTTTCATATCTACTGTGCCTGTTATTATATCGCCCTTGCTGTGTGCTTCATCTAAACTCATTACGTCAAGTGACTGCCTGATATCTGATACCTCACTGTAGTCAAGAGTATAAGCCTCAAGGTCTGATATCGTAAAAGTTCCCTCTGACACTGTAATATCCAGATTTGTTAATTCTTCACCTGATGATATAACAAATTCAAACCATTCGTTATCGTTATAGTACTTCCAGTCCTTGACTGTTAATTTGTTTTTGACCTGGTTGATCTTGATATAGACATCATTATTTAAAGGATTGTGTGAATTATCAACGTGAAATCTGATAAATAGGATTTTATCCTTTATCGGATTTTTCAGAGGCATATTATAAGTCTTTTTCTTTTTGTTCTCTATCATATAGATCCCGCTGTCATCATGTTCTTTATCATATAATTGTGACGGGATCTGATAATCATGATCTACTCTCTTCATCTGGCTTACAAATCCGCTGTCCGGAAGGCTGTCGTCATCAACAATTGCATACTTAAGGACAGCTTCAGCTTTCTGTGCATAACCGAGTCCCTCATATTCTCTCAGACTCATTACCTTTGCTGAGGAATACGCTAGAGGAAACACATTGTCATTTTCATACAGTACTGCGTCACCCTCCTGTTTTATCTTTTTATAGCCTGCCGGGGCACTGGCTGTTGATATAAGATACTTATTGCCCATATACACATCGAAAAGAATATTTGAAGACTGCGACATTATTGAAGAGTTTCTGTACCTTGTTTCATTTCCTATATCTTCAAAGAAAAAATGATGATAATTTTTGTTGGATGCTGATGAGTATACTGATGTCTGAAGGCATGATCTGTTATATACAGTATTGACATTCTGCAGCGGATGGATCATGTTTGAAGTTCTGAAAATAACTGAGTCTTCACTGTTCACTTCATCTGATAGTTTTTTTGCACTGCTGCAGAGACTGCATTGTGCTGTTTCCTTTGTAACTAATGTATCCTGACTGTTTGTAAATATACAAAGAACAGCGGCAGTGATCATTACAGGACACATCCTGTAAATACGGAAGCCTTTTTTGCTTACCCATACAATACTTATTCCTGTAATAATAAAATCTGCCAGACAAAACAGAATATACATATACTTGTTTATAGCTATAAGATTTAAACTAACCCATACCAGGGCAGCTGCAAATATCTGAATTTTAAATCTTCCCATAATAATCTGTCTTATCAGTTCTGCAATAAGCATTGCTGCAATAGGCAGAAAAGGTATCAGAACTTTTCCGTCTACATACAATGTACCATTAAGAAGGTAAATAAAAACCGAAAATATCATCGGAAGAACAATACTGACAGATAGAATACGGGTACGGATATTATCTGCGACAAGTCCGCTCATAAAAGCTGTGATACCTATAAAAGGAACGCCCACTGAATATGGAGAATAAATGACATGCTGCAGATTAAAACCGGGTAAGACCATTTGTGATATATCACTTGAAATTTCTGCACCCCTGCCCTGAAAAAGTGCATATGCCGTCGGCAGCAGCAGTATTCCTGCCATCATTATTCCTGTTGCCACGAGAAATATATACATGCCGGCCTGCTTCATAAATGCACGTGAAAAGAACCTGCATCCGGTTTTCTCCATATAAACGGCAGCAGCATAGACTGTCAGAAAAATCAGTGACGAAAAGCTGAAATAATAACTGGTCATTATAATCAGAAAAACCATAACAGGCAGTAAGATGATATTTCTTTTCCTTGACAGATTGTCTATGCAGATAAGTGCCAGAATAAGAAAAGGCATGTAGTTAATAAACATAATATGCCTGTGGCTATGGAACAGAAGCGGTCCGGCACATAAAAAACACAGAGCAGATACCAGCGATATGCCCTCGTTATAACGCTGTCTTAACCAGATATAGACAAGCACGACACTTATGCCTACTAAAATAATGCTCGATACAATAATATAATCCATCATACTGACAAACGGCAGTAAATATGATATAAGTATGACAGGACTGAACAGGCCATAGTATGAAAAATAATATATATTCTGACCGGCTCCTATAGCAGGAGCAAAGCTTGGAATTATCTGTTTTGTCTGATAAAATAGTTGTCTGAAGTATTCAGGTATATCGTAATGTTGCGATTCCCAGTCTACAGTAGATCCGTAAACACATTTTGTTTTAGTAAATACCGTTATGATTATACCCATGCACAACAGGAGCATCAGTATGTTGACGATATCTCTGATATTTATTTTTCTACACATTATTGTCCTCTTCTCTCATATTCAGTTCTCTTTATTCCATTGTTCATAATTCAGCATATGACCGAACTTTTCAACAACACGTGATTGTGATGTATAATGTTCAAGCATTTTTTCTTTTATCTCTGTCTGTTCCTGTCGTTCAGGAATCAATTTGTCTATCTTGTCTTTTTGTGACGCGCGGTAATATGTGCCAAAATAATACAGCGGATATTGTCTGCTGGTTTTATTATAAACCTCAGTAACCATATTACTTGTCATTTTATGATGCTGATGACCGTACTCTCCTTCGGGGTTATGTGTTACTACCAGATCCCATTGCTTTAAATTGATGATCTTATCAATATCTGCTGTCATCTTGTCTCTGACTCTTTTCCAGTTATCCCTCCTTCCATATACTTTATCGGGATAATCAAGTATTATATACTGATCATCGCTTGTTTGCATAGCATTTTTAAATTCTGAAGACCTTACTTTATCTGACGCATGAGTAAGACATACTACGAGATAATCATCAGCAGCAAGATGTGCTCCCCCCCATAGTGATTCATCATCAGGATGGGCAGTTATCATCAGGCATTTTGCTTTCTGTGTATCTATCCCGGCAAGTACGTCATCATCTATTGGTTTTATATTATATGCACTTATGCCTATAATGAGAAACGCAGCAGCTACAGCGGTGACAGCAATAATTAAAAACACATTTCTTTTTTTCAATTTACTGTTCCTTCTAACTTTTCTTTTCTAGAGTACTAGAATGATTAGTACACGTTAACTATATCACATCATAACCAATATTTCAATAATTTCCTGATAAAAATATTTACTTTCTTTAATCAGGATAAAATAATGGCGTACGATTTTTTCGTACGCCATAAAGTTTTATTCAACTGTAACTGATTTTGCAAGATTTCTCGGTTTATCAACATCATTGCCTCTTAAGACTGATGTATAGTATGCTATAAGCTGAAGCGGTACAACAGCAGTCATAGGCATAAGAAGTGAATCAACTGCAGGTACGGTAAGCTTGTAATCATATGCTTCCTCATCAACCTGTATATTATCGGAACATACAAGTATAACATATGCACCTCTTGCCTTTACCTCTTTTATATTGCTCACCGTTTTGAGTGCAAGATCCGGCTGAGTTACAACAGCTATTACAGGCATACTGTCTGAAATAAGTGAGATCGTACCATGCTTGAGTTCGCCTGCAGCGTAAGACTCAGAATGAATATAACTGATCTCCTTAAGCTTTAATGAACCCTCCATACTAAGTGCATAATCCAGTCCGCGTCCTATATAAAGAAGGCTGTCTGTATTAATAAGCTTTGATGCTGCAAACTGCGTATCAGGTTTTTCTTCAAGAATCTTTTGTATTACATCCGGAACAGCTTCCAGTTCTTTAATAAGTCTTTTTCCTTCGTCCTCATCTATAACTTTTTTTGCAAGTGCAATCTCAAATGCAAGCAGGTACATTACTGCGATCTGGACCATATAAGCCTTTGTGGATGCAACTGCAATTTCAGGACCTGCATGAGTATATATCAGCATATCTGCTTCACGTGCAATTGATGATCCCTTTGCATTTACAATAGCAAGTGTATCAGCACCTCTGTCTTTTGACAGTCTGAGTGCAGCAAGACTATCTGCAGTCTCGCCTGACTGTGAGATAATTATTACAAGATCGCCTTCTCCAACCAGCGGATCCCTGTATCTGAATTCAGATGCAATATCTACTGTAACCGGCACACGAGCAAGCTTTTCTATAACATATTTGCCTACTACGCCTGCATGCATTGCGGTACCGCAGGCAACAACAAATACTTTATTATATCTGAGCAGCTTATCGTATGTAATGCCGCATTCTTCAAGGTTCGGCAGCCCGTCCGAAATACGTGGCATTATTGTAGTCTTGATAGCTGTAGGCTGTTCATGAATTTCCTTAAGCATAAAATGCTCATATCCCTGTTTTTCAGCAGCATCCATATCCCAGTCTGCTGTTTTGAGTTCTTTTTCAATGCACTGATAGTGATGATCATATATCTTTGCACCATATGGATTGAGTACAGCAATCTCACCTGGTTCAAGCAGGTAATAATCTTTCGTATAGTTAAGAATGGCAGGAACATCAGAAGCGATATAGCTCTCATCCTTGCCTATTCCTACTATAAGAGGACTTTCACATCTTACTGCAAAAACAGTATCCACATAATCCTTGAATACTATGCCAAGAGCATAAGAACCCTGAAGTTCTTTGGTTGCTGCAATAATTGCCTCAACCGGATCTCCTTTGTAATAGTAACTTATCAGTTTGGCAACTACTTCAGTGTCCGTTTCACTTGTAAATGTATTGCCCTGATTAATAAGAAACTCTCTGAGTTTCTTATAGTTTTCGATTATACCATTGTGAACAAGTGTAACATCAGCGCCGCTGTGAGGATGTGAGTTCTTGTCGGATGGTTCACCGTGCGTGGCCCATCTTGTATGACCTATACCCGCATGCCCTTCCGGTCTTCCTGTCTTCTCCATTTTATCAGCAAGGTCTGCAAGTCTTCCCTTTGACTTCTCAACCCTGATCTTTCCATTCTCAAAAACTGCTATTCCAGCTGAATCATAGCCTCTGTACTCCAGCTTAGATAAAGCATTCATAAGTACATCAGTGCAGCTTCTTTTGCCTACATACCCTACTATTCCACACATAGTACAACCTCCTATTTCATATTTATTTTTTTATTTTCAAAATTATATTTATATACGTATTTGTTATTAACTATAACATTATATCATACTGGGCGAATTTAGTAAACAATTTTTTACGTTTTTTCGTAATGAGTAATTATTTGCTAAGCAAAGTCTGAAGCATATCGATAAACTTTTTGCCCTGTGTTTTCTGTGCAAGTATTTTCTGACAGAGTATTGGATTATCTGTGATTATACTGTCCACATCTATAGCTTTCATTCTGTTCATAAGAAGTCTTGTGTTTACAGTCCAGACATGTATTTCTTTTCCGGCCTTATGAGCCTGATTAACGAAATTCTGGTTCACAGCAGAATATTTCAAACTGAAGAAATCAGCATACTCCATCATATTGGGGTCACAAACAAGCATATTTGCAATGAAGCCTGTTCTCAGCTGCGGCATTATTTTCTTTATATACCTAAGATATGAATATGTCGTTGAAGTAATTACACACTGCTGCTCCATCTGATAATCAGATATCAGCTGCATAACCTGATCAGGAAGCTGATTCCCGAAAGAACCAGTTTTCTTAAGTTCAATATTAATGTTAATTTTACCTTTGCAGGCTGCAAGTACCTCTTCAAACGTAGGAATGTAGGCTTCTGAAAAGTCAGAACTGAAATAACTTCCGGCATCAAGTTTAACTATTTCACTGTAGTTCATTTTATAAGGATAGCCGTTAAATCCTGTCGTCCTTTTCAGATTATCGTCATGAAGTACTATGACCTCGTTGTCAGCAGTAAGCTGAACATCTATCTCAATATAATCCGCGCCTGCCGAAATTGAATAATTTACCGCATCCATAGTATTTTCAGGAGCAAAATTAGCACCGCCTCTATGTGCTGTTACTGTTGTACTTTTCAAAATATCCTCCACAAAATGCGATCCGTTTCTCATATAGTTTACAATAGCTGCGATATCAACTACCATAACTGCACAAACGAGAACGCTCATTAACACACCAAAAATCTTTCGTTTAGAACTTCTGGATGCAGCACCTGATGGTACCACACTGTATCTTCCGGTATCGGCATTGTCATAGTTAAATGTAAATATCATTGCTACATTAAATGTCATGCCCAGCGCACCTGCCAGAAATGCTATAAACCAGTACAATGTACTTTCAAATTTCATCAGTCTTACAAGTGCAAGATCCGGAGATGTAAATATTCTCAGACAAAGAGTACCGATAAGTACTACGACTGCATAAACAGCTGCAAGAATAGCGGTTATGATTATATTGAGTAATATGCATCCTGTTACAGAGCTGAAAAATAATCTGAATGTTTCTTTCAGGGAAGTTGTTTTTTTTGTATTAAAGCCAAATATGCGGTTTCCAAATCTGAAAACTGTAAATGCTATAACTGCCATGCTGAGAATTACGATCAGTAAAATGATCATTCTTCCCGGTCGGAATCGAAATATGACTTTGGTTATTTTTCCGAGAACATATACCCTGTTCACTGCTATAGCTAAAAAGTGAATATTAAATGCAGGAAGGGCAAGCAGCATCCAGCGCGCAGCAAAAAAAGCATTGTTTTCAAGCATTTTATGCATTCTTGAATAGCCTGCTGTAAACATTTCATATAGCCGTATATGTTTCTTGCGTATGCAGTATTCATAACACACTGCAACACAGTTGATCTCATAAATGGAAACGCACAGAATCAACAGCAGAAGTATAACTCCGACAACTATAACAAGAGGATTTTTCAGCACACTGATAACATTGCTCCCTGTTATGTACATTACTCCTGCTTTATCAAGGATGTAATTCAGTATATTGACGGATTCAGGAATTATTGCTACTGCAATTGTAAACCTGAATATAAATTCGAAACTCAATAAAGTAATCAAGTTTTCTTTTATCAGAGAGATAAAAGTTCTTACTGTCTTTTTCAATTTACTCCTCCATACAAAATATGTATAGTTATTATAACATAATCTATTTTTTAAATCAACAAAAACACCTAATCTGTACGGTCTTCCAAATTATTATTACATATTTCTAAAATATAATTTAAAATAAAATAGCAGCTTTTTCACAATATAACTTGTTATTTTTTTTATGATATGCTACAATATATATGCGTATTTTTATTTTTTGTTTCAGTTTTTATATATGTACTATTAAAAATTTCTTGTTGCATATTTTTATAAATAAAGAAAGGAAATAGATATGAAAAAGATACTATTTGCTACTTCAGAATGTATTCCGTTTATCAAAACCGGCGGACTTGCAGATGTAGCCGGTACACTTCCTAAAAATTTTAATAAAGAAAATTACGAAGCTGCTGTTATTTTACCCTATTATACTTTTATTCCTCAGGAATACAGAAATAAGTTTGAGTACGTACATCACTTTTACATGGATTACGGCAAGCGTAAAGGGAATTTCCATGTCGGAATTATGAAATATGAAATGGACGGAATAAAATATTATTTCGTTGACAACGAGTACTATTTCGGAGGAGACAAACCCTACAGTGATGCCAAGTTTGACATTGAACGCTTTACTTTTTTCTGCAAAGCAGTCCTTGCAATTATGCCAGTAATTAATTTCAAGCCTGATATTATTCATTGTCATGACTGGCAGGCAGCTCTTATTCCTGTATTTCTTAAATCGCTTTATGCTGACAATCCGTTCTATTTCGGAACAAAAACTGTTATGACCATACACAACCTGAGATTTCAGGGTATCTGGGACATTAAAACTTTTGAATACAATACTGATCTTCCGGGATATATGTTTACACCTGACAAGCTGGAGTTCAAAAAAGATGCTAATATGCTCAAAGGCGGACTTGTATATGCTGATTATATCACAACCGTAAGCAATACATACGCGGCTGAAATACAGGAACCGTTCTATGGAGAAGGACTTGATGGTCTTCTCAGAGCACGCAATCAGTCATTGTGCGGAATAATTAACGGCATAGACTATAACTTCTATAATCCGGCACTTGATGAACAGATTTTCTTCAAGTATGATTCTACAAACGCTATGCAGGGCAAGTCGATCAACAAACAGGAGCTCCAGAGAGAACTTGGTCTTCCGGTTGATAAAAATAAATTTATGCTTGCTATAGTATCAAGACTTACTGATCAGAAAGGTCTCGATCTGGTCAACTGGGTTATCGACAAGATTATTGATGACAATACCCAGCTTGTTGTACTTGGTACCGGTGAAGAAAGATATGAAAATACTTTCAGATACTATCAGAGTGCTCACACAGACAAGGTATCTGCAAGCATTTACTTCAATGAACAGCGCGCACATAAGATTTATGCTGCTGCTGATGCAATTCTTATTCCATCAAAGTTTGAGCCATGCGGACTGACACAGCTGATCGCACTTAAATACGGTACAGTTCCTATCGTCAGAGAAACCGGCGGTCTTAAGGATACAATAGCACCATATAATGAATATTACAATACAGGAAACGGTTTTTCATTTGCAAACTATAATGCAGATGAAATGCTTGGTATAATTAATTACGCAAAGCATGTATACTATGATATGAAAAAAGGCTGGTATGACCTTATGCTTCGCGGAATGGAATGTGACTTCTCATGGAACAATTCTGCACGTGAATATGAAAAGCTCTATGATAAGATCCTAGGCTGGTAAACTACTACCCTCCATAAATTTTTTGATCCCGTATGAATGCTTTTACAAGCTGCCATACGGGATTAATCTTTTATTAGCAGTATGCACACCGGCAGCACAGCCCTGCGATCAGTTTTTCTTAATACAGCATTTTAAAATAATATACAAAAAAAGAGATCAGTGATAAGCTGATCTCTTTTTTTATTAGCTGTGCCGGCATTTATCTATTTTCCCGGGTCGTCACCAACCGAGTATCTTCGACGT
>JAUNSK010000028.1 GCA_030539275.1 Oscillospiraceae bacterium | reverse complement strand
GGCGTTGTTGTTGTCTCAGCCGGCGTTGTTTCTACAAACGTACCGACCGGATAAGTGTATGCTACATCTCCTGCCAGTGGTGTTTCTTCATATGAGTCTGGCTGATAATCGTAATTTCCAGGAGAAACGATACTATTGTTCTGAGCAGCTGCATTAACCACTGTAGCTGAGCCGACAGCTGCCAGTGCCAGAAGTGCTGATATCTGCTTTGTAAACTTTCTCATTTTCTATCCCTCTTTCAAACTATATATTCGTTTTAATAATCAGAACATCAGGACATGTTTCTGTAAGCAGACCGTTTCTGAGATATCTGATCTGTACAGGCGTCCTGATTATCATCTGACTGTAATCGGCATATTTATGACTTATGTATAATCATCAGATTATTTTTGTGACTATGCTTATATTATTCCGGATTCATCAGTATATACTTAAGCTGTGCAAGATCCGCAATGTTAATGTCACCGTCCCCATTGACATCTCCCGCTGACCAGTCATGTACTGAGCCATAACTTACATCACCAAGAAGCCATAAAGAAAGTGTTGTCAGATCTGTCATGTCGACTACCATATCATAGTACACATCCCCGGGTATAGCGTCATATTCCCCAGGTCCAACTGCTCCTGCTAACGTAGTCATCCTTGTTGTAGTTGTTTCCTGTTCCGGTGTTGTTTCAACCCAAGTCCCTATTGACGTTGTTGTAGTCTGTTCTGGCGTTGTTTCTACAAACGTGCCGACCGTAGGAGTATATGGCGCTACTCCGGCCATAGGTGTATCTTCATACGAATCCGGCTGATAATCGTAATTTCCAGGCTCAGCGATTCCATTGCCAAGCGTGGAAGCATGAACCACTGTAACTGAGCCGACAGCTGCCAGTGCCAGAAGTGCTGATATCTGTTTTGTAAACTTTTTCATTCCAGTTTTCTCCTCCTACTGTTTATAATTTTACATAAATTATACTTTATAGAATCGAAAAAAGCTACAGTAAATGGTATAATTATTTTAATATATTTATGTTACTTTCCTATTACCTGACTCGTATCTTTAATATAAAAAATATTTTTCAGGGGGGAGGCTTTTATAATGGACACAAAAAGACAGAAAAGATTTGAAAAAGTGATCAGGCAGTACGGAGATATGATACTGAGAATAGCATGGCTTCATACAAGAAACGACATGGATGCACAGGATATAGTACAGGAGGTATTCCTTAAGTATTCAAGAGTCAAAAAAATATTTGAATCAAGTGAACACGAGAAATCCTGGCTTGTGCGTGTAACTATAAACAAATGTCTGGATCTTAAAAAATCCGCCTGGTCAGTCAGGACAACGTCACTCGATGAAAAAACAGTAAAAGCATTTGAGTATAACACGGATGAATATGACATCTGCGACGCCGTTAAAAATCTGCCTCAGAAGTACAGAAATGTTATTCATCTATTTTACTTTGAAGGATACAGTGTAAAAGAAATAGCAGATATAACAGACTGTACTGAAGCCGCAGTCAAAATGCAGCTTCTGAGAGCAAGAGTAAAGCTTAAGGATATGATGAAAGGAGATATGGATTATGCAGTTTAAGGATGAGTATCTCACGAGAATGAACAGAAAGAAACTGGATGATGATTTTATTATGCGCCTTTCTGTTAAGATGGACATTCAGGCCGGAGATGAAAGTGAAGACCCGTTTGAAGGCAACGCTGCAGTTAAAAGCGGCAAAAGTACCGTCACAGTAAATGCTGTCAGGAAAAACAAAGTTTTCTTTCCTGCTGCCGTTGCGGTTTTCGCACTTATAATAATGAGTTGTGCAGTAATTAAGCTGAGTACCCGAAATACATTAAGCGATCCCGGTAACGAATCCGAAGCAGGTATCACTCCGGACACAACAGATACGGCAACATCAGAGGCGACCAGTGTTAGTACTGAGAAACCAGATGATTTATCTGCTGAAAATAAGCAGGATCAGACGCAGGATACAGAAATTCTGTTTAGTACGCAAAGCG
Organism: Oscillospiraceae bacterium; assembly: GCA_030539275.1. Classification (GTDB taxonomy): domain Bacteria; phylum Bacillota; class Clostridia; order Oscillospirales; family Ruminococcaceae; genus HUN007. The sequence goes on along the minus strand of JAUNSK010000028.1, from coordinate 46,878 downwards.
AACTGTTAAGCTTTGCAGATTCCATCGCTGCTGTTAATTCACCTCTGACTGTAGGCTATGAAGCAGCAGGATATGAAGACGCATTCAAAGGTTATTTTAAAATTACTTTCACAGACACTGGTTATTATCGTTCAATGTGTGAAGATAACCCTGATTCCGGAGTGAACTCCGGCAATGATCCTGATATGGTGATTACCCAGGCAAATAAAACAACTCTTACATCAATCGAGCTGTCTCAATTCTCGCAATTGATAAATTATATAAATGAAAACGTCGGCAGTTCAAACTACTATATCTATGATATGTGCATGGGTGAACCATACTATAGGTACAAAGATCCAGCAGAAATACGATCCTCAGATAACAGCAAGTCACCTGATATAGTAGTCTCGATCGTTCTTAAGGATCAATATGATAAATATATAAATAATCCGGGAAATGAGTACGTTATTTCGTACATGCTCTATGACGAAAAGAAAATTATTATTTATATAAAATCCTCAGATGATCCTGTAAGCACTGATCAATTACAATGAAATATCAAACCTCCAACAGATTATTATTTTCCTCCTGTTAAACCTGCCTTTGTCACACTATTATCTTAAAGATATCATAAAAATGCAGCACGGTTATTCATGGACTGATCATTGCCTTAACCACGAAGTATAAAAGAAATAAATAAAAATTTTAGAGAACAAAAGTAATAAAAAAAATCAGGAGCCATGCAAATCATTTATTTGCATGGCTCCTGTAAAAAAGGATTATCCTTAAAAACTTTTATTTGAATCCGAAAACATTTTTAACAGAAGTCTCAATTATCTTAAGTCCTTCCATAAGCTCGTCTTCTTCAATAGTAAGTGCAGGCATGATCTTCAGAACATCATCACGGCGTCCGGCACGCTCTATTACGAGGCCATTGCTGAAGCACTCATGAGCGATTTTTCCGCAAGCATCCTCAACAGATGATTTTGAAAAATCAATGCCGTGGATAAGTCCTATTCCTCTGTACTCAAAAGAGCTGTCGAGAGGAAGAATATTCTCTCTGACAAATTTTTCAATAATGATTCCCTTCTGATTTACCTTCTCATAAAGGCCTGTCTCTACAGCAAAATCAATTGCAGCCTTTGCGCCTACAAAAGCAAGCTGATTGCCTCTGAATGTACCATTGTGTTCACCTGGCTTAAAGCAGTCATATTCAGGTTTTATCAGAAGAAGTGACATAGGGAGTCCGCTTCCGCTTATTGACTTTGACAGAGACACCATATCAGGAGCTATTCCTGCACGTTCAAATGAGAAGAATGTACCGGTCCTTCCGCAGCCAACCTGTACCTCATCACAAACGAGAAGAATTCCATGTCTTGTACAGAGATCTCTCAGGCGTACAAGCCACTCCTTGTCAGCCGGTATAATACCGCCCTCAGCCTGTACTGTTTCGCAGAAAATTGCCGCTGGCTTTTCAATGCCTGAATGATCATCATTAAGTACATTTTCAATGTAGCCTATTGTGTCAAACGTCTCATTAAAGCCAAAAGGAAACGGCATGAAAGTTACATTGCCAAGAGGAACTCCTGCACCATCTCTTGAAAAATCAGAACTTGTAAGTGCAAGACTTCCAAGAGACATTCCATGAAATGCTCCCATAAATGAAAATACATTTGTTCGTCCTGTATATTTTCTTGCGATCTTCAGTGCTGCTTCATTTGCATTTGTGCCTGTAGGACCACAGAACATGAGCTTATAGTCAAGATTTCTTGGCTTAAGTATTTTATCACAGAAACACTTCATAAACTCTGCCTTGGCAGTTGTGTGCATATCAAGTGAGTGCATTATTCCGCTGTTTCTCAGGTAGTCAATGATCCTGTCAATTATATAGTCATTATTATGACCGTAATTAAGTGCACCTGCTCCACAGAAAAAGTCGATATACTTGTCACCGTTATCAGTAAACATATCAGACATTTTTGCTTTATTGAACACAACCGGGAAGCTTCTGCAATAACTGCGGACATCAGATTCCATCTGATCAAAAATATTCATTTGGCGGTATCTCCCTGCATAATTTTACTTTACATATTTTTTACATCAATAGATGAAAGAAGCCTGATATTGTTCTTTTCAAGTACAGATGTTGTCTTATCGTTATTCTCAACTCTGAGAATAACAAATGCGGTGTTTTCATCAGGCTTACTGACAAAAGCATACATATATTCTACGCCTATTCCGTTCTCATACAGAATGCTCATTATATCTGCCAGTCCGCCCGGTCTGTCTTCAACACTCATTCCTATTACACTTGTCTGTGTAACAGTACAGCCTGCTTTTTTGAGGACATCGACTGCCTTGTCCGTATTATCTACGATCAGGCGAAGAATTCCGAAATCCTTTGTATCAGCTATAGACAGAGCCTTGATGTCAATCTTGTTTTCGCTGAGTATTTTGGTTACACTCGATAACCTTCCGGGTTTGTTTTCTACAAATATTGAAATCTGCTTAAGCATAAAAACACCTCATTTCACATATTGTTTAAATATTTATTTTTTTCTCTTGTCGATTACATGTACAGCCTTGCCTTCGAAACGCTGAAGGGATTTTGGCTCTACAAGCTTGATTTTTGCAGCAATACCAAGTGTTGATTCAACTGCTGCTCTTATAATGCTTTCCTGATCCTCGATGCTTCTTACTGTATCCGAGAACATTTCAGGAGAGATCTCAACCTGGATCTCAAGTGTATCTGAGTTATTAACTCTGTCAACTATGAGCTGGTAATACGGGGATGTGTTTCCGAGTGAAAGCAGAACACTTTCTACCTGTGACGGGAATACATTTACACCTCTGATGATGAGCATATCATCAGAACGTCCTGCCGGTTTCATCATCTTGATAAATGTTCTTCCACATGAACATTTTTCACGTTTCAGAACAGCAATATCCCTGGTTCTGTATCTGATAAGAGGGAATGCTTCTTTTGTGATACATGTAAACACAAGTTCTCCCTGAACGCCGTCCGGAAGTACTTCGCCTGTATCGGGGTCTATTATCTCAGGTATAAAATTATCTTCGTTAATATGCATACCTGTCTGTGCTGAACACTCGTAGGCAACACCTGGTCCGATGACCTCAGAAAGTCCGTAAATATCATAAGCTTTTATTCCGAGTTTATCCTGGATCTGTGTTCTCATTTCCTCAGTCCATGGTTCTGCACCGAAAACTCCGACCTTAAGGTTGATATCGTCCTTAGTAAGTCCCATTTCCTCCATGGTTTCTGCAAGGTGAAGGGCATATGAAGGAGTACAGCATATTGCAGTTGATCCGAAATCCTTTATTACTGTTATCTGACGTTTTGTATTTCCGACAGATACAGGGATAACAGTCATTCCTACATGCTCAGCACCGTAATGCATTCCAAGTCCGCCTGTGAACAGGCCATAGCCGTATGAAACATGCATAAAGTCTGTATTGTCACAGCCGAAAGCTGTAAGAGCTCTGGCGCAGCATTCTTCCCATGTATTAAGATCGTTTTTGGTATAACCTACAACGATCTGTTTTCCGGTAGTTCCTGAAGAAGCATGAAGTCTTACAACTTTGTCCATACCTACAGCAAACAATCCATACGGATATGTATCACGAAGATCCTGTTTACAAGTAAACGGAAGTTTATGAAGATCCTTTACCGAAACAATATCTTCCGGCTTAACTCCTGCCTCATCCATTCTTTGTCTGTAATACGGAACATTCTCATACACCCTTCTTACAGTCTGAGAAAGTCTGAAGCTCTGAAGTGATCTGAGTTCATGAAGAGGAGCACATTCTATACTTTTATCCCAGTAGCGTTCCAAAAAAATTCCCTCCAATTTAGTATATTGTTATTACATCAGGTTTTCTTTTATTTTCTGAATACTATTTTTCCAATCCTCATATGTTTCTGTCTCATACCATAATTCATTAAGCTCTGAATTTTCTGACAAAACGGCATTTATAGCATCAACGGCAGTCGTTCGTAATGATCTCAGCTTTGCTTTATGGTTTTCTGAAATAAGCTGTGAGTATTCATCAGACGGAAATTTATACTCTGTATTATTGATGCAGGCATCAATAATACAGCTGCTTACCAGAACTGCATTGCCCTCATCTACCTCCAGATAATCAGATTCGCAGGCATTGTTCAGTACCTCTTCGATCTGATCTATAAAAGCATCACCATCTTCGTTCTCAACTAATGTATCATAAAAATCAAGTGCACTGTCATCATCAAAAACACTGTAACCCCATGCTCCCATTTTAGCAGTTCACCCCTAATTCAAATGCTTTTTTGTTCATTTCAAGGAATTTTGCCGGTACACACTGCTCAAGTGCCTGATACCATACATCCTTGTCGAAACCAAGCTTCGTTGAAACAACTCCCATAAGAACAACATTTGATGCCTTTGCATTTCCTGCTTCCTCAGCTTTTGTGAGTGCATCTACAGCGATAACATCAATACCAAGATCAGAAATTTTGCTGATTATATCCTGAGGATACTTTGCTGTTCCTGAAATAACGGGCATAGGATCTATCATCTGAGTTGATACGATAAGATGTCCGCCTTTTTTCAGATACGGCACCCATCTGGCAGCTTCAAGCTGCTCAAATGAAATTATGACATCTGCTTCACCCTTTTCTACTACAGGTGAATAAACCTTTTCGCCGTATTTTACGTATGTAACAACGGATCCGCCTCTCTGAGACATACCGTGAACTTCGCTTACCTTAACATCAAATCCCTGTGAAATAAGAACATTTCCGAGTATTCTGGATGCCAGCAATGAACCCTGTCCGCCGACACCTACGATCATAACTGATTTTACAGACATTATTCGTTTCCTCCTACTATAGAATCAAACTTGCACATTTCCTGACAGATTCCGCAGCCTACACACTGTGTATGGTCAATGCATGCCTTGGAATTCTGAATTGAAATAGCAGGACAACCGATCCTGAGACATGCCTTGCATGACTTGCACTTGTCTGTATCAACTCTGAGTGCCGGCTTATGCTTTACATACTTAAGGAGAGCACATGGACGGCGTGAAATGATTACAGAAGGTTCACTGACTGCAAGTTCTTCCTTTATAGCCTTTTCTGTCTCTGCCATATTATACGGATCAACGACTCTTACTCTGTTAATACCTATAGCTTTGCACAGATCCTCAAGGCAGACCTTTGAGGCAACATCTCCCTTAAGATTGTAACCTGTAGTAGGGTTCTGCTGATGTCCTGTCATACCTGTGATAGAGTTATCAAGAATGATTACAGTGGAATTTGTAGCATTGTATGCGATGTTTACAAGGCCTGTCATTCCGCTGTGCATAAATGTACTGTCTCCGATAACAGCAACAGTATTCTTCTCGCCCTCTTCTCCCATAGCCTTATTGAAGCCGTGGAGTGTTGATATTGAAGCACCCATACAGATGGTTGCATCCATCGCATTAAGAGGAGCTGATGCACCAAGTGTGTAGCATCCGATATCGCCCAGTACATTAAGCTTTAATTTTGACAGACAGTAGAACAGTCCTCTGTGAGGGCAGCCTGCACACATAACAGGGGGTCTTACAGGTATTTCTTCCTTAAGATTAAGAACCTCTGTTGTTTTTCCAAGCATTTTTTCTGCTATTATTGCCTGAGAAAGTTCACCTATGTATCCGAATTTTTCTTTTCCTATAACCTTGAAGCCAAGCTTTCTGCACTCAGTTTCAATTATATCATCAAGTTCTTCTATAACATATATCTCATCAAATCTTTCAGCAAAATCACTTATCAGTCTCTTCGGAAGAGGATTTACTATACCCAGCTTAAGATATGATACAGTGTCTCCAAGTGCTTCTCTTGCATACTGGTATGCAACACCACTTGTAATAACACCTGTTCTTGAAGAATTTATTTCAACGCTGTTGAGATCTGAGGTCTCTGCATATTCTGTAAGTCTTCTCATTCTCTCCTCAACAACAACATGACGTTTTTTTGCATATGCAGGCATCATTACAAACTTCTGAGGATTTTTTTCATATTTGATAAGGTCTTTTTCATCTCTGTCATCAAGCTCAACACTGCTCTGTGAATGTGCTACTCTTGTTGACATTCTTACGATAACCGGAGTATCATATTTTTCTGAAAGATCAAAAGCCTTCTTTACAAATCTTTTGCATTCTCCGCTGTCAGAAGGTTCAAGCATAAGTACCTTTGATGCAATAGCATGATGACGTGAATCCTGCTCATTCTGTGAAGAATGCATTCCCGGGTCATCAGCTACAGCTATAACCATTCCTCCGTTCACGCCTGTATAAGACGCAGTATAGAGAGGATCTGCAGCAACATTAAGTCCTACGTGCTTCATACCGCAAAACGATCTTGCACCTGCTATAGAAGCACCGAGTGCAACCTCCATTGCAACTTTTTCATTAGGAGCCCACTCTGCATATATTTCTTCATACTTAGCAGCGGCTTCGGTTATTTCTGTGGATGGTGTTCCGGGATAACTTGATACAACTTTACAGCCAGCTTCATAAAGCCCTCTTGCAAAAGCATCATTACCCAACATAAGCTTCTTCATATGATAGTATTCCTTTCCGTTTATATGTATTGACAATCATTCCGGTATGCTGACCGGATTCAGATTATGCTTTCTGAATTTTCCTGATATGCAGGTATTATAGTACCATACGAAATATATTGTATCACATTTTAATTTATTTGTACACATATATTTTCTAAAAATCATATCATTTACGACAAAAAATATTAAATTAAAAAAAGACAATGCAGCGTTTAAAACCACATTGTCTTTTAAGTTACAGTAATTAAACTGTATTATAATTAAGCTTTTCCTACTGATCCGAAAAGCTCCATTTTTTCCTTAACAGTAGCCTTGATAGCTTCGAAACCAGGAGCAAGAAGTTTTCTTGGGTCAAATCCCTTGCCGCTCTGATCCTTGCCTTCTTCGATATACTTTCTTGTTGCAGCAGCAAATGAAAGCTGGCATTCTGTATTAACGTTGATCTTAGCAACGCCAAGTGAGATAGCCTTCTTGATCATATCTTCAGGGATACCTGTGCCGCCGTGAAGAACGAGAGGCATGTCGCCAACCTTTTCCTTAACAGCTGCAAGAGTTTCAAAGCTGAGTCCTGCCCAGTTTTCAGGATATTTACCATGGATATTGCCTATTCCGGCAGCAAGCATTGTTACGCCGAGATCTGCAATTGATTTGCATTCGTCAGGATCAGCACATTCGCCGGCACCGATAACGCCGTCTTCTTCACCGCCGATAGAACCAACTTCTGCTTCAAGTGATACTCCGAGAATATCACAGCAGTTTACAAGAGCTGTTGTCTTTGCAATGTTTTCTTCGATCGGATAGTGTGAACCATCGAACATGATTGAAGAGAAACCAGCATTGATACATGCCTTTGCACCTTCAAATGAGCCGTGATCAAGATGAAGAGCAACTGGAACTGTGATGTTCTGTTCCTCGATCATACCCTTAACCATACCTACGATTGTCTTGTAGCCTGCCATATATTTGCCTGCACCTTCAGAAACACCAAGAATAACTGGTGACTGAAGCTCCTGGGCTGTAAGAAGAATAGCCTTTGTCCATTCCAGATTGTTAATATTGAACTGACCTACAGCATATTTGCCGTCTCTTGCTTTAGTGAGCATTTCCTTAGCTGATACTAACATTATTACACGTCCTCCATAAAATAAAGATAAATAGTCAACACTATATATTATACTCTAATTCAGCTATAAATGCAATTGTTTTAGCAAAAAAAGTGTTTATTTCTTTAACATATAATAAAATAATTACTTACTCTTTTTAATATTGATAATCCAGTAATAAAACGGAATTGTCATAAAAAGTATCCAGGCCGGATGCCAGAGATTAAGCAGAAATCCCGCTGTAAGATAAGCGAACACTACTAAAACAGGAAAACAGAAAATGTTAAGATCCTTTTTTCTTACTGCCTCTATAGTAGTATAGTAAAGCGGAATCGTCAGGAACATCATCCATGACGGATGCCAGAAATTAAAGAATGCACCGAGCATCAGATATAACGCTGCAACGACCAGAGGGAAAGGAAATGCCATCAGTGCCTTGTACGGCAGACTCTGTTCGCTTACTGCAAGCGGTGCAGGAGCAGGAGAAGTTGTAAAATTTGTGTTGAAGCTGGCGTTTGTGCCTGTAGATGCTGATTTCTGACTTTTTGTACTATATTCATATTTGTACTGATATTTGTCAAAGTCACATGTCCCGTCTGTCTGCTGTTTCTTTTGTGTATCCTGATATACAGGCTGTGACTTTTGCTGTGCGGATGCTCCGGGATATATCTCCTTTGCTCCGTTGCTTCCCTCAGGATATGCAACTCTCATACTATTATCTTTATCTGATTTGTCTTTTCTGAGACTGATATTAGATCTTCTGCTTTCCTGGGAACTTATCGGAACAGAGTTTACTGCATCGATCTCAAAGAGCTGATCCAGTGAAATATTATAAAGTTTTGCAAGCTGTATGAGATTGTCTGTATCCGGTGATGCCTCAGCTCTCTCCCATTTTGATACTGCCTGCCTGCTTATTCCAAGCTTTTCGGCGAGTTCTTCCTGTGAATATCCGTTTTTCTTCCTTAATCTGAGCAGCTTGTTGGCTGTTTCTATGTTCATACATATACCCCCTGTATTTTTTTGTGCTTTATCTTATGTATTTAAGTATATATCAGATGAGAAAAGACGTCCATACATTCCAGTTTCCATACCCGCAACTCCCGGTTGCGGCCCTGAAATCCACGTTACTGCGCACTTTCAAAGTAGTTGTCGTACAGATAGTATTCTCCGTCTATTTTTAGCAGCAAATACATAATTTCCTCTGAAGAATCCTTCTTGAGCTTGCCTCTTGTTACCTGTTTGCAGTATACGGAATATGCATCTTCGACGGTGAGTTCTGTATTAAATGTCTTATTAATAGTATCCTCGGTTGATTTAAGAGAATCATCATAAAGCTGAAGTATTCCTGTTATTTCCTGGTATGCATAATAATCATCCCCGTAATCCTTGACAATATCATTATGTATCTGCTTTATATACTCATCATCAGTCTGATTATACTCTACTGATTCCCGGGCTAAAGCTTTTCTGTAAAAGTCCGGAAAAACCCCGAAACACTTGTCATAGTCCTCATTCTGTATCCCGTCATAATATTTCTTAAAAAGATCATCAGTTACCTTTTTGAGTGTGTCATAGTCAGTGTTGTATCTCTTGGAATCGATCTGAAGTTCATCAGTTCCTGCAGCTTCGGAACTGCCGTCAGCTGAACCGGCCGGTGTATCCTGAACTGTCTGTGATGACGCGTCAGTTCCGGATATTTCAGAACCTGAGTTATCTTTTGAGGCACAAGAAGTCAGAACCAGTATACTGCAGGCTGCAGCTGCCGCAATCAATTTTTTGTTCATTTATTTTCACAATCCTTTGCCATATATTTTTAGTGTTTTTTTAATTATATTATTTCAACTCATCTTTGTCAACTTATACGAATTTCAATAATATTTTTATACCTCTGTTTAATAGCCTGGTTTTGTGATATCAGACAAACAAATATGGTACAAAGTATGCTATTTTAATATAAATTTTAAATATTATTACTTTCTTATTGACAAATTGCACTGGCTGTAGTATTGTATAAGCATAATAGACATAAATTACATACTTGTTAGGAGGTTTTTTTATGCATTTGTCAAAATCGGCTAAATTATTCGTTTCTTTTACAACCTCAATAATAATTCTTTTATCTAATACAACAACAATTCATGCTTTCACAGCTGATAACTATGTATCAAGACTTACAGAACCGTCAAATGATACTTCTGCTGAAGAATACAGGTATTACTACAGCAATGAAAACGCATTTGCAAGCATTGGTTACGGCATCCCGAACTGTACAGCCTATGCATGGGGCAGAGCATTTGAACTTCTTGGTGAAAAACCTAAACTTACAAACGGAAACGCCGGAAGATGGTATACCTACAATATCAATAACGGTTATTATGCATATGGATCCCAGCCTAAACTCGGTGCTGTTGCATGCTGGGATAATTACGATAACATTAACGGACATGTAGCTGTTGTAGAACAGGTACATACTGAAAGCGGTTTTATCACAACAAGTGAATCACAGTGGCAGCAGCTTAGCTTTGCATTATATACATACCAGAATGACAGTTCAGATCATATGTCAAGATACAGATTTCTTGGATACATATATATAGATGATGCATCAGGAAAATTTTACGGAGACACATTTCAGTTATATTCACAAAACACAAATAAATACATTACAGTAAATGAAGATGTACAGCCTGTTGTTTCTTCAAAATGCTACGAAACTGTAAAACAGGATTTCAGATTTGAACCTGCAGGTGACGGATCATACAGGCTCTGGTCATCTGTATACAATAAAGTACTTACAAGAAACGGTGACAGTATTTATCTGAGTGACTCAGATGAAAGTGAAAATTCACTATGGACTATATATGACGGCAGTGATGGTCAGTACACATTAAGTGCTGCTGATGACACTGAAAACGTTATTACAGTTTCTGATAACGGCAGCATATACATGGACCAGTATAAAAAAGATCCTTCTCAGCTTTTTGACATCAAACGAATGACAGGACTGACAGATCTTGAAACCACCAGAAGAGCTGATCAGCTTACAGTTGACAGCAGTGAAGCAAAAACACAGTACTATCCCGATGAAATACTCGATCTTACTGACATAGCTCTCAGTATTGACGGAAATAAGATAGAAACTCTTGATCTTACAAAGCTATCACCAGTTTACGATTTTGAATCAACAGGAATGACAGATGTAACTATTCATTACGGCTCACTTTCAGCTTCATACCAGGTCTATGTTGCAGCCCCGATAACTGACTCAAAAAGTATGAATAACGTCGGTTCAGCGCAGAATAGTCCCGATGTAAACGATATACTGAGTACTGAGATCACAACATATCTTTCAATGAACACAACAGAAAGCACTTCTGAAGATCTTCAGAAATTTGACATCAACAACGACAGCACAGTAAATATCAGCGATGCAGTCTGTGCACTGGCAAATGTCAAGTAAAGCAGAATTCAGCATGTACACGAACCGGACTTAAAGTTAATTGCTGTCACATATACACAAAGCAGCTCTGACAAAGATAATGTCAGGGCTGCTTTGTGTTTTTATAAGTAATAATACCTGAGACACTGTCACTGATGGATTACCGGATGCCGGTAATGTAAAAAGGATGTGCAGAACACTGCACATCCTTTGATATTATGTTTAATTCAATTGTCTATTCGTACTCTACAACGTCTACCCACTTGAGAAGCAGATCGCGTTCTTCAGGTTTTCCCTTTACTGACTGTGATGCTGCTACTATCGGCAGCCATTTCTGAATGTACTGTTTTGCCGTATCACTTTTTTTACAGAAAAGATCAAGATACTTGTCTGCCAGTTCTTTTTTGCCGGCCAGTGAAAACAGAAGATATGTTCTTGCAACATCAGCAGACGCATTTCCCTGTGTTGCATGTGCCCAGTCAATTATATACGGAGTTCCGTCCTTTGCAATAATAACGTTTGAAGGATTGAAATCGCCATGACAAACCTTATTGTGTTTCGGCATGCTTTCAAGACGTGTATGAAGCTCATATCTTGTAGTAGCATCAAGGTCTGTTTCTGTGATCTTTCTGTTCATCTTATCCTTCAGCTTATTAAGGAGGGGAGCTTTTTTCTCATGTACAGACATCTGAAGATCTACAAACATATCCAGATATTCATCAAGCTTATCAGGATGCATTTCGATAAGTTCAGAAAGCGGTGTTCCGTCAATATAATCAGAAACTATAGCCCATTTTTCTTCTATCATCGTTACTTCAATGACCTTAGGCATGTTAATGCCTGTCTCCTCAACACGTGCCTGATTCAATGCTTCATTTAATATATCTGATTTTGAATAGCCTTCATTAAAAAGCTTAATAACTTTATCTCCATCCCGGTATATCTTTTTTTCAGCCCTTTCGGCGATAACATTGTTAAGATTCATACAAATCTCCTCCTTGCGAAAAATAATAGAATTTGCACTAATATCTAGCTGATAAACTGCAATTTGACGGTTTTTTTATTTCCGTGTATTCATTATATCACAAAAAAGACTGTATGACAAGCACTTTTTTATAAAAAATAAATAAATCCCGAGCTAATTTATAGCCCAGGATTTATATGGTCATATCAAGAATTTCATTTTAAATATGTTATTTTTTTGCGTCTGTTCCGTAGTATGCATTAAGGTACATCTGCTTGATCTCGCTCATAAGAGGATATCTCGGGTTAGCACCAGTACACTGATCATCAAATGCCTGCTCTGTCATTTCATCAAGGCGTTCAAGGAAAGCTGCCTCATCTATACCGTAATCCCTGATAGTTTTCTTGATGCCTACTCTTTCCTTGAGTTCGTCGATCTTAGCGATAAGATTCTCAAGTTTCTCCTCGTCGTTCTTACCCTTTACATCAAGGTAATCTGCAACTTCTGCATAACGTGCGAGTGTATGAGGATGATCATACTGTGAGAATGTACCCATCTTTAACGGACATTCGCTTGCGTTGAATCTCATTACCTCATCGATCATAAGAGCATTTGCGATACCGTGAGGAATATGCCAGAAGGCGCCGAGCTTATGTGCCATTGAGTGACAAACACCGAGGAATGCATTTGCAAATGCCATACCTGCCATTGTAGCTGCATTAGCCATCTTTTCACGTGCAACCGGCTCATTAGGACCGTTGTCATATGCCTTTGGAAGGTATTCAAATATCATTTTGAGTGAACGAAGTGCAAGACCGTCTGTAAAATCTGTTGCAAGCATTGCTGCATATGCTTCAAGTCCGTGTGATACGGCATCGATGCCTGATGCAGCTGTAAGTCCCTTAGGTGCATTCATCATCATGTCTGCATCAACGATTGCCATCTTAGGCATAAGCTCATAGTCAGCAAGCGGATATTTAACGCCCGTTTTTTCATCTGTGATAACGGCAAAAGGAGTAACCTCAGAACCTGTACCAGCTGATGTAGGAACTGCTATAAAGTAAGCCTTTTCGCCCATCTTAGGGAATGTGTATACTCTCTTTCTGATATCTATGAAACGCATAGCCATATCCATGAAGTCTGCTTCCGGATGTTCGTAGAGAACCCACATGATCTTGCCGGCATCCATAGCTGAACCGCCGCCTACTGCGATGATGCAGTCTGGCTGGAAAGCTCTCATAGCTTCTGCGCCTTCCATAGCAGATGCAAGTGATGGGTCTGGTGCAACATCAAAGAATGTTGTATGTACTATTCCCATTTCATCAAGTTTATCTGTGATCGGTTTTGTATATCCGTTGTTGTAAAGGAATGAGTCAGTAACGATAAATGCCTTTTTCTTACCCATTACATTCTTTAATTCCTCAAGTGCTACAGGCAGACAGCCCTTCTTTATATAAACCTTTTCAGGTGCTCTGAACCAAAGCATATTCTCTCTCCTCTCAGCAACTGTTTTAACATTAAGCAGGTGTTTTACACCAACGTTTTCCGAAACAGAGTTGCCGCCCCATGATCCGCATCCGAGTGTAAGTGAAGGAGTGAGCTTGAAGTTATAAAGGTCACCGATACCGCCGTGTGATGAAGGTGTATTGATGAGTATACGGCAGGTTTTCATTCTTTGAGTAAATTCATCTATCTTTTCTTTTTCAGTAACAGCGTTAAGATATACACTTGAAGTATGACCGTATCCGCCGTCTGCAATAAGTCTCTCAGCCTTATTCATTGCATCACTGAAATCCTTTGCCTTGTACATTGCAAGAACCGGTGAAAGCTTTTCATGAGCAAATTCTTCAGAAATATCTACGCTTGTAACCTCACCGATAAGGATCTTTGCTGTTTGAGGTACTGTTACACCTGCAAGTGATGCAATCTTATATGCTGACTGTCCTACGATCTTAGCGTTAAGCGCACCATTGATGAGGATTGTTTTTCTTACCTTTTCAGCTTCATCCTCGTTAAGAATGTAACATCCTCTGTCAGCAAATTCTTTTCTGACTTTCTTATATATGCTCTCAAGAACAATAACTGACTGTTCTGAAGCACAGATCATACCATTATCAAATGTCTTTGAATGAATTATTGAGTTTACAGCAAGAAGAATATCTGCAGTATCATCAATGATAGCAGGTGTGTTTCCGGCACCTACTCCGACTGCCGGCTTACCGCTTGAATAAGCAGCCTTAACCATTCCGGGACCGCCTGTTGCAAGAATAATATCTGCTTCCTTCATTACAAGGTTTGTCATGTCAAGTGAAGGAACGTCGATCCAGTCAATAATTCCTTCCGGTGCACCTGCTGCTACAGCAGCTTCAAGAACAACCTTGGCAGCAGCAATTGTACTCTTCTTTGCTCTCGGATGAGGGCTTATAATAATTCCGTTTCTTGTCTTCAGAGCTATCATTGTTTTAAAAATTGCTGTTGATGTAGGATTTGTAGTCGGAATAACTGCTGCGATAACACCTATCGGTTCAGCTATTTTCTTTATGCCGTATGCCTTGTCTTCTTCAAGTACACCGCAAGTTTGTGTATTTTTATATGCATTATAAATGTACTCTGCAGCATAGTTGTTCTTTATTACCTTATCCTCTACTATGCCCATCCCAGTTTCTTCTACAGCAAGCTTTGCCAGCGGTATCCTCATTTTGTTTGCTGCTATTGCGGCAGCCTTAAAAATCTTGTCAACCTGCTCCTGTGTGTAAGTTGAAAACTTTTTCTGCGCTTCCCTTACTCTTGCCAGTGCCTTTTCCAGCTTTTCAACGCTGTCTACGATTTCGTAATTATTCTGGTTTTCCATCTGACCTGCTCCTTATCGACTTTTAATAATGATATAGTAATTATTTTGCATTTGGTCTGTAAGAATTGTATATTAGAAAATTAATGTAAAGTCTGTACCTGCCAAAGAGTATTATTTTCCTTTTATATCTAACAAAATATACATTCTTCTATATTATTATACACTACTTAAAATTATTATTCAATTATTAATATGTTCAAAGTTACAAGCACCGCCTAGCTTTATTATGTAATGTGTAACAAAACAAGACTAAAATCGTATACTTTTTGAGTCTGCTCCTTTAAAACATAATTTACTGCCGGTTATATTGAAGAAAGTTATAAAAATGACTGCCGCAAATAATATAAATCTGCGGCAGTCAGCATTTTCTTCTATATAAATATCATAAACTTATTTTCAGCTTGTCTGTGTTTCACCAAGATCAGGAACAAGCTGCATTGTTCTGTATGTTCTTACGAAATCATCACGGTATGTACTGAAGTTATCTGCTTCACAGGTACATGTAAGCACGTAAGCTGTTTTACCGTTCAGAGCATAAGCAGCAATACATGAATAATTTTTATCCCCGCTGTCAAGTGAAAGCATGTAGCCGAACTCTACAACGTGAACAGCCGTACCGGATATATCCTCATCATGCTCATCTATAAGCGTAAATCCGTCAGCTATACTTTTATACTGATCTATTGCATTACTTGAATAGTTGACAATGTCATTGTCTGTTTCCTCCCATGTCAGACCGATACGGGCATCAGACTTTTTATAGCTTACATCGAAATATTCTTCTTCATTTTCTGTGTAATCATCAGGAACATAAAGACTCAGTCCCTTAAGCGTTGATGCTCTGTAGGTTTTCATACCGGCGTGTTCATCAAATGAACTTGTACTGGCATCAGAATTTTTTTGTATATTAAAATAATAAACAAGACCCGCCCCTGCAGCAGCAAGAAGCACAACAGCAGTAATGAGCGCAGCAAGCGTGTGTTTTTTCAAAAAAACAGCTCCTTTATTATTATACTATATTTATATAATGAGTAAGCCGATAAGCCGGGTTCTGTCGTGTGCGGTAATTTATCTAGAATCTGCGTCGCCGCAGACTTCAAGCCGTCATTACAGTCCATCCACCGGACAGGTGTTATGATGAACTGCACCAATAGACGTTGCACCGGATAGGGTTTACATAGCAGCACAGTCTCCTGTACTCTGGTGAGCTCTTACCTCACCTTTCCACCCTTACCCTGCAAAAGCAGGGCGGTATATCTCTGTTGCACTAGCCCTAGGGTCGCCCCCGGCTGCCGTTAACAGCTATCCTGTCCTGTGATGCCCGGACTTTCCTCATAAACTAAAGCGTTCATGCTACCGCATAGCTTACTCATATATGTTTCTATTCTACCTTTTTAATAATAAAAAGTCAAGTTATATTTTAAACATATTTTTATTGCAGTATATTTTAATACAGAAACAAGAATTTTATTACATAAATTATATATTATGTCTGCACTTTATTTTTTTAAGTTTTTTTCAGTTTTTGTTTTGAAAATAAAGAAAATATATTTCATATCTTGATTTTTAATTTTAAATGCACTATAATGTTTAACATAAGTGTTTTTTATTATGATTTACTTAATAATATGAAGCATAACTTTATATAGGAGGTCCTTTTAAAATGGCTATTCAGAATGCATATTTAAAGGCAGTATATGAAAAGGTTTGTGCACGCAACCCAGGAGAAAAAGAATTTCTCCAGGCAGTAGACGAGGTTCTTGAGAGTCTTGAACCAGTTATCGAAAAAAGACCTGATCTTGTTGAAGCAGGCATCGTAGAACAGATCGTTGAACCTGAAAGACAGATCATCTTCAGAGTTCCTTGGGTTGATGACAACGGCAAGGTACAGGTAAACCGCGGTTACAGAATTCAGTTCAACTCTGCAATCGGACCTTATAAGGGTGGTTTAAGACTTCATCCTTCAGTTTGCGCATCTGTAATCAAGTTCCTCGGATTTGAGCAGATCTTCAAAAACAGCCTTACAGGTCTCCCGATGGGCGGCGGTAAAGGTGGTTCAGACTTTGACCCTAAGGGCAAATCTGATATGGAAGTAATGCGTTTCTGCCAGAGCTTTATGACAGAACTTTCAAAGCACATCGGTGCTGACACAGACGTTCCTGCTGGTGATATCGGTACAGGCGCTCGTGAGATCGGCTATATGTTCGGTCAGTACAAGAAGCTCAGAAACGAATTCGTTGGTGTTCTCACAGGTAAAGGCCTTTCATACGGCGGATCACTTGCAAGAACAGAAGCTACAGGTTACGGTCTTTGCTACTTTACTGCTGAAATGCTCTCATGCATGAAGAACACAAGCTTCGAAGGCAAGACAGTAGTTATCTCCGGTTCAGGCAACGTTGCTATCTATGCAACACAGAAAGCTACTGAGCTCGGCGGCAAGGTTGTTGCACTCAGCGATTCCAACGGATACATATATGATGCAAACGGAATCAACCTCGACGTTGTTAAGGACATCAAGGAAGTTAAGAGAGGCAGAATCAAGGAATATGCTGATCGTGTTCCTGGTTCAGTTTACACAGAAGGTTGCAGCGGTATCTGGACTATCAAGTGTGATATTGCTCTTCCATGTGCTACTCAGAACGAAATCAATCTTGATTCAGCTAAGGCTCTTATCGCTAACGGCGTAATGGCTGTTGCTGAAGGTGCTAATATGCCTTCTACTCCTGAAGCTATTGAAGCATTCCTCAATGCCGGCATTCTCTTTGCTCCAGCAAAGGCTGCTAACGCAGGTGGTGTTGCTACATCAGGTCTTGAAATGTCACAGAACTCAGAGAGACTCAGCTGGACATTTGAAGAAGTTGATGCTAAGCTCAAGAATATCATGATCAACATTTTCCACAACGCTTACAATGCTTCTAAGGAATATGGTCATGAAGGCAACCTGGTTTCCGGTGCTAATATTGCCGGCTTCCTTAAAGTTGCTGACGCTATGAAGTGGCAGGGAATCTAATTTATATTATTGTATAAATAAAAGTAAAAAACACAAAAAACGTTAGTTGTGGCATCGGACCTTCAGTCTGATGCCACAACTGTTATTATATACAACTTAAGCCTTATACCATTTTTTGATGAGGGCCTGAGAAAGGATAATGATAAATGAAACGCAGGCACAGAAAAAAAATCCTGATTGTAATGGCTGTCGTACTGATACTTTGTATTGCAGAATTAATTCGTTCAAACACATATATTCAGACTGAAAATATTACTTTTTCAAGCGGCAATATACCCGAAAGCTTCAATAACTGCAAAATAGTACAGATATCAGATTATCATAACCAGGGCAGTAACTTCCGCAAAAGACTTATAAGTATTATAGACTCCATAGATCCTGATTATATTTTTCTCACTGGTGATATCTCAGATTCATTCTGTACTGACATCGATGCGGCAGATGATTTTCTTGAGGAAATATCGGAAACTGCGCCTTGTTATCTTGTATGGGGAAATCATGATTACAGGATTGACTCAAGGCTCCTTGACAAGATGCGCGGATGTGCAGACAAAAACAATATAGTTGTTCTCGAAGATGATTTTACATACATTTCAAGAGGAACTGACAAGGTTCTTATAACCGGAACAGTGTCTGATCCTTCTTCCGATGCTGCCCGGAGTATGTTGGACCGTTATCCTCATGAAGATGCTTTCTCAGTATGGCTGCATCATTATCCTGAGGATTTTGAAAAAATCACGGATCTTTCACGCGTGAACGGCTGTCAGGCAGACCTTGTCTTCTGTGGTCATGCACATGGAGGTCTTATACGATTTCCATTTATAAAAGGACTCTATGCTCCCGGCCAGGGATTTTTCCCGGAATATACACGCGGCTCGTATGAATATAAAGGTACGCAGATGATCGTTAGTGCCGGTGTCGGAAACAGCAGTATTACAAAACGTTTTCTTGATCCGTTTCATCTGGTTGTGTGTACACTTGAGAAAACCTGAGAAATATATAAAAGGAAAAAGGGTATTGCAGAAAAGATCTGCAATACCCTTTTTATGATTATCCGTTATATGCCTTTGTCAAGGTCATCGCCTTCAAGGTCGTCCTCAACATCTTCAAGCTCGATATCGTCCATATCAAACTCAAGCTCTTCTCCGCATCCCGGACAAGCCATTGAGCCTTCACTAAGCATACCCTCATCAAGAAGGATTGAATCTCCGCAAGTAGGACATACTACTTCGTAAAGCTCATCCTCATCTAAATCCTCATCATCGTATTCATCATCGTCATCTTCATCATCTTCGTCATCGAGGTCATATATGTCCTCTTCAACATTTCCGAGGTCTTCATCAAGAATCTCTGCAAGTTCTGTCAGCTCGTCTACCTGACCCTGAAGGTCCTCAACATAAGCTACAACATCCTGCATAACCTCTGCCATCTGTACAAGAATCTTGCCTTCCTTTGAAGAAGTGTCGATATCTGTAGCATCCAGATATCCCTTTAGATAAGACATCTTTTCAGTAAGCTTCATAGAAAAAATCCTCCTTTTAAATCAAATATTATAACTGCTCCGGCAATAATACCTGGAGCCGTTGATCATAAAGATTAATCAAAAACAGGCAGATTAAGCACGTTCCATGTATTCGCCGGTTCTTGTATCGATTCTTACCTTATCACCCTGATTGATGAAAAGCGGAACCTTGATTTCTGCGCCTGTTTCAACTATTGCTGGTTTTGTAGCATTTGTTGCTGTATCGCCCTTGAAACCTGGATCTGTTTCAGTTATTTCAAGTTCTACAAAGAACGGAGGTTCAACTCCGAAAACATTTCCTTTGTATGAAAGTACTTTAACTTCCATGTTTTCCTTGACAAATGCAAAGCTTGAACCAAGTTTGCTTGAATTGATAGGAAGCTGCTCATATGTCTCAGAATCCATAAAGTAATAAAGATCACCTTCGGAATACAAATACTGCATATCTTTTCTTTCAACATAAGCAGTAGGGAACTTTTCTGTTGGATTAAAGGATCTTTCAACAACTGCGCCTGTAATAACATTCTTGAACTTTGTTCTTACAAAAGCTGCACCCTTACCCGGTTTTACATGCTGAAATTCGATAACCTGTACGACATTGCCATCCATTTCGAATGTAACACCGTTTCTGAAATCTCCAGCTGAAATCATAAATTAATACCTCCAAATAAATATAACTTACTTTATTAATTCTATTCATTACTTCTTTATATTTTACAATAAATCTGGCTTTTTTGCAATAGTTATTTAAAAAATATTTATATTTGTATTAAATGTTTTGGTACATGAGTAAGGTTTTCATACGAATCATTTGTAATATATGCCATATCTTCAATTCTTATCCCGAACGTACCCGGAATATATATGCCGGGTTCTATCGTAATGACCATTCCCTCTTCCAGCACATCACTGCATCTCTGTGATACAACAGGCGCCTCATGTATTTCATAGCCTACACCGTGTCCGAGTGAATGGCCGAAGGTTCCCTTGTAGCCGTGTGAATCTATATACTTTCTTGCAGCCGAATCAAGCTCGTTGCATCTTATGCCTGGGACCAGACATTCGAGTGCTGTAAGCTGTGCCTGAAGCACTGTATTGTATGCTCTTTTTTCTTCTTCATCCGGAGTTCCGAAATAAACTGTACGTGTCATATCACTGTGACAGCCGTTTACAACTGCGCCGTAATCCATAAGCAGGAACTGGTTTTTCATAAGTTTTGTACTGCCCGGTTCACCATGAGGCATTGAAGTGTTTTTGCCTGTCAGAACTATAGTATCAAATGATATGTCCTCAGCTCCCTGGCTCTTCATTCTGTAGTCCATCTGCTGAGCAATTTCCTGCTCTGTCATTCCCTCAGTAAGTATGCCCAGAATATAATCGAATGTTTCCTCGGCTATTTTCTGTGCAGTTTTAATATTATCGGCCTCCTGACGTGATTTTATTATCCTGAGACTGCTGATATTTTTGCTGAGTGTATTTGATGAATCTATTTTAACTTCAGGGAAAGACTGTCTGAATTTGTTCAGTTCGCTGACTGTCATATTGTCTGATTCTATCTGAACCGAAGCCGTGGAATGCTTTCTGAGCAGTTCGGACAGCACAACAGTCCTGTCCTTCATTTCGATCACGCTGCAGTCTTTCACATTTGCTGACGCCTTTTCAATATATCTGAAGTCAACCATGAGATAAGCTGCATCAGAAAAACATACAAGCAGACCTTCACATTTTTTCATTCCTGTAAAATATCTTATGTTGATGTCTGATGACACCAGTGAACATGTATTGCTGTCAGGAATCATCTGCATCAGCTTTTCAATATTTGTCATTTATTGTCTGACCTTCTTTCAATCATTCTGACCAGTCCTTCTACCGCAAGGATATAGCTGTCTCTGCCGAAACCGGAAACAGACGCTGCACAGACAGGCGCAATAACTGATTTGCTCCTGAACTCATCACGTGCGAATACATTACTGATATGTACTTCTATGCATGGAATCCTTATTGCGGCTATAGCATCTCTGATAGCGTAGCTGTAATGAGTATATGCTCCTGCATTAATTACTACTCCGCTGCAGCTTTTTCTGGCTTCATGAAGTTTGTCTATTATCGCTCCTTCATGATTTGACTGAAATATCTCACAGCTGATGCCAAGACCATCAGCAGCTGTTTTTATATCATTATTTAGCTTGTCATATGTTTCTTCTCCGTATATTCCCGGTTCTCTTTCACCGAGAAGATTAAGATTAGGACCATGTATCACAAGAATATTCATAAACATTTCACACCTTTTCATCTGATTTTGCATCATACAGTTTTTTAGGCAAAAAAGGTACTTCTATTCTTCGTTTAAACCTGAGAAATCCCTTTTTCTCATGCTCAATAGGAAATACATAGATGCATTTCAGCCTCTTCATATTAGCCCCGAGAACATCCGTGAATATCTGATCACCGACAACAGCCAGATTTTCAAAAGGAATATCCATACGTTTTTTCGCTTCGATAAATCCCTTTGACAACGGTTTGGCTCCTCTTGGAACAAAATCAAGTCCGAGATTATCTGCAAAAGGCTTTACCCTTTCATAATAATTATTTGAAACAATTATCATTTTTATTCCTGACGCCTTCATTGATGCGATCCATTCGATAATCCCTTCTCCCGGCGTTGGATTATCATGTGTTGTCAGTGTATTGTCCAGATCCAGAAGAAGTCCGGATATATTGTATTTTTTCAGCAACTCCGGTGTTATTGACTTTACAGAGCTAAGTGCAATATCTACTTTGAACAAATTTTTATTTCACCATCCTCAAAAACCATATGAATCAATTATAACACTGAAGAGACAAAAAAAACAAGCAAAATTATAAAAAAGCCCTGCACATTTACTGCACAGAGCCTGATTTTTCTTTCGTTACTACTTGAAGTCCCGATGTATCATACATAACTTTTGCATGATTTTCTTTTATTACCTCTTCTGATACTGTATTGCCTGTTTTCTTATCTATACTTCTGCGTTTCACGATTCCTGTGCGGTAGATCCCGTCATCCTCTCTGACAAAGCATTCATCCTCTGATGAAATATGATATTTTAATTCCTGAGGTCTTTGAGATCTTATTTCACCGTGCAGATACTTTTTCGTTGTATATACGATGATCTGATATTCATACTGTGTATTATTTTTAAATCTGTAGTCAAGATAATTAAAGAAAACAGAAGTACCTGTACCGAACGGCACCTGTCTTCCGTAATCCGGGAACAGATCAACGCCGTCATGATGATGGTGCTCTGTGATCTCTAGAGGCGTATGCAGAACAAGCCAGTGAATGAGATTTGTAAACTGGCACATTCCTCCTCCGGTCCCTTTATCAGTTTTTCCTGAACTGATTACAAGACCCTCCATGTATCCCCTGCGTCTGCTGCATGGCCCGACCAGTTTCCAGAAAGAGAATTCTTCGCCGGGTTTAATTACAATACCTGAAACACGCGGTGCAGAAAGAGTCAGATTTACTACCTTGTTTTCCTGCAGTTCCGGTTCGCTGTTGCCAAGCTTCCTGCGCATAAGTGAATTATGAGAGTAAATAAGCACCGGAAGATGTGTTCCTCTTTTTTCTTTTGCAAATTTTTTATGAGACATCATATCCGTAAGCCATCTTATAATACAGCATCTGGCAACTGAAATTGAATAGGTAAGCGGAGAAATTTCGCAGAAAAGTTTATGTCGTTTCATATTTGTCCCCCTTTTATGTTTTATTATCTCTGTTATTAATTATACCATAAATGTTATCTTATGGCAAATATGTTTGTGACGGAATATTATTTTTGTTAAAACAAACCCTCCTTTTTAATTTACAACTTATTTATCTTCATTTTTTTCTTTGCCGCATTGACGTATTATTTGTCGTATGATATAATTTTTAAGTAAAATATTTTTAGGAAGTGAATGAATGGACAACACATGTTCACGTGTAGCCATTATCGGAATAATTGTTGATAACAATGATCCGCCTGATGAACTGAACAGCATCCTTCACAATTACAGCGAATACATCATAGGCCGTATGGGAATACCGTACAAGAAGAGCAATATCGGTATTATCAGTATAGCTGTTGATGCCCCTGAAACTGTGATCAGTGCGATGTCCGGCAAAATAGGCCGTCTTCCCGGAATTTCTACCAAAACCCTTTATTCAAAGGTTAAAAACATTACTTAACGGGGAAGCATTTTCTGACCCGGAAACGAAAGGACTTTTTAAGATGTATAATCCAAAATCACTAAAAGCAGAAGAGTTTATATCACATGATGAAGTACTTGAAACACTTGAGTACGCACAGAAAAACAAGGATAATACAGAGCTTATCGACAGAATCATTGAAAAAGCAAAGTTAAGAAAGGGACTCAGTCACCGCGAAGCTTCCGTTCTTCTCGCCTGCGAAAACAAAGAAAAGACCGATGAGATCTATGCTCTTGCAAATCAGATCAAAAAAGATTTTTACGGCAACAGAATCGTTATGTTTGCGCCACTCTATCTCTCAAACTACTGTGTAAACGGATGCGTTTACTGTCCGTACCATATGAAAAACAAGCACATAACACGTAAAAAGCTTACTCAGGAAGAGGTACGCAATGAAGTTATAGCACTTCAGGATATGGGTCATAAGCGTCTTGCCATTGAATCAGGCGAAGACCCGCAGATGAATCCTATCGAATATATACTTGACTGTATTAAAACAATATACAGCATAAAGCATAAAAACGGCGCTATCAGACGTGTAAACGTAAATATCGCCGCAACTACAGTTGAAAACTATAAAAAGCTCAAGGATGCAGGCATCGGAACATATATCCTCTTCCAGGAGACCTACCACAAGGAAAGCTATGAAAAGCTTCATCCGACGGGACCTAAGCACAACTATGCTTATCATACTGAAGCTATGGACCGCGCAATGGAAGGCGGTATCGATGATGTAGGCCTTGGCGTTCTCTTTGGTCTTGAACTTTACAGATACGAATTTGCAGCACTTCTTATGCATGCTGAACATCTTGAAGCAGTTCACGGTGTAGGACCTCATACAATAAGCGTTCCGAGAATCAGACGTGCTGATGATATCGATCCTTCAGTATTTGACAACGGAATTGACGATGAGATATTTGCAAAGATCATTGCCTGTCTTCGTGTTTCCGTTCCTTATACAGGTATGATCATTTCAACAAGAGAAAGCAAGGCATGCCGTGAAAAGGTTCTGCCTCTTGGTATTTCCCAGATAAGCGGTGCATCAAGAACAAGTGTCGGCGGTTACTGTGAACCTGAACCGGAGGAAGAAAACTCTGCGCAGTTTGATACAAGTGACAAGCGTACACTTGACGAAGTTGTTCACTGGCTAATGGATCTCGGCTATATTCCGAGTTTCTGCACAGCGTGCTACCGTGAAGGCAGAACGGGAGACCGTTTCATGACACTCTGTAAAAATCAGCAGATCCTTAACTGCTGTCATCCTAATGCACTCATGACTCTTGATGAATATCTTGACGATTATGCATCTGAGGGCACAAGAGCAATAGGAAAAGAGCTTATAAGCAAAGAAATCAATAACATACCTAACGAAAAGGTTAAAAAGATCGTAATTGAAAACCTTTCAAAAATTGATAAGGGAAGCAGAGATTTCAGATTCTGATCCGATAATCACATCTTCTGTACCGGCATACAGCAAAAGCTGCTGCCGGTACAGTATTTTTCAGATGGAGGCATATTTTTATGAGTCTAAATGATACACCATCATCAGAAAGAATCCACATAGCATTTTTCGGAAAACGTAACGCAGGAAAATCCAGTATAGTAAACGCTGTAACGAATCAGCCGCTCAGCGTCGTATCTGACGTTAAAGGAACTACTACAGATCCTGTTACAAAAGCAATGGAGCTTCTTCCTGTCGGACCTGTTGTCATAATAGACACGCCTGGTATTGACGACACTGGATCTTTAGGCAGCCTGAGAGTTGAACGGACATATCAGATCCTTAACAAAACAGATGTTGCCGTACTTATCGCAGACGCAGTTTCGGGACTTTGTGCTGAGGACAAGGAGCTTATAAAGATTTTCAAAGAAAAGAAAATATCCTATATTGTTGCTTTTAACAAAACAGACCTGCTTGATATCGTTCCTGCTGCCGCAGAAAACGAAATTTATGTCAGTGCACTTGAAAAGACAAATATCCATGAGCTTAAAAATCTGATCGCAGCAGCAGCAAAAGTTGAAACAACTGACAAGCGCATCATAGGCCATCTTCTTAAGCCTTCAGATATCGTGATCCTTGTTACACCTGTAGACGAATCAGCACCGAAAGGCAGACTTATTCTTCCTCAGCAGCAGACAGTCAGAGACATTCTTGATTCTGATGCGATTTCACTTGTAATTCAGCCTGCTCAGCTTACTGATACTCTGAGATCACTTTCAAGGAAACCGCGCATGGTAGTTACAGATTCACAGGCATTTGCACGTGTAGCTGCAGACACACCTGAGGATATTCCACTGACTTCGTTCTCAATACTTTTTGCAAATTATAAAGGTATTCTTAAAGATGCTGTTGCAGGAGTGAATGCACTGAATACACTTAAGGATTCTGACAGGATACTTATTTCAGAAGGCTGTACACACCACAGACAGTGCAACGACATAGGAACAGTCAAACTGCCGCGCTGGATTGAAAAATACACCGGCGTAAAACCAGTATATGAGTTTTCATCAGGAACCGGTTTTCCCCGCGATCTCTCATCATACAAAATGATAATACACTGCGGCGGGTGCATGCTCAACGACCGTGAGGTACTCAGCAGATGCAGGACCTCTTCACAAAGCGGTATCCCTTTCACAAATTACGGTACTGCAATATCATATATGAACGGCATTTTAAAAAGGACACTTGAGATATTTCCTGACATAAGTAAACTAATATAAAGGATGTGTCGGTTTGTCTGTCATCAAAGTTATTGACAGGATATTTTACATCTTGATTTTCATAATACTTATCTTTACTGCAGGATTTTTTCTTGGTCCGAAACTGTTCGGATACTCTTCATACGAAGTAAAAACAGCCAGCATGTCTGACGTTTATCCGGTAGGCAGCCTTATTTACGTAAAAAACGTTGAACCCGAACAACTTCAGAAGGATGACATAATAACTTTTGAACTTAACGGTCTGACCGTTACTCACAGAATCACAGATATAGATTTCAATAACAGGGTCGTTTCCACAAAAGGTGATATGAACAATACCTCTGACGGAATCACTCCTTTTACAGCTATAAAAGGAAAGGCATCAGATTTCTGCATACCTTATCTTGGGCACCTCTCTTCTGTGGTTTCTGAGCCGAAAAACAAGAAAACAGCTGTAATAATTACAGTCAGTATATTTATTTTTCTGCTGACAGCTCAGACAATTATAAAGAAAAATGTAAAGACCCGTTAAACCGGATAAAAAAAATCGGCGTGTGCATCAGGCTATTTAACCTGTGCACACGCTTTTATTATTTTTCTTTATAAAGTGTATAAGTATTTTTGCCGTTTTTCTTAGATATTTTAAGAGCGCTGTATGCATGTCTTATTATTTCATCATAGCTTTGGTCCGGACCAATTATTCCTGTAATTCCTATACTCGTACATACAGGATCTCCGTTTTTCATGACAACCGAATTTATCTTGCGTATGATGTTTCTGGCCTTCACTTCTGCCGGATAACTGTTTCCTACCGACGGCATGTAAGCAATAAATTCATCACTTTCGAAGTGAGAAACAATATCACCGCTTCTGAAGCAGCTTTTGAGGATTTCGCCGATACGGCTCAGTATCATATCTGACTCGTAGGTTCCTATGCTTTTATTTATCTGGCTGAAATTATCAATATCAATAAACAACACAGCATCAAATCTGTCAGCAGGTTTTTCTGCAATTGTCATTCTGATGAGTTCACATGCGGATTTCTTTTTTCTGAGTCCTGTGATCCTGTCAATATCACAGTCACTTGTCATCAGATCTTTTTTTATCATTATATCATTGATATCATCAATACGGCCGACAACCCTGTATACCTCACCGTTATCATCAGCAAGACTGACATACTTTGCTCTGTACCATCTGTACCCGGCGCCGAAGTCTGCCATAAAATCATGTGTACCATTTACAGCAGCTGAACATGCCTGAAGAAGTGCTGTATTGAATACTTCCTTGCTTTCTGATGAAATTCGTTTATTAAGAGAGAATTTTTCCAGATATTTATTATGGATCTCATCATTTATCGTACCATCAGGTAATTTTACAGATCGCCTCATCGTATCATCCTGCGGTGAGTAATCAAATGTCATTATATCACTGCATTCACTTAGTATTCTGTATCTTTCCTCCAGCCATCTGTCATTCTGCTGACGCTTTATCTCATCAGTAATATCGTGAAGTATACAATAGCATCTCATAACACCACTCTTGTTTTTTTCAAAACTGCATATGGCTCTGAGCCAGAACTGCTCTGAGTTCTTTTTCCTTGCATGAATTTTATCAAACACCACAGGATTATCTTCATTCATCTCACCCGGAAGTTTCCCTCCGGTATCCTCCCTGGGCGGAAAATAGTTTACCGGCTCACCATTGGCAATTCTGATATTATACTCCTGACGTGTAAACCCGAACATCTGACAGGTTTTGTCACTCACAAATATAGGATAGACCTGATCACGTATCTCAAGTATAGCTACACCTGCAGGGATATTGTCTATTATTCTTTTCATTCGTTCATTAGTCTGTTCAAGCTGAAGCTTTGCACGGATCTCTTCTTCTACATCCGTAAATGTACCTATTGCCTTAATAATTTTATTTTCAGAATTCTTTATAAATGTACCGGCTATTCTGGTCCATCTGAATGTTCCGTCTGTCATCTTGATACGAATGACTGTATCGGCATAATCCTCTCCGCTTCTGATATCATTAAGGAAAGTGTCAAGCAGATGCTGATCATCCTTATGAACAAGCGTCCTGTCCTGGCTGTGATCCGGCATCTGGCCGTGATGTCTGCGGCTTACTTCATATTTATAATACAGATCTGAACATGTAAATTCTTTTGTCTCATAGTTCATTTCGAACACAGCCGTATTTGTCTGATCAACGACTACCCTGTACTTGTCCTGGGCTGCCTTCTGTGATTTGAGTATCAGAAGATCAACTTTCATTTTCTCTGCATTTTTATGCGCTGTAATATCCTTATTGCAGCAAAGATATTTTACAGGACTTATCTGGAACATTGTACTTGATATCCAGCGTTCACTGTTATCACTTACCTTTACTCTGTATTCAAGAATAGGTGCTTTATGCTGGGAAAATGATTTCTGGATCTGATTGAGGTCAACAAGCGAAATAAATTCTTCTCTTTGCTTCTCATCGCCTATTTTTGAACTCCAAAACGCAACTGCCTCGCTGATAGTTACTGCCTGTCCGGCAGGCTCATGTCTGGTATTGATCGTAATAAATTTGTCTGCTTCAAAATCCACTAAAGATATTTCATCATATAAACAGCTTAATGTATGACTGTACTTAACAAGATCCTGCTGATATTCTATAATTCGCTGGCCACAAGGGTCATCAAAGAAACTTCTCTGGTCAGTACCGTATACGACAAAAACTTTTTTGCCATTCCAGATCGATGCAAACGCAACCATTATGCAGACCCTCGAATTGACCCTGACTGTAACAGGTACCGGAAATCCGTTTGACTTAAACATTTTTATCGGACACTTACTGCATGGTTTGTCGTTTAATATCTGCCTGAAGCACTCAGCATTTTTAAGCGTGGTATGAATTTCACCCGCTACGGCAGGATTCATATACAGCACTTCAAAGGTATCCGGATCTACGATGTAAATATAGGCCGGGCTTTTTTCAAAGTCTGAGATAAGTTTCTCTGTTACTACAAATCTGAAACGGCGGCGGTTAAGATAGAAACCTATGATCTGTGAAACACTCATAAGTATGTGGACCTGCTTGGCTGACCATTCACGCTTTTCACTGCACTCATCAAATCCTATATATCCGCAGTATCCTTCACCGTCCTTTAGCGCACACATCAGTACAGATCTTACACCCTGATCACTCAGTACCTGCCTGTACCATTCAGGCAGTTCTTCTATATCAGCACAATTGAGAACACCGTTATTATCAAGATATTCCTTAACCTGTTCATGAATTTCGTCAGGATACTCAAAATTCTGCAGATTACTGATCTGCGGCGTTATACCTTCATTGCACCATTCAAATGTATTTTTGCAGTGCACTCCGTCATCATCACTTTCAATGATATAAACACGGCTTACATTAAGTTGTCTGCCTATTGATTCAAGTATATCAGATACTGCCTTTTCCTTGTCATTTGCATCACTCAGGAAGCTTATCACATCGTCAATGGCTGTACTGTCATAATCATCTCCTGTCATCAGGGATGATGACTCTGATATATTTCTTAACTTATCTGCAAGCACTTTTTGTCTGACCTCATTGTGTATATCTGTAATATGGCCAATGATTTTGTCCGGTTTGCCTTTACTTTCAGAAACAGAACAAAGCTGAAGCCTGCATAAAATATATCCATTGTCAAATCTGTCAGACCTGTACTCCAGAGTGCGGCACATGCATCTGGCGCTGGCAGCAAGAAAAGCATCCTGAACAAGTTGTCTGTCACATAAACTGACTGCCTTGTTTTCCAGCAGATTCTTTGTATAATTTTCTGTTACACAAACATCGGTTCTGCCGGATGACCCTGTCCTTACGATCTGCATAGTATCTGCAGCGCACAGATATTCAAACTGAACAATGCCTGTTTTACTGATAAACAGGCTGTTTCTCTCATGCTCTGCCTCAAGTATTTTATTTTGTTCATAGCTGACTGCATTTTTAACTGCCAGCTCCTCGGTATGCTTTTGCTCAGTAATATCCTTCTGACATATCAGATATGTGGAGCCTCCGGCATAAATAACAGCCACTGATGCCCACTTTACTTCATTTTCCGAACCGATGTATCTGAATTCCTGCGTTTTATTGAGTGTTTTATTCTGAAGCCTCATAAGCTCCGTAAAATCCTGTAAAACCTTTGTGTCATCAGGAAGAACTATATTATTTCTGAAGAAATCCAGACATTCGCTCAGCCTTACGATCCTGCTTTCACGCTGTACCTGTTTTTTTCGTGATGAACACAGAATACAGATATCCTGATCAACATCACACTCATACACCTCATCATATACACTCAGAAGAGAATCGCTCATGAGCTTGATGCTTTCCTTTTTAAATTCAGTAATATCCTGAAAAACAGTCTGAATATACTCATTGTCATTATTGTAATAAACCTTCTGAATAACTGTGTGAACCCATCTTATCGAACCGTCTACACGTATGATCCTGTGTTCGAGATCTACACTCCTGTTAGTGTGTGAACTGATCAGTTTCTTTATCTGGGTCATCATATTACCCAGATCTTTCGGATGAATATCCTTGAATTTGCTTTTCTTATGTATCTCTTCAATAAAATGCTGCCTGCTTGAATAACCCAGTATTCGCCAGGAGGCATCGTTAAAACTTGCAATAGACATCTTTTCACCCTGAAATTTGTACTGTGTAATTCCGCATGGTACAGAATCATACAGCGTCTGGAGAACAAACTTCTGACGTCTGATCTCTGCTGCCTGTGCTGCCTCATTCTCTTCACTCTTTATCTGTGAATCAATATCAAGCATAATACTGCTGATATAAACAGTTCCCTTGTCTTTTCTTACGATTCTGCCTGTCAGCTGAACCCATTTCCATTGTCCGTTCTTACATTTGTGACGGTATCTGAAGGATAACTCGTGTGTGACACCTGAAACGATCTTATCAATTAATTTCCTGCAGGATTCCATGTCATCCTTATGTATGACGTTCAAAGGAGATGCTGTAAAGTAAAGCTCATATTCATCTTTTGAGTATCCGAACATCTCCGCAGCAGAGTCGTTAAAGTAAGTAATTGTCATCTTGTCGCTTATCTCAAAGTCTATAATACCTCCGGGGACATTATCCATTACTGCACTCAGCTTCTCTGTAAGCTTTTTATTTGATGCTATCAGATTCATTCTCTGTGAAATGTCATCAATGGCAACATAGAAAATATATCTTTCATCATTAACTGCGAGCAGACGTACCCTGACATTTAACCACTTTTTATTCTCAGATACAGAAAGAGTTTCACAGCATAGCTCACATGCACTCTCTTCACGGCTCGTGATTGCAAGTTCAAGGACTTCAATAAGCCTTTTCTTATTCTCTTTATCAAGCCCCTTGAAAAAAACATCACCGTATTTCTCATACTCCTCATAAGTAAGCCCTGTTACCTCATAGTACTTGTCATTCATTCTCAGTGCTTCTACCGTTGTTCCGTTATATTCAACAATAGCTGCGCCGCCTACAAAGCTGTTGAACAGCAGCGTTGCCTGTGTCGATGCATTCAGAAACTGCTGGGCATCGGCAATATCATCTTTAAATCTCTTGTCAACACTCAGTTCCTGACTGGTCTCACACAGTACGCGTTCATATTGATCTGCAGGCATTGGCTTTGCAAAGTAATATCCCTGCATATAGAAGCATCCGATGGACTTGAGATAGTCAGCCTGTTTTTTTGTTTCCACGCCTTCAGCAATTACCGGCAGTTTTATCATATGTGCCATTCGTACTACACTGCTGAGAATACTTCCGCTCTTGTCATCACTGCTGTCATGATCCATAAACTTCATATCCAGCTTGAGCATGTCCACAGGGACTTCCTTAAGTGTGTTAAGTGATGAATATCCGCTTCCGAAGTCATCCATTTCAACGTAAAATCCATAGCTCCTGAGTCTGTCAACAACGCTGATGAGCTGACGTGCGTCATCCATATAGGCCGATTCCGTAATTTCCAGTCGTACAAGTGAAACGTCAAGGTTATATTTTTCAAGCAGCTGTGTAATGATCATGCAGAGTCTGTGATTATAGATATCAATACGTGAAACGTTTACGGAAACCGGAACTGCTTTTATTCCTCTGTCTAACCAGCTTCTCTGATATCTGCAGACCTGTTCCCACATATAAATATCCACCTGCGTTATAAAACCGTTTTGTTCGAAAACAGGAATAAACTTAGCCGGTGAGATAAGTCCTCTTACAGGATGCTTCCATCTTACCAGTGCCTCCGCCCCGTGGAGCTGTTTTGTTGCATAATTATACTGAGGCTGAAAATATACAATAAACTGTCCGTCATCCAGAGCACTTTTCATCTCGCTGATGATCTGCTGTTCTTCGATCAGAGCCGCTCTCATGGAATCATTATAATACTCACTTCTTTTTGCATAGCTTCCCTTTATAGAACGCAGTGCCAGCAATGCCCGGTCGCACATCAGTCCGACATCAAGGTCAGGTTCATCCACAACGTAAATACCGAATCTTACAATAAATTCAAAATCAGTATTATATGATGAAAACAGATTTCTGAGGGATGTTTCGATTTCTGACGTCTGAAACTTTTCATACTGCATGCAGATAACAAAATGATCTGCTTCCCATCGGCCGCAAACTCTTTGGTTCTCTTCATTGTTCTGATATAATGAACCTATACGGGCAAGAAGTCTGTCACCTTCTTTTATTCCATAGATATCATTAAACACTTTAAATCTGTCTATGTCCCAGCGGACAATAACATACTTAATATCCGGGTTTCCCCTGATAAGCTGTCCGGCTTTTCTGCAGAATGCCTTGCTGTTATATATGCCCGACACATCATCAATTTCGGACTGATGCAGCAGTTTCTGATAGCTCCTGTTCTGTTCTTCAAGCTTGATCGCTGCATTTCTCAAAAGAATATTTCTTACTCTGTGAAGTACGATCTGATAATTGAGAGGTTTGATAAGAACATCAACAGCACCGAGGTCAAGAGCCTTCAGCTGACTGTCAATATCATCACTGGCAGTTACAATTACAACAGGAATATTGCTCAGATTCTTTTCTTCCTTCATAGCTCTGAGAACTCCGTACCCATCAAGCTCAGGCATGATGATATCAAGGATCACTGCTGAAAATCCTGCAGTACCCCTGAGCTTTGTCAGGGCCTCAAGTCCGTTCTGGGCCATTTCGACATCATAATCAGTACTGAATATTTTATATAATAACATTCTGTTTGCAAATGAATCATCAACAACAAGTATCTTACTGCGGTTTTCTGAGATGTTCATAATGGATCGCCTCCCTGCGCGGATATAATGCCTGTCCTGGCCCTGTTGTATGCTGTTTCAAAGTTGATGAAAGCCTGAGTAATCTTTTCTTCATCATATTCACCGTTTCTCAGCAGTTCAACAAGAATACAGGAGGCTGCATACAATTCGTACATATCAGCATTACTGCTGGAGCCTTTTATCTCATGAGCTAACGCGAAAAGTTTTTCATATTCTTTTTCCTGATATGCGGCCCTGGCATAATCAAGAATTTTATCTTTTAAAAATGCCGTCAGGACTGTTTCATAGAGTTCAACGTCCCCCATAAAACGTCTTACACCGGAATCATAATCTATACCATACTTTTTAATTATATGTGCGTCCATAACTATCCCCTTCTTCCGACCATATACGTTCCAGAGTTTCAAACAGGTTATTTATCTCGATTGGTTTTGATACATGTGCATTCATCCCGCATGACAGTGAATTGGAAACATCCTCGGCAAGTGCATTTGCCGTCATGGCTATTACCGGCACTGACTTTGACTGCGGATGAGATGATGAACGTATTTTTTTAACTGCATCATAACCGTTCATTACAGGCATCTGAATATCCATCAGTATAGCCGAATATGTTCCCGGTGGCGATGATTCGAACATATTTACTGCCTCAAGTCCGTTTTCAGCTGTATCACAGACTATATTCCCCTTTTCGAGTAATCCTGTGGCCACAATGCGGTTCATCTGATTGTCCTCAGCCAGCAGTACCTTTTTTCCGCCAAAATCAAACTTTGAGTTTTTATCAGATTTTTTTACAAGTCTTCCGCCTGAAAGAGACATCAGAATATCAAACAGAGTTGACTGGAACAGCGGTTTTGTTATAAACAGGTCTGCACTATTGTTTTTTGTATTTTCATCAATTTCTGAGTAATCATATGCCGCAGCAATTATTACGACCTTATTTTTATCATAATGTGCCCTTATCTGTCTTGTGATCTCAATGCCGTTTATCTGCGGCATCTTCCAGTCAACCAGACAGACATTATACGGATCATCCGCAGCTGCTGCTTCATTCATAATACTGAGAGCTTCAGATGCTGAATCTGAACATGTAAAACGCACCCCTATTCTTTGCAGAACTGCTGATGCATAATTACGTGCATTATGCTCGTCGTCAATTACCAGTATTCTGAGTTTTTCAAAACCGGGGACAGCTGCCTTATCAGTATCAGAAACGCCGAACGGCAGATCGACTGTAAACGTTGTACCTGTTCCCTTTTTGCTTTCGACATTTACTGCACCATCCATCAGCGTTACAAGATTGCGCACTATTGAAAGCCCCAGGCCGCTTCCTCCGTGTTCCATAGCCGTCTGCGAGTTTTCCTGTTCAAATGGATGGAAAATTCTTTTAAGCATGTCTTCACTCATTCCGCATCCTGAGTCGGATACCATGAATCTGATATAGACTTTATTGTCTTTTAACGCCTTCTGCTCTATTGTCAGTACAATATTGCCTTCATCAGTAAACTTGACCGAGTTTGACAGAAGATTTATAAGTATCTGATTAAGTCTCAGAGGATCGCCCATAAGATGTTCGTCTATCGGTGAAATGATCTTTACCTCAAAGTCAACCTTTTTATTACGGCACTGAGCATAAAAGATTGTCGTTATTGACGTTATCAGCTGCTTGAAGTCAAAAAGTGTGCAGGCTATCTTCATTTTTCCGGCCTCTATAGATGACATGTCGAGTACATCATTAATTACAGATAAAAGCAGCCTTGATGAAAGAGCTATCTTATCAAGATCATCACAGATCTTTTCCGGGCTGTCTGTATGATCATAGGCCAGTTCTGTAATACCGATTATGGCATTCATCGGTGTTCTTATCTCATGTGACATTCTTGCAAGAAAGTCACTCTTTGATCTTAATGCGACCTGAGTCTGTCGGTACACCTCAGCAAGCTGGATGTTCTTGGCCTCCATTTTTTTAACATGTCTGCGTCTCATAATATTGTTTGATATCAGCACAAATAATAAAATGATAAGAAGACTGCTGATTATCATAATAGCATAGCGGTATCTGTAATATGTATCCTCAAGTGTGAACTTGTATGGTCTTGCAGTAGTGTTTTTAAGTATTACAGCATCTGTTTCATCTTCAGTGATCTTCTTTATTGATTTGTTGAGAATAGATATAAGCAGCTGTGAATCCGGATCAGATGATCTTACGGCAAAACAATTTTTTTCAGTAAAAAATGATGTTGGAAGGATCTCAAGTGTTTCATACTTTGGTTTCTGCAGGAGATAATTCGTAACATAAACATTCTGCAGCAGTATATCAGCCTGAGAATTAACCAGTGCATCCAGACATTCTTCGTCTGTATCAAATTTTAATATTTCATACTGCGGATACTTCGTCCCTATATAATCAGCTATGCCCTGGAAGGCAGTTTTAACGGCAACAGTCTGCGGCTCATCCGGTAAATAAATATAATTCTTAGGCTTGACAATCGAAATGGAACTGGTACAGAACGGATCAGATACAATAATATCACGGTCTGAATGAAACTGAGCAGTTTCAAGTATGCCTGCAGCAATATCACATTTTCCTGCTTTAAGAGCTGATACAGGCTGCTCTTTAAGTTCAAAAGCTATACTATTGAAATTCAGTCCGCTGTAACCGGATATAAGATCAAGAATATCCTCATTTATTCCTGATAATTCGCCTGTTTCGTAATCAAGACTTGAAAACGGATATCTGTTGTGAAGATTACCGACTGTTATTGTCGGGTGGTCTTCAATGTACTGAGTTTCTTCTTTTGTAAACGGTACAGCAGCACGGTCAGGATACCATTTTTTATAAAGCTTCGGAATAAATTCAGGATCATCTATCCTTAACCTGCATATGCCTTCATTGATCGTATTCAGATCCGGATTTCCTTTAAGCATGCTAATATAATTCGAAACAGAATTAAAACTCATAAGTATCTTCATATCATCTGTCATATCCATGACATTTGATATTATTGCATCAGCCTCTCCATTCTCAAGAGCTTTACGCACCTGCTCATAGTTATCATAAATAAGCAGATTTTTATATGGAATACCGTTTTCATTTATAAAATCCGATATTGACTGCTTAATATAAAGATTTTCTGATACTGCTATCTTCAGAGTCCTTATAGTATCCATATCCTCATAATAAAGGTCACTGCGCTGCGACAGTGTCATGAGTGAATGAAACGTGTCCATAATACTCTGACTTGAATAATCAAGTGTATCAGATGCAACTGCCGGCATATTTCCGGGCATTCTGATATCTGCTTTTCCATCAAGCAGCATATCTTTTGTCTGTTCCCAGGATGGAGTGTCAACGTACTCAAATTTTATTCCTGTATACTCGGATATCTTACCAAGCAGTTCAACACCATACCCCGTCGGATTATGGGAAATGTCATATTCAAAAAAACCGTCAAGCTGATAAAATGCGACTTTTAGGATCTTTTCCTCATCGCCGGCTGCCATGCAGCAGGCATCGTCAGGCACAAATATTAAAATCAGCACGACCAATAATGACAACAGCTTTTTGTATTTCCCCTTTATACTCATTCTGCCTCATTCCTTCCGACAACATTTTATTAATATTATAGCATTTATTTTTACACAAATCAACAAATATGAATTTATAATTTTAATCAAAATTATAAAAAATGTCTTATTTGAAACATTTTCTATAAAATGTTAAATAATAAATAATAAAAAAATCTCCGTCCTTGCTGGACGGAGATTTTTTTAATTTTTTATTTACTTTTGATCCTCATCTTTACCGGATATTCGGTTCTGGTACTGATTTGATAATGTACTCAGACGTGATGTTACTCCTGATACAAGTTGATTCAGATTATCTGTATGTTCACTCAGTTCACTGACAGTTGATTTTATTTTGTTTCCAACCTCAATATCGTTGAGAACACTGTCCTTATAACTGAGAAGGATCGTCTGAATCTTGTCTGTGATAGCCTCGACATTTTCAAGATCCGTCTCACTGACTGTATCAACACTGATATCATGGAAATATCCTGAGAAATTATCAAGTATTTCTTTAAGCTTGTCAAGAAGAACTACTGTCTTTTCAGCATTGACAATTACAGAATCAGCATCATCTGAAATTATTTTCTTACTGTCAAGTATTCCTTTTATAATATCTGCAAGTGCAGTGGACTCCTGCTGAAGTGTCTTATACAGAACGCATATATTCTGATAGCTCTGCTTTATCTGGTACTTCATGTAATATACACAGTTTTCTTTTATATTAAGACCCTTGTAAATTGCCACACACATATCGTAACAGCTTTCATATCCGCATGAAGTACAGTTTATTTCACGTGTCTCAGGAGTTTCCTTGAGCATGCTGTTGAAGATCGAATCTATTTCGGTAACTGAAGGATACTTGTCTTTGATGAACCTGTCTACATATGTACAGAGGAAGTCATCAACGTTCAGCTTGTGATCAAACTCCTTGTATCGCTTGTCCTTGCCAAGAAGCATTCCCCTTTCCTTCTGTGCAGCGATCTCAAGCTTATCCATTGTACCCTCAACATCAGCAAGATTCAGATTATCCACGGTAGCAGTTCCCATATTGCAGCCGAACTCACAGTTGAGCACGTCAAGAACATCCGGTCTCATAACATCATCAATCTTTGCATATCTGTCAAGTCTTCTGTACACGCTGTGAGGACCCTCTGATGTTCTTATTATCAGATCCGGATTAAGAGCTGCCAGGTTGTCCCTGAGTCCGCCCGGACGTGGATAAAGCTGTCCAAGTATACCCGGTGCCAGGTCAAACTTGAAATCCGTTCCCATGTCTGCTTCAAGATTAATACCGCGGCCGTCAAAATAACTCATCAGACTCTGGAATGTTACATTGTAATCAAAAGTATTTTCTCTCTGAGCTTCATTTGTTTTGGCAATACATGGACTCAGAAGGTAGATAGGCATATCAAGACCTATATACTTTTTCAGATATATTGCAAGACATGATGCAGGGCTCTGAACCGGAGAAAGACTTCTGAGAAGCGTAGGTTTATATTTTTCTATGTAATTTACTATAGCAGGACATGGCTGACTGATGCACTTTGTTATCCTGTTGTCTTTAATCATTTTGTAATGACCCCATGTGCATATATCAGCACCGTATGCTACGTCATAGACTCTGACATTGCCGGTGTTTCTGAAGTAATTCAGCATGTTTCCCCAGGCATTGCCCGGAAGAGCAGTCCTTATAGAAGGAGCAACAATTATAGCCATTTCTGTCTTGTCTTTTATATCCCTGAAAAACTGATCGGAATTGTCAACATATACTCTTGCACCGTGTTTGCAGGACTTGACACATTCACCGCAGTTTATACACTTATCTTCTCTTACGTTAGTGACAAATTCATCAGTCGAACCCGGTTTGAGTTTTGTTATGTTGGCCTCATGAACCGGACAGACTCTGACACATTTATTACATCCTATACATTTTGTCTCATCTACAGATATTATCTGCATAGCAATCACCTCATGTTTTTATTATTAAGTCAGTCCATCTGATCTATAATTTGATTTTATCTTTTGCATACAACTTGTATATTGTCCTGTGCTGCCTGTAAAAGTTTAATTCATGCTGCCCAGAAAACAAAACATCTTACTGTTTTTAACATTATGCAATGAAAACGCTTTAAGAATTAGTACCATTTGAACAAAGTTTATATTTTAAATGGTTTTAATCACTATTTTTATATAAATTATAGAACAATTCTATAATAAATAATAGCACGAATATTAATATTTTACAATAGCCAACAACATAAAAAAAATTATGACAGAGTATAAAAATTATCAATTGTACTATTTTTAGATATTTTGTAAAAAACAAGGATTTATATCCATCAGTCTGTTGAATATATACAGACTATATGAAGGTTGTATATGTGAATATTATATGTTATAATGTTTAAATGAAGGGAGCTGTGTAACTTGAAAAATTATCAAAAATATACACGACAATACTTTCTGCCCCCAAAAACTGAGAGCAGATGGATCAATAAGGATTACATATCAAAGCCTCCTGTATGGTGCAGCGTTGATCTGAGAGACGGAAACCAGGCACTGGTTATACCTATGTCTCTTGAAGAAAAACTAGATTATTTCAAAGCCCTGGTAGATCTCGGACTAAAAGAGATTGAGATCGGGTTTCCTGCTGCATCAGAGACAGAATATACATTCTGCCGAGCACTTATCGAAAACAATCTTATCCCTGATGATGTAACGATTCAGGTTCTTACACAATCCAGGGAACATATTATAGCCAAAACATTCGAAGCACTCGATGGTGCAAAAAATGCAATTATACATTTATATAATTCCACATCTGCAGCTCAGCGTGAACAGGTGTTCAGAAAAAGCCGCAAAGAGATAATCGAGCTTGCTGTCAGCGGTGCAAAGCTCTGCAGTGAATATGCATCACGTGCCCAGGGCAATTACATATTTGAATACTCTCCTGAGAGTTTTACAGGTACGGAGCTTGACTTTGCACTTGATATCTGCAACAGTGTTATCGATATCTGGCAGCCGGACAAAGACAGAAAGGTCATAATCAATCTTCCTGTCACCGTCGAACACTCAATGCCTCATGTTTATGCAAACCAGATCGAGTGGATGTCTGATAATCTTAACTCACGCGAAAATGTGATACTTTCACTTCATACCCACAACGACCGCGGCTGTGCCATAGCTGACAGTGAAATGGGGCTTCTTGCCGGTGCACAGAGAATAGAAGGAACTCTTTTCGGCAACGGTGAAAGAACGGGAAATGCAGACATTATAAGCCTTGCCATGAATATGTACACACAGGGCGTAGACCCTCTGCTTGATTTCTCAAATATTCCTAAACTCTCACAGCTTTATGAACGCCTGACCAGAATGACAGTAAACCCCAGACAGCCATACAGCGGACAGCTTGTATTCGCAGCTTTCAGCGGCTCACATCAGGATGCTATTGCAAAGGGAATGAAATGGCGTGAACAGCATGACTGTCCTATCTGGAATGTTCCCTATCTGCCTCTTGATCCTTCGGATGTGGGACGGGAATATGAAAGTGATGTGATCCGCATCAACAGCCAGTCAGGCAAAGGCGGCATAGGATATATTCTTGAAAACAAATTCGGATTTAACCTTCCTGCCCAGATGCGTTCTGACTTCGGATACTATATAAAAGGCATTTCCGATATGCAGCACAAGGAACTTCTGCCTGATGAGATACTCAGTCACTTTAAACAACATTATGTAAATATAAGCGAACCATACAGGTTTGTCGAATCACACTATGTTCAGAATTCGGGAATCGACGCTGTTGTTACCCTTATGAAAAACAACAAATGCATCCGCCTGAACGGACACGGAAACGGCCGTCTTGATGCTGTCAGCAACGCAATAAAAGACGGACTTAACCTTAAATACTCTCTGCTGTCATATAACGAACATGCTCTGAGTGTAAGCACCAACTCGCTTGCTGTATCATACGTATGCATCAGGGACAGCAATAACAATTACTACTGGGGTTCAGGAACAGACAACGATATTATCATTTCGTCTGTATATGCACTTCTCAGCTGTGTAAACAAACTTATTAACTGTGAATCCCAGGACAAATAATATCATTATTTTTTGTGATAATAAGCTGAAAAAAATTTGATTTACTTGACAATACCAACTGCATGATATAAAATTAGTATTGAAAATGGGTGTTTTAAGTTATTTTTTTATAATTTTATATAATTCAATTTGAAAGGACTCTCAAAATGAAAAAGACTCAATCAAAAATATTAGCAGCATCACTGATTTGTTTACTTTCATTCAGTATGACGGCTTGTAAAAACGACAAAATAAAAGACAACAGCACAGTTGTTGTTACACAAGATACATCAGTAACTTCTG
Organism: Oscillospiraceae bacterium; assembly: GCA_030539275.1. Classification (GTDB taxonomy): domain Bacteria; phylum Bacillota; class Clostridia; order Oscillospirales; family Ruminococcaceae; genus HUN007. The sequence continues at coordinate 5,178 of JAUNSK010000028.1, read as the reverse complement.
AAAACGATAATTCAGCAGCATCAACAGAGGCAGCCATACCTGAAAAGGATGCTGATGGAAGCAAGATCGTTACCGTAACAGTAACTGATACCGACAAAAAACCTGTAACACAGTCAGGCGGCGCTGCATCTACTCAGCTTGCCATCGTTGATAAGGACAACAATGTAATAACTGATACAAAGGGCAACAATGTAAAGCCAAACCTGCCGACTGTTACAACAAGCGCCGGAGGCGTAATTGTAACCACTAAAGAAACTCAGAAGGATGCTGCCCAGAATATCCAGACGTCAGCTGACGGTCCTACTCTGAGTATTGATCAGAAGATCGAAGCAAGCGCAGGACAGGAAGTAACATTCCAGATCAAAGTAACTAAAAATACCGGCTACTCTGGTCTGATAGCATGGCTTGATATCGATAAACGTTATTTTGATATTATTGATTACAAGGGCGGTGATCCGTCAGATCCAGACTACAAAATGTCAGATCAGAAAAACAATATGTCAATTTCTGTATACAACAAGCCTAACAAGTCAGATATCGATACTCTTGTCTTCTTCTATTATGATCAGTCATTAGCTCAGGTAACAGAGGACAATACATACGCTACAGTTACTCTTAAAGTCAAGGATTCCGTTCCTGCCGGAGAATATCCGCTGGAATTTGACAGCGTTGCTGACGGAAAGGTGTTATGCAACTCAATCGCTGATGACAAGTCTATCATTGAGTCAACACCAAAATATATCAACGGAAGTATAGTGGTAAAATAACCTGAAGTATCACTTACGTACTGATTAATTCAGCGGAGCATGCTTTTTTCAGCAGGCTCCGCTGAAACTCACCTTATACATTAAAGGAGAATAACATGTACAAAAAAATCATAATCCTGGCAGCTGTTTTTTGCCTGGCTGTTTCAGGTTTTTCATCATGCAAAAAAGATAATATCGGACAAAACTCTGACAACAGTGCTGCTTTACAGACAGATTTATCTGAAAATGCAGCATCTGATGGCACAGTTACTTCACTTCCTGTTACCGATCTTGACGGAAATAAAATAACTGTCATAAATGTAACAGATGCAAGTGGTGAAAACGTACTTGACGAAAAGGGAAACCCGGTTACACAGGCTGTCATCATGGATAAGTCGGAAAACATAATAACACAGGCAGACGGAAAACCTGCAAAACCAAATATTCAGGCAGCTCAGACAAACTCTGTCACTACAGTCAAAGGCAATGACCCTGCAGATACAGATGGTACTCAAAAGCAGGAACAGACAGATCTGGTTGATTCATCCGGTTCATATAAAGCTGTAGTCTGGTTAAATGACTTCAGCCAGGGAACAGATTCAAACGGAAGAGTCAGTGAGTTGATGGACAACGGAGAACTATTTACAGTTACTTTTAAAATAAATGATAACGCACCTTCCGGTGATTATAGTGTATCGCTTAAAAACCCGCAGGACGGCGACAGTCCATACGGCACATTCTGCAATGGTGATATGGAAACTCCGAAGGAACTTACGATATTATCCGATCCCGGCATAATATCAGTAGGTGCCACTTCACCAAAAGCTAAGAATGATTCCAACAGCGGTGGTACTCATGTTGATTTTTCAAACGCAGCCGGAAATCCCGGCGATACTGTTACACTTTCTGTAAGTATTAAAGGAAACACAGGTATATTTGCTTTCAATACATGGGTTTGCTATAACCAGGACGTTATGACGATTGAAAAAATATCTGCAGGAACAGTGTTAGCCGGTAATGGTGATTTCCTGACAGGCTGATAAACAGTCATAATTCTTTAATTAACTTAGGAGCTTATTTATAATGAAAAATAAAAGTATTTATTCTGTCTGTATCACGGCAGCTGCTTTTATCATTTTGAACGCTACATCATGCAGGGAAAATATACCTCAGAATTCTCAGAAAGAAACTACATCAGGCGATTATACAATTACCTCTGAAACTTCAGCTGCGTCATCGAAGACATCCGCTGAAACTTCAGACACAGCTGATACTACGACTTTACCTGTAAATGCCATAACCTCAATAGTCCGTGTTACTGATAAAAACGGAATTACTGTAACGGATGCAGATGGAATAGATGTTACTGAGATAGTAATATCAGAAAACAAAATTACGGAGCAAACTAAAAAACCTATTGACGAAACACAGACCCAGAAACCACAGACCGATGCACCTTCAGCAGAACCTGAACACAGGGATCCTGTACTGCAGACGCTGAAAATGACCTGGCTGTGTGACTCAAAAGATGCTACTTTGCCTGTAGGTGCAGGACAGCTCGCCGCTGTTACATTTAAAATAAAAGAAGACGCACCTGACGGTGATTACAATATTGAGCTGCTTCACGGAGATGATTCAGATACCGGCAGTTTCGTCAAGTATGACAGCAAAAAAAAGTATTCCAACCTTGACGGCGGAATAATCAGTGTAGGTTCAGGCTCAGCATATGATGACAATCCTTCACCGGATGACTATGATACATACGCAAATCTCTCAAATGCATGTGCAAACCGCGGTGAAACAGTAACGCTTAACCTTAATGCTGAGAACATTCACGCAGGGATCGGTGCATTTACCCTCAAGATCCGTTTTGATTCATCAGTTATGGAACTGACAGATATAAGCCAGGGTTCAGTATTTGACAGTATTTCTAAAGGCACATTTATGACAAATCCATCTATGAATCAGTAAACCGCTTATCATTCAATAACAAAAAAGACATTTACGTAAGTTTTTATGCTTACGTAAATGTCTTTTTTTATTTCAGTTTCTCTCTGATCAATATATCTGATAAATTTGTTCTCACATAAAAGCTGCTGTTAAGTCTTTTCTCTGTATCTCTTTTAAAATCATCTTCATCATCAGATAAAATAGAACTGACAATGCTCTGGTATTTCGCATCAAGAATAACGCATACTGCATCATCCGACATTTCGCTCATCTCAGTCAGGTCATAATATGTCATACTGTCTGAAAAATACTCAAGATTATACGCTGCAATTACGCTGTCCGGTCTTGAAAAACAAAGTATACCAAACATAATGCAGAAAACAGCGGCTGCACTTGTCATCATATTGAACCCGGGTCTTATCTGTTTTATTATCACCATGATAAAATAAATGGCCGTAAGCAGCATAAACCAGCTCGTATAAACACGTTTCTGAGTAAGCCCGTAATTTCTGATGTACATTATCATCTTGCTCATTGCAGTTGCTGTAATTACAAGTGTAAAGAATGATATCATCACGGTGTAGAAGGTCAGTGCCTTCGATTTGTTCTTTCCGCTCTTTACAGTACACAGGTTAATAAACAGAATAATGCACATATTTATGATTTCTATGGCAAAAAGTTCAAAAAAACCTCTTCTTGCATATTCAGCGTAGCTGTAAGATGAAGGAAGGCTGCCTGAAAATGCTGACAGAAAATATGTCGCCTGTGAAATAAAGAAAACAGCATACAGAATACATACAGGAGAAACTGCAGTATACACTACGAGGTTATTGATTTTTCTCACAGAGTCAAGAGATTTTTCATATTCGTCATCAGCTGAGCCGGTCATATCCTTGTTATGTGAAGCGGTATAGATAAGTCCGAATATCCAGCAGCCTGCCGGAACAGAAATAATAAGACGCGAGATCACTGTCCATATGTTGTCTGAAAAGAAATACTCAGATACATATGAAAGTATTTTTTCCACTCCACTGTCAGCTGACATAAGCAGTGATGCTACGACTATTGTAAGAGGCACTGCAAGGATCAGTCCTAATGCCACACGTTTTGCAGAAGGTCCGCATTTTGTTTTTTTCAGACTGAAGCTAAGCGCACCGAAAAGTTTAAATAAGTTTGAAAACGGATATGAAAAAAATGACTTCATCAGTTCAAGCGGAAGATATCTGCTCACTTTTTTCTGGGATCCGAGAGCAGAATATACAAAATATGAAGCTGTTATGTACTCAAACAGTGTATTTACAGCCTTGATCATATTATCTGCAGTGATCGTATAAACCAGGCTGAATAAATACATAACAGCTGCTGCAGTTATCTGCAGAGCATTATAATGTGCTCCGTTTCTTTTAAGATAGATTATAAGAGCTGTAATACCGCTGATAAACAACGCACTTGTTATATAACCCGCGGGATTGAATACCGCAGTCTCTATAAATATAAAAGCAAATACAGCCACCACTGCTGCCAGTATCTGCTCCCCCGCTGTATAGCAGATCTCTTTTTTAACTGCTGATGTTTCAATATCTGCTATGATCTTCTCAAAACTGTCTGATGACGGTGCACAGGCAATATCCTTATTTAATTCTGACATGATTATCGTCTCCTTTGTCTGTAAAAAAATAAAATATCAGGATATCTCATCATCATCCCTGAACTCAAGGATGTCGCCGGGCTGACATTTCAGGACTTCACATATTTTATTCAGTGTAGAAAACCTGACTGCCTTTGCCTTACCGGTCTTTAATATAGACAGATTTGCAGTGGTTATCCCCACTTCTGCTGCCAGGTCATTAAGAGATATTTTTCTCTTTGCCATCATTACATCCAGATTTACTAAAATAGCCATACGCACCAACCTTACACTGTATAATCATTTTCTGATTTGATCTCAACTGCTTCTTCAAACACGTTTTTAAGCACTCGCAGTATCAGACCAAGAAACTCTGCAAAAAAAGCAGCAAACAGGAACTCATATCTCCATGGACTGAAAACAATATAGGTAATTCCGGCCATAACACAGCACCAGGAGATGATCCTCAGACACTTTGTGTTAGTCGGGATAAATACCTTATCCGATGCAATATTTCTCAGAAGAATATAGAGTGCCGATACAGCTGTGAGCGCAAAAACGTCGCTTACATACAACAATATACATACAGGCACAAATATGCTTCCCTCAAAAAAACCTTTTCCTGTTGAGATGCATTCAAACCATTTTGAAATATACGGAATAAAAACCAGCCCTGCGATAAGAAGTATGAACATTGCTATAACAAGTATTCGTGACAATGTCAGTGATTTTACCTTTGTCCACATAAAATGAAACCCCCTGTAAAAATATGCTGTTATTATTTCATTGGCCTTATTATATCATGTCTTATATTATCTGTCAATATTTTTTTATTGTTTTTCAATAATTATTTTT
>JAUNSK010000027.1 GCA_030539275.1 Oscillospiraceae bacterium | reverse complement strand
CATGTGTTGTGTCTAATTCATAAATCAATGTGTCCAGGATTCTGGGTACATATCAATTACAGACCTTTTTTACTCAGTTAATCAGTGCTCCAGTCGGGAAATTCGTCCGAATACGTTGCACAGTATCTTCTGTAGGACGAATTGATCGCTTTATCCGGTATATAACCTCCGCTTTCCTTATATCTCTGAAAATCGCTGTCATTATTCAAAATATCAACGGTAGCAAGCTTAATGTTATACTTGTCAAACAAAGGTTGCATTTCACTGAGCATTCGGGTTATATCATCAGGATCAGTTTCTGATTTAAAATAAAGACTTATATCGATGACCGGAACTGCATCAGTGACCATATCTCCTAGTTCAGGCATAATACAGGGGATCTCATATCTGTCTATATACCTGCTGTACTGTTCGTCAGGTTCTTTAGTCGGTCGTACCCATGTTGTATATGGTCTGTAAATGCCTGTGGATGAATATTCTTCAGTAATATTTTCTATACCTACCGCACAGTCTGCGAACTGGGTATTAAAATCATTATAAAAACTGTCCGCCACATTCTGGTTGAGCATGAAACACTCATATCCGCTCTTGAGGACTGAATCCATTGTCTGATCTGAATTTAAATCCTGATAGTCATTCGCTATCTCAAGTGTAACAACAAAAGCCTCTCTGGAATGGTCTGTGTTTTTATATCTGTCATAATAGTCCTTAACAACAAGTTTCAGACAATAATCACATTTTGCATCCTGCGTTCCGTTGTTTGTATAGCTTGTTTCACTGCTCATTTTATAATAATAATTGTAGGTATACATATCATATATATAATAATTATCTATTCCTATATTTTTGTCCGCATAACTTAACAGTCTGTTAAACTGTTCTATATCAGTTTTTGATAATACCACATTATTGACTGATATTACCTGACCAGATTCATCATAGCTTGCCTTAAGAGATGAATTTTGTAAAGCATCCGGATCTTTAAACTCATACCAGTATCCAAGATCATCGATCTTTATATTATAATAATCACCGAAAATATCCTCATAACCGGCTGCCTTATAACCTATATCCAGAGGGGATCCTTCAGCCTTCTTTGAAACTGCAAAACTCTCAAGTTCATCCTGAGATGAAAACGGTGCGCATATCTGTGTAATATCTTTTTCATCTGACTCTGTACCTGTCTGCGGTGCCTCTGCGCCGGCTAAAGTACTAACTGCAGCTTCAGTCACCTTTTGCGTATACTGATTTTCATCTGCAAATCCGGGTGTAACTGCATCCGGATCATTTACAGGGTCTGCTATAAGATATTTCTGAATACTGCAAAGGACTGCAATCGATGAAATAAAAACTACTGCTACTGCAGCTGCCGTCATAACAGAAATTTTTCTCCTTATGGATTTTTTGCTGTCATGTCTGACTATAGTAGTCTGTATTTCCTGTTTATTATATTTTTTACACTCGTTTATTTTATTATATGTCTCTGATCTTTTTGTTTCTTTCTCGCTTTGTTCATAAACATCTGTCATCTTTGCTGCAAGATCTTTAATATAATCCTCACTCAGCCTGTTCTTTTTATTCATTTTTTTATATTCATCCTTAAACTGCATAATCGTACTCTCCTTTCAGAACATTCTTCAGAAGGTCTCGCGCACGCGCAAGCTGTGTTTTGACTGTATTATCTTTTTGTCTAGTCAGAACACCTATTTCTTTTATACTGTACCCTTCAAAATAATATAGATGGATTACATCCCTGTATTTAGCAGGCAGCTTCATAACAGCCTGATATACATCATTTTCTGAAGTTCTGAATTCCTCATACGGCATAGACTCATCGCTTAATTCTGTAGTTTTCGTGCTCCATGCAGATCTGGAAAGATTAATACACATATTTATTGTGACTCTTATAAACCATGCTTTTTCATGTTCCTGCGACTTGAATGTCTGAGGACCTTTTGCGTATTTTAAAAACACCTCCTGAATAATATCCTGCGCATCTGCTTTGTTTTTTGTATGCAGAAGCGCAATAGCGTATAAGTTGTCACCATACTTTCTTATTAGATTTTCAAACTCTTTATACTTTTGCAGATTCATGGTCATATCCCCCCTGTTGCTTGAAAAGGCCCTTTCATACGTAATACAATCAGGAGTTCTTAAAAGTTTCAAAAACTCCTGATTTTTTTTTATTTATTTTATATCTCAGATCTTAAATAAATTATAGTGTCATATTAACATAACACTTATATCATAATGTGCATATTATCTACCTAATATTGATAATGTGGGTTGAACACTAAATCTTATTTATGTTATTATTATTTTACTGAGAAGTCATATTTTTTTAAATTTATTTGTTTATTATGTTAAATATGCATAAAACAAAGGAGGATTATATGTATAAATTAAAATCATTACTCAGGAAAACAGTCACTGTTTTTCTGTCAGCCGCGATAGCGGTTACTGCTGCATCATTTAATTTATCCGGAAAAAATATTTATGCAGCTGACGAGACATCTGAGATACATAACCCTATAATCTGGGCTGATGTACCTGATGATGATGTCATCAGAGTCGGAGATACCTATTACATGGTCAGCACAACAATGTTTTTTTCACCCGGAGTACCTGTTATGAAGTCAAAAGACCTTGTTTCATGGGAAATATGTTCTTATGTCTATGATACACTTTCAGACGGAAACAAGCAAACTCTTTCCAACGGTGAACACGATTACGCACATGGTTCCTGGGCTGCAAGTCTGAGATATAATGCAGGAACTTTCTATGTTTTCTTCGGCAGTTACGGTACCGGAAAGTCATACATATATAAAACCACCGATATAGAACACGGAACGTGGACTCACAGTGAGATAAACGGAGTATATCATGATGCATCAATGCTCTTTGATGATGACGGCAGAAATTATCTTGTATTCGGCGGCGGCGGAGATATTAAAATAAAAGAACTGAATGCTGAAATGACAGACTTCAAGTGGGGTGCCCAGGAAAGAACACTCCTTAAAACAGGTCTTACAGGACTCAGCGGTGAAGGTTCCCATATTCAGAAAATAAACGGATGGTACTATGTTTTCATTATTGCTTGGCCAAACGGAAGCGGAAGGATCGAGCTTTGCTACAGAAGCAAGGATCTGAACGGAAACTTTGAAGGAAAAACCGTTCTTAACTCAGGTGTCGGCACATATGGATCCGGAGTTGCACAGGGCGGGATCGTTGATACTCCTGACGGCAAATGGTATGGCCTTCTGTTTCAGGATCACGGCTCAGTAGGACGTATTCCTGTACTTGTCCCGGTAACATGGGAGAACAACTGGCCTATAATGGGAGTAAACGGGAAAGCTCCGGTTACATTTAACATAGACGGCGGTTACAGCGGCACTTCCCTCGCAAAAAGTGATGATTTCAGCTATGATAAAGACAAGCTTGCCCTTGAATGGCAGTGGAATCATAATCCCGACAACAGATTCTGGTCAGTTACTGACAGAAGCGGATGGCTGCGACTGACAAACGGCATTAAAGCCTCAAATCTTATGTATGCAAGGAACACACTCACACAGCGTACTGAAGGTCCTTCCTGCTCAAGCGTTATAAAGATGGATGTGTCAAATATGAAGCCAGGCGACTATGCCGGTCTGAGTGCTTTCCAGTACAAGTATGGAAATGTTGGCGTCTATATGACTGACAGCGGCGCAAAAAAGATTTATATGTCAGTAAACGGCGGATACTCAAGCAGCTCAGAGATCAAAAACAGCTATGACAAAATTGTAGCTGAAAAGGATCTTACCGGCAGCACAATTTATCTGAAGGCTTCTTTCCTTTACAACACAGTTGATGCTAATTTTAACGTTTCAAACAATATAGACAAGGCAAACTTTTATTACTCATATGATGGAGTATCATGGACTAAAATCGGTGATGAACTCAGCATGGTCTATGATCTGAAGATGTTTACTGGATACCGCAGCGGTATATACAGCTATGCTACGAAACAGACCGGCGGATATGTCGATATAGATTTCTTTAATTATGAAAAAGAAGAATTCAATACTCCTGTCAATATCGAACCGGATGAAAACGGATATTATTTTCATGATACATTTGAAAGTGATACCAATAAGTGGAGCGGCAGAGGTGCTGTAACTATTGGTCTGAGTGATACGGATGCTTATGCCGGTCAGAATGCGATCATGGTATCAGATAGAACTGATGTGTGGAATGGTGCTCAGAAGACGATCAGTACTTCTGTTTTCAAACCCGGAAATGAATACTGTTTCAGTGCCTGCTACAAGTACACTCAGGGAGAGGCATCAGAAAGCTTCCTGCTTACACTGCAGTATAAAGCCGATGACGGTGAAACGCATTATGATCATGTCGCTCAGGCACAGGCACTTAAGGGTGAATATGTCCAGCTCTGCAACCCGAACTACAAAATACCTGACGGTGCATATGATGTACAGCTTGTACTTGAATCAGAAACAGGAACAATGGATTTCTACTGTGATGAAGTGATCGGCGCTGTCGCAGGTACCAAAATCGATGGTCCTGTACCGATAAGTATTACTCCGGGCGACATCAATAATGACGGTGTAATAAATATCATTGATGTATGTCTTATTAAAAGTGTTCTGATCGGTTTGACCGATGATAAAACAGCAGTACTTGCTGCCGATACAAATCAGGACGGGAATGTAAACATCCTTGATGCTGCAAACCTTATTCAGTATATGCTGGGTGTCATCCCGGAGCCTGAAGCAGCAAAATAAAATTTTTTTGACCGGACCGGTGACTAATATAAGCCGCTGATCCGGTCATAATAGTTTTATATAATTTCATATTGCATATTGTCAAATACGTTTTTTTAGAGTATAATAATATAGTTATAGTTTAGATTTTTTTATAGCATAAAAGCGTATCAGTCAGAGTAATCTAATCCCGTCATCTCAGAGAGTACCGTATTGGTGTGAGCGGTATATGCGGTTTTATATGAAGTGCGGCTGCCAGCTGAAACGGTGAAATGTGTTCAAGTATCCGTTTTCGTAATGTCTGCGTTAAAGACACTCAAGCAATAAATAAAGAGTGGAACCGCGGATTATCCGCCTCTTTTAACAGCACAAGCTGTTAAAAGAGGCGGTTTTTATTTTTTTTCAGGTGGTGAATATATGTTTAAACAGCTCAGAGCTGACATTGCATCAGTCAAGGAACGCGATCCTGCTGCAAGAAGCTCTTTTGAAATATGGCTCACATACTCAGGACTTCATGCAGTCAGGTCATACAGATTTTCACACTGGTGCTACAAAAGGAAACTGTTCACAATGGCACGAATTATTTCTCAGATGTCACGTTTCTTTACCGGAATAGAAATTCATCCGGGTGCTACAATAGGAAAGGGACTGTTTATTGATCATGGCATGGGTGTTGTTATCGGAGAAACTGCAGAAATAGGAGATAACTGTCTCATATATCAGGGAGTAACGCTTGGCGGTACAGGAAAGGACAAAGGTAAACGTCATCCTACCCTTGGGAACAATGTCATGGTTGGCGCCGGCGCAAAGGTACTGGGTCCTTTTAAAGTCGGTGATAATGTAAAAATAGCAGCAAATGCTGTAGTACTTGAGGAAATTCCGCCGAATTCTACAGCAGTCGGCGTACCTGCACGTATAATCAGACGTGACGGAACAAAACCTGTCTGCCAGGATCTTGATCAGATACACATTCCGGATCCTGTTGCCCAGGAGATATGCAGACTTAAACATCAGATAGATGTTCTTGAAAATGATCTTACTGCATGTGAACTTCGCAATTCCCGCAAAAACAGCGATAAAACAAACAATTAATATGGTACAGGAGAGAAAAATTATGGTTATATACAATACACTTACAAGAAAAAAAGAAGAGCTTGAACCAATTACACCAGGAATGGTAAATATATATGCCTGCGGACCGACTGTCTATAATTATATTCATATCGGAAACGCAAGACCTATATGTTCTTTTGATGTTCTCAGAAGATACCTTTCCTACAGAGGATATAAAGTAAAGTATGTTCAGAATTTTACGGATGTAGATGACAAGATCATAAAAAAAGCTAATGAAGAAGGCGTAAGTGCATCTGAAATTTCTGAAAAATATATTGCTGAGTATAAAACTGATGCTCATGGACTCAATGTAATGGATGCTGATATCCATCCGAAAGTTACGGAGAGTATGGACATCATTATAGACATAGTCAAAACCCTTGTTGAAAAAGGATATGCCTATGAATCCAACGGCGATGTTTATTTCAGAACAGCAAAGTTTGAAGAATACGGAAAACTCTCCAAAATGCCTATAGACGATCTTAAGGCCGGCGCTAGGATCAACGTTAATGAACACAAGGAAGATGCTCTTGATTTTGCTGTGTGGAAGGCCGCAAAGGAAGGAGAACCATACTGGGAATCCCCTTGGGGAAAGGGCAGACCAGGCTGGCATATTGAGTGTTCAGCAATGTCAAGATATCATATCGGAAATACGATAGACATCCACTGCGGAGGTCAGGATCTTATATTCCCTCACCATGAAAATGAGATCGCTCAGAGTGAAGCTGCTACCGGATGTGTTCTTGCAAACTACTGGATGCATAATGGCTATATCAATGTTGACAACCAGAAAATGTCCAAGTCACTGGGAAACTTCTTTACAACAAGAGAAGTAGCCCAGAAGTACGGATATGAAGTAGTCAGATATATGATGGTCCAGGCACATTACAGAAGTCCTATAAACTACTGTGTTGAACTTCTTGATTCCTGCAAGGCTTCACTTGAACGTCTCTACAACTGCAGAAATACACTTGATGCTGCAGTCAAAAATGCTCCGGATGGTGAGATCTCACCTGATACTGCTGATATCTTTGCAAAAAGAAAAGAGCAGTTTATAACTGCAATGGATGATGACCTTAATACAGCAGACGGAATAACTGCTATTTTTGAACTTGTACGAGATCTTAATACCCTGAGTGCCGACAAGACTGTCTGTGCTGCTGCACTGAAAGCCGGTGCCGCACTGTTTGATGAACTTACCGGTGTCCTCGGACTCATGTACAACAGAAACAAGGAAGAAGAGATCCCACAGGAAATTCTTGACCTTGCAGCACAGAGAAAAGAAGCAAGAAAAAATAAGGATTTCGCTCTTGCAGACGAACTTAGAAATAAAATCAGTGATATGGGATATATTATTGAGGAAACAAGACAGGGTACTAATATAAAGAAAAAGTAAGGACGGAAAGGACTGTCGCTGATGACAAAAAAAATATTTAATTTTCTTCTTGTTGCATTTCTTGTTTTTGCAGCAATTACTGCTGCAACTTTTATCTTTAACCGTGATAAAGACAAGACATCAGCAATTGACCGCGATACCGTAAATCTCGTACAGCTCGATACTATTAGTAAAAAAATAGCTGATGATGCACAAGTCGCAGTTATTTCAACATCATATGGTGAAATACGCGCTGAACTTTATACAAAGTATGCCCCGGATACAACAGCAAGATTTATTGAGCTCGCACAACAGGGTTATTATGACGGAACATACGTATTTCAGCTTGAGCCAGATATTTATTTTGCTGCCGGCAGTCCTGAACGTGACGGAAGTCTTGCAGACGGATACAATAAGGATGATGAAAGTATTCCTCAGGAACTGTCACAGGATCTCTGGCCGTTCAAGGGATGCTTTATCTCCTGCGGTCTGAGCAAGACATCATTTTTCTCAGGAACACATACTGTATTTGGCGGAAGCCGTTTTATGGTTACTGATTCAATAGATTTTACAGATGAAATAAAAACTGAGCTTTACAACGGAAAAGAAGGTAATACAGCCATTGAAGATGCATTTGTAGAGTACGGCGGTATTCCGAACTATTCGCAGCAAATGACAATATTCGCACAGACATATGACGGTATGGATGTCATAGACAAGATAACATCTCAGGAAACTCAGGAGGATTCCAGTATTCCTGCAAGTGACATTATTATAGACAGTGTTAAGATCTGCACATATAAAGAGTCTCTTGATATGAAGTAATTTGCGTTCATCCGTCACAGCATAAGATATTTCAGCAGATTTTTTTATGATATGTTTCGTGCTGAAATATCAAAATACATAATAATTTTTAAGCATATCTTATCTTTTACTGAAATAATTTCTCCTTTCATTGTGTAAGGAATGTGAACAAAAGACAAAATATCTTTACAAAAAAATAAAACTGTAGTATAATATAAGGGTTATCGGTAAATAGATTTGAAATATTCCATAAATCCAAACACAATAATTTGGCTATAATTTACATTTTATTTTAAAAAATAATATGCTTATTTTTATAATGCGGATACAAATAAAAAATTATAATTAAAGGAGTATTAACATGTTCAAAAAGTTAATCACCGGAGTAATGTGCGTAGTTCTCAGTGTCAGCATGTTTGCATCCTGTTCTGCCGGTTCAGAAAAGAAAAGCGGTTCAATTTATGACTCATCAAAATCAGAATCAGATTATCAGCAGTGTCTTGATGACCAGAGCGGATATACAGGTATGGTAAACTATACTGCGCCTAAAGACGGCGAAGAAATTGTTGTCCTGACAATAAAAGACCGTGGCGAAGTTAAGATCAAACTTTTCCCTGAGCTTCTTCCGAAGGCATGTGCTAACTTTGTTGGTCTTGTACAGGGTAAATACTATGACGGACTTACTTTTCACAGGGTTATTGAGGATTTCATGATTCACGGCGGAGATCCTACAGGTACAGGCAGAGGCGGCGAATCAGTCTGGGGTGCCCAGTTTGACGGCGGCGTTTCTAAGTATCTTTATCATGTAAAGGGTGCTCTTGCTTATGCCAACAGCGGTTCAACTTCTACTGACGGAAGTCAGTTCTATATAACAGTAGGCGATGTATTTACAGAAGACCTTCTTAAACAGTATAAAACCGGAGAGCTTCCTGAAGAAGCATCACAGGCATATATAAAAGACGGCGGAACGCCATGGCTTGACGGCGGATACACTGTTTTCGGACAGGTATTTGAAGGTATGGATTTAGTTGAGGATATTTGCAACAATACAGAAACAGACACAAACAATAAACCTACATCAGATGTAATAATTGAAAAAGCAGAAGTAGTAACATATCATCAGAACTAAGTTTCTTATCAGTTATTTCTTATTCAGATTTATTCTGAATAAGGATTAACTGGTTTTAATAAAATATTCTTTGGTTGATTTATAGGTTGTTTGCCCGACATAAGTTTTGATTTTAGGATATTTTAGTAAAATCAGTTAATAATAAATGATAAAATAAAAAACGTTCGTGTTCTGACGTTTAAGGGGAGAATATTTTTGGATAAATTTGTTATAAAGGGTGGACAAAGACTGACGGGTGAGATCTTTGTAAGTGGGGCTAAAAATGCTGCAGTCGCAATTATTCCAGCGGTAATTTTAGCAGATGAACCATGTATCCTTGAAAACGTACCTAAAATCAGTGATGTATCCATAAGTCTTAAGATACTTCACGAAATGGGTGCCGAAGTAGAGATGCTTAATAAGACCACTTTCCGCATAGATGCAAGCGGACTTAAAAATTACATGGTGCCTTATGAAATGGCAAGAAAGATGAGAGCCTCATATTATTTTATAGGGGCCTGCATGGGAAAATTCAAAAAAGCGAAGGTTTCTATGCCTGGAGGATGTCCTCTTGGTGACCGGCCTATTGACCAGCATCTGAAAGCTTTTTCTGCACTTGGTGCAACATGTGAAATAGATCATGGTATGGTAAATGTATCTGCTGATGAGCTTATAGGCAGTCAGATATATCTGGATGTTGTCTCTGTAGGAGCAACGATCAATGCAATTCTTGCGTCAGTAAAAGCACAGGGTCTTACTATTATAGAAAATGCAGCAAAAGAACCTCATATTGTTGATCTGGCTAATTTTCTGAATTCAATGGGTGCTGATATCATGGGCGCTGGTACTGATGTAATTAAGGTACGTGGTGTAAGTTATCTTCACGGCACAACTTATTCAATAATTCCTGACCAGATCGAAGCCGGTACTTACATGATAGCAGCAGCTGCTACTCATGGAGATGTAATGATACGCAATGTTATTCCTAAGCATCTTGAATCAATTACAGCCAAACTTGAAAAAATAGGCGTCAATATAGAAGAATATGATGATAGTGTGCGTGTATGGGTCGATAAGCCGCTTGTCAAGACAAGTGTCAAGACTATGCCTCATCCTGGTTTTCCAACCGATATGCAGCCTCAAATCGCAACTCTCCTTACACTTGCATCGGGAACCAGTATTGTAACTGAAGGCATATGGGATAACAGATTCAGATATGTAGAGGAACTCAGAAGAATGGGTGCAGATATTTCTGTTGACGGAAAGGTAGCAGTAATAGAAGGCACAGGAAAACTGATGGGTGCTCCTGTTAAAGCATGTGACCTAAGAGCCGGTGCAGCCCTGATAATTGCAGGTCTTGCAGCAACAGGCATAACAGAGATAGAGGATATTTATCATATAGAACGCGGATACGAGGATATGGACGAAAAGCTCAGAGGGATTGGCGCGGATATTGAAAAGAAGTATTTTCCCGGAGAGCCGGTAGCTAAAAGCAGTTAATTTTATGCAAAAAACATTATTGATACCTACATCAATAATGTTTTTGTATTTTAAAGCAGATTAACGCAGTAAGTAATTATCCCACTATATATTAATGAAAAAGGTGAACGAAATGAATAATATTTACCCTCTTTTCAGTTCAAGCAAAGGCAACTCTGTTTATATCGGCAACCCAGAAAGCGGAATACTGATCGATGTGGGGGTCTCATATAAACGTCTGTGCAGTGCAATGAACAAGTGCGGACTTGATATTTCAGCAGTTTGTGCTGTTTTTATAACACATGAACACTCTGACCACGTAAAAGGACTTTCTGTTCTGACTAAAAAACATAAGCTTACTTTATATGGTCAGGGAATAACTCTGAGACATCTCATTGACAGCAGCCTTATAAATGAACAGACAATAATCAATGAGATAAACTCACCTGTCAGCATTCTGGATATGACAGTGCAGTCATTCGACACCCCGCATGACACGGAGCAGAGCTGCGGATACCGAATTGATTTTAAAGATAAAAAAAGCTGTGCAGTATGCACTGATCTCGGTTACGTAACGCACACAGTAGACGAACATCTTTTAGGAGCAGATACTGTTCTTATAGAAGCAAACTATGATAATAACATGCTTATATACGGACCATATCCACCTTATGTCAAGCAGCGTATAAAGTCTGAACACGGACATCTTTCAAATGACGACTCTGCTAAGCAGATCCTCAGGCTTATAGAACATGGGACAACCAAGATCATACTTGGTCATCTGAGTCAGGAGAATAACAGTCCTGAGCTTGCTGAACAGACTGTCAGGGATACACTTGAACGAGGTAATATCAGTGACTACATACTACACGTTGCCTCTGCAGAGACTGATGGAACAATGGTGGTGATATAATATGTATAACATAAACATCATATGTGTAGGAAAACTTAAAGAAGATTATCTGAGAGGTGCCTGTGCCGAATACTCAAAGAGAATGCAGGCATTTGCAAATCTCAAAGTCGTTGAGATCGACGAATGCCGTCTGTCAGACAAACCTTCACAAAAGGAAATAAACAATGCTCTTGAAACAGAAGCTAAATCGATCCTGAAATATGCAGGTGGATTTATTGTTACAATGTGTATTGAAGGAAAACAGCTCACAAGCCCTGAACTTTCTGAACGATTAAATGATATTGCTGTAGCGGGGACAAGCGAAATAAGCTTTATAATCGGCAGTTCATTCGGCCTTTCAGATACCATAAAATCAAAATCAGATATGAAGCTTTCCATGTCAAAGATGACATTTCCACATCAGCTTGCCCGTGTAATGCTGCTTGAGCAGGTTTACAGAGCATTTATGATCTCATCAGGCAAAAGCTATCACAAATAATAAAAAGCATGCAGATCTGCATGCTTTTTTTGATTCATAATTTGCATTAAAATAAACTATAGTTTATAATATTATATTTATTATTACCAGTTTATTTAACAATAAATGTTGCCATTTTTATGTTTTAATGCTATAATATCAGATATATTAAAATTTAAGGAGGCAACTTAATGAAAAAGAATACATACAAGAAAACATTATCGTATATTGTATCAACAGTACTGACATTTTCTCTTCTGGTATCGGCAAATCCTGCTGTATTATATGCTGATGAAATTCCCCCCATTGTTTACTCCCGCTATGATGAGCAGAAGATAGATACCCTGCTTGATGAGTTTTCAGATGCCTGTTTTATCAGTAATAATGATGCTGTTGTGACGCAGCTGTACAATGAGATAATATCAGAATATGATATGATAGTTACACAGAAAGTTATAGCTAATATTTATTTTGATACAGACCCTTCCAATGAGGAGTATTCCGATGAAGTATTATATATGGCAGATATCATTAACAATGTATCACCAAAAATAGATGAAACACTCTCTTTAATGATAAATATCTCCGAATACTCAGATCTTCTTCATAGTCTTACCGGTGATTTATATGAATACTTAGCGTACTATGAAGCTACTGATACTCCTGAAACTAATACGCAGCAGGAAATATACAATGAGTACAGCAAGCTTATGGCTTCTGATATAAGCGACGATGAAAAGGAACTTAAAGCAGCACAGCTGTACCTTGATCTGGTCAATTACCTGAACAGTATCTCATCTACAGGTAATTATCTGGACGACGCATATATCGCATATGGACGTGATTATACAACCACGGATATGGATGCGCTAAGCGACAGTATAAAGAAAAGTACAAAAAAAATATTTAATTTTGCATTGGACAAAGCATCCGGTTTTTCATACTCCGCCAGTTGCCCACAGGTTGATAACCCGTTCCTGGAGGTTGACAAATATGCCGGTTTGATTTCAGATGAACTTAAAGAAAGTTCTCAGTTTATTCTTAACAATAATCTGTACAGACTTGCTGACGTTTCTGAGTCATCAGGTGTTTCCTACACTACTAGTCTTCCATCATATAAAACTGCATATATTTTTCAGACAGTAAATAAAAGTTTTTCTGACATTACAACAGCGATTCATGAATTCGGGCATTTTAACAACATGAGACATAATGACACTCCTGCATATTATATTTATGGTGATGATCTTGATCTTTCAGAAGTACAGTCTCAGGGATTGGAAATGCTGTATACGCAGTTTTATGATGATATTGATAAAGAAAACGCACAAATTCTGAGAATAATTAATATACTGGATTTTACGAGTGCAATTTCAGGCGGTTTTATGGTAAATGAATTTGAAAACACAATATTTTCAGATGCAGACAGATTAACTCCTCAGGATGTTATTGACGTGAACAACTCAATTATGAGTGAGTATGGCAATGTATATGATGTAGATTTTTATCAGATACCGCACCTGTATATGTCACCCGGCTACTATATAAGCTACGCTGTTTCTGCACTTGCTGCTCTTGATCTGTTGAAAACCTGCAATGACGGAAACTTTGATAAAGCAGTACAGATGTATACAGATATATCACACTGCAGTACATATAACCCACAGATATCTTTTGCTGACTCTCTTTCTCAGTGTGGGTTTGATAATGTCCTGTCTGACAAATACATATCAGATCTTGTCGTGTCCCTGAACGACTATACAAGCATACAATCCGGTATAATTCCCGGAGATGTTAATTCAAACGGAACAGTCAGTGCTGCTGATCTGATTTGTATAAAAGACGTTATTCTGGGCAGTGGGAAGTTTATTGACAGCGATGGCTATATCAGTGAAAATAAATTGCATAGCGCAGACATAAACTATGATGACTCGGTAGACGCCCTTGATATCGCAGCCATGGTATGTAAACTGCTCAGATAAATTTTTCAACACATCTTTAAACTTTTCAACATGACAGATTGTTAATAGTGTTTAAGATGCAGAAATAAAAATCCCCGCTTACTAATATAAGCGGGGATTCTCTATATTGACGTGACCAAATATAATTATTTGCCCATTACAACTTCAACCTTGTGTGTACCTTCAGTAAATGCAGGAAGTACATTGCCTTCAATTGCTTTACCATCAACTGTAACACTCTTTACACCCTTGCAGATGTGTTCAGGATTCTTGACTGTGATCTCAAATTCAGCACCACGGTACTTTCTTGTTGCTGTGAATCCGTCCCAGGCACTCGGGATAGATGGATCGATCTTAAGACCATTCCAGTCAGGTATAATACCAAGTATATACTGTGATACAGCAACAAAATTCCATGCTGCAGTACCAGTCAGCCAGCTGTTCTTTGCTTCACCGAAACGTTTAGCATCCTTACCAGCTATCATCTGTGCATATACATATGGCTCAGTTCTGTGAAGATCTGATATATCTTCAAGATATGCAGGAGCGATCTTTGAATAGTATTCAAATGCCTTGTCTCCTCTGCCTACAAATGCTTCTGCACAGATGATCCATGCATTATTGTGACAGAAAATACCGGCATTCTCTTTATATCCTGCAGGATATGTTGAGATCTCGCCGTATTCGATAAGATACTTTGTAAATGCAGGATTATTAAGTACAAGACCATGCTTGGAGTTAAGATACTTGTCTACGCTGTCAAGAGCCTTGATATCAAGTCCTTCTTCCTTGCCTATACCTGACATTACACCGAAGCCCTGTGGTTCAATGAATATTTTTCCTTCTTCACATTCCTTAGAACCTACTTTTTTGCCGAAATCATCATAAGCTCTTAAGAACCATTCACCGTCATAGCCGTACTTCTTTACAGTATCAGCCATCTTGTCTATTTCAGCCTGTGCCTTATCAGCAGCAGCCGTGTCGTTTTTATACTTGCAGAGTGCAACGTATTCAGGACCTGCATATGTGAAGAGTGTAGCTACAAATACTGACTCAGCAACCTTGCCGTCCTTGGATGTAGTTGTCTGGAAGCTTTCACCCGGTGTGCTTGAGAAGCAGTTAAGGTTCAGACAATCGTTCCAGTCAGCTCTCATGCTAAGCGGGAGTCCGTGAGGGCCCACATTATTTACTACACGATAGAATGACTGCTGCAGATGATGCATCATAGGCTTAGCAAGCTCTGCCTTATTCTCATATGGAACCATCTCATCAAGTATTCCGTAATCGCCTGTTTCCTTGATGTATGCAGCTGTTGAAAGGATCATCCACAGCGGATCATCCGAGAAGTTTCCACCTACTTCGTCATTGCCCTGCTTTGTAAGAGGCTGATACTGATGGAAGCATCCGCCGTCCTCAAACTGAGTAGCTGCAAGGTCAAGTATTCTTTCTCTTGCTCTCTCAGGGATCTGATGAACAAATCCGAGAAGATCCTGATTAGAATCTCTGAAGCCCATTCCTCTGCCTATACCGCTTTCAAAGTATGAAGCGCTGCGTGACATGTTGAATGTTACCATGCACTGATACTGATTCCAGATATTTACCATACGGTTCATCTTGTCATCAGGTGTGTTTACTGTATATTTTGAAAGGAGCTCGTCCCACATTTTTTTGTTTTCAGCAAGAGCTGCGTCAACTTTTTCAACTGTATCAAACTGCTTGATCATATCATATGCCTGTGACTTGTTCATAGAACCGTCAGCATTCCATTTGTTCTCACCGTTTTCTACATATCCAAGAATGAATACATAGCTCTTTGATTCGCCTGGTTCAAGAGTTACTTCGATATAATGTGAAGCAATAGGTGACCAGCCGTCAGCTACTGAATTATTTGGTTTTCCGGCAACAACTGCCTGTGGGTTTTCAAAGCCGTTATACAGACCCATAAAGCTTTCTCTGTCACTGTCAAAACCATCTATAGGAGTGTTTACAGAGTAGAAAGCAAAGTGGTCACGGCGTTCTTTATATTCAGTCTTATGGAACAGTACGCTGCCCTCTATATCAACTTCACCTGTATTAAAGTTTCTCTGGAAGTTTGTAGAGTCATCCTGAGCATTCCAAAGGCAGAATTCAAGGAATGAGAAAAGCTTTACTGTCTTCTTCTCACTGGAGTTATTTGTCATAACAAGCTTCTGGATTTCACCGTTGTAATTCTGAGGAACAAAGAATGTAACCTGAGTTTCAATATTGTTCTTTGCACCCTTGATCACTGTATAGCCCATACCATGACGGCACTCATAGCTGTCAAGTTCAGTCTTTACAGGAGCCCAGCCGGGAGACCAGATGGTACCATTATCATTTATGTAAAAATAACGGCCGCCCATATCTACAGGAACATTATTATAACGGTATCTTGTTATTCTTCTCAGACGTGCATCTTTATAAAAATGATATCCGCCGGCTGTATTGGAAATCAGTGAAAAAAAGCTCTGTGTTCCAAGATAATTTATCCACGGATAAGGTGTCTTAGGAGAGTTTATAACGTACTCCTTATTTTGATCATCAAAAAAACCAAATTTCATTTTAAAACTCCTTTGTATTCATTTCTTTTTGTAAAAATGTTTAGAAAACCACAAAATGATTAAGCTGATTATATCATATTTTTAACTTTTTTTCAATAGCTTTGATAAAAAGATTTATTATTCAGCTATGCTTACAATTCTTGAGAAGAAATGCTGTTTTGCTTCGTAAGTTTCCTGTGGTCTGATCTCGCAGTAGCCTGATACATCAGCCGGGAGAGAGAGATTTGGCGCATCAATCATTGCTGTCATCGGTTCAGGACAGAAATATCCGTTTTCTCCTCTGTCATTCCAGACACACCAGAACTTATACTCATCAGAGACTTCACAGCAAACCTGTTTGCCTGTCTTGATATCAGTTGCTGTAAACCCGTGAAACTCTCTGCCATCAAGCATCTGGCGTCCAGCCGTATACATGTCATTGTCAAGATTCTGAAGAACTGCCTGCTTGGTACCGTTCTTATACTCCATATCCCATTCGGTAAGGTCAAGAAGTCTCATAGTAGGCAGACATCTTTCGTTGAGTTCACATCTTTTGACAGCCGGAACGCAGAGTCTTATATCCGCAGGATCTCCGCCGTCTGCAAACGGTGCCTTCATTGATGTATGCGAACCTAGTGATACCGGCATTACTTTGTCAGAGAGGTTTGTAAATCTGATGATCTGCTCCATACCTTCTTCAGTAAGAGTAAAAGTATATTCAGCCCGGAACTTTACCGGCAGATATTTAAAAAATTCATCATTTTCATCATACAGATATGTTGTTGTAACAAATGCCTTTTTATCATCACTGCCCATATCAGATATTTCGAATTTTCTTTTATTAAGAAATCCATGTATATGATTATTATAGTGATTTTTTTCATTCACAGGCAGCTGATATACTGCATCTGATGTTTTAAGCTTCCCGTCACTGAATCTGTTTGGAAGATACAGTGTCGGAAGTCCCCAGACCTCTGGTGAGTTTTTTATAACTTCAGCAGGATTATCAGGATTAAATCTGAAAAATTCGATGGCATTTTTATTGTCTCTTAATCTGATACAATTGCTTCCTATCTCCGGTGCAATAAGTGCTGTGTATCCGCCTGCTGAAAGCTCTGCACAGCTGGTTGAGTTAAAATCTGTTACCTTTGCATAGTTCATTTTTAATTCCTCTTTTCTTTTTAATGTTTATTCAACGGTTTTATTGGTTCCTCGTCCCCCGGACATTTAAGTGAAGCGCCTACCAGCTTTGTATCTATTAAAATAATGTCAGCATAAACATCATCGTCTGTGCCATAGTTTGTCACAGGACATGTTATAAGCTTTGCCTTGTGCCCCTTGTATCGTGACAGATCAAATCCCTGTCGCAGCATCATTTCATTATACTTCTGGTACAGTTCATCAAAACAATGAGGAATAATAATATCCTCAGATTTTATAGCTTCCTTATCTGTTTCCCATCCATACCTCATAAGGTATGCGCTGACATCGTCCGGTGTAACAACAGATATTTCTTTCTTTTTGTTGACTATGTCTGCTGCAAAAAGAATACCGGCCGCAAGAACTATAAAAACCAGTATGTAAACCGCTGTTTTTTTCAATTTTTTCACCCCTTCTTCTTATCAATATGATAATCATACGGGGATTATGCTGAAAATAAATAAACGGCCCTGAAGACCGTTTATTTATGTATTATTTAAATGCCTGTATAATAAACTGACCTATTACCGGGAGTTTCTTTGCTCTGTTATTAGCACAGTCTATAATTCCAAGAATACGCAGTGCAAGTGTTCCGACGGATAAAATTTTTGCGATCCATCCGATTATAGGAATCATGCCCAGGAATACCAGAATAATATTCAGAACAAATAATGTAAACAACTGATTGCTGATAAATGCTGCATAAGGTGAATTCTGTTTTGCTGTTTTTGGTAAAAAGAATAAAATCGGTATTACATATCCCAGGATACTCATAACCATAAGATCACTGATGTCGCTCTGATCATACTGATCAGTAACATCTTCATAATTGAATAAACTATTGAAATCTGCCATTTGTTTCTCCTCCTAAAATTTTTTTGTAACTTAATGATAACACAAAAAAAAATAAAAATCTATATTAATTTAGTTTTTATATTTCCAAGCAATATTTTTGTTAATTATGTTTATAAACTGTTCAAATTTTCATTATTTATATGTTTATTTTGCATCTAATTCGGATATTATTTTTACAAAACTGTCCAGATCAGTGAAATCCTTATAAACAGATGCAAACCTGATATACGCGATAACATCGAGCTGTCTGAGTTTATCAAGTACAACATCGCCGATTTCCTCTGAAGTAGTCTGGTTTCTGAATTCATTTGCAAACTTATTCTCTATTTCATCAACAATAGATGAGACCGCATCAACACTGACAGGCCGTTTTTTTATTGCACTGTAAATTCCTGTTATAAGCTTATTTCTGCTGAACGGTTCAAAAGAACCATCTTTTTTCTGAACCATCAGAAGAGGAAGCTCCACGCTTTCATATGTTGTAAAACGCTTCTGACATTTTGTACACTCCCTGCGTCTTCTCTTCTTTGAATCAGTTGGTCTTGAATCGATTACTTTTGTATCTTCATAGCCACAAAAAGGACATCTCATACTTTTGCCTCCACATCTATCTTTTGTATTATTTCTTTCAGATAAAAATAATTATCTGCCAGTTCATCTGCATCACTGAAATTGTACCTGTACAGTTCAATCATAACAGACCCGTCAAATCCGGCCTTTTTGAGCTGCACCA
Source organism: Oscillospiraceae bacterium (assembly GCA_030539275.1). Taxonomy (GTDB): domain Bacteria; phylum Bacillota; class Clostridia; order Oscillospirales; family Ruminococcaceae; genus HUN007. The sequence continues at coordinate 34,305 of JAUNSK010000027.1, read as the reverse complement.
GAAATGTATCTATATCAAATTTACCATGACCTAAAGGAAGACAATCTCCTTTTTCTCCGTGATCACTGATATGAACATGTACTATTTTATCACCAAGTTTTTTTACAAACATAAGCGGATCCTCATCTGCCCTTACTGCCTGCTTGACATCAAGTACAAAATGTGCTTTGTCTCCGAGATATCCTGCCATATCTGTAAGAAATTCAAGGTCTCTGCTCTGACATCGTGAAACGTTTTCCTGTGCAGCAATTATTCCGAAACTCTCTGCACATTCAGCAAGCCTCGCAAATCTCTCAAAATAAAGTTCCTCACTGACCGGCGTCTGATATTTGTTTCCATGAAATACAAATATCTTTGTACCGAAACGATTCATGATCTCAAAAAAGCTTTTGTAATAATCAAGCATATCTGAAACACGCCTCTCATATTGCGAGAAAAGCATCATTGGTTCCATCGGACAAGTATAAGGGTGCATAGCCGTACAGACTGCATTATTTCTTTTAAGAATAGAATAAAGCAGCTGAGTGAATTCAGGCTGCATTTCACAATGAGAATTAACAAATATCTCGGTATTTATGATGTGTCTTTCCACCAGATCCTTAAGGGAATCCTCAAGAAGCTGCGGATAAAGACATGCAGTAGACACTCCTGCTTTCATGGCCTGCGCCTCCGTTTTCTGAATATTTCATTACTTATTATAACACAAAACCACCCTGGAAAACAAGGTGGTTAAGGTTAATATATATTCTGTACTGATAATTATGCTTTAGCTTTTTTTGACGGATGTTTCTTGTCAGAAGCTTTCTGCCATGAAACCCAGAGTGAAGGAGCAAGCAGAAGTGATGAGTATGTTCCTACTGTCATACCTACTATAAGAGGTATTGCAAAGCTCTGTATAGAGGATACACCTCTTATTCCTGCAACTATTGAGATAATGATCATTGTAACTATTGTACTTACTGTAGTTCTGATTGAACGTGTTACAGACTGTACTGTACTTGTATTAACCAGGTCTTCAATTGATGCACCAGGCATAAGCTTTTTATTTTCTCTGATACGGTCGTAAACAACGATTGTGTTGTTTATTGAGCATCCGAGGATAGTCAGAACAACTGCTACGAAGTTTGAATTGATCTGGAAACCTATGATTATAAATGCACCATATGTGATGATAACATCATGAAGCAGTGCGATAACAGCACACACACCTGATGACCATCCGCTGATTCTCTTGAATCTGAGTGCAATATATAAGATAAGGATAATTGATGAAAATACAACTGCAACTATGCACTTTGTAAAGAAGTTGATACCTGATGAAGCTGCAACGTTTGTAGAGTCAAGTATCTCAAGTCCGTTGTCAGGATAAGCTGTTTCAAGTGACTCTGTCAGAGCTGACTGCTTGTCCGCTGTCAGACCTTCTGATGATACAAGTGAAATTACAAGGTTTTTCTTATCACTTTTGAACATATCACCCTGCTGAACATTTACCTTTTCACCGATAGCTTCTTCAATAACCTTTTTAGCCGCATTATTGTCAATTTCACCGTCAAATGAATATGAAACCATTGTACCGCCCTTGAACTCTATGGCGATATCAACACCAAAAAGAGAAGCAAGAAGAGATATGGCAACAAGTGCTGCTGATATGATATAGAATATCTTTCTTTTTGATACAAGATCAAGTGTCTTTTTATCATTTCCACTGGTGTTTACGTTTTTAGTCATTGCTTACACCTCCATAGAGCTTTTTATTCTGGAATACCTTGAACTTGGAGAGTGAACCAAGCATAAGCTTGGAAGCAAGAACGCCCATAAGGAAGTTAAGAATAGCACCAACCATAAGAGTAAATCCGAATGAGAATATTGTACCTTCAGTAGTTGTTCCGAACCATCTGAAGAGGAATGAAAGCATTTTTGCAAACAGGCTGTCAGGAACGCCGAATGCACCCATAAGAATTATAGCTATAAGGATAACAGTTAAGTTTCCGTCAAAGATAGCTGAAAACGCTCTGTTGTAACCTGTTTCAAGTGCTGAATTAAGAGTCTTTCCTGTACGAAGTTCTTCCTTGATACGCTCACCTGTAATAATGTTTGCATCAACGCCCATACCTATCGAAAGAATAATACCTGCAATACCAGGAATAGTAAGGGTTGAACTGTTCATAAACTGGAAGTAGCCGCTTACTGCTGCAAGTGTACCGGTAATCTGTCCGATAAGAGCTATAACTGCAACGAAACCAGGAAGTCTGTATAGGAATATCATATATATTGCAATAAATGCAAATGAAATAAGTCCTCCGAGAATCATGGCATCAAGTGCGCCGGAACCAAGTGTTGGTGAAATAGTTGAGAATGTTGATGTTGTAAGTGTAAACGGAAGAGCACCTGAATTAATCTTGTCAGCCATAGCCTTTGCTTCATCATACGACTGATAGTTGCCTTCCATGATAGCCTTACCGTCAGTAATATGAGCACTTACCTTAGGAGCTGTTATTTCGTTGTTATCCATCCATATGGAAATAACGCCGCCGCTCTCATAAAGTTCTCCTGTTGCATCAGCAAACTTTGTTGTACCTTCGGCATTCATTTCAAGCTGTACTACATACTTGACTGTGCCGTCCTGTTCCTGCTGATATCCTGCCTGTGCATTAGCAATATCTTCACCGTTGAGGACGATCTCACCTGTAGGAACGACCTCACCGTTTTCGTCCTTTGTTGAATCCTCACCCTTACGGAATGTGAGCATTGCTGTACCGCCAAGTTCCTTGACTGCAGCTTCAGGATCAAAACTGGATTCAGATGACTGCCATGGGAATCTGACAATTATACGGTCATTGTCAGGATCTGTATAAACGCTGCTGTCTGTAATTCCGAGTGAAGCCAGACGAACCTTCATTACTTCTTTGACTGAATCGAGCTGTGCCTCTGTCGCATCAACACCCTCTGCAGGTGTGAATGTAACATCAACACCACCCTGAATATCTATGCCCAGTCTTATATCCGATACATCTTTTATGTATGTGGAAACAATATCTCCGTACTGGTACTTAATTCCGAAAATTGCAGTGTACGAGAAAGAGATAATAATTAAAAAGACTATAAAGAAAATGGGCTTTTTAATTTTTTTCACGCTTTTACCTCCAAAAAAATTATTTTAGTCAATTAAAAATATTATCGACAAATTAATATAATTATATGACAAATACATACATAAGTCAATACTAATAATGCTCATTTGCCGATAATAAAATACGTTTTTTATACGTTTATTTCTGCTGTTTCATTCAGCTTATCCTTGTTTGCATCAAGTACAGGTGCAACACATTCCTTTATGAACTCCTCTACCTGCTGTGAACTGCGTCCTGTAAAGTTTTCAGGCTTAAGAATTGCATCGATCTCTTCCTTTGATATCATAAACATCCTGTCGTTTATGATCATATCGCAAAGATCATTTTCAAGTCCGTCTTCTTTTACATGTTTTCCTGCGATCATTGAGTATTCACGTATTTTTTCGTGAAGTGCCTGTCTGTCTCCGCCCTTCTTTACAGCATCCATCATAATGTTTTCAGTTGCCATAAACGGAAGCTCACGCATAATTCTCTGACGGATCATCTTAGGATAAACAACAAGTCCGCTTGTTACATTGATCATTATATTAAGGATTGCATCAACTGCAAGGAATCCCTCAGCTACTGATACTCTCTTGTTTGCTGAGTCATCAAGTGTTCTCTCAAACCACTGTGTACCAGCAGTAAATGCAGGATTAAGTGTGTCGATCATAACATATCTTGCAAGTGAAGTAATTCTTTCACAGCGCATAGGATTTCTCTTGTACGCCATAGCAGATGAGCCTATCTGGCCCTTTTCAAAAGGTTCTTCCATCTCCTTGAAGCTCTGAAGAAGTCTCATGTCATTTGAGAACTTGCTTGCAGACTGAGCTATTCCGCCAAGAGTACTGAGTATCTGGGAGTCGATCTTTCTGGAATATGTCTGTCCTGATACAGGAACAACACCGTCAAATCCCATTTCCTGTGCGATCATGCTTTCAAGCTTCTTTATCTTTTTGGTATCTCCCTCAAAGAGCTCCATAAATGATGCCTGAGTTCCTGTTGTACCCTTTGAACCAAGAAGTCTTAAGTTGTCAAGACGATACTGAAGTTCATTAAGATCCATCAGAAGTTCATTTATCCAGAGTGTCGCACGTTTTCCTACAGTGGTAAGCTGTGCAGGCTGAAGATGAGTGTAAGCCAGTGCAGGCATATCCTTGTATTCAGCTGCGAACTTTGAAAGCTGTGAAATAACAGTGATCAGTTTTTTGTATACGATCTGCATTGCATCACGCATAATAATTATATCTGTATTGTCTCCGACATAACATGATGTTGCACCAAGATGAATTATGCCTTTGGCGTCCGGGCATGCTACTCCGTATGCATATACGTGTGACATTACATCATGTCTGCATTCCTTTTCGCGTTTTTTTGCAGTTTCATAGTCAATATTGTCAATATTTTTTTCGAGCTGTTCAACCTGTTCTTTTGTTATCGGAAGACCAAGTTTCATTTCTGCCCTTGCAAGCGCAACCCACAGTTTTCTCCAGGTAGTAAACTTTTTATCGGCTGAAAAAACGAATTGCATTTCTTTGCTTGCATATCTTGTACAAAATGGGCTTTCATAAGTATTTGTCATTGAAAAAACTCCTTTAATAATGTGATATGCTGTTTTACGAGCTTATTTCCGGCGCTGTCCAGTCAAATAAAAATAAGACTGTTTGTCATTGCGGTTATAGTTCACAATAGTATATTAATTTTAACACATTTATTGAATTTAATCAAGATATTTGCGAATATTACGGATTTTTATACTTTTATTTTGTAAAATGAAGATCCAATATTGACCGTATAAAATCCATATGGTATAATTTAATAAAAATATATAAGGGGGACACAAAATGTATTCACACATACTGATCAAAAAAAATGCCTGGGCATTCAGGCAGTCGAACAATGAGGCTATACTGGCCGCTCTTCTTACTACTGTTCTTTCCGGCGTAAGTTCATCAGTACAGTACAGATTCAACAATTATCAGAGTCCTGATTTCAGTTTTGGGTTATACCTGTTTGTATTAGTGTTTTCACTTGCACTGTCTATTTTTGTATGTTATCCAGTAACTGTCGGATCTGCCGGATGGTTCTCACAGGCTGTAAGAGGAAATAAACAGCCGGTTTCATCCATTTTCAACTGCTTCAGTCAGACTTACAAGAGCACCGTCATTCTCGGGGTTATAAAATCAATCTACATATTTGCATGGTCACTTTTATTTCTTATCCCCGGAATAATAAAATCATACGCATATTCAATGGCCGAGTATATAAAGAGTGATAATCCGGATCTCAGTTATGATCAGGTCCTTGAGCTCAGCAACAGAATAACCAAGGGCCATAAAGGAGATCTTTTCTACCTTGACCTGAGTTTTACCGGATGGTATATAGTCGGAACACTGACCTGCCTGATAGGAAATATACTTCTTGTTTCTCCATACTACCTTTCAGCAAAAGCATTTGCATATGAAATGCTTAAATCAGAGGCTATAAGCTCCGGAACTGCATCTGCCCAGGAGTTCGGCGGATATGGTCAGTCTCCATTTACAGATTATAAATCCTTCTGATAATACAAAAGCTTTACCAGTTTATTTTTTATGACTGGTAAAGCTTTTTTTAGTTTCTTCTTACTCTTGCTTCTCCGGAACTGATAATCTCCTGTGTTCCATCCTCATATTCGACGAGAAGACCTGCACTGCTGTCTATATCTACCGCAGTTGCATTTTTCTCGTGCATATTTGTACATACTGTGATTTTTCTTCCGATTATCCAGGACCTGCGGCGGTATTCTTCTATAAACTCTTTTGTCTTGAGTTTCTCAAGATGACATTCAAGTCTGGATAATACCTCTGCAATTATACGGCTTCTTGGATTCCTGATGCCTGTTTCATCTTCCATGGAAGAAGCTATTTCGAGCAGTTGCTCATCAAATGTCTGTCTGACTGTTCCGACATTTATTCCGATACCGGCAATAATATATTTAAAATCTGCAGTTTCACAGTTTACAGCAGCCTCTGTAAGTATACCGCAGACCTTTTTATCATTAACCATTATATCATTTACCCATTTGATAGCACTATTACATTTGTACAGACTGTCAAGAGCCTCTGATACAGCAACTGCAATACATGACGTCAGCAGCTGTGCTGTCTCAATGTCTACAGATGATTTAAGCACTATACTCATATAAATTCCGCTGTTGACAGGAGAAACGAACGTTCTGCCCATCCGTCCTTTGCCACTGGTCTGTTTATTTGCAATTACTACTGTACCGCTCCCTGCACCGCTCTCAGCAATGTTTCTGGCATAATTGTTCGTTGAATCAGTTTCATCAAGTATAATTATATCCATGCCTATTTTTTTTGTGTCAAGATATTTTCTGATGGATGGTTCATCTATAATATCAGGAGAACTTGTAAGCCTGTAGCCTTTATTTGTAACAGCATCAATGACATATCCGTCTGCCTGCAGTGATTTGACCGCCTTCCATATGGAATTTCTGGATATACCAAGGTTTCGTGCAATCCTGCTCCCCGAGATATAATCATTTTCTGACCTGATAAGCTGTTCTAACAATAGTTCTTTTGTTGACATACAATCCCTCACTTGTAGTTTTTTATTATCATATCACTAATAATATTTTATTGCAATACCTATAATGACAGGACACGTGATAACAGCCTTTTGTGTAAGTATAAAGAATAAAAAATCCGTAAAACCTGTCAGTCATCAGTTTTACGGATTTTTTCTGTTATAATAATCAGATACCCTCCGGATATTTTACCTTTACTGCCGGAGCAGGTTCATTAAAATACTTTTTCTCCCATTCTTCGCGCTGCTGGAATATATTTTTACCGGCAGGTGCTTCATATGTAAAATCAAAAGTTGTCTCTCCTGATGAGTCAGCTATCAGTGTCATTGTTGTCCAGAGCTTTTCTTTATCGGCCTTGTAAGCATTATATAATGAAGTTGTCATCTTGTACAGCTGTGCATATGTTTCATTTTTAGACATTCCGTACTTATCATACCTGTCAAAAAAATAATTGCTGCTTATGATCAGACCGGTCTGAAATTCTTTGACACAGAAGTACATATCACAACTCATATCAGTCCGTATAACATAATAATATACTTTGTCCCACTTAACCGGACAAAGGCTCATAATAAATTTCCCCAGGTCATTCTGAATCGTCTCAATTTCCAGTGTCATAATAATCCTCCTATAACTTTATATATTTACTTTTACCGTGCAGTATATGTTACCCTGCACTATATTTCCTATGTAAACTCGTAAATATATAATAACATAAATATTCAATACTGTCAATTATTACATCTTTCTTTTTTAATACTATTTTGTTATTCTACATAAAACACATATAATATGATTCCATTTTGAACAAAATATCAACTTTCAACGTATTTTGAGAAAAATCACATGTTGCTGCATCTGTTTTAAAATAAATGCTGTTATATCAGTCACCCATTGTTTTGATTATTAATAATATTATAGTAAGGACATTTTGCAAATGGGGTGATTTAATGATGCAGGGGGTTATGCTTGTTTTCGCTGTGTGTATAGATGCATTTTTTGCAGCCTTTTCATATGGCAGCAGCAAGGTAAAGATAAATTTTGTCCCTGCTGTTATTATCAGCACTATAGGAACAGCTGCACTGACAGTTTCTTTGCTGTTTTCAAATATTATCAGCAGCTATATTTCCCAGAAGACCTCATGTATACTCGGTTTCCTTATTCTTTTTATTCTGGGACTCATATCGGTGCTCAAAGAATATCTGAAAAAATTACTGAGCCGCAGCAATAACAGACGAAAAGTATCATTTTGCCGCGGCGGTATGGGATTTGTTATTGAAATATACATGGAGCCGGCGAAGGCCGACAAGGACTGTTCAAAATGTATTTCATGCAGCGAGTCAGCAGTACTGGGGATAGCGCTTTCCCTTGACTCAGTAGCTGCCGGAATAGGAATAGGACTGCTTGGCACAAATATTGCTATGGTCAGCATAATGTCATTTTTGTTCTGTATGGCAGCGATCGGTCTGGGCTATATTACCGGAAAGTCTGTAAGCCGCAGTCTGAAACACGATTTTTCATGGCTTAGCGGCCTTATACTTATTGTCATAGCCTGTACAAAACTTATCAGAATCCATTAAATAAATAACGGTGATGAAACCTATGCTTCATCACCGTTATTTATTTTATTTATCTGTGTCAATATATTTCCAGTAACCTTTAAGATATACAACACCTGATATTATTGTAAGCGCAGCAGATATCCATATAAGTATATCTGAAATGAGCTTCAGTTTATCTGTTACACCGGCAATGCAGAAAACAAGTATTATTACAATTGAAACCATCGTAAATGCTGTTTTCAGTTTTCCCCATATACCAGCTGCTACAACTATTCCTTCGTTTGCTGTTACAAGTCTGAGTCCCGATACCATAAACTCTCTTGCAATAATAATTATAAGAGGTATAGCAGACATAAGACCTTTTTCAACAAAGCACGCAAGTGCAGCCATTACCAGCACCTTGTCTGCCAGCGGATCCAGAAACTTTCCGAAGTTCGTAATGAGGTTGTTTTTCCTTGCAATATGACCATCAAGAGCATCTGTAATACTTGCTGCCGCGAAAATTATAAATGCTATAAGGTAATTTCCCGGAAGCTTATCCAGATAAAAGAACAGTATGAAAAAAGGAACGAGAATGACTCTCATCAGAGTCAGCTTATTCGGCAGATTCATCTATAACCTCTCCCATCAAATCATAATCAAGAGACTCATTTACTTTAACCATCACGTACTCACCGCATTTAAGTTTCTTTGCACTGCTGAAGAATATCTTGCCGTCTATGTCAGGAGCATCAGCTTTTGTTCTTCCGAAGTAACATTCTGCCCACTGATCAAAACCTTCTACTACAGCCTGTACAGTTGAGCCTATCATTGCGTTATTTTTCTTTTCACTTACTAACTGCTGCTGCTGCATAATTATTTCACTTCTGTGATTTCTGACTTCCTCATCTACCTGATCAGGCATCTGGGCAGCCTTTGTTCCTTCTTCCTGGGAATAAGGAAAACATCCGAGTCTTTCAAACTGTATATCATTTACAAACTCAGCCATTGAATTGAACTGTTCCTCAGTCTCTGTCGGAAATCCGGTTATTAAGGTAGTTCTCAGAGTTATACCAGGTATTTTGCTGCGCAGTTTTTCAAACAGAGCTCTTAATTCCTGTTCACTGCCTTTTCTGTTCATAGCCTTAAGTATTTTTTCATCACTGTGCTGAATAGGTATATCAAGATATTTTACGATCTTATTTTCACTGGCTATAACATCAATAAGTTCATCTGTTATTCTCTCAGGATAGCAGTAGAGAACACGTATCCATTTGAGAGATCCAATCTTACACAGTTCACGCAGAAGTTCCGGAAGCTTTGATTTTCCGTACAGATCCTCACCATATCTTGTAGAGTCCTGTGCTATCACAACAAGTTCCGTTACACCGTTATCTGCAAGCCACTGAGCCTCCTCGATTACCTTTTCCATAGGAACACTTCTGAACTTTCCTCTTATCATGGGAATTGCACAGTATGAACAGCAGTTGCTGCATCCTTCTGCAATCTTAAGATAAGAATAAAACGGAAGTGTAGAGATTATTCTCTTGCCGGTAAGTCCGAGACTGCATTTGTCCTTAAATTCAACAACACGTTCATTTGCAAGAACTCTGTCGAGAACATCTATTATTTCGTCATCCGATCCGATGCCGACTACAGCATCAACTTCAGGAAACTCCTCGGCTATCTGTTCTTTGTATCTCTCAGCAAGGCATCCTGAAACGACCAGTTTCCTTACTGTTCCCTCCTCCTTGAGCCTGGCAAGTTCAAGGATAGTTTCAATTGCTTCCTCTTTTGCTGACTGTATAAATCCGCATGTATTGATTATTACTATATTTGCTTTCGCAGGATCGGTTACCAGCTGATATCCTCTTTTTCTTATTTTGTAGAGCATACGTTCACTGTCCACCAGATTTTTAGAACATCCGAGCGAAACCATTCCAACATTTATAGGCATTTATTATTCCATCCTTTAAAATTATTCATCAAGACACATATCAATGACCGCATTTATATCATCATATCCATATCCCTGTCTGCAGAGAGCATTTTTCACTTTTTTTATTCCGGAGTCATCAGTCAGATACCTTGAATATTTTGCACAGACCAGATCATAAAGAATATCCCGTGTCTGATCACTGTAAACACAGACCATTTCCTGTGCGAGTGACTTTTCAATTCCCTTCAGACACATCTCTCTTACAGCACGGAAAGGTCCGTATTTCTTTACCTTTATAAACTTTGCAGCCAGATTCTGCGCATATCTTCTGTCATTTATCATTCCTAGCTCTGTAAGTCTGTCTGCTACGTAAAAACAGACATCATCAGGATAATTTTTCGAAAGCTTTTCAAACAGCTCCCTGTATGAATGATCTCTGTAGTCAAGAAGATAAAGTCCGCGCTCCATTGCTTTCTTTTTCAGGGCAGCGCAGATTATCTCATTATATTTTTCATCTGTTATCTCATATCCGGCCTTAAGACCAAAATCAAAGACTATATCTTTATGCAGATATACAGGTGATCCGTCTATACAGACCTCAACTGTGTTTCCCTTATATGGTGCTACTGACTGTACGGTCATTCAATATTACCTGCCGGTGAGAATTCCTCAAAGTCATCATCCGCATTGATCGATACATCATCCTTTGCTGCAGATGCTGTATTTTCAGCCTTTTTCACAGCTTCTGTAAGCTTTGCTTCCTTCTTGTTTTTCTTTGACACCATAAGAAGATTATCTACATTTTCCTTTATCTTTTCCTCTATTTCCTTCATGAGCTCTGGGTTGTTTCTGAGTGTCTCCTTTGAATTGTCTCTTCCCTGTCCAAGCTTCATATCGTTATAGCTGAACCATGCACCGCCCTTTTTAACGATATCAAGATCAACTGCCATATCAAGAACTTCACCGACTCTTGATATGCCCTGTCCGTACATAATATCAAATTCACACTCTCTGAACGGAGGTGCTACCTTATTTTTTACGACTTTGCATCTTGTTCTGTTTCCTATTACCTCAGCACCGTTCTTAAGTGCCTCTCCTTTACGTACTTCAATTCGTACTGATGAATAGAACTTAAGCGCACGTCCGCCTGGTGTTGTTTCAGGATTTCCATACATAACACCTATCTTTTCTCTGACCTGATTGATAAATACCGCTACGCAGTTTGATTTTGCGATAACAGATGTAAGCTTTCTCATTGCCTGTGACATAAGACGTGCGAGCTGGCCGACATGCAGGTCACCCATTTCACCATCTATTTCAGCCTTTGTTACCATGGCTGCAACAGAGTCGAGGACTATTACATCAATAGCTCCTGAACGTACAAGTGCTTCTGCAATCTCAAGAGCCTGTTCTCCGCTGTCAGGCTGTGAAACAAGAAGATTATCTATATCCACGCCGAGTGCACCTGCATAAACAGGGTCAAGAGCATGCTCTACGTCTATAAAAGCAGCGTTTCCGCCAAGCTTCTGTGCCTCTGCAACTATATGAAGCGCAACAGTTGTCTTACCTGAACTTTCAGGTCCGTACACTTCAACTACACGTCCTCTCGGAACTCCGCCTATTCCAAGCGCCATATCAAGTGTCATTGAACCTGTGGGAACAGCTTCCACGTCAAGGCTCTTTGTCTGTCCGAGCCTCATGACAGCACCGGCACCATATGCTTTTTCTATCTGGGCAATCGCTGCCTCCAGGGCCTTTTTCTTATCATCATTGCTTGCCGGCATCTGAAGTGTCTTCTTTTTTATTTCCTTTGCCATAAAAACCTCCGTAAATATATTTTTTATTTATGTATTTTTCGCAGCAGGCAGCCGCAGTCTTTTGTTCGTGTGATTATTATATTATATCATAATAATAAGTATAATTCCATATGTAAGATTTAAAAAAATAAAAACAGGACAGACAAATCCGCCCTGTTGATATTTACTATACTTAAACTTGCCTTACCAGATTACTTATCCAGGTTTTCTTCTTCCTCTTCATCATCTGCTGCATCCGGAACAAGATTATCTATATCTCTGTCATCATCAAAATCATCTATATCACATTCATCTTCACAAGTAAATCCGTCAAAATCGCCGTCATCTACATCACAGTCATCAAAATCGCATCCGCAGTCATCAAAACCGCAGTCACAGTCTGAGTCGCATCCGCAGTCACATGAATCATCACATGAATTGTGATGTTTTTTAAGTGCAATTACTGTAATAATAGCTGCCGTTACTGATACTGCTGCTGCTATAATTCCTATTAATGAACCTTTCATAATAACCTCCATTCTGTCCGTCTGATAATGGCGGACTAAAAAAATATGATGAGAATATATCTGCTCTCATACATAGATCATGTACAGCATGTCCGTTGTGAAATCAGATTACAAATTCTGTGTTAAAAACATTGTAAGAGTCAGCGCCGCAAGAGGGGCTGTCTCACATCTTAATATCCTGTCACCAAGCCAGATTCTTTTAACTCCGGCAGCATCAGCCTGTCCGACCTCTGCTTCATCAAAACCGCCCTCACTTCCGACAAGAAGCGAAATAGTTCTGACACCGTCAAAATCAACCTCAGAGAATCTGATTCCGCCCTGTTCATAAAACATAAGTGAGCAATCGGATTTTTTCATACATTCAATAGCCTGAGTATAATTTATTATCGGCATTATTTCAGGAATTATGCCTCTTCCTGACTGTTTTGCAGCAGAAAGCGAGATATTCTGATATCGTCCGAGTTTTTTTGAAAAGTCTTTTTCTGAAGGTCTTGATATACATCTTCTTGTCAGAACCGGGACTATTCGTGACACTCCGAGTTCAACAGATTTCTGAATGATCATTTCCAGTTTATCAAGTTTCGGAACTGCCTGATATAATGTAATATCTACTGTAGGTTCCGATTTGCACTTGTTAAAAAACAGAACTTCAAGATTTACTGTTTCATCTGAAAAAGAATCAATCACACAGGAGTAATCAATACCCTTACAGCTGACAGTCAGTGCATCTCCGGTTTTCATCCTGAGAGAACGCATTATATGTCTTGCATCATCTCCGGTTATAGACGCATGTTTTTCACTTATTTCATCTACAAAAAATCGGGGCATAAAACTACAGACTCCATCCTGTCTTGCTGACATTATTATAGAATTATTATAATACATAAATGACAAATTTGCAATAGACAAAGCTCAATTGTATTAGTCAAATAGTAAAATAAAAAATTTTTCCTTATAAAAAATAAAATTGCAGGACAAACGGTGCCCTGCAAAGATAAAAAGAGATAAATAAATATGTGTAGAACAAAAGAAAGGAGACAACAAAACGAGTGTTAATTTTAATAACGAATATTAACTTAACACTATTGCAATTATAACGCATATATCTGTATAAGTCAAGCTTTCAGAAAAAAAAAACAAATGGTAAAATTATATTTGTAAAACATCACAACTCATCAGCGGTTCATTTGTGATAAATATAGAATAATTTTTTTGGTCTATAATTAATTGTTATTTATCTTAACGCATCTTACAGTAAGACGGCTTTTTCCGCTTAATGTGCAGGTAAACAAGCTCAGATCCCAGGCATCTGATTTCATATATTCATTATCAACAGGATAGATTATCTCTGTACAGATAGTCCTGTATTCATAGATCTTACCCTGTACATCAGTAAATTTTACAGTCTCGTCTGCAGCAAGTTTCTCAAGATTACCAAAATGACATGGGTAATTATGCGCAGCAATTATCAGATCATGGTGAGCTGCGGTTCCGCTGTACCTGCACGGAGAAACCTTAAGTGCATCATAACTCCACTCTTTTTTTACAGGAAGTTCAAGATCAAGTGTCGGTATCTCAAGTATTCCTATATAATCGCCTGAATCATATCTTACCCATGCAACGTCTTCTGAACCGCAGTCATAATTATCTGAAACCACCTGATGATGTCCATTGTTATTTTCATTTTGATATTCTGATATATCTGTCTTGATTTCAGATACCAGCGCAGCTGAAGCGACACTTGCTTTTGAGTCACAGTTTATGTTGTAAAACACCACAGATGCGGCTGTTATTATCAGTACTGCTCCGGCAGTCATTGAAATTATACCTGCATATCTGACATCCATCTTTATCCTCCATAACACAGTTATGTCAAGTTTATCTTTATGCTGTTTTCTTAAGCAGACAGGCTGTTGTTAAATCCATTTTTACCTGTTACTTTTTTTAAAATAAATCATCCATCCAGCTGCAAATAATATAATTCCTGTACAGACAAGCAGCGGTACAGGCCACCACAGCTGTCCTGTCTGAGGAAGGGGCTCTGTTTTTGTGACACTTACTGAAGGTTCAGGCGTAGTCATCCATATATTATCAGTAGTTATATCTGTGTCTGGATTATCGTCTGGATAATGTGACTCTATTTTGGGCTTTGTCAGTACATTATACGGTGATTCGCCGTCACCGATCCCCGGTCCGTCAATGCATACCAGCACAGGTGATGCATAATAAACAGTATCATCAAGACAGATGCTGTCTGATACTGCAAGATAGCAGCCGTTGTCAAGATCACGAAATACTGCTGTTCCATCTTCAGATGTTTTTAAAGTATTATCCGGTTCAGGTTTTTGTGCCAGCACATATGACTGTAGATCAGAAGCCAGACTTTTCATTTCCTCCGGAGTACTTAAATCAAATACTGCAGCATACTTCTGAAAAGTATCGGTTACCGTCAGATCTCTGTTTACCATATCAGCTACCTTATACAGTCTCCATTCCATACCATTTACAGATACACCGCCGCACTGGCAGTCTATAGTAATACTCTGGCCTGTCTGCAGTGCTGATACATTTATCTGCAGGATGGCAATAAAAATAACCATATTTAAAATTATTAAAGCGACAGCAGCAATTCTCTTATTTTTCATCATCTTTCTTCACCGCTTTCCTTTGAGTATTCTGTTTTGAGCACCCAGTCTCTGAGGTGCCTGTCGTATTCCATATCATCATAATGACAAGAAAGATTACGAGCATAGGAACAACAGCAACTGAGGCCGCTATTACAGGATCTATCTGAACTGCATCCGATGATACTCTGACTGTATCTGCAGCAGTTTCATTGTCAGTTCTTTTTCCTCTTACCAGTAAACGATGAGTATTTACACCATATGGGGTACATGTAAGCAGGGTCACACAGTCCTCGTCGTTTATTATCTGCAGATTCTCCGTTTCGGATGGAACAACTACGGATATTTTATCGATCTGATATGTAAGCACCTGGTTCAGAACTGTTATTGTAAATGTGTCTCCCTCAGTCAGCTGATCAAGGTCACTGAACAGTTTCGCAGACGGCAGCCCTCTGTGTGCAGAAATAACAGCATGTGTACTTTTGCCTCCTATAGGAAGTGTAGAACCTTCAAGATGTCCTGCTGCTATATTAAGAACATCTTCGCCTGTTCCATGATATACAGGAAGCTGAACATTTATCTGCGGGATTGAAATATAGCCCATTATTCCTGTACCGGTTACATCCAGCGCTTTCAGATATCCATCCGCCTGTGCATAATTAGCCAGGGGAGACGCAAGATTCATGAGCCTTGAGTTATAACTCCGGGCTTCTTCAAAAATCCGTTTGCTTTCACCATCAGACAGATTATTCATGATCTCATCATACCTGGCTATTGCATAACTCTGATGTTTTGTATTTATATAATTGCTAAGGGTAGGATAGAGCATTACGGAGAGTCCCACCAGAAAAAAAAATATAAACAGCAGTGTCGGTATTTTGCTTCGTTTTTTATTTTGTTTATTCATAATGATGAGACACTCCCTGATGCCCGCCTGCATAACTATGCAGGCAGACAATAAGATTAATTATTCTTCATTTTTCTCTGTTCTTTTTTTTGTAACAAGAAGGACTCCGGACCCTGCTGCAATTACTCCTCCTGCAATATAGAAGATCGTAGTACCGATACCGCCTGTTCCGGGAAGCGTAATTCCTTTATTATTTGCAACTGTTATCTGTGCAATACCGGTGTCGGCATCTGCAGTTCCCGGGTTACCTGCTGCTGTTACTGAAAGAGCTGTAAGAGCATCTGAAGGTACACCTGACCACTTCTGGTTATTTTCTGTAGCTGCAGATATAACTACTTTAATAGGATCAGCCAGCAGGTTATATCCGGCAGGTGCTGATGTTTCAACAAGCCAGTATGTATCGTCATCAAGTCCCTTTACCATGAATAATCCCTGTTCATTTGAAACCAGCTCTGTTCCTATAGAATCCCAGCCAGTAAGCACACCGTTTTCATCAACCCGTGCAAAATTTTCATCTGCATTTTTCAGCTTGAACTTTGCACCGTCAAGTTTTATTTCAGTATCTTTTCCGTCTACTTTAGTCGTGTCCAGCTCATATGTAAATACTATTACCTCATCCTCCGGTGTCTGACCTTGATCAGAAGGGGTGTCATTATTATCATCTGTTCCTCCTGGTGTTTCAGGGTTGTTTTTATCAGTTACCGGGTTATATTCTTCATTAGGGTTATTTGAAAATGTCAGAAAGACTTTGTTTTCCTGACCAGGCAATCCAATTTCAGCACTGCTGTTAAGCACGGCTGAAAACTCTACGGTTATTATTGAATCTACGGTCACTTTTATAAGATCACCACTTGTATCCTTTAATGCTTTGATATCTTCAATTTCTATTGAGATAACACCTGTATCAGCATTAACCTGTACATGAATATTAAATTTATTAGCAGCAACTTCTTTACCATCTGCCATGATTGTTATCCCGTCAGCTGAAGGTGCTGTAAACTGCGGGCCCAGTGTATCTGTAAACTTATAATAATAATGATCATAATAATCAAGTGTACTCGGCATTGTTCCTATAAGTTTGAACGGTACAGCTTCTCCTATACAATAGTCTGCTACATCGTTATAACCTGCACCGTATCCGTCGTCCTGAATAAACTTTGAATCCTCTTTGACCTTTTTAATGACAGACGGAACACTTGATTTGGGAATTAATGACATATTATCTGTTACTTTAAGAATATATTTTGTATAAGAATCCTGGCCTGTTACAGCTGATGAATCCTTTATAAAATAGTATCCGTCATCAAGGCCTGAAATTGAGTATGTATCCCCTTCATCAACAGATGGTATCGCTACGGATGTAGTATGTTTAGAAACAACGTGGGCAAAATCATCTATCTGCTCTGCTGATGCAGTACTAAGTACGCCTGCAACATCAGCAGCTGTATCACATAACACATACAGAGTGTTACCTTTAAGTTCTGCAAGCAATGCCGCTGAGTCTACTCCGCTGCCCCACTGTATATCTGTAAATATCGGATCCGATGAGGTTTTGTCGAGAACTGCAGCAAATACCTGATACGCCTTATAAGTATGACCATCTGCCGTATTGCTGATTGTTACAGTATTCCCTCCTGCAGCGTTTATCTTACTATTTGGTATTCCAGCCAGTGAAATACAAGTTGTAAGCAGTACTGCGGCCATTGCTGCCGCAAACCTTTTAAATTTTTTCATAATAATTCAATCCTCTCGTTTAATTATTTTTTCGTTTATCTCTTTTTATAAGAAATATATATAATCCTGCAGTCAGAATCATTATAACTGATCCTGATGCCTGAATTATACCAACCCCTGAGCTCCCTGTTGAGGGCATGATAACTGACTTCTTTAATATATTAGAAACACTTAAGCAGCCCCCATTATCTGCGCTGAGCGTTATACCGCAAATATCGCTGTAATCATATATCTCATAATTGTGTGCCCCCGTGCCTGTTATATATTTTTCTCTTATGTAATAAATAAACTGATTTCCATTTTCGTCACAGAGCGGAAGACTGCTGAAATCTGTACTCCAGCCCGATGATGCGTCAAGAGTTATCGTGCTTACCAGCTCAGCCTGTGAAAAGTCCGGTATATTACCAGGCTGTGCAGGACTTAATGACACGTCAGGAACTCCTCCCGCAGGCTGACTTACTGAGTATGTAGTCTGTACAGTATTGTCTGTGTCAGGAGTCTGCTGTACCCCAAGTGCTGATGACGACCTGTAAAGTTCAACAGTTACGCTGTCAATACCTTCAGGATCATTTTTCCACGTTTTACTTACTTTTAACTGACCGGTTTTCTGTGTATTAGTAATATTAATAACATGCACATCACCGTCAGTAAGTAAATCTGCCATTATGCCATCATTTTGTGTATACGAAACCTCATAACCTTCAGGAACATTTAATTCCTCAATTTTATAATAGTAACTTGTATTGCTGCTGTCGTGTTTTATCAGATCTGAAAAAGTATATTCGTCCGTTACAGTGACAGGCTCTCTGATATTCTCATACTCCCCGTCAGCTCCAAGCTTTCTCATAAGCGCAACCGTAACGCTCTCCGGATGTAAAGTAACACCTGACGCATTGTTCCATTTCTTTATTACCTTAACCGAGATCATAGAAGGTTTATTTCTCTGATTCTCAATAAGTATCGTTCCTGCCTCATGATCTGTGGTATAAACCGCCGTATAACCTTCGGGAACATTTATTTCTTTTGCATAATAGTAAAGCTCTTGCCCGTTCTCTGACTGCGGCAGACCGGTAATTTCACATTTCCATTCAGGATCATTAATACTATACGGACCTCCGGCTTTTTCCGCATCCTGCGGCAGCGTACTGTCTGTAGTATGAGTTACGGATCTGTACAGTTCAAATTGTATGCAGGATATATTTCCATGTGATGTATCATCGATAATATCACCATTGTCATCATAAAATGACCATTTTTTATTAACTGATATATCGACCAGCTTAATATTTGTAATGTCTACCGTACCGGATACAAGAGAAACAGCGTTTCCATGATATTCAGCATTATATCCGCTCACAGGTGTTTCTTTAACAAAATAGTACAAAACATTCCCTGAACTGTCTTTGACAGGAAGCCCGCTCCATGTATATGACCACCCGGACTCCTCATTAAGTATCTGTACAGGCTGTATTGCTTCTGACTCTGCATTATATAATACTTTCTGGGCATCAGTAAGCATAGACAGATCAGTGTTCATATTTGTTGTACAATAAAGTACAATATTAACATTTTCATGAGTCCCTGTGTTACTCCAGCCTTTTTTTACGGTAACATCAAGAGTTTCATCTGATAATAGCGGCCAGTCTTCATCATCATCTTCCGTATCTTCTACCTGTACATCAGCTCTGTGTGTTTCACCGCCTAACTGACTAAATTTATCTGCAATGATATTTCCGTTTATATTGCTGCCGTTCACAACTTCAGCATCAGGAGCTAGAATAGTACCATGTATCTGGTTTCTGAGATTTATCTTTCCGTCATATGGGACAGGTCCGGATTCGGTTATTTTTATAAAGTTATATACAATCCTTATTCCGCCTTCATCCAGAGGCAGCTCCTGAAACTGTGAATTTCCTGTCATAGCCCATTGTTTATCTGCAAAATCGACACATGACCTGTCACCGACATTTATATTAAGAAAAAGAACTTTATTACTTTCAGGACCTATGCCGCTAATTGATATATTCTTCCTTTTAATAAGACTGTATCTGTTGTCATCTGATACGTCGAGACTTCCGTATATGTACTTTTCATTTGCCTGTGCACAGTCTATTAAAACAGTTTTATTCATATCTTCTTCATATAAGTTGATCTGAAGACCGCCGGTATCTTCCTTTGACGCAATTTTCTGAGATAATACAGATAATTTTTCAAGTTCAGCTCTGATATCAATATATGGGGTTAACCCTTCAATTACAATTGGAACGTTGTCTTTGTTTCCTGTAAAACAGTCATTTCTGATCCAACTCGGCTTTGCATTATTTCTGATACCTGATTCACTGTAAATCATATATTTTCTATCAATGCTGTTATACCTGAATTTGCTTCCGTTTCCCAGTACGAGTTTTGTCTGAAGAGTAGAATCGTTAAGAATACCGGCATAGTCTCTGATGTAGTTTACTGAAGTCATACCGCACAAATTATTGCATCTTATTCCAAAGTCATTAATAGTACTGTCATAATCATCGCGTGATTTGTAGTACAGAAAATTGGTTGCAATATTTCCGTGAGTATGTGAATGAATAGAAATCTCATCTGCAAAGATATGAAAATGTGTTGCTGCTCCAAACATTGATCCCGGCACTGCTTCATATTCAGGAGATGTGTCATGGATGTGTGCTGCATCAGTACATACCCATCCATAACAGGAAGAAGTATGAAAATGATCCGCAGATGAATCTGTGCATATAATCTGATATGAGCAGCCATCACTTTCGCTCATTGCATCCGCGGGCTTAATAAGTGCCGAACCTACACATACAACCGTTATTATACAAAGAAAAAAATAAATTATTAAATAATGCATCTGATGTCTTTTTCGTATTTTTAAGTTTTTGATCCATAAATCAGGGTACTGCATTTCATCACCTCCGTTATATGCTGCAGCCATCAATTTAAATTATAAAGAAGATATATCATCAAACGGCCATATTCTTATAAATACTTTTCCTATTATGTACTCATCTGCAATGCATCCAATAACAGATGTCCTGCTGTCCACAGAAGAGATGCGGTTGTCACCCATAACAAATACTCTGTTTTCAGGCACCTCATATGGAAAATCTATATCACACCGGCCTATATTTTTTTCAGATATATATGATTCATTCAGTATCATTTCATTTACATATACATTTCCATCCTTTTCAATATTGATTTTATCTCCCGGCATACCTATTACCCGCTTTAACAGGACTTTATTATTATAATAAAATGCTGCGATATCCCCTGTATCAAGTTTTCCGGTTTTTATGCACATAACAATTTCCCTGCTGTTAAGTGTCGGCTGCATACTTGAACCGGTCACCCGGAAAACAGGGAAAAAAAGTACAGATATCAGTACACATACAGCTGCTACAACAACGAGAGAAAAAACAGTCTCAGTAAAAGTTTTTATCTGAAACCTCTTTCTGTTTATTCTTTTAAGCTCTTCTCTTATATCTTCAGAAGTAAATTTGTATCCTGATGAACACTTTTTCATTAGTATCAGTCCTGTTCTTTTACTTTAAAATATTCAGGTTTCGAATATCTGTATCTGACTGCTTATTCTTTATATTATGTAAATACATATCGGCAGCCTGCTGTGCAGCCTCAAAAACCTTATTAATTTTAAGCGACGCTTCTGCGATACTGCCTGCTGACTCTATGTCAAGATCTCTCATTTCGAGCTTACTTAAAAGACTGCTGTTTAGTTTTTTAAGATCATCTATTTCACTCTGCATATCCAGCATTACCTCAAGCAATTCACGTCGCTTTAATTTTTTAATATTTTTTCTATTGATGTTCAAAAAGGTCACCCTACATTTCTATTTTTAAATTTACCGCAATATTCCTTCCGGCATTATATAATATAACTTGTTTATTACTTTTAGTCATATAAATTAATATATATATATTTCATTTTGGACAATACATATGGTTTCGTATGCTATATATCGAATGTAAATAAAGCTATATCTAAATTCAGTGTATTAATTTTACAAAAAATATAGTATAATTCACATCATAGTCTTATTCTTCTCAATTAACTTAAAAAGCACATTGTTTTTACACTATACTCTTTACAAAATTTTTTTCATGTGTTATTATTATAGTTGACGTTTATGTGTAATCATAACGCATAATAAGCTCATAAGATCATCAGATTTTATGAACTATAATAAACTAGGAGGATGAAATTTTAATGGCTAGAAAAATGAAAACCATGGATGGTAACAACGCTGCTGCCTGGGCATCATATCCGTTTACAGATGTAGCTGCAATTTACCCTATCACACCTTCTTCAGTAATGGCTGAAGTTACAGATCAGTGGTCTACAAAAGGACAGAAAAACATTTTCGGACAACAAGTAAAGGTAGCTGAAATGCAGTCAGAGGCTGGTGCCGCTGGTACAGTTCACGGCTCACTCTCAGCTGGTGCATTTACAACAACATATACAGCTTCACAGGGACTTCTTCTTATGATTCCTAACATGTATAAAATAGCAGGTGAACTTCTTCCTTGCGTTATCCATGTTTCCGCTAGATGCGTTGCTTCACACGCACTCAACATCTTTGGTGATCATTCAGACGTATATGCATGCCGTCAGACAGGTTTTGCAATGCTCTGTTCATCAAACCCTCAGGAAGTTATGGATCTTGGCGCTGTTGCTCATCTTTCAACAATCAAGGGCAGAGTTCCTTTCATTCATTTCTTTGACGGTTTCCGTACTTCACATGAGATCCAGAAGATCGAAACATGGGATACTGAAACTCTTGCAGGCATGGTAGACATGGACGCTGTACAGGCATTCAGAGACAGAGCTATCAATCCTGAACATCCAGTACTCAGAGGTACAGCTCAGAACCCTGATATATTCTTCCAGGCACGTGAAGCATGCAACAAGTACTATGATGCTCTTCCGGCTATCGTTGAAGACTATATGAACAAGGTAAACAACGTAATCGGTACAGATTACAAACTCTTCAACTACTACGGTGCTCCTGATGCTGAACACGTAATCATCGCTATGGGTTCAGTAAATGATACTATTGAAGAAACAATTGACTTCCTTAACGCACAGGGCGGCAAGTACGGTCTTGTTAAGGTTAGACTTTACAGACCTTTCTGTGCTGACAAGCTTATCGAAGCTATCCCTGCATCAGTTCAGAAGATCACTGTTCTTGACAGAACAAAAGAACCTGGTTCACTCGGCGAACCTCTTTATCTTGACGTTGTTGCTGCACTTAAGGGTTCAAAATTTAACAATACTCCTGTATTCAGCGGCAGATATGGTCTTGGTTCTAAGGATACAACTCCTGCTCAGATCAAGGCTGTTTACGAAAATACAGAAAAGCCAAGATTTACAATCGGTATCAATGATGATGTAACTTATCTTTCACTTGAAACAGGCGCTCATCTTGACTCTGCTCCTGCAGGCACAACAGCTTGTAAGTTCTGGGGACTTGGTGCTGACGGTACTGTTGGTGCAAATAAGAACTCCATCAAGATCATCGGTGACCATACAGACATGTATGCTCAGGCATATTTTGCATATGACTCAAAGAAATCAGGCGGTGTTACTGTATCACACCTGAGATTCGGTAAAACACCTATCAAGTCAACTTACCTTGTAAACAGAGCTGACTTCATTGCTTGTCATAACCAGTCATACATCAACAAGTATGATATCGTTTCTGACATCAAGCCAGGCGGAACATTCCTCCTCAACTGCCAGTGGGATATGGAAGGTCTTGAAAAGCATCTCCCGGGACAGGTTAAGAGATACCTTGCTCAGAACAACATCAACTTCTACACAATCGACGGCGTTAAGCTCGGTATTGAAACAGGCATGGGCACAAGAATCAACACAATTCTCCAGTCTGCTTTCTTCAAACTCGCTGACATCATTCCTTTCGAGGATGCTCTTAAGTATATGAAGGACGCTGCTACAGCTTCTTACATGAAGAAGGGTGAAGATGTAGTTAAGAAGAACCACAATGCTATTGATGCTGGTTATAAGAACATCGTTAAGATTGAAATTCCTGCTTCCTGGGCTGATGCTGCTGATACTCAGATGGGTATGGACAAGGCAACAGGCGACAACAAGGAACTTATCGACTACGTAAACAACATTCAGCAGCCTTGCAACGCTCAGAACGGTGACGCTCTTCCAGTTTCAACATTTGTTGACATGGCAGACGGTACTTTCCCACAGGGTTCAGCTGCTTTCGAAAAGAGAGGCATTGCTGTTAATGTTCCAGAATGGATTCCTGAGAACTGTATCCAGTGTAACCAGTGTTCATATGTTTGTCCTCACGCTGTAATCCGTCCAGTAGCTATGACAGCTGAAGAACTTGCTGCTGCTCCTGCAGGAACAAAGTCAGCAGACTTCAAACCAGCTCTTAACGGCCTTAAGTTCACAATGACAGTATCAGCTCTTGACTGTACAGGATGCGGATCATGTGCTAATGTATGTCCTGCTAAGAACAAGGCTCTTGTTATGAAGCCGCTCGAAGAAATGGAATCTGAACAGGATACATTCAACTATGGCCTCAACGTTGCTGAAAAGCCAGAAATATTTGAAAAGTTCAAACCAACTACTGTTAAGGGCTCACAGTTCAAACAGCCTCTCCTCGAATTCTCAGGTGCTTGTGCTGGTTGTGGTGAAACTCCTTACGCTAAGTTGATAACACAGCTCTACGGTGAAAGAATGTACATTGCAAATGCAACTGGATGTTCTTCAATCTGGGGTGGTTCAGCTCCTTCAACTCCATATACAACAAACAAAGAAGGCAAGGGTCCGGCTTGGGCTAACTCACTGTTTGAAGATAACGCAGAATATGGCTACGGTATGTTCCTCGCTCAGAAGACACTCCGTACAAGAGTTATAGATAAACTTCAGACACTTGCTGAAAAGGCTGAAAAGGCTGAAACCAAGGAAGCTATTGCAAAGTTCCTTGATACAGTAAACTGCGGAAAAGAAAATGCAGCAGCTACAAAGAACCTCATCAATACACTTGAAGCTTGCGGATGTGCTGATGCAAAGGATATCCTTGCATATAAGGATTACCTCAGCAAGAAGTCTCTCTGGATCTTCGGTGGTGACGGTTGGGCTTATGATATTGGCTTCGGTGGTCTCGACCATGTACTCGCTCAGGGCGAAAATGTAAACATCTTTGTATTCGATACAGAAGTTTACTCAAATACAGGCGGACAGTCATCCAAGTCAACTCCTACAGGTGCTATCGCTCAGTTCGCAGCAGCTGGTAAGGAAGTTAAGAAGAAGGATCTTGCTGGTATCGCAATGAGCTATGGTTATGTATACGTTGCTCATATCGCTATGGGTGCTGATTACAACCAGTGTATTAAGGCAATTGAAGAGGCTGAGGCATATGACGGTCCATCACTCATCATTGCTTACGCTCCATGTATCAACCACGGTATCAAGACTGGTATGGCTACAGCTCAGGCTGAAGAGAAGAAGGCTGTACAGGCTGGTTACTGGCATCTTTACAGATACAACCCAGCTCTTAAGAATGAAGGAAAGAATCCATTCTCACTTGATTCTAAGGCTCCGAATACTGACGAATACAAGAACTTCCTCATGGGCGAAGTTCGTTACAATGCTCTTGCACGTCAGAATCCTGAGAGAGCAGAAAAGCTCTTCAACTCAGCTCTTGACAATGCTAAGAACAGATATGATTACCTCTTAAAACTCGTTGAGCTTTATAAGTAATTTATATTAAATAAATAATTATGCCGCACAGAAAAATTTCTGTGCGGCATTTTTTTATTTGATTAATATAAGACTGAAAGAAATATCTGTCCTGAACGTATTCTTATAATATACCTCACTACAAGCAGAACTATCATTATGCCTGAAATAATATTTACAAATACTCCGAATCTTTTTTTCAGCACCTCAAAATGTGCAATTATAAGAATAAAAGGAACGCCGATAAAAAACAGCGAATGAGCTTCAAACGCTCCCTTCAGGTCACCTTTTAACAGTCTGAAATATGCTGTAGTCATACCGCAGAACGGACATTCTATATTCAGAATAACTCTCAGCGGACAGCACCCGTCAAAAAAAATTGAGCCTGTTATCATATACAGTGCGATAGCAGCAAAAAATATAAAATGAAATCTTAGTATATTTTTATTCTGTTTCATGTTGTCTGATTACTTTCTGTAGTTTCTGTATCTTCCTTGTATCCGTCAGGAATATTAAAAACATCTTCATCAACACTTTCCTTCAGTTCTTCTATATACATGTATGCTGTCTCATTATCATCATATTCTGCTCTGATAGCGTAAAGGCTTTTGTCATCATTCAGAAGAAACCAGAGTTCTACTCCCTTGCTGGTATAATACGCATCGTAATTATACTCGAGGGACTCATCAGCCGGCTTATCCTTACCGCTTCCAAGATATTTAAGGCCAGCGAAGATATCAGCTGCATAGCTCTCAAATTCATCAATTGTAAGATATCCGAATTCCATAGCCGACTGCTTGGCATCTGTTGTAATGTATGTTTTACTGTTGTCATAGATATCATAAATTTTATGATCCTTTAGAATAAACTTTACGTTATTGAACAGCGGCTGTGTCAGATTAATCGAATAACTGCCCGACTTGCCGTCGTAACAAATATAATTAATTCCGGTATCATCATATTTTTTATCATATGACCACTTTAAAGAATACTGTGAATCCCTGTCTTTATGTGTAAAAAGTTCAGCATATTTCTGACTTTCAAGACCGCTGTAGTCATAACCTGAATCATCAGATGCAGCTGTTGATAAAGATCCTGCACTGCCGGAACTTTTGTCTTCACTGCAGCCCTGCAAAGAAAATAAAACCAATGACGATAATATAAGAACAAATATTTTTTTCAAATAATTCACGATCCTTTGTTTTTTTCTAATTATATCACATTTTATTGTATAAGTCATTACTGTTAAGATATTTTCATCTTTAATTAATATCCTGCAAAACCAGAGCGCTAAGGACAAAAGTTCATTTAAGAACATAAAAGCTTAATATCCGTCAATAATGTCTGAGTATTACCTGAATACATACCCTGCAGCAGGTTGATTCCGGGTGCTGCCTTGCTTGACAAAAGCACTGAATATGCTATAATTATTATAAGTGTGAGTTTATACTTAATAAAAAACTGGAGGACTTCAAAATGCCTAAAAAACCATTTTATATTACAACACCCATATATTATCCGTCAGGAAATCCGCATATCGGACACTGCTATACAACAGTCGCATGTGATACCATAGCGCGTTATAAGCGAATGCAGGGATACGATGTCATGTTCCTTACAGGTACTGATGAGCATGGTTTGAAAATTGAACAGAAAGCTGCTGAAAAAGGCATTACTCCAAAGGAATATGTAGATGAAATAGTAAAAGTCTTTAAAAATCTCTGGAGCTATATGAATATCAGCTACGACAGATATATCCGTACAACTGATGACTATCATGTTGAAACTGTTCAGAAGATTTTTAAGGATCTGTATGATAAAGGCTATATATACAAGGGTGAGTATTCAGGTAAATACTGTACACCATGTGAAAGCTTCTGGACAGAATCCCAGCTTGTTGACGGCAAATGTCCTGAATGCGGCCGTGATGTTGTTGAAGCGAAGGAAGAAGCATATTTCTTCAAAATGTCACCGTTTGCTGAGAGAATAGAAAATCTGCTCACGCAGACAGATTATCTCAGACCTAAGACAAGGGCTGTAGAACTGGTAAACAACTTTATAAAACCTGGTCTTGAAGATCTATGCGTATCAAGAACAACATTCAAGTGGGGAATTCCTGTTACATTTGATGAAGGCCATGTAGTATATGTCTGGATCGACGCTCTTTCAAACTATATATCTGCTCTTGGATACTGCAACAGCCAGTTTACTGATTATGATAAATTCTGGCCGGCAGATGTTCACATGGTTGCAAAGGATATTATGAGATTTCACGCTATAATATGGCCTGCAATGCTTATGGCACTCGATCTTCCGCTTCCTAAGCATCTTGCTGTACACGGATGGATCACATTTAACGGTCAGAAGATGAGTAAATCACTTGGAAACGTTGTTGATCCGTTTATTCTCGGTGAAAGATATGGTGCAGATGCTATCCGCTATCATATTTTAAGAGAAATGGCTCTTGGTGCTGACAGCTCATTCTCAAATGAAATAATGATAAACCGCATAAATTCCGACCTTGCGAACGGACTTGGCAACCTGGTTTCAAGAACAGTTGCAATGGTTGTCAAATACTTTGACGGCACGCTTATTACAGAAAGAGCAGCAGGTGAGTTTGATGATCAGCTTATTGATGCTGCCACCCAGCTCAAAGACAAGGTTGACGAGTATATTGAGAATACTCAGCTTAACAATGCTCTCGCGGAGATATTCCAGGTAGTGTCACGTGCAAACAAATATATAGACGAAACTGCGCCATGGGTCCTTGCAAAAGAAGAATCCAACAAACCTCGTCTTGCAGGTGTACTTTACAACCTGCTTGAAACCATACGTATCTGTTCATCACTTCTTTCATCATTTATGCCTTCTACAATGCCAAAGGTATGGGAACAGATAGGTGCATCTGAAGACTCAGTATCATATGACAACGCCGGAAAGTTCGGAGTACTTTCTCTTGATGTAACTGTTAAGAAGGGCGAGGCAATATTCCCGAGAATTGATGTTGATAAAGAAATTGAAGCACTTAATTCACTTATATCTGTAAATACACAGTCAGACCCTCAGACACCCGATGCAGAGCCGGTTGCACCGGAGATCACCATTGATGATTTCTGCAAGTCAGATCTCAGGGTTGCAAAGGTTGTTTCATGTGAAAAAGTCAAGAAATCCAAAAAACTTCTGTGTCTGCAGCTTGATGACGGCATGGGTGGAAGACAGGTTGTTTCAGGAATTGCACAGTGGTATGCACCGGAAGACCTTATAGGCAAAAAGGTTATTATCGTTGCAAACCTTAAACCTGTTACACTTTGCAAAACAGAAAGCTATGGAATGATATGCTGTGCTGATATGCCGGATGGTTCAGCAAAGGTATTATTTGCAGATGACAGCATTGCACCAGGCAGTAAAATAAGATAATTAAGTACAATAAATCCAGCCCGCTGTATTTCTGATACCGCGGGCATTTTTCTTAAATATTATTTACTCATATAAAAAAATCCGGCTGATACAGCCGGATTTTTTATATAAATGAGTTTGTGGAAATGACTATTTTTGTGGGCCGAGAGTTACAGGTTCCTTCAGTATATACTGTTTGAAATGTGAGAGATCAGCCAGATCAACATTTCCGTCACCACTGACATCAGCTGCTTTAATCTGCTGAGCATTAAGTTTTACATCACCTAAAAGGTAAAGTGAAAGTATAGTCAGATCTGTCATTTCAACTATCTTATCATCATTGAGATCACCATAGACAATCTCTTGTGTTGGTGTGCCCTGTGAAGTATATAAATCTTCAGGAAGCTCATCAAGAGTAATTACATAATCACTGTTGTAAACCTTTTTGATATTTTCGACTGAATTTTGCTGAGTAATGTATTCTGTATGCCATGTCATAAACCATCCCCATGCAGCACTGTCAGCCTGAAGATTATCAGGGTCAGGAATTGGTCCGTTTTCATGAAGTACAACTGGTTTATTTGTTCCTACGACATCAAGAACTTTATTGAACATGCCGACAAGTGATGCATTATTGTCTACATATGTATCAGCACCAGCTATATCAACATACTCATCTCCCGGGTACCAGCTCTCAGGTACTCCGGAAGTAAATCCGCATACCCAGATAAGGTTGTCAAGTCCCCAGTAGTTTGTATATCTGTCATACATCAGCTGCCAGAGCTTCTTGAAGTTTTCAGCACCGCCCTTGCTCCACCAGAACCAGCCGCCGTCAAACTCATGGAAAGGTCTCCAGAGAACCGGAATACCTTCACTCTTAAGAACCGTAAGTGCCTGTGCACCTGAATCCATGCCCTTTATAAGAGCATTATACTCATCTGTTCCTGGAGTCAGTGCCTTGTCCCAGTCGAGATCATCAGCCTTGCACTCGTCATATCCTTTAGAGAAACCAGATCCGCAGTGCCAGCATATTGACACGATTCCGCCTTTTTCATACCATTCTTTAGCTCTTGCATTTACACCTGAAAAGTCATCGTTCATGTAATCAAGACCTCTGAGTGCAGGGTATTTTCCGCTCGCATCATTGATGAAGTTCATTTCATAGTCAGGGCTTCCCATCCATGTTGATTCCTGCTGACCAGAAATGATCTTGCTTCCATAATTGTTGCAGATATAGCTGTAAAGTGACTTTGCTGCATCTGAAGCTTTCGGATTAGATAAAGTTGCACCTGTTGCATCAACCTTTACTGTTTCTGCTTTTACTATCTTGAAGTAGTCAAGATATGTCCATCCCCAGCTGCTTACGATCTTAATAGTATTTGTGCCTTTTTTAAGGCTTATTACTGTTCCTGAAGTTTCAGTAAACTTATCTGAGTATGTAAATGTAACATTTTCAGCAAGTGTACCATTAATATAAAGATCCTGGATCTTCTTTGAAGGATCAAAACTCTGTGAATAACCAAAAATGATCTTATATGTGCCAGCTTCCTGAGCGTTTATGTCTACTGAAACAGAATCTCCTGCATCCTTGAGGTATACAAATTTTCCGCCGCTCGCAGCTGCATCGCTTGTTACTGCAGATCCGCCTGTATTTACTAATGTACCGCTTTCAAATTCATATCTGCCGTCTGAAGGCTGTTCTGGTGTTGTAACTGCAGGTGTAGTAGTTGTTGTTGTTGTCTCGCTGCCTGATGTTGATGAACCGTAAAGGTTATCCGGAAGCTCATCAAGTGTTATACAATAATCACTCTGATACATTTCCTTTACGCTGTCCGGCTTGTTATAATTAGAATTCATCAGATGATCGCCGTACCATGGGCAGAAATACAGCCATGCTGCCTTTTCGCTTGTAAGGTTTTCAACTGTAGGAATTGTATCATTTTCCATCATTGCAACCGGTTTGCCGTCGTTTCCGCCGTACCAGTTTACAAGAGAATAGAATGTACTTGCAATAGCACTTTCATTTGGTGATACAGTGTTGGTTGTCCAGTTGGTTGCATTGTACTTATCATATCCTACGATATCAACATATTGATCTCCAGGATACCAGCTTTCTGACTTTTCATATGCATAGCTGTTGAATTCCCAGATAAGGTTATGAAGTCCGTATTCCTGTGTCAGAATATTATAAAGATAAGCATAAAGATCTTTATAAACTTCTGCACCTTCCTTGCCCCACCAGAACCATGCGCCTTTTCCGTCTTCACCGCCGCCGCCTTCAGCTTCGTGGAAAGGTCTGAAAAGAAGCGGAACATCTGCGGTCTGAAGTTTTTTAAGCTCTTTAGCAAGGTTGTCAACCGCAAGAAGGAAGTAATCATGCTCAACTGTTCCTTCTACCATAACATTTGCTGTCTTGAAATCTGTCTTTTGTGAATAGGTTGTCTGATCAAAGCTCATTGTAGAACCAAGAGTATAATTTGCCATAGTTACAGGAACATTAATATGCCAGCTGGCAGTTACAATGCCGCCCTTATCCTTTACCCATGATATTGCACGGTCTGCAGCACCTGCATCCCATGCATAAAGAGGGCATGTTTCTCCAAAGTCAAAACCTCTGATAGCAGGATACTCACCTGACAGATTATAGATATATTCGAACTCGTCATCTCTTGACTCACCGTAATATTCCTGCTGACCCGAGATAATATGATTACCGTACTGATCAACAAGGTAGCTCATAAGACTTTTTGCTGAATCTGTCGCTGACGGATCACTGAGAGTCTTTCCTGCTGCTACTTCAGGCAGAACAGCTGTATTGATTTTCAGATAATCAAAAATTGTCCAGCCCCAGCTCTTCTTAAGAGTAATGGTATTCTCACCTTTTGTAAGTTTTATACTGCTCACTTTGAGCTCAGTAAATGTATCTGACGATGCAAAGCTTACCTGACCCTGTGATACACCATTAATGTACAGATCCTGAATTTTTGAACCTCTGTCTGAAGGAAGACAGTAACCTATTGTCAGTTCATAAATATCTGTTGCATCAACATTAACAGTTACTGAAACATCTCCTTCCTGCTGATCTACATAGCCGGTTCCTGAGAAACCTGCAATACTGCTTCCGAAAGCAGAGTCTGCTCCATATGTACCATCCTCGAACTCAACCTTTGAGGTACTTACTGCTTCGACTTTCTGATAATTACTATCCTTCTGGAGTGCGGGAAAATTACTGAATGTAGTTATGGTGAATGCTACTGCAGCTGTCATACTGCAGATTCTTTTCAGCTTTTTTGATATCACCAAAATTCCTCCTTTAGTAAATATGTTTATTTTTATTAGCATCTGATGGAATTATTATATCATAAATTAATTAACTTTTCAATTATTTTTTTAACAAAAATGCTTTAATTATTTTTACTAAAATTAATTGCTTATTTAATTATACATAAGCATACAATTAATAAATGAAACATATTTTTTCGTAATATTATATCAAAGTAACTTATTTTTTACGTTTTCGTGGAAACGGTATAAATTATATTGATTTATTTATTAAATAATGATATAATATAAGAACTTAATTGTAATTATATTTTATATTTTTTCTCGTACATGCTTACTGACAAATTTTTCAGTATTTTAGCTTTATAATGTTAATTACAATTGGCTTTACTACCTATACAAAAGGAGAGATCATATATGGAAAGCAGATTAATTGAAATCACATCAAAGAAAAACAAAAAAATAAAAATGGGAATTATACCCGGTCATTTTGCTACAAACCATTCGCATATAAACTACTACGTTGATATGACTACAATCAAAACAAATCATTCAGTCGCAAAGCTGGCCGCAAAAGAACTTGCATCAGATTACCGTGACACATGTATTGATACTATTATTTGTCTTGAAGGAACAGAAATGATCGGCGCTTTTCTGGCTGATGCTCTCACTAAGTCCGGAGAAATGAATATCAATGACTCAAAAGGAATTTCTGTCATAACTCCTGAACTCAATACAAACAATCAGATGATATTCAGGGATAACATTCAGAAATCCATATACGGAAAACGGATCCTGCTTCTTATTTCATCTACGTCAACAGGAAAGACAATTAACCGTTCTACCGACTGCCTTAAATACTACAATGGCAATCTGGTTGCAATCGCTTCAATTTTTTCAGCTGCAAAACATGTTCTTGATATTCCGATCAAATCAATATTTACTTCTGATGATCTTCCTAATTATAAAACTGAAACACCGGCAGATTGTCAGCTCTGTAAAGACGGAGTAAAGGTTGATGCTATCGTAAACAGCTACGGATATTCTAAAATATGATCAAAACGGCTTTCATTCCGGGTTTTTTCCGGATATGAAAGCCGTTTTTTTTATTTATTAATGTTTTTTATTATGTATAACACAAATGTTTGTGTATATAATACTATCAGGAACTAAATCAGTTCCAAAAAGTAAACGGGGTGTTTAACATGTGGGACAAAATCGCACTTATACTCCTGATAATAGGCGGAGTAAACTGGGGACTGGTAGGTATTTTTCAGTTTGACCTGGTTGCATGGCTTTTCGGGGGTGCTGGGTCCTTAATCAGCAGAGTAATCTATATACTTGTTGCTCTGTCTGCAATATGGTGCATTTCCCTTCTTTTCAGGGACGAATCTCCCGTGGAGGCTACAGGCTCCCGATGATACCGTAATACTGGAAAACCTGATATTTTATCATACTCATCCGGTATAAATTAAACAGAGACTTTATACGTAAACATCTGTCAGCAGCCGGGTATAATTACAGCTGCATGGTGCCGCAGGATTGTCACGTAAAAGTCTCTGTTTTTTCATTAATTGTCCAATACGTATTCATATTTCTATCACAATAAAATCCGATAATAAAATCATTAAATATGACCCCCCTCATATTTAATAACCCTCCCCCGCGTAAAGTGTACGCATTAACATAAATAAGCATATTATTTTATTTTGCCCTCTTTTTAATTAAGAGGGCACTTTTTTTATGAGGCAGACAACAAAGCCTGCCTCATAAATTAAGAGGAAACCGGAAATGGGAGTTTATACTGTTAACAATACTATTTAACTTATCAAAAAGCTTCAGAAAATTTTATGAAAATGAAATTTTTAT
Source organism: Oscillospiraceae bacterium (assembly GCA_030539275.1). Lineage (GTDB taxonomy): Bacteria > Bacillota > Clostridia > Oscillospirales > Ruminococcaceae > HUN007. Next base: position 238 of record JAUNSK010000027.1, on the reverse strand, counting down.
TTTTATGGCTGAATATAATATATAGGCTGCAGTAAATACTGCTCAAATTCTGAAATCTGGAGGGTACAAATATAATGAGTAACGAAAACAATAATCCGAAAGATATCATTAGAAGATATAATCAGGAAATTCTTAAATACTATAAACAGCAGCAAGCTGACAATCGGAGCCCTGCTTTTCCAAACAACACTTCTCCTGCTTCATCAGGCAGCATGACTCCTGCATCATCAGGCAGTAT
>JAUNSK010000044.1 GCA_030539275.1 Oscillospiraceae bacterium | reverse complement strand
GAAACATGAAGCTTGGAAACTTTTCAATAAGCTTTGAGGATATGTCACTTAACATGAATAATCTTCCTGTATCAGTAATAAGGACCTATGACAGCAGAGCAAGATACTCAGACAAAGAGCTTGGATACGGCTGGGATCAGTCATTTACAGATCTGACTGTTCAGGCAAGCTGCGTACAGGGTGAAAACTGGGATGAACAATCAGCAGGTTCATGGGTAACAACATATTTTATCAAGGAATCAAAAGCACATAAGGTCACTGTAGATCTCGGAAACGGCAAGAGAGAAAGTTTTGATCTTAAACTATCCCCTTCACAGTCAAAATTCTATCCTCTTCAGTATGGAATAAGTGCTTATTATGAATCAGCTAACAAATCAAAATCAACACTGGTACCATCCGGTATTGATACAACAGACCTGATCTATATAGGAGGAGTTCTTTACACATTTGACCTTGAGGTATTTGATCCTCAACAGTATGTGTATACATCAGCAGAAGGTTCAAAGTATCTGATAGATGTAAACCACGGACTGCAGCAGATGACAGATGCATATGGAACAACCATGTCATTTACAGACAAAGGCATAAGTTCATCTGACGGCAAGGCAATCAGTTATAAATATGATGATGAAGGAAGAATAACAAGTATATCAGATACATCAGGAAAACAGGTGAAGTATGAATATAATATACTTGGAGATCTTATAGCATTTATTAATGAAAAGGATGAAAAAACAAGCTTTGTATATGATGATCACTACCTTACAGAAATAATAGATCCAAGAGGTGTGAGAGTTACAAAAAATATTTATGATGATGACGGAAGAATCATAAAGACAATAGATTCTGACGGCAATGAAACAGTTTTTGATCATGATATTGAAGGAAAACAGGAAGTTGTAACAGACAGAAACGGCGGTATAACAAGCTACATATACGATGATAACGGAAATATACTGTCAACTACAGATCCTGAGGGCAATACAGTAACAAATACATATGACGCAAACGGAAATCCTGAAACAGTAACAGATGCACTTGGTAATGTAACTAACTTTAAGTACGACGTAAGCGGCAATATGCTTTCACTTACAGATGCTGAAGGAAATACAGTAACAAAAAGCTATGATTCAAAGGGTCAGCTTGTCTGTATGAATGCAATGGGAATTGATGCTATGACTGTTTCATACGACGATTATACCAGAGTGCAGTCAACAACAGATGCACTCTCAAACAGTACAAACTACGAGTATGACAGAAAAGGTCATCTTACATCAGTTACAGATGCAATAGGCTCGTACATGAATATGACATATGACTCGCAGGGAAATGTTGTCTGCGCAGTTAATGCAGCAGGTACTGCAATATCATTTACATATGGAAAAGACGGAAAGTGCACATCCAAAACAATAAATTATACTTCTGACGGTGAAACAAAAACAATTAAAGAATCGTATGTATATGACGAGATGGGTAATCTTATAAAAGCTATTGACAGTGATGGAAACATTACAGCCACCGAATATAACAGCATAGGTAAGATTGCATGTGAAACAGATCCTCAGGGAAAACAGAAAAAGTATGAGTATGATAACTATGGAAATGTTACAAAGATTACTTATTCTGACGGTACAACAGAAACATTTACGTACGATAAGGAAGGTCATAATCTTACAGCAACGGACCGTTTATCACGAACAGTTACAATGAAATATGACAAGGTCGGAAACCTTCTAAGCAAAACATATGCAGATGGTTCAATGACATCATTTGAGTATGATAAAAAATATAATCTGATAAGCGAAACAGCTGCAAACGGCGGACAGAAAACTTATGAATATGATAAAACAGGAAGAAATACAGCAATAACAGATGCCCTTGGCAATCGTTGTGAATTTACATATGATGAACATTCACAGCTTGCACAGACAAAGGATGCAAACGGAAATATAACCAGATATGAATACGATCTTAACGGAAACAAAGTAAAGACAATCTATCCTGACAATACAACTACCGAAAGTGAGTATGATGCCCGAGGCAGAGAGGTAAGTTCAACTGATCAGAACGGATATAAGATGAGCTACACATATGACGGCGGTGACAGACTTACACAGGTAAGTGATGCCCTTGGCAATATTACGGGCTATGAATATGACGAAGTAGGCAATCTTGTTGCAGTGCATGACGCAAACAACAATACAACCAGATATACCTATGACAGTTTCGGCAGAACAACACAGGCAACAAACGCACTGGGTCAGACCGCACAGATGACATATGACTCCCAGGGCAATGTCCTTACATCAACTGATTTCGGAGGAAATCTTACTACTTACACATATGATGACAAGTCACAGATGATAACTGAGACTACAACAGACGGTACAGTATATTATTCATATACACCTGACGGAAAACTCAGCCAGGTAACAGACAACTCAGGAACGACAACATTCCAGTATGATAACATGGATGGTCTCTCCAGGGTAACCTATCCTAACGGCAGATATGTTGAGTATAAGTATGACCAGTCAGGCAATATCACATCAATGTCAACACCATATGGTACTACAGCATATGAATATGACCTTACAGACAAAATGACTAAGGTAATAGACTCAGACGGATATGCAACAGTTTATGAGTATGATGCTAACGGCAATAAAACAGCAGTAAGATATGCAAATGGTATAACAGTATCATATAACTATGATGTACTTAACCGCCTGATATCAGAAAGTACGCTTGACAGTACAGGAAGACTTGTGGCACAATATGACTATACTCTTGGCCTTGCAGGAGAACGAGTTAAGGTACAGGAATACAATGTAACACCGCTTGCAAAAGAACAACCATCCGAAGCAGACGGGGACATCAATGAGGTTACACAGCTGCTGGCAGGTGAAAACAACACAGGTGAATCTAACAGAACTGTTGAGTACACATATGATGCTATGTACAGACTGACAGGCGAAAAGATAACAGAAGGCGACGATACAGCAGAGTACACATATGCGTATGACGCAGTGAGCAATCGCATAAGCAAAACTAAAAACGGCGAAGAAACAACAAGCACATATAACGAACTTAACCAGCTTATAAATGAAGGTGAAACTGCATATGAGTACGATGCTGCAGGAAATACAGTAAGTGTAATATCTCCTGAAAAGACTGCATCATATACTTATAATGCAAATAATAATCTGATACGCGCAACTCTTGTGCAGGGTAATAACGTTACAGTTGAGGAATACGAGTATGACTATGCAGGAAACAGAACAGTTAAGAAAACAGAAAGTGAGTATACATATTACCTCAATGATGTAAACGGAGATCTTGCCTATATAACTGCAGAAATTGATGAGAACGGTAATGTAAAATGTTATTACACCAGAGGTGATGAGATCATATCTCAGAAACGTCAGGGCAATACAAGCATATATCTCAGTGACGGCCAGGGTTCAGTAAGACAGCTTGCAGATATGAGCAGTGTAGTAACTGACAACTATGTTTATGATGCATGGGGCAATCTGATCTCATCAGCAGGCAGCACAGAAAACAGCTGTATGTACTGCAGTGAGCAGAATGATGCATCAACAGGACTTTATTATCTCAGAGCAAGATATATGGATACTGCAACAGGAAGATTTATTACACAGGATACATATGCAGGCTCAGTAAGCGATCCTGTTTCGCTTCACAAGTATCTGTATGCAAATGCAAACCCTGTAAGCAACTGTGACCCGAGCGGACACTTTGCAATGCTTATAGCAACACTTGCAGCAAATTCAATAAGTGCACAGCTTGAATCAGAATATGATAAACATGTTCTTGAGATCGGTATGAAAATACTGAATGCTCTTGTTACAGTTTATGATATACAGAAAACAATTATTGAGTGTCTTAACAGCGGTGCAACAGGAATGGATCTGGCAGTCAGTCTGGCGTGCGGTATTATTTCAGCTATAGTTTTGAACTTTTCATGTGCAATATTGGCGCTGGGAACACTTGGTGTAGCAATATTTGCGGTAGCGGCTTTTGTTATGGGATTTGGAGTAGGATACACGCTTGCAGAAGGAGATAATGAGACCGCATTGATCAGAGCATTCCAGCTTGTATGCATTTTCTTTGCAGCTGCGTGTCCGTCATGCTTTACAGGAGATACGCCTGTTGCTGCTGAGAGCGGCATGAAACGCATAGATGAGATAAAAGCAGGCGACAAGGTATGGGCTTACAATATTGAAACAGGTGAAACAGAGCTCAGAGAAGTACTGCAGGTTTATGTAAAAGAAACTGATGAGATTCTTCACCTTTATACAACAGGTGATGAAATTCAGACAACAACAAATCATCCGTTCTATGTTAAAGATAAAGGCTGGACAGCAGCTGGAGATCTTGAAAAAGGTGATGTTCTCTATACAGCTGACGGTCAGACAGTAACAGTAAATGCAAAAGTTATTGAAAAGCTTGAAGAACCGATAAAGGTATATAATCTCGAGGTTGAAGGACTTCATACGTACTTTGTCGGAGATGTACAGGTACTGGTACATAATAAATATAAACCCTATAATCCTAATAAACCAGAACAAATTCATCACATAGCAACAAATAAAAATTCTTATTATACTCCTGATTTTGAAGACATAGCAAGTAAATACGGGCTTGACTTGGACGGTGATTGGAATAAAATATTGATAAAACATCAGGGAACACACCCGTGGGAATACCATGACTATATACTAGAAATGATGGAAAAAATAGATGATGTAGCCGGAGGTAATGTTGGAAAGTTTTTAGACTTATGGAAGGAACTTGGAGAGTTTCTTCAGTTTAATCCCGAGATGCTTTATGCAGAATTTTGGAGGAGCTAATGATATCAGATAGTGAGTTAAAACAGCAGTTAGAGAACAGAAAAGAAATAATTAATTATGTAAAAAATAATTTCAATTCTTTTGTTATACGTGCAGGTAATGCAGCAATAAAGAAGTACTCTACAAGATGTGACGGTATAGGAAAACTTAATCCCAGCATGATAATATACAGTCGTGACAACGGTCTTAAAAAGGGCAGGTTTATAAAAGAAAAAGGAGAAAATACTGATTACTGTATTTTTGAATCGGATAAAGACAACAACCCTTTGCGAATACGTAAATACAATAAGTTTGGATGCGAGTCAACATTTTATTTTTACACAAAAGATAATACAACATATGCAGTTAGTTTTTTCAAAGATACTCAGGAAGTATATAAATATATCTATACATATACCATTGTTGACGGCAGACTTTATGAATGTTCACAAATAGAAGAGACTGGTGTTGTACTTGAAAAGTATGACTATACATCAGAAAAAGACGGAATTATTAAGTGTGATTGGTGCAGTTATCATGATTTTTCTTATAGTCAAAATAAAAATATAAAGGATAATATGTCTTTGTTTTTTACTGAAAAACTGAAAAGTCATATTATTGATGACAATATAAAAATCCCGACAAATCAAAGTCCTCCAAAACGAGAGGATTACCAGTATTTAATTAATAATGCCGGTACAAAAGAATATTATATATCTGAATACAAGCTTTGTAACGGTGAATATAAAAAAACAAGAGAATTAAGAAAGTAAAATTAAAGTTAAATTGTTTTGATATTAATTCTTAGATAATATTTTTAAGGGGCTGTGACGAAACAGCCCAAAGAAAAAGCGAGCCAAAGTACTGCAAAGCAGTGCAAATGGCTCGCTTTTCTGGTAGATGCTATGTACAGACTGACAGGCGAAAAGATAACAGAAGGCGACGATACAACAGAGTACACATATGCGTATGACGCAGTGAGCAACCGCATAAGCAAAACTAAAAACGGCGAAGAAACAACAAGCACATATAACGAACTTAACCAGCTTATAAATGAAGGTGAAACTGCATATGAGTACGATGCTGCAGGAAATACAGTAAGTGTAATATCTCCTGAAAAGACTGCATCATATACTTATAATGCAAATAATAATCTGATACGCGCAACTCTTGTGCAGGGTAATAACGTTACAGTTGAGGAATACGAGTATGACTATGCAGGAAACAGAACAGTTAAGAAAACAGAAAGTGAGTATACATATTACCTCAATGATGTAAACGGAGATCTTGCCTATATAACTGCAGAAATTGATGAGAACGGTAATGTAAAATGTTATTACACCAGAGGTGATGAGATCATATCTCAGAAACGTCAGGGCAATACAAGCATATATCTCAGTGACGGCCAGGGTTCAGTAAGACAGCTTGCAGATATGAGCAGTGTAGTAACTGACAACTATGTTTATGATGCATGGGGCAATCTGATCTCATCAGCAGGCAGCACAGAAAACAGCTGTATGTACTGCAGTGAGCAGAATGATGCATCAACAGGACTTTATTATCTCAGAGCAAGATATATGGATACTGCAACAGGAAGATTTATTACACAGGATACATATGCAGGCTCAGTAAGCGATCCTGTTTCGCTTCACAAGTATCTGTATGCAAATGCAAACCCTGTAAGCAACTGTGACCCGAGCGGACACTTTGCAATGCTTATAGCAACACTTGCAGCAAATTCAATAAGTGCACAGCTTGAATCAGAATATGATAAACATGTTCTTGAGATCGGTATGAAAATACTGAATGCTCTTGTTACAGTTTATGATATACAGAAAACAATTATTGAGTGTCTTAACAGCGGTGCAACAGGAATGGATCTGGCAGTCAGTCTGGCGTGCGGTATTATTTCAGCTATAGTTTTGAACTTTTCATGTGCAATATTGGCGCTGGGAACACTTGGTGTAGCAATATTTGCGGTAGCGGCTTTTGTTATGGGATTTGGAGTAGGATACACGCTTGCAGAAGGAGATAATGAGACCGCATTGATCAGAGCATTCCAGCTTGTATGCATTTTCTTTGCAGCTGCGTGTCCGTCATGCTTTACAGGAGATACGCCTGTTGCTGCTGAGAGCGGCATGAAACGCATAGATGAGATAAAAGCAGGCGACAAGGTATGGGCTTACAATATTGAAACAGGTGAAACAGAGCTCAGAGAAGTACTGCAGGTTTATGTAAAAGAAACTGATGAGATTCTTCACCTTTATACAACAGGTGATGAAATTCAGACAACAACAAATCATCCGTTCTATGTTAAAGATAAAGGCTGGACAGCAGCAGGAGATCTTGAAGAAGGCGATGAGTTCTATACAGCTGACGGTCAGACAGTAACAGTAAAAGGAAAGGTTACTGAAAAGCTTGAAGAACCGATAAAGGTATATAATCTAGAGGTCGAAGGACTGCATACTTACTTTGTCGGCAATGTGCAGATACTCGTACATAATCAATATACCAATAATGATTTGCCTGCTAATAGAGAAATGACAGATGATGTAATACAAGAACTTAAAAAAAGTAATATGCTTAGTAAGTTTACAAATGCCATGAAAAAGGGGTTAGCTGAATCCAGACAAAACGCAAATGGTATAATAGAGTTGACGAAAAATGAAAAGGAGTTTTATAAAGGTATTGAGCATATATTTAAAATCAAAGTTAAAAATGCTCCGAATCATTTAAGGGTATATGGATATATCAAAGAAATCGAAGGTGGTGTAAAATTAGTATTTGACTACATTACTAAAGGTAAATAATAAAACAAATATAGTTGGGCAATATTTAAAATGCTGCCCAACTAATTCAAAGGTATTAATATGAATACAAATATTTTTTTTAATAAAGAAGAATTAATGAGGCAATTTAATAAATGCACAAAAGCGGCAGAGTTATCAAACCCGAAATATAAACTGAAAGATGTTAAACTCATTTACATGAGTAATCAGACACAGGTCCTGTTCCTTTTTTATGTGAGCTCTGATGGTAAAGTAATGACTGTAATGGAAGATAATAAAAGTGATATTTGTTATAATTATTACCTGGTCAAAGAAACAGATAAATATGAAAATGCCTGCTATGAACTATTGAATAAAATATTTCAGTATATAAAAAGCAATAATGAGCTGCATGGCACATCTTTATTAAATAAGGATACCTCTGAAAAATTGACATTAATGATATTTGACACAAAGAATTGGATTGATTTTTCCTATAAGTATGATATCCTTAGTGAAACGTTTGGTGAGCTAGTTAAAATTCATAAGAAAATCAGAGCTCAGTATTGGTTCACTGTTTTTGATTTTATGGTTAATAAAGATAATACAATAGATAATGATAAGTTCAGCTATTATTTAAGATATGGTCTTGAAATCAATAAAAATGAATATGCAGGATTTTACGATGTTGAATTTAACAATAAGTTTTACTTTATCGACGATTATATTACAGAGTTTGAAAGAAACCAAACATTAATAATTTAGTTTATGCTTTGCCATTATAACATTTTTCAAGTCTAGCTGAAGTTTACCATGGGAAAATAAGAATGTAATATCAATATATGCATTAAATACTCAGTTACCGCATCACGAACAGGGTTTGATTAGAAATTTTTTGATGAACTCTTGCCATATGCGTGGGAGCTGGCTGACAGCTATAAGTATAAGCATAATATGCTTCTGAAAAAAGTGACGGAGTCATTTTCGGGAAAAACAGTGTGCTATGACAAAGCCGAGGATGATATCTATATTTATCATATAGCTTTTCAGTAATAGCCGGACAAATGCCAAGATTTTTAAATGTTAAGGAAAACAGATACGATAAAGGAAGGCTGCAGTCATATATGAGTTGTGATCTTTCCGAAGTAAACTCATTTGAAAAATATTTTTATACGGATTCAAAGCTTGAGCTGTGTGAATCATTCGGTTTATTTAAATATAACAATGAGCTGAGCTATATTACAGATAAAATCACACCCGAAGGAATATATTACGGAGACCGAAACCCGGCAGTAATCGGCAGATATATCTTTAACTATAATAAAGATAAAATTAAAGATATAGAATTTCAGTTTTGTTCAAATGCTGAGTTGGCAGTTACGCAGATAAAGGCAAAGAAAAAAGTATCAGATTTTTTCAGGCAGATGTGTATTTTATAAACAGTCAATGTGGTTTGTAATAATTACATCATGGTCCGCAGACTCTCTGTCAAATAAAGCATAAATTATTTATAAACGAGGCGGATCGTTTTTTTATTCAATTATATATAAATCAGAGCAGCATTTATATGCTGCTCATTTTTATTATTTATGTAAATATATTAACTTATCTGGAAAATAGTATATTTTACGTAATGATTACTGTCGTTTATACATAATTGTGCTATATTATTTAACATAACTTGTTTTATATGCTAATATTAACAGTATAAATAATGTGTTAGAATTATAATTGTATAAAATATAGTGAGGATGATTTAATGAAGTATAAAAAAGTATTGTCATTAATACTAACACTTGCAGCTCTGGGCAGTGCAGCCTCAGGAGCAGCTGTGTTTGCATCAGAAAATGATGCAGCAGTATATGACTGTTCGATGGAAAATGCATTTGTTAAGCTGAGTGTTGAACAGGACAAGACTCAGGGCGAATATCTCAGATATGGTCTTGATACTGTAAAGGGTCAGCTTTCAAATGACAATGACGACAATAAAAATCTTACATACGCAAACTTTTTTTCAGGGTTTACAACACTGAATATTAACGGACAAAACTATGTATATGGCCGGGGCACAGATGAAAGTGAACCTTATTTTGATGCTTCAGACAGGTGTCATGTATCGTCACAGAAATTCGGCGATGTAGTAATTGAACAGAAGCTTTCACTTGCTGAGGGCTTTACACCCGGATGTGATGATATGCTTAAGGTATCATATACAGTATTAGATGCATCAGAAAATGACCGGATAGGAATAAGAGTACTTATCGATCCGATGATCTCAGATGATGATAAGGCAAAACTCCGGACAGGAAAAACAGATATATTGAAAGAAGCAGTTTTCAGCAATGAAAATATCCCTTCACATTGGGCCGCAGATTTCAGCGGCAGTCAGGATATTTCCGCTTACGGAAAAGTGAACAGCGGTGAAAATGCACCTGACAGCCTGATATTTGCAAACTGGGACTCTCTTTATGACAGCGTCTGGAATTTCAGTCCTGATATAGATAAAGAGATCAGTGATGCAGCCTGTGCACTTAAGTGGGAACCTGAGGATAACGCAGCGGGTAAAGAATACTGCGCGTATTACGGAGTAAAAAATTCTGCGCTTGCTGATGAGGCTG
>JAUNSK010000026.1 GCA_030539275.1 Oscillospiraceae bacterium | reverse complement strand
CTCCGGCAGTATGATGCAGGGTCGTAATATGATGAACCAGGGCAATATGATGCAGGAACAGAATATAATGCCTGTACAGGATAACTCACAAAACGGCAATATTTTCGAACCCGGAGGAACAGGCAAACTGATCGTCAATGTAACTACACTCAGAAAACTCTTCCCTGTTGTGGGTGCAGATGTAACTGTTTTTACAGGAACATATGAAGATATGGATATTATTGATACTTCCAGAACTGATGAAAGCGGCAAGAGCAAGGTATTTTCTCTGGCAGCACCATCAAAGAGTATGTCACTTGATCCTGATGAAAACGGCAATCCATACAAACCATATAATGTCCTCGTAGTAGCTGACGGCTACATTCCGAATATACACATGAACATACCTATTTTTGATTCAATTACATCACTTCAGAATTCAGACCTTGTATATATATCTGCTTCAGGCGGAAATCCCACACCAAGAATTACTGATGAGTCATCATCATACACGCTGTAAGGAGGGAAAGTATGCCGCAGATAAATTATCCGTATATACCTGAAACGATCACAGTCCATCTCGGTCCGCCAAACTCAAATGCTGAGAATATTACAGTGCCTTTTGTGGATTATATCAAAAATGTTGCTTCAAGTGAGATATACCCGACATGGCCTGAAAACGCTCTGAGAGCAAATATCTATGTAATAGTCACATATGCTCTCAACCGCATATACACAGAATGGTACCGTTCCAGAGGATACGACTTTGACATAACAAACTCTACCCAGTATGATCAGGCATTTGTCAGAGACAGAGATATTTTTCAGAATATAGGAGATCTCGTTGATGAACTGTTCAATCAGTATGTAGTCAGACAGGGCAGCGTTGAACCATATTTTACGCAGTTCTGCAACGGCACTACAGTAACATGTGACGGTCTGTCACAGTGGGGCACTGTAGGTCTTTCAGAACAGGGTCTTACACCATATGAAATACTTCAGAGATACTATGGAAATGATATAAATATTGTAACCGATGCAAATATCCAGGCAATTGAAGAAACATATCCGGGAACTCCTCTCAGAGTCGGCGATGCAGGAAATGAAGTCAAGATAATTCAGACAGAGCTTAACAGAATAGGTGACAACTATCCGGCTATTCCAAAGATAGATCAGACTGACGGCATATTCAGTGTACAGACAGAAAATGCTGTCAGAAAGTTTCAGGAGATATTTGACCTTCCTCAGACAGGAACTGTCGACAAAGCAACCTGGTATTCTATAAAGAGATACTATTCAGGAGTTAAAAAGCTTACAGATCTTCTGAGCGAAGGTATTTCATATTTTGAGGCTCAGGTTCCGTTCAGCAGTGCTCTTTCTCAGGGAATGACCGGGGAGCCTGTAAGGATAATACAGTATTATCTTAATGTAATAGGATACTTCAATCCTAATCTTAACCAGCTTCCTCTTGATGCTGTGTTCGGACCGGCAACAGAAAATGCGGTCAGAGATTTTCAGGAGCTTTACGGGCTCCCTGTTACGGGCGTTGTAGACCGTGCAACATGGGAAAGAATTACCGCAGTTTACGGAGAAATACTAGGCGGTCTACCTGAAGGTTATGAGGGAAAAAAAGCAAAACTATATCCGGGCTATTACTTAACAGAGGGTATGAGAAATGATGATGTCCGTGATTTCCAGACATACCTCTCGCTGATAGGACGGTACTACAGGGATATCCCGGAGATACCTGCAACAGGATACTTCGGCCCACAGACAAAAGACGCTGTCCTTACGTTCCAGAGACTGTTCAGGTTGCCTGTAACAGGTGCAGTAGGCCCTATTACATGGAATCTCGTTGCTGAACAGTATGATTATCTTGTAGAAACAGAAAGGTTATAAACTTTATTCTATTATCTGACTCTCAAAAAGCGGAAAATGATCTGAGGCTTTAAGAACTCTTTGTCATTTTCCGCTTTTATTTTCTTATACACTGCCTATCATATTGATCACGTACTGCTGCATCTCTTCCTTGGAGTTAATACTATGCGTTCCGTTTATTATTATCTGCTTCTTATCATCAGGCAGAGATGCAAAATAAGTCAGTGCCTGCGAATTCTGTGCAAGAGCCATTCCGAAACCCATCGGAATGTCACCGGAGTTTACATAATTCATTTTAATTCACCTCTGTAATATTATCGTAAAATGTGTTTTTAATATACGTCCGGCCGGTTTTCATTATTTAACAAAAATGTAAACTTCCATTTTTAATATTGAAAAAAAGTATTAGTAATGTTATAATAATAATTGTGTCATATCACAAAACAAAATAAAAAGAACAAGGAAGTGTTATAATTGACAAGAAACACTGGATCCATCAAAATTGTCAGAGAAATAATAAATGAAACAAAAAAAGCAGTTATCGGAAAAGATAAAATTATTATAAAAATCCTTCTTGCTATTCTTGCAAAAGGACATGTCCTTATTGAAGATATTCCTGGTGTAGGAAAAACAACAATGGCACTGGCTTTTTCAAAATGTCTGTCTCTTGATCACAACAGAATTCAGTTTACACCTGACGTTCTCCCGACTGACGTTACCGGTTTTACAGTATTCAACAAAGATACGGGTTCATTTGACTTCAAGCCCGGCGCATCAATGTGCAATCTTCTTCTGGCTGATGAAATAAACAGAACATCCAGCAAAACACAGTCAGCCCTTCTCGAAATAATGGAAGAAGGCAAGGTAACTGTTGACGGCATAACAAGAGAACTTCCGAAGCCTTTTATCGTTATTGCAACACAGAATCCTATAGGATCAGTCGGAACTCAGGCACTTCCTGAATCACAGCTTGACAGATTTATGATCAAACTGTCTATGGGTTATCCGGATATCGTCAGTGAAGTTGATATACTTAAGTCAAGATCAACGTCGAATCCTCTTGAGATGGTTAATTCAATTGCTGATGCAGATGATATAATTGCTCTTCAGAAAGTTGTTGAGGATATCTATGTAGACGACAAAATTTATACTTACCTTGCAAGACTGGCTCAGGCAACAAGAAATCATCCTATGATAAAACTCGGAATCAGTCCGCGAGGAGTTCTTGCACTTATGGCAGTATCAAAAGCAACAGCACTTCTGAAAGGACGTACTTACATAATTCCTGATGATATATCCTATATGTACAAGGATACATTTGCTCACAGGCTTATCCTCAGTTCAAATGCAAGGATCAGCAATATGACGCCTGATGATATTCTTGATGAGATACTTGAAAATGTAAAACCGCCTGAGATCACATTTGACAAGGGGAACAAAGAATGATCAGGAACAAACTGCTGTACGCAGTAATATTAGTATCCCTGGTATTTTTCTACATTCTCTACATTGACAATATATCACTTGCAACGCTGATTCTTGCCAGTATTTTTCCGGTTATTCAGGTCATCATTCTTTTTTCTATAGCAAAAAACATAACGGCAAAGCTTAATATTGAAGATGTAACAATTGTAAGAAATACACAGTCTAAAATAGTAGTCAATATTATCAACAACTGTATCTTACCTGTCTCATGTGCAACAGCAACTCTTAAAATATACAATACACTGACAGGCGAGGAGCAGACACTAACAACTATGCTTCCTGTTTCAGCAGCTAACAATCAGAGCATAAAATTCAGCGTTTCCTATGCGCACTGCGGAAAAGTACGGATAACTCTTGTTAAAATGAAAATATTTGACTACATAAAACTGTTTTCAAAAAATATTAATCTTAACATCTCTGAAGAAATGACAGTAATACCTGTCAGGTCAGCTGTACATCCGCAGCTTGAAACATCACTTACTGATCTCTCTGAGATAGATGAATTTTCAAAAATAAAAGCCGGTGACGACTGCAGTGAAATCTTTAATATCCGTGAATACAATATGGGAGACAAGCTTAACAGGATCCACTGGAATATTTCATCTAAAACCGATGCTCTTATGGTCAAGGAATACAGTCTTCCTGTCAGCAGCAAGATCGTTATTCTTTTCGAGTTCTACAATCCGGATTCATCACTGATCTCACTTGATAAAAATGATGCCTCTCTTGAAACAGCTATGAGCATCTCATACTATCTTATTGCAAATAATATTCCTCATCAGCTAAAATGGTATAATCCCAAAGCCAGAATTATGCAGACTGAATTTATCCAGTCTGAGGATGATTTCTCATTTTTTCTATGTTCTGTTTTTTCAAACGGAAGTTATGCAGACTCCCCTTTTGCATTTCTGCATCATGTAACCGAGTCAGCTGCACATGCATTTTCACATACCATATATATTACTCCTGTCTTATCAGAAAAAGTATTTGCAGATTTTTCACAGCTCGGCAATTCATTCAGAAAATCATTCATATACATAGCTGATGACTCAGAGCAGCTTCCTTCGTACTTTAACAGTACCGACGATATAAACGCCATTCCTGTTTATCAGGATATCATACAGGATGGAATTGATAAAATGATTATTTAAGGACAAACAGTATGAAAAAAAGAAGTAATAACACTGACAACCTGTCAAACGGCATAACCATAACTGACTCAATATCTCTTACTATTAACAGTACATCATCAATAACACCTGCACTTCTTCTTATTATTACAGCAGCTGCAGGTGTTTTTAGTTTTGTATTTTCTTTTCTGACATTATTTAATTTTGAATACTATGGCAAACCGATCTTTGTTGCAGTAGGCATAATGTTTGCTGTATGCTCACTTATATTCATGTTTCCCTCAAGGGCAAAGCTTCTGCTGATACCGGTTTACGCGATTATCGGCTACGAGGTATATAAGTACAGAAATGCAATAGTATACGGCTATGCATCCCTGATAAATACAATAGCATCAGATATACATATTACAACCTCAAACCGCTCATATTATTCGATACCAGAAGATGTTGATCCTGTTATGAGTCTGACGATTTTCTTTATTTTTCTGTTCGTTATCATAACAAGCATTGTTTGCTATAACACAATAATAAAACCGAGATTTATTTTTGCTTTTCTCAGTACATTTCCTTTTATCGAAACAGGTCTGTATTTCGGACTTGCTCCGTCACATCCTGCATTCTTTGTACTTATAGCATACTGGATCTCAGTTTTTGCAATGCGAATAGCCGGAAATCAATTTCAGTCAACAACCGCCCAGCCGGTTTTTGTAAGGAAGAAAAATATCTTTGTTTCATCAGGAAATCTTAAGAACAACGTAATAGAAACGATAGGAATAATCACTCTTGCTTTTGTTATATGCATTTTTGCAGTAACATCACTTATTCTTAAAATATTCGCCTACGAACGTTCGTCTGAGGTTAATGATGTAAGAAACAATATTAAAACTACCATTTCTGATTTTTCCATAGAATCCATGATAAACGCTTTCACTGAAAAATCAGGCAGTCTTCCGGTCGGAAAACAGTCTCATCTCGGAAGTCTTAATGCAGTAAAGTTTGACAACCAGACTGATCTGACTATAAACGTAAGTGACGAGTTATACACCAATCTTTACCTGCGTGGATTTGTCGGTAAAGATTTTAAGAACAATACATGGTATGCTATCAATGATAAGACCATTAACAGCAATAAGGAGATGTTCGATTCATTCAGAGAAGAGAATATTTTTCCGCAGCAGTTCAACTACCTTAACAACAAGATCCTGTTTGAAACTGGTCTGTATCCTGTATCTCCAAGCAGAATAACTATAATGACAAAATTCAAAAAATCCGGATATCTGTTTATTCCATATGGTGCAAATTCAAAAGGGTTTGATATGAAAGATGATGCTTATATCCAGAACGATGTTCTGAGCACATATTCATACAGCATGTATACAGCACCTGATACAAAAAATGATATTTCATACATAGAAGATAACAGGAACCTGTTTACACAAAATGAAGCATTCAGGAAAGTTGAATCCGAGTACAACAAATTTGCAGTATCGAATTATCTCTCTTTGCCTGACAATGAGTATATGCACAAACTTCACGAACGTTTTTCTGATATACCTCAGTATAACGGTTCAAATATGCAGGAAATCATAACTTCCATAAGGAATACCCTTCATGAAAATGCCACATACTCGCTGACACCCGGAACTACACCTTCGCAGTATGATCTGACATATTATCTTCTGGTGGAAAACCATAAAGGCTACTGCTCACACTTCGCGACAGCAGGTACTGTTCTTGCCAGAATGGCAGGGATCCCGGCAAGATATGCAGAGGGTTATGTAGTTATCCCATCTGACTTTAATGATGACAACAAAAAAGATGCAGGATATTCGATTGATATTCCGGACTCACGTGCCCATGCATGGAGCGAGTTCTATATTGACGGATACGGCTGGGTACCGGTTGAATTTACTCCGGGTTATTCTGACGGCATAGCATCAGCACAGTCTGAAGCATCCCAGACAACAACTTCACAGACACCCGGCTCTACAAGCCAGGTCACTACAACTCCGGTTACTACAGAGCCATCCACAGATATAACAACAACAGCTGAGAAACATAATAATCCGGCTGCAGACGACACACAAACGCAAACAACACAGATAACCTCAGTTTCAGACCCGGGATCTTCCTCACAGTCAGATGCTTCATCTTCATCAGCATCAGTTATACTGCTGACAGTAAAGATCATTCTGCTTTTATTTGTTATCACAGCTGCTGTCATCTTTTTAATAATGACCAGACATATTATCTGTGTGCGCAGAATAATACTTTCCATGAGAACAGGCTCAAACAGTAAAAATGTTCTTAATGCATACGCTTATATCAAAAAACTGCTGCTTTACAAAGGTTTTGATCAGGGCAATATGCTTCCTTTGGACTTCGCAGCATATATTGAAAAAAATGCTTCTGATTTCTGCGATACCGAAGGCCTCAGGAAAGTGATCGAATCAGCACTTAAGGCAGGATTCAGCAACGAGGAAATATCACAGGAAGAATCAAAGCATGCTGTTGCGTTTGCTAATCATCTGGCATCATCAATATATAATTCATTAAATAAAAAAGATAAGCTGAAATTCCGATACATCAGTAATCTGATAAGATAAACCGTCATATGAAATATATCCATCCAGAATGATCTTCAAAAATTCCAAGAAAAAATATCAAAAAAATATAGTCTTGTCTGAGCAAACGTGATATAATAAAAGAAGTAAAAGTATACATAATATATTGAAAAAGATAAGGATATTCTGCATGATTGATTGTCATACACACACACGAAATTCGCCGGATGGAACAGATACTCCGGAAAACGGAGCACTCAGAGCCATACAGCTTGGTCTTAAGGCATATGCTGTCACAGAACACTGTGAAGCAAACAGACTGTATGGTCCCGAAACAGCAAAGATAAGCTATAATGATGAGCATTACTTCAATAATCTTGAGCTTTTTGAACATTCTATGGCGGAAAATTTGAAAATAAAAGAAAAATACTCTGATACTCTGAACTTTATTAACGGAATTGAGCTTGGCCAGGCAACTCATAATTTTGAAGATGCGCAAAAGATCGTCTGCGACGAGCGGCTCGATTATATTATCGGTTCAGTCCACGAGCTTGAATTAAAACAGGACTTCGCATTTCTTGACTACAGTAAGGAAGATATACCGATGCTTCTGAGTCAGTATTTCTCTGAGATAAAAAAACTCTGTGAATGGGGCAGATTTGATGTTCTTGGCCATCTGACATATCCGCTTCGCTATATAGAAGGTGAAGCAGGAATAAAAACTGACCTGTCCGTTTATGATGAGCTGATAGCAGATTGTTTCAGGCTGATGTCTGAGAAAGGAATAGGTCTGGAGATAAACACCTCAGGGCTCAGACAAAGCTATAAAAAAACCTTTCCCGAACTTTACTATATCAATATGTTCCGTGAATGCAAAGGACAGATCATAACCCTCGGCTCTGATGCCCACTGCACCGCTGACATAGGAAGCTCAATAAAATACGGCACTGACCTTTTACGTGCTGCAGGTTTTGACAAAGTATACTACTTTAAAAACCGTAAGCCGTATGGAATGAAAATTTAAAAACATCTTACAAAGCAGTACCGGTCATCAGGTACTGCTTTGTAAAAAAAGGAGCAAATATGGATTCTTTATTACAGCTTTTAAAACAAAATGCCAGATTTACTGATCAGCAGCTTGCTGATATGCTTGGGACCACACAGGAGGCGGTCGCGGCTAAAATAAAGGAATATGAGCAAAAAGGCATAATCATGGGATACAGTGTAATTCTCAATGATGAGCTTGCTGATAAGGATACCGTAACTGCATTCATAGAAATAAGAGTAACACCGCAAAGAGACTGCGGTTTTGATGATCTTGCAAAAACGATCATGATGTATGATGAGGTTGAAAGTGTATCTCTGATGTCAGGCGGCTACGATCTTGCTGTAACAGCATCAGGAAGCAATCTCAGAACCATTGCACTTTTTGTTTCACAGAAGCTGTCTACAATCGACGGCGTTATTTCTACTGCTACACACTTTGTGCTCAGAAGATATAAGGAAAAAGGAATATTTATAGATCAGGACAACATAATTGACGAGAGGGGTATGGTATCTCCGTGATTAATTATGAAAATGTACTTAACAATACTATCAAAGAAATAAAGCCTTCAGGAATCAGGAAGTTTTTTGACATTGCAGCAACGATCGATGGAGTAATAAGTCTTGGTGTCGGTGAACCTGACTTTCCTACCCCATGGTCAATAAGACAAAAAGCAATACAGACGATCGAGACCAAAAGAACAGTATACACCGCTAATTCAGGTCTTATGGATCTTCGCAAAGCAATAAGTGATTACACAATAAAACGAACCGGTGTCCAGTATCACCCTGAAGATGAGGTAATAGTAACAGTCGGCGGCTCTGAAGCTATTGACATATCGATACGTTCAATAGTAAGCCCTGGTGACGAGGTTCTGATAGTTGAACCATGTTTTGTCTGCTACTCGCCTATAGTCAGACTGTCGGGCGGTATCCCTGTAACGGTCCAGACAAAGGTTGAAAACAATTTTAAACTTAAAGCCGGGGATCTGAAGGACAAAATAACTGATAAAACGAAGCTTCTTATTTTACCGTTTCCGAACAATCCTACCGGTGCAATAATGACCAGAGAAGATCTCGAGGAAATAGCGGAAGTCCTGCGCGGTACTGACATATTGATTTTATCAGATGAAATATATTCTGAACTTACTTACGGCAAAAAGCACTGTTCTGTTATTGAGATAGATGGTATGAGAGAACGCACAATAATGATCAACGGATTTTCAAAAGCTTTTGCCATGACTGGCTGGAGACTGGGTTATCTTTGTGCCCCTGCTCCCCTTGTCAGACAAATAGTCAAGATTCATCAGTTTGCGATCATGTGTTCACCTACAGTCAGTCAGTATGCCGGCATAGAAGCACTGACAAGCTGCGACAGAGAAGTTGCAAAGATGGTTGACGAATACAATGTTAGACGAAGATTCCTTGTTGGTGCATTCAATAAGCTTGGTCTTTCATGCTTTAATCCTGAAGGAGCATTTTATGTATTCCCGTGTATCGCAGGGACAGGTCTTACAAGTGAGGAATTCTGTGAAAAACTTCTGTACTTAAAAAAAGTCGCAGTTGTTCCCGGAAATGCTTTTGGAGACTGCGGTGAAGGATATATCAGGGTATCATATGCATATTCACTCAATCATCTCAACACAGCGATATCAAGAATAAAAGAATTTTTACAGGAGATTTCAGATGGCAGATAAGCTTACCGTTAAAACATATGCAAAAGTAAATCTTACACTTGACGTCACAGGCCGACGTGATGACGGATATCACGAAATAGACAGTATATTTGAAGAAATATCCCTGCACGATACTCTTGAAGTATCAGTTGACACAACAGGAAAAATAAAAATATCCTGTACAGATGCATCCATCCCGTGTGATGAAAGAAATATCGTATATAAGGCATGCAGACTATTTTTTGATCATACTGGTCAGCCTGATTCAGGTGCCTCTATATCCATAATAAAAAATATTCCGTCACAGGCCGGAATGGGCGGTGGCAGCACAAATGCCGCAGGTGTCCTGAAGGCACTCAATACTCTTACCGGTGCTGGTCTCACAGATGATGAGCTTGCTATACTCGGTGCCGGTATCGGTGCAGATGTTCCTTTTTTCATCTATGGCGGTCTTGCACATGTTTGTGGTATCGGTGAAAGAATCTCAGTTCTTGATACATTCCCAAAGCATTTTATTGTCTGCGCAAAAGGTCACAGCGGGATCTCAACGAAAACTGCTTATCAGATGATAGACAGTCTTCATTCACCTGTGCACCAAAATTCAGGTCTGATTCTTGAATTATTGCAAAAGAAAGATATAGCTGCACTGATGAAGGAATCCGTAAATACTTTTGAGCTTGTAACTGATCTCGATGATGTTAATTCCATTATGACAGCATTAACAAAATACAATTGTCTTGGTGCAAGGATGTCAGGAAGCGGATCAAGTGTATTCGGAATATTTGATGAGCATGACTGCGCAGTCAGGGCTTATAACGAGCTTAAAGAAAGGTTTGAATTTGCATATCTTGCCGAAAACATTATAAGGACATGATCCTTTGACAGCTTAAGAAAGGATAATAATTATGTTAAAAGAGAAAGAACAAAAAACGCTTACAAAAAAAGAAAACAAAACTACCGCTGTACTCAAGGAAATTCTTAGTTTCGTGCTGACATTTGTACTGACATTTGCAGCCTATAAGGCAACATTTACTTATGTACTTGAAAATTCAGTAGTTGAGGGCTGCTCGATGGAGCCTACCCTACACGAAGAGGACAGGCTTATTTCCACCAAAATTCTTTACACACCGAAACAGGAAGATATAATAATTATTGACAGCGGAAAACTTCAGAAAAAGATCGTCAAAAGAGTCGTTGCTACAGAAGGACAGGTTGTCGACATCGACTTTGAGACCGGAAAAGTATATGTCGACGGATGCGAACTAAATGAACAGCTGTATTCAAAGGGCGCAGAACTTACTGCCGATTATTTTGTCAATACACTTACGACCAGAAATATGGGAGCCTTTGATTCTTATCCCCTTACCGTTCCTGAAGGCTATATTTTTGTTCTCGGAGACAACAGAAACAGCTCACTTGACAGCAAGAGCGGCATGCTTGGTTTTGTTCCGACAGATGAAGTGTTGGGAAAGGTTCTGATGAGAGTCAGACCTTTATCTGATCTTACACTTTTCTAGTTGCTTCTTCTGTATACTGTCTCCCCGTCCATGACAGTCTCCATGACCTTTATATCCTTTAGTTTATAGGTTTCAACACTCAGCGGATCTTGTGATAGTACTGCAAGATCTGCTTTTTTATTTACCTTTATACTTCCGGCTGATTTTTCATCAAAGTACTGGTATGCAGCATTCACTGTTACTGCCTCAAGGGCCTGGTAAACATTTATTCTTTCATCCCTTCCAAGACATATTCCGGCCTTTGTTGTCCTGTTTACCGCACACCATACAGTTTCCATCATATCAGGCTCAATTACCGGCGTATCCTGATGAAATGTTGCCGGAAGACCATTCCTGAAAGCTGATCCGGCCGCACTTATTGTCTGCGCTCTTGACAGCCCGAAATTTTTGATATGCAAGTCGCCCCAGTGATAAATGTGTGCAATAAAAAAAGATGGTATTATCCCGTATTTCTTCAGACTTCCCATCTGTCCGGGATCAAGAAGCTGTGAATGTATCATAACAGGTCTGTCAGGCTTTATCGTACACATACTGCAGGCATTTATAAACTGAGCTGCGGCTGCATCTCCGTTGCAGTGAGCAATGATCTGCATATTTTTCTCAACTGCCATATTTATTGCATCACAGACTGCTTTTTCTGTCATCACAGGCTGCCCGTACTCTACGGATCCGCTGCCGTTATCAGCATACGGAGTCCTCATCCATGCTGTTCTGAGCTGCGGTGAACCGTCAAGAAATATCTTATATCCCATAAGTCTGAAGTTATTATGATACCTTCCGGTGCTTTCAGGAAATTTCTGTGCAAACAGATCATAGTCATCTGTTCTTGCATAGCCGTTGATCCGAAGCCTCAGCAGATTATTTTTTATAAGTAATGCGTAAATATCAAGCATCTGTCTGACCATCATGCCTTCCTGAGCTGTTGTTATTCCATAAGAAAAATAAATATCCTGGGCTTTAAGGCAGGCATTTATAAAATCCTGCGGTGCCGGCGGCGGGAGCTTTTCAATAATACTCATATATTCTTTCTCGTAAGCCCTGCCCTCAGGAGGATCTGCACCAAGCAGCCTGCATGCAGCGCAATTGAATACACCCGAATGTCCGGACTTATGTTTGACAACTACAGGATTTTTTATCTGAAGCTTATCAAGGTCTTCTCCTGCAAGCCCGGGATCTTTGATAAACTCAGAAAAATCATATCCGTCTGCAATGATCCACTGAGAGTCATCAGATATATTTTTTTCTCTGTAGTGCGCAATTCGCATCAGAATATCACTTATACCTGTGCAGCCTTCAAGACTGACAGAAAGCAGTTCGGAAGCTTTGGCAAGAAAATGCCCGTGACTGTCAATGAAGGCCGGTATTATAGTCATGCCATTCATGTCCCTTTTTTGTGCATCCTTACAGAACTTCAGTACCTCTTCATTTGTTCCCGTCATTATGATGTTCCCGTTTTCGGTTGCAGCTGCCTGTACTGTCTTCTCATCGTCCATTGTAATAATATTGGCATTATAATAAACTTTTCTACCCATCAAATCATCTCCTGAATATAGTTTATTATATACTTTTTCATTTTAATTATCCCTGGATCATTACCTGATAAACAAATCAGCCTGTATTTAATTATAAATACAGGCTGATGATTTTTTAATTGAATAGTATTAAAGAAGATCTGCTATGTCGTAGATCAGACGCTCTGATTTTTCCCATCCGAGACATGGATCTGTAATAGATTTTCCGTATACTCCATCACCGATCTTCTGCGCGCCGTCCTCGATATAGCTTTCGATCATTACACCCTTGACCATTGATCTGATCTCATCTGAATGTCTGCAGCTGTGAAGGATCTCCTTGCAGATTCGAACCTGTTCAAGAGGCTTCTTTCCGGAATTTGAATGGTTGGCATCAACAATAAGAGCCATATTATCAAGATTTCTTTCCTTGTAAAGATTGTATAGCATGATCATATCTTCAAAATGATAATTAGCCGTAGACTGACCGTGCTTATTTACATAACCTCTGAGTATAGCATGTGCAAGCGGATTTCCTGATGATGTAACATCCCATCCTCTGTATATGAAGTTATGTCCTATCTGTGCAGCTTTAATAGAATTGAGCATAACGTTGATGTCTCCGCTGGTCGGATTTTTCATTCCGACAGGAACATTCATTCCGCTCGCTACCAGTCTGTGCTGCTGATCTTCTACACTGCGTGCACCTATCGCAATATATGCAAGCAGATCCTCTAAGTATCTTGCGTTTTCAGGATACAGCATTTCATCTGCACATGTTAGACCTGACTGAGCCATAGCTTTTGTATGAAGCTTTCTTACAGAAATAATACCCTCAAGAAGGTCCTCTTTTTTTGACGGATCAGGCTGATGAACCATACCCATATAGCCCTCACCGGTTGTTCTTGGTTTATTTGTATAAATTCTCGGAATTATGATGATCTTGTCTGCGACCTTTTCCTGGACACCTGCAAGACGTGTTACATAATCCAGAACAGAACTTTCGTTATCAGCAGAGCAAGGGCCTATAATCAGCAGAAACTTGTCCGACTTACCCGTAAAGACATCTGCGATTTCCTCATCCCTTTTTTTCTTCAGCTGCTTCAATGGCTCTGACAGAGGAAACTGTTCTTTGATTTCCTTTGGCACCGGCAGTTTTCTGCTAAATTCCATTCCCATGCTTAAACACTCCTTTGTAAAAATAATAGTTGGATTTTTAGATTTAAATTTGACAACATATATATTATACACTAAAATAAAGTTGTTTTCCAGCGTTTTTGGTCAGATTTAACCGCAGGTCCGATTTTTCTTAAGAAATAAACAATAAAACTATTTTATTAGATACTCATTTTAGATAATTTAATGGTTTAAAGCATTACCACATAGGTGTATTAAACAGATTTACATTAAATTGCCTTGTTACATTTCAACGAATTGAGCATAAAATATACTAAGCAATAAAGATATGCGTTCAGGTATTATAGGTGTGATAAGTCAATATTTACGTCAGTCACCCGGGAAGGCCTAGATACAGCAGCTCTTAACGGCTTTTTATATAGAGTAATGCATTATTTATTCTGATATCATCAGAATAAATAATGCATGAATATAGAAGCGGGTTACATATATAAGCTCAAATTGCTTTTCTGTTCGTGTAAAAATGCAACAATATACTAAGAAACAATTTGTTCACATTGTTGCTTTTGACATTTTTTTCATTCACTCTGCTATATAATACTTGTATATATAAATAATAAAATTATTTGAAGGTGAAGAGAAAAATATGTACAGCATTAATGATTTTACTAAAAAAGCTGTTTCGTCGTTAAAAAGCGCAGTAAAAGCTGCTGAAGATCTGGGACACACATTTATCGGGAGTGAACATATGCTGCTCGGTTTCCTCAATGAGGGTTCTAATGTTGCCTACGCTATTTTAAAAAACAATAATGTTACAGCAAAGAAAATAACGCAGTACATCAGACAATCTGTCGGCGAAGGAATCCCTTCTTCACTCTCAGATAACAATATGACGCCTACTCTCAGACAGATCCTGTCTGATGCGGTATCAGACAGCCGCAGCGCAGGAGTAACTCTGACAGGAACTGAGTATATTCTCGGTGCACTTCTGAAAAAGAGCTCATGCAGCGGTGTATGTGCTTTAAAGTCAATAGGCGTAAATATCAATAAACTTACAGGTGAATGCGCAGGAATAAATTCAATAGAATCATCATGTCCTGCCCTGTCTTACTGCAAGATCGACGCAAGACAGTATCCTTATCTTACCAAATACTCTAAAAATCTTACTGATACCGCCTATGAAAACGGATTTGACCCTGTCATAGGACGCGAAACAGAGATAGAAAGAGTTATTCAGATCCTTTCGCGCAAAACTAAAAACAATCCATGTCTGCTTGGTGAAGCGGGTGTCGGAAAAACAGCAATTGTCGAGGGACTTGCACAGCTTATCGTAAGCAATAATGTTCCTTTTCAGCTCAAAAACAAGTCTATATGTGCCCTCGATATCCCTGCTATGCTTGCCGGGGCAAAATACAGAGGTGACTTCGAAGAAAGGATCAAAAACTGTATTGATGAGGTTGCAGGAAATAAGAGCATAATCCTTTTTATAGATGAAATACACACAATAGTCGGCGCCGGTGCCGCAGAAGGTGCTATAGATGCTGCAAATATTCTGAAGCCGCAGCTTGCACGCGGACAACTGCAGATAATCGGTGCGACGACTTATGAAGAATATCACAAGTTCATTGAAAAGGACAGCGCACTTGAAAGGCGTTTTCAGCCTGTCACAGTAAATGAACCTGACCATAAACAGCTGTTTAATATTCTGACCGGCATAAAGTCCAGCTATGAAAATTATCACATGGTCAATATATCGGACGAAATAATTAACGAAGCTATCAAGCTGTCTGAAAGATATATTCATGACAGGTATCTCCCTGACAAAGCAATAGATGTGATCGATGAAGCATGCTCATATGCAATTATCCGCTCATTCCGCTCAAACAGCACTGACCGCCTTTCAAAAAATGATATAAAAACCGTTTTAAAGAAAAATATGTCGGACCTTAAGATCAGTACTCCGGAAGATACTGAAATACCTGACGTCAGTTGCAGGATAGACGTTACTGTTGATGACGTATCTCATGTGATTTCCGGCTGGACGGGTATTCCTCTGTCTACTATCATGCAGAGTGATAATTCCAGACTTCTCTGCCTTGAAGAAGAGCTTAACAAACATATAATCGGACAGAAGAAAGCTATTTCATCACTGGCTGAGGCAATAAGAAGAAACCAGGTCGGACTTAAGGAACAGAACAGACCGATAGGTTCTTTTCTTTTTGTCGGACCGACAGGAGTCGGCAAGACAGAATTGTCAAAGGTCCTTGCAAAATACGTTTTTGACAGTGAGAAAAATATTATTCGTCTGGATATGAGCGAATATATGGAAAAGCACTCGGCTGCAAAAATAATCGGTGCTCCTCCCGGATACGTAGGTTTCCGTGAAAGCGGTCAGCTTTGTGATGAGGTTAGAAAAAAACCGTATGCAGTCATACTATTTGATGAGGTCGAAAAAGCACACCCTGATATTCTCAATCTTCTTCTGCAGATAACAGAGGACGGTGTACTCAAGGATTCACAGGGCAAACGGGCTGATTTTAAAAACTGCCTTATTATACTGACATCAAACATCGGTTCATCAAATGACAGTTCAGCTATCGGTTTTGAAAAAAATGACAATCCGGAGACGAAAAAGAAGGAGATCACAGAGGAACTGAAAAAATATTTCAGACCCGAACTTCTTAACAGAATGGATGATATTATTATTTTTGAACCTCTTTCCTTTGAAACACTTAAAGATATTGCTTCATTGTTTCTTCGTGATCTTATCGAACGTGCAAGGAATATAAATCTTGATCTTGAGTTCAGTGATGATGTGTGCGAATATCTGGCAAAGAATTCTCAGTCAGACAAGAATGGTGCCAGACCTCTCAAGCGTATGATCTGCAACAAAATTGAAAACTCAGTAACGAAGCATATTCTTGAAAATAAGGTTTCATATGGAAGCAGGATATATGTCGATATATACAAAAATAATATCAGAATTGAAGTAAAAAGTGAAGAAACAGTTGAATTTAAAACATAAAGTTATTATTTTGACAATTCATATACTATTAAATATATTTGGTCACATCCTTGACACCTTATATAAAATATGTTACAATTAATTCATAATTTGTAGTGCTTTAAGATGATACATCAGGCTATATAATTGATTAAAAAACATAATATCAAAGTGTATTGATATTTATTTATATCAAAGGAGGAAGGACTGCACCATCATATTGTTCGTTAATGCAGTCTCAAATTTCACATGGAAATAATCACTGTAAATCTCAACAGATGTATAGGTTGTAATGCATGTATGCGTGTCTGTCCTGTCAAGGATGCCTGCACTGTCAAGATAACTCCTGAAGGAAAAACTGTTGTCGGAATCAATTCAGAAAAATGCATTAACTGCGGACAGTGTATACAGGCATGTACACATAATGCCAGGGATTACGTTGATGACTACGAAGATTTCATTGAAGATATGTACACAAAAAAAGGTCAGGTTTCTCTGCTTGTGGACCCTTCAGTAAAGGTTGCCTTCAAGGACGTTTGGCAGGATGTGCTCCGCTGGTTTTACACACAGGGAATACGCAAGATCTATGATGTTTCATTTGGTGCAGAGATTTGTACATGGGCCCATCTGCGTGCTTTTTCAACACACACAATAGACAAAGTTATCGCACAGCCTTGTACAGCTGTAGTAAATTATATTGAGAAACACAACCCTAATCTTATTTCAAGGCTTTCCCCTGTTCACAGTCCTGCAGACTGCATGGCAATATATGCAAAGAATTTTCTTAATGACCCGGCCGATTTCGCATATTTCGGTCCGTGTATTGCAAAGAAAGCCGACTTTGAGGATACAGGAATTATCAAATATAATGTAACATTCAACAGAATGAAGGATTATTTTGAAAAACATAAAATAACGTTTTCAAGTACAGGTCAGGGATCAACGTTTGAGTTTTCTCATAAACAGGGACTCATGGGTTCGATATATTCACAGCCGGGCGGCATGCGGGATAATCTCCTTGATCAGAAATCAGGTCTCAATATAGCAGTTTGCCATGGA
This sequence comes from Oscillospiraceae bacterium, assembly GCA_030539275.1. Lineage (GTDB taxonomy): Bacteria > Bacillota > Clostridia > Oscillospirales > Ruminococcaceae > HUN007. Next base: position 36,478 of record JAUNSK010000026.1, on the reverse strand, counting down.
CCTCACTCAGCATATGACGCTCTTATCAATTATGACAGTCAGGATGAAACAGAACTTGCTGATGTCTTTGAGATATGGGGATGTCATAATGGCTGCAATGCCGGTCTGGGAATAGGTGACGGCGTAACACAGGCCTCTATAGCAAAGGTTATGGATATAACCAGAAAAGATGCAGAAAAACGCAGCACTGCATTGTTCATTAACCGAAAGGAAAAACTATACAAGGATTTTGATAAGGAGCTGACTCTGAATACATTCATGCGTGAATATATTCCGAAACTCAGATTTGTTCCTAACCCTTCTGAATCAGATCTCAACAACATTTACAATTCCATGTGCAAAACAAGACCAGAGGACAGAAACATCAACTGCGGTGCCTGTGGTTATAAAACATGTAAGGAAATGGCTTGTTCGATATACAGAAAAACAAACATCAAGGAAAACTGTATTTTCTATATCAAGAACCTTCCTCAGAACGAATCCGCTCAGACAGCAGAGATCAGACGTGTTGTTTACGAGATCAGTGTTATTCTTGAGCAGCATGTACCGATTCTTACAGAGAGTGTAAAATCAATCAGAAAAGAAGCAGTTTCGATCTTTACAAACAACAAGAAAACTGCTGAAGCTGCACAGACAATAAATTCTGTTATTTCACAGATGATTGAAGTTTGTGCTAATCCAAAGGGCATTTCACATGAAACACTCAATGAAATATGCTCGACACTTGATCTGATAAGAAAAATTCTCCTTAACCTTGAAAAATCAGTTACTAAAAATTCTGAAAGCGGATACAGCATTGACAAATCAGCAACATCAGTTGAAAATATCACTATCAATATAAATGAACTGCTTGCACGTGTAAGCAAACAGAACCATACAGATATAAAGAAATAATTACATAGTCATGCCAGTTACTCCGCCAATTATTAATTGACGGAGTAATGTAATATACAAAGGAAGAGAGAACAGATATGAACTACGAATTAGTTACAGGACCTCTGATAGGTGCCTTTATAGGATTCATCACTAACGGAATAGCTATCAGAATGCTTTTCAGACCATGGAAAGCAAAATATATAGGAAAGTTTAAGGTTCCCTTCACACCGGGGCTGATACCAAAGGAACAGCCTCGAATAGCAAAAGCGATCGGCGGTGTTGTCGGAAACAAGCTTCTGGATGATGAAACTCTGAAGGCTGCCCTTCTGTCTGATGATATCAAAGAGAAAATGAATTCATTTCTCAATGCAAAAACGCAGCAGCTGTGTACATGTGACATGAAGCTGTCTGAATATCTCGATGATAAAAAGCTTCTTGAACCGATAGATACTAAAGAACATGATCTTAAATACAAGTTTGCAAATAATATTACCGAAAAGCTTGTTAAGAACAATATCGGAGGAAATCTCGTAGATCTTGCCTCTGACGAACTTGTCAAAAATGCAAATCCGATGATCGCAAGCATTGCAAATAAAGCAATAAAGTCCGCAAGAGAATCACTTATAAACAAAGTTCACACACTCCTGCGTGAAAAAGGCCCCGATCTCATCATATCATTCGTTGATAACGAATACGGGAAAATGAAGGACAGGCCTGTCAGTGAATACGCTGCATTACTGAGTGAAAAATTTCCCGACATGAACGAAAAGATCTGGAGTTTTTATTCAGGACTTATTGAAAAGAAACTTACACATTTTCTGAAAAGTTTTAGTATTGAAGCAATTGTTGAACAGAAAATCAATGATTTTGATATGCAGGAAATGGAGAAACTTATTTTTTCTATCACCAAGAAAGAACTAAATGCGCTTGTCTATCTGGGCGGTATTCTGGGGCTTTTAATGGGATTTTTAAACATTTTGTTATAATGTAATCTCTATATTTTACACAATGCACAAAATACATTAAGAATATTTTTTATACTATTTATAAAAAATGGTTGAAATAATTGTGAAAACATGCTACTATTTTAATAGTATTATTCTTAATCTATCTGGAGGTTAAATCACATGATAAAATGTCCTAATTGCGGGGAAATCATAAAAGAAAAAAAGTCCAAAATGAATTTCTGCGGATATTGCGGAACAAATTTAAAAACTGGTGAAAAATCATGGGTACCAAAGGAGCCTGACACACCCGCAGAACTGCCGGTTAATAACACTCCTGTTCAGACTGCAAAACCTGCAGCTGTCAGTGTTAATACACAGGCGCCCGCTGCACCCGATGTGTCAACAAACAATTTTCGAACAGTATCACCTGTTCCTCAGCCTGCCCCACAGCAGCCTGCTGTACAAGCTCAGAACCCATCGCGTCCTTACAACACCACTCAGCCTCCGGTAAGTACCGCCGGAAGCTTTTCAGACATACAGTCATCCATTATGATGTCAGAGGTTGCCGAGAGTATTGCAAAAGACACTCAGCAGCAGCCGGAACAGCCATCAGTACCTATCAGTGAGAGAAAAACATCTGCTTACCTCTCAAACGTTAAACTGCGTTCATCAAATGACAGCAGTGAAACAGACGGCGGTTCACTGACCTATATGGAATACACCAAAAATGGTGAAGAACAGGAAGAAAATGAACCCGCAGTGCAGCCAAAGGAAGAAAAGCCTGCTGTGGAGACTCCTGCCCCGGAAATCAAAGAAACAGTCGTTCCAAAGACTGAACTTATTTCCAGCTACTTCGGTCAGGATAAGCTTACTGTCGAAAATATGCTCAGGTTTAAAGGATTTGTAGTCAAGTCTGTTTATGTAACAAATGATGCATTATTCGACACTATTGTTGACCAGAGCGTAGCTGCAGGATCGGAAGCCGAGATCGGCTCAGAAATTGTTCTTTCAGTAAGTGCCGGCACATGGAGCGAATGGAAAGACAAACCTGATTTAAATATTACTCCTCAGAAATATATCACTGAGAAAAAACAGGTTTACCGTTCCAGAGTTCGCAAACGTACTATGGAAACAAGAGAAACAAATGATCTTACAGGATTCCAGGAATACGCAGTTATTGATACAAAACATAAGTATTCAGAATGGAAAACAGATACATACTATACCTCAGAGATATTGAAACAGAGTGATGTCTGCGAAGTAATTTCTAAAGCTACAGGCTTTAAGTATGCCGGCTGGTTCAATCCGCAGAGTCCTGCTGATCTCTCATACTCAAGTCCTGATCTTGCAAGATTCTTCAATTCAGTCGCTGCAGATATCAGCTGGGAATACGATGAGGTCATATCCGAATTTAACATAAAGCCTGACGTTAAAAACTGGCATCTTCTTAACGACAGCATGTCAAAAACTCCTGCAGGAGATTCACTGACAAGCAACATCTTCCTCAGCACACACATTATCGGAAACAAGGCATATGCCATGAAATTTGGTTCTGCTGAAACTGTATGGTACATTTATAAACGCCGCAGTATTCTTGAAACAACATATCAGGTTGAGAGAGAAGTTATTTCAGGCTGGAGCGAATGGACAAAATGGACTGATGAAAAACCTGAGGAAACTGAAGATACTGAAGTTGAATCAAAAACTGTCTGCAGATCAAGACATAAAAACAGCCAGGAGCTTTAATTTCTGAAATATATTATTAGTATTATGACAGGAGCCATACAATGTATGGCTCCTGTTTTTCTCACATCCATCAATACAGTCATATCCGCTGTCTCGATTTATTAACCATGCACACCCGCCAACTTTTCATTGACACTCTATGTAAACTATGGTAAACTGTTCTTAATAATAAGTATTATAACAAATTTATAAAAAGCAGGAAGTGTAATATGAATAATAAAGCAGTATCAATAACTGACAACATAAACAAGGTTCTGGTCGGTAAACCCGAAGCGGTAAAGTTTGCAGTGATGACATTTCTTGCAGGTGGTCACCTGCTGCTGGAAGATGTCCCGGGAGTGGGAAAAACAACACTTGCAAATGCTCTCGCTGTTTCTTCAGGCTGTGATTTTTCAAGGATACAGTTTACTCCTGATACACTTCCGGGTGATGTGACGGGTACATCTGTTTATGATATGAAAAGCGGAAACTTCAGATTTATTAAGGGTGCCGTTATGAGCAACATTGTACTTGCAGACGAAATCAATCGTACTTCTCCGAAAACTCAGGCAAGTCTGCTTGAGGCAATGGAGGAAAAACAGGTCACAGCAGACGGAAAAACGTATCATCTTGAAGACCCTTTTATGGTTATTGCAACACAGAATCCATCTGATTTTCTTGGTACATATAATCTTCCCGAAGCTCAGCTTGACAGATTTATGATGAGGATCTCGATAGGATACCCAGGCTTTGATGATGAAAAAAAGATGGCAGAAAACTTTCTTGCAGGAGTTACCCGTGAGGTACTCATGCCCGTTGTGACCAGAGAAGACATTATTGAAATGCGTTGTCAGACTGCTGCTGTTAAGATCGTACCTGATGTATCATCATACATAGTAAGCATAGTATCTGCTACACGTGAAAACGAGAAGCTGCGGCTTGGCGCCAGTCCCCGTGCTACACTTGCAATGATCCGTGCTTCACAGGCCTGCGCATATATCTCAGGACGGGATTATGTTACACCAGATGATGTACAGAATGTCGTATACAGTGTTCTTTGTCACAGAGTCGCTCTGAGTTCTCAGGCGAAAATGGAAAAAGCAGATGTCCACAGCGTCATTGAACGTATTGTACACAAAATCGGCGTTCCTGTGGTATAGACGGAGGATATAATGCGCAAAAGAAGAATAATTGCTGCCGTTATCATTGTCGCGGCTGCTGTATTTGCCTCATTTTTCGGAGGTGCTGCAAGGACTCTGTTTTACATGTCAATGCTGATCCCTTTATTATCTGTTGCGTACACATTTTATGTTTATCTTCGCTTCAGGATCTATCAGGATGCAGAAAACAAAATTATAGTCAAGGGTGAAAAAACGCCTTATTTTTTTGTACTGTCTGATGAGGATTATATAGCTTATACTGACATCAGGGTAGAATTTCTTGATGATTTTTCTACTGTACAGGATATGGAGCTTTCACACAGCTATTGCCTTGTACCCGGAGAAAAGAATGAATACCATACAGACATATTGTGTCATTACAGAGGTGAATATAATATAGGAGTAAAGAGCATTATCGTAACAGATCTGCTCGGACTTATGAATATCAGGTATCCTGCCCCCTCAACTATACGTATGAGTGTTCTGCCTAAATTATCAGAAATAGAAAATATATCACTTGCACCGCTCGATGAAGATGCCAAACTCCTCAGATATTCACATTCTGCCTCAGATGAACCTCCTGACTGTGAAATAAGAAAATATATTCAGGGTGACAGCATAAAACTTATCAACTGGAAAGTATCCGCAAAGAAAAGAGAACTGTTTATAAGACAAAGCTCTGACACGCACAACAACAGCATTGTTTTTGTAATGGATATGACTCAGATACGCTCTGATGATTATACCCGCATAGTTACTGAAGATAAAATAATCGAATGTGCACTTACCACAGCTGATTTTCTGGTCAGAAAAAATGTAGGTATCACTGTTGTTTATGAACAGGACGAAATAATGTACGAGCATATAGACTCACCTTTACTTCTAAAAGCCTTTTACGTTAAATGTGCTGGTATAAAGTTCTGTGCTTCACTCACGCCTTCCCAGCTGAGCGGCTCACTGACCGGCCTCACGCTTAACGGATTTGTAATATTTGCTGTAAGTGCCCTGACATACGAACTATGTGAGACATGTGAAAACATAATACGACTGGGCGGTGATGCCGCTGTGCTTCTTGCCGGAGACAGCGGTGCTGAAAATATTGCGGCTCTTGACAAAAGGGTAATTTTCAGGCAGATCAAATTGTCTGATGAAGTATCAGATATACTCGGAGGTACAGATGAACATTAAAAAAATACTGTCAGACCACCTCTATTTTACTTTCTTTGCTCTGTGTGCTGTTGTACTTCTGGAAAGTTCACTGCTGTCACTTGCACTATGTCATCATGCCCCCCTGGCAGTATCAGCTTCTTCACTTGTCTCAATGGCTGCCGTACTATTTATATATCTTAACAGAAAAAATGCAGCCTTATATGCAGGTCTTGTCGCAGTGACCGTTCTTACAATGATCGCTCTGCATGCGGCTGATATTCCTGCCGCTTCATTCATCTTAAATACTGTAAATCATCTGTTTTCAGGCAAGGCACTAAGATCCGGGGAAACAATTTTTGCAGCATCAGTATTTTCTCTTCTTCTTACAGCACTGATGTTTCCTCTTTCCAGGATTCGTACTGCACGGTATATTATTTCTGCCTCCTGCGCAGGCTTTCTGGTACTGAGCGCCATTACAGGATATACGCAGGATTTTCCCGGAAAGTTTGCTGCAGCAGGTCTGATCATATCAACACCTGCCGAATTATGTCTCTCATCAGCATATAAGAAAGAATCCCGAACAAAACTTAACAGTGTTATGTCATTTCTGCTGCCTCTTTTTATGCTGTTTTCTCTTATTACAGCTTTAATTCCTTCATCGGATAAACCAATCAGCTGGAGTCTGATAAAAAATCTTGCCTCATGCATAGTGGAGAAAACGCAGTCACTTATAACTGATATCAGTATTCTTCTTCATCCCGAAACATCAGAATTCAGTATAAGTATGCAGGGCTATTCTGATGCTGACAATGTTTTCGGATATGGTCTGTCAGGTGAAGCCTCTGACCAGCTCATAGTATCTTTCTCAAAACACCCCAGATCATCAGTCTACCTTATAGGAAATGTAAGTGACACATATACAGGCAGCGGCTGGGGCAAAAACAGCAGCACAAAATTTTCAAAAGAAGATTATTATCTTGATTACTGTGAAACTATGCTTGCTTTTGAACGTGCCGGATATTCAATAGAGAATTTGTCTGACTTTACTGATAAAAAAACAGTTACTGTAATATTTGATGACATGAGTACCCGTTCTCTTTTCTATCCGCTTAAAACCATGAACATTTCCTCCGGTCTGAATTACGATGCCTCGTCTGAAAATGTCATTTTTGATTCACGTGCCAAAAAATCTGATGAATACAGAGTGACATATTATGAAATAAATTATCACAGCAAACAATTTCTGAGGATCCTGAATGATCATTTTACCTATAATGAATCAAAGAAATATACAAAGCACCAGCTCGACAGAAATATCCCGGACAATATAGAAGAAATACTCAGCCAACGATCAGATTACATAAAACAGACATACACGATCGTACCTGAAAATGTAACTGAGCGAACATATTCACTTGCATTAAGTATAACTGAAGATTGTACTGACGACTATGATAAGCTTTGTGCAATTGAAGCATACCTGAACAGATATACATATACAAAGACACCCGGAGGAGTACCTGACGGATATGATCCTGTTGATTACTTTTTGTATGAAAGCAAATCAGGTTACTGCACGTATTTTGCCTCTGCAATGACACTTCTTGCACGATGTGCAGGTATACCGGCCAGATATGTACAGGGCTTCTGCGTTAATTCAGATCTTGTACCTTCTGATAATAATTATCATGTCGAAGGTACTGATGCACATGCCTGGACAGAGGCTTATATAGAAGGCGTCGGATGGATCCCGTTTGAGCCGACTTCATCATACAGCGACACCAGATACTTCTTTGACGGCAAGCCTGAAACCGCCCCTCAGTCTTCGTGGTCAGACTATGAAAAACATCATTATGACGATGATACTTTTCCGGAGTTCACTGATGTATCAGAAACAGAAAACAACAGCAATGCGGCACTTTATATTATTATTGCATTAACTGTTTTACTTGGTATTGTTCTGACTGTGTTTTTATATATTGCAATAAGAATGCACATTTTTAAAAGAAAGTATAATTCCTGCTCTGACACAGACAAGTTTATTATCTGCTTTAAGATGTCACTGTTCATGTGTGAAAAATACAAAACCAGGCGCTGGACGGGTGAGACAATTGATCATTACTGCGAAAGAATAATTGATATGGATCCTGATGATCAGATATCATTTGCTCTCATCACTCCCATTTTTGACCGCATAAGATACGGCGAAGGTGAAGCTCTTCCTGACGAGACATGTCTTATAGAAAAATATCTCGGAAATATATTTGAACAGCTGAAAATCAGACGCTCCCGGGTTGCTGCACTTACTGCTTTTGTCCTTTACTGCGTAACACGATAATTCAAACATCAAAAACAAATAATAAAAAAATCAGTGAATTTCATTATAAAATGAGATCCACTGATTTTTTGTTTTGTATTTCAGATCATATTATCATTATACAGTCTGCTTTGAAAACATACCTGTATAATCAAAAGTTGCAAAATAATCATCCGGGGTTTCTGCTCTGCGTATCATCTGGAAGCTTCCGTCTTCCTTAAGAAGAACTTCAGCGCTGCGGAGCTTGCCGTTATAATTATATCCCATAGCAAAGCCATGTGCACCGGAATCATGTATAGCCAGATAATCTCCTATCTCAATAGGCGGAAGCATTCTGTCAACAGCAAACTTATCATTGTTTTCACATAAGCCGCCTGTTACATCATACTTGCATGTACAAGGCTCGTTTTCCTTGCCAAGAACAGTGATATGATGATAAGCACCATACATAGCAGGACGCATAAGATTTGCAGCACAGGCATCACATCCGATGTACTCCTTGTAAGTATGCTTCTGATGAATTACCTTTGTAATAAGGTGACCATATGGTGCAAGCATAAATCTTCCCATCTCAGTAAAGATAGATACATGACCCATTCCGGCAGGTACAAGTACTTCGTCAAATGCCTTATGAACACCGTCGCCTACAGCTGCAATATCAGTAGGCTTCTGTTCAGGTCTGTATGGGATTCCGACACCTCCGGAGAGATTGATAAAATCAATAACTACGCCTGTCTTCTCCTTGACTTCAACAGCAACCTGGAATAACAGCTTTGCAAGTGCAGGATAGTACTGATTTGCAATAGTATTGCTTGCCAGAAACGCATGAAGACCAAACTTCTTTACGCCTTTATCCTTCAGGATCCTGTAGCCTTCTATTAACTGTTCCTTTGTGAAACCATACTTTGCTTCACCAGGAGTATCCATTATGTCATTTTCTATTTTAAATAATCCGCCCGGATTGAAACGGCAGCAGATCGTTTCAGGTATACCTGCTGTTTTTTCAAGAAAATCTATATGTGTAAAATCATCAAGGTTTATAATAGCACCAAGCTTTTTTGCTAAAACAAAATCCTCAGCAGGAGTTACGTTTGATGAGAACATTATTTCATGACCTGAAAATCCGCAGACATCACTCATCATTAGCTCAGTCAGTGATGAACAGTCAACTCCGCATCCCTCTTCTTTGAGTAACTTAAGAATAAACGGGTTAGGTGTTGCCTTAACAGCAAAGTATTCCTTGAAACCTTTGTTCCATGAAAATGCTTTCATTACTTTTTTTGCATTTTCACGTATTCCCTTTTCATCATAAATATGAAAAGGTGTTGGAATAGTCTTAGCTATTTCTTCTATCTTATCCTTGCTGACAAATGGAGTTTTCATTATTAAAGACATCCTTTCTGATCTAAGTCCTTATATAAATTCATTTATAATCTATATATAAATTATAATGTATTATTAAATGTTTTGTCAACACAAAAATAAAATAAGAAGATATTGATAGAAAACAAGAGCAAAATGAAGATATTTTAAAATTTTGAGGATTTTTAAATAAATACTGACAATTATTGAATTTGCGGTTCACGTGAACTTATGATATAATCTAAACATCACATCAAGAGTTTATGTGATTGCAATTAAGGTTTAAAAGATTCTATAAAAGGTTTATTCGAATACAACCAAAGTTCACCTGAAAAGGAGTTTTAGAATGATAAAAACAATCCCGGGAACAACAATGCAGTACACCGAAAAAGTCAGAACCGATGCCTTTTCCCTGATATCACCGATATTGACTGCAACCGGAGGATTAACGTTATCACAGCTCTCTAAGCTAACCGGTCTCGGAAGTTCAACAATTCAGAACTGGATTAAAAGAGGATGGGTCGTTAATATCCCCGGAAAAAAATATTATGAGGTACAAGTTATCAGAATACTTCTCATCAATATGCTGCGTGGGTCAATGCAGCTTGAGGACATTGCTATACTGATGAATTATATTAACGGTAAAGTTGAAGATACCAGTGATGATATTATCCCTGATATTGATCTCTATAACATTTTCTGTACAATAATCTGTGAAATAGATGAAAAACGAATTTTTGAAATTGATGATATAAGAAGCACTATTAAACTTATAATCCGTAACAATAATTCATATGTCAAGGAACAGGAATCAGTTCTGGAAAATACACTTCTTATCATGACACTTGCATATCAGTCATCCCTGATAAAGAGAAAAATGGAACAGGAATACGAAAGACTGGATATACGTAAATATAAAATATAAAAACAGTATATTCAGATGTGTAATCAAAAAAAAGAAAACATTAAAAAGAAAAAGAATCTCTGGTCTTATAAATAAATATTAAAGACAAAAGATATAGAAAAAGAACTAAAGAAAAAAAAAAAGTAAAATAAAAAAGAATCATACTAAAGTTATGACTGAGCATAACAACAACAAATCGAGAGTACAAACGAATATTAAACGTAAATTATTCTTATTCGTATGCGACGTAATCAGGAGGAAACATATTATGAAAAACAGTTCATCATCAGGTTCACCCAAAAAAGTTGTCGGTTTTATAGCCATTGCCGCAGGCGCAGTTATATTAGCAGCTGCATCAGTTGCAGTTATCCCTGCAGGTAATACCGGTGTAGTTCTTACACTTGGCAAAGTATCAAAAAACGTTTATCATGAAGGTTTTCATTTCAAAGTACCATTTATTCAGTCAGTTGAAGTAATGTCAAATAAAATTCAGGTATATGAGACAACTGCAACAGCTGTATCAAAGGACCTTCAGTCAGTAAGCAGTTCGATTGCTGTAAACTACAAGATCGGTTATGATTCAAGCGCCAATATTTATCAGAACATCGGACGTGATTACCAGACAATTATTCTTATGCCTGCTGTACAGGAAAGCATGAAATCAGTAACTGCAAAATATACTGCTGAAGAACTCATTACAGAACGTCAGATCGTTGGTGATGAGATCAAGAGTTCTCTTGAAAGCAAGGTCAACGAGTACGGAATAATTATCGAAAAGTTCAACATTGTAAACTTTGACTTTTCTGAGGAATTCAATTCAGCTATAGAAGCAAAACAGGTTGCTGAACAGAACCTTTTAAAGACAGAAACAGAGAAAAAACAGGCTATCGTTGTAGCTGAAGGAGAAGCTGAGAAAAAGAAAATTGCAGCTCAGGCTGAAGCAGAAGCAATTCTTGCTGAGGCAAACGCTCAGGCTGATGCAAACAAGCTACTGAGTGCTTCACTCAACGAACTTGTAATTAAGTACGAACAGATCTCAAAGTGGAACGGTGAAATGCCTCAGGTCGTTTCTGATGCTTCCTCCCTTATCGATATAGGCTTATCAAAACAAAATACGGATGCACAGTAAAGGATAGATCAAGATGAATAAAAACTGCTATATTGTAGGTGCCGGAGAGCACTACAGCAACGATTTGTTTACACCTGGCGACGACGATCTGGTTATTGCAGCTGACGGCGGGTATACATATCTTTATGACAATGATATCAGGCCTCACATTATTATCGGAGATTTTGATTCATCTGATACAAGTGAAAATGATATTTTACTCAACTGCCCTCTTGCCGAGATAATCAGAATGAATCCTGTAAAGGATGATACTGATATGCTCAGTGCGATAAATATTGGTCTTCACAGAGACTGTGACAGTTTTCATATTTACGGTGGAACCGGAGGACGTATCGAACACACAATTGCTAATATTCAGAATATGTCCATGATCGCAAAAAGAGGCAGAAGTTCTTTTCTTTACAGTAAGGAACAGATCATGACTGTAATACACAATAACAGCATTTCATTTGATGAAGGTATGTCAGGATATATATCAGTATTTTCACTTGACAACGAAAGTCTTGGCGTAACTGAAACAGGATTTAAATACAGACTGGATAAATATGATATGAGCAATCATTACCCTATAGGTGTAAGCAATGAATTTACAGGCAGCAAATGCAGTATTTCAGTTGAAAACGGAACTCTGCTGATAATCTATCCAAGATAATAGAAAAACACTGATGTATGATTAGAACATCAGTGTTTTTTTGTATGTCTAGAAACCATTCATATGGTATTTCTTCATTATATTAGGATAGTTTTTATATGAAATATCAAGGTCTACATATGTAGATATCCCATCAACTCTTCCTGTTTCTGAATGCTGCCATATTCCGCAGGGCATAAGAGGTGCTGTTACTGAATATCCTGCAAACCAGATATCATAATTGTCTGCGATCCTGTCGAACTCAAGATATCTTGATGAAAAGTCTGCGTTGGTATAGTAGCATGCGAAGTAACCCTTTGACTGGATTCTCCTGAGAAATCCGAGAACCGCATCTGTAAGTCCTGCCTTGTCCTCTGCTAACGGGTTGTCTTTTATAGAACGGTATTCACAATCGTATACGACCGGATACTCGAGCTGATAACCTGAAATCGTACTGATACATGCATCAGCTTCCTGCTGTGCTTCTGATACTGACTTAGCCCTTGAGAACCAGTATATCCCGCAGTTAAGTCCTGCTGCCTTCGCACCGTCTATGTTTTTCCTGAATGCCTCATGTTCTTTGACACCTTCACCGGCTTTTATCATGACAAACTGTATACCGGCAGCCTTGACCTTCTGCCAGTCAATATCGCCCTGCCATACAGAAACATCAATACCGTTTGCAATTACATCAGAAATATCTATATCCTCAACAGGTGCCTGCACAACCGGCTGTTGCGGAGTTACGACCGGCGTTGTTACTGCAGGTGCCTTTGCCTGTTCTTCCTGAGCCTTTCTGGCCTCTTCTTCCTCTCTGGCCTTTTGCTCAGCAGCAGCTTTTTCTGCCTCCTGTTTAGCCTGGTTCACCATTTCGACGTTTCTTATCTTAGCCTGAACAGCATATGTATTTCTTAAAAACTTTTTGTTTTCGTACTCTTCCTGCTTTTTTTTCTGAGCTGTGTACTCATTTTTCTGATTGCTGAGATTTTGAATATTTGATTCTATCAGATTACTGAAATTATACTTTACGTCTGATTTTCCCATTCCCATATCATCGCTTGTGCTTATTACTGATTCGTTATCTTCCGGCAGCCCGGCTTGTCCTGCTGCCTGAAAATCCGATCCACTGTCCTGGCAATAATAGTTTGCAGCCCCGCTCAGGACCAGTACCCCTATAATTGAGGCAGGCAATATTTTCGGAAGCTTCATTTTCTCAATATTACTGAAAAACTAATAAACCTGCACTTCTGTTATTTAATTGTCTGACCGGATGAAAACGTTTTACAATGTCGTAAACCGGTCGGAAGTTATTAGAATGTTGTGTGCTTTTATTATATTGCTTTGTTTCCCAGCAACATACCCCTTTCTGTTTAAGTTATCGTGCAGCAATATTGCACATAGTCCGGCATATTTTCTTTATAATTGTGTTTTGAGTAATCATGGGTAGTAAAACAGGAAATATGATTTATAAATATATATCTACACAATAAGAAAACTTATGATAATATTATACTAAACATAAGCGGGTATGTCAATAATATTGGGATATATATATTATTATGATTTAATTCTACAATTTTATGGATATATTTAAGTATTATAAAGATAAAAAAGCCTGAAGCTGTCCATCATTTGCTTCAGGCATAAACTTATACATTTTATAACATCCTGTTATTTCTTAAGATTTTTTTTATACTCAAGATACTCTTCATAGGTTTCACTTCTGTCTATAATACCTTCAGGAGTTATTTCTATAATACGGTTTGCAACAGTCTGAAGTATTTCATGGTCATGTGATGAGAACAGGACAACTCCCTTGAAGCTTGTAAGACCGTTATTTACTGCCGTAATACTTTCAAGATCAAGATGGTTTGTAGGCTGATCAAGAATCAGAACATTTGATCCGTACAGCATCATTCTTGAAAACATGCATCTGACCTTTTCACCACCGGAAAGGACATTTACAGGCTTGTATACATCATCACCCGAGAACAGCATACGTCCGAGGAACCCTCTCAGATATGTTTCTGTTTCGTCGCTTACTGAGTACTGTCTTATCCATTCGATAATAGAAAGTGTACAGTTATTGAAGTACAGTGAATTATCTACCGGGAAATATGATACTGAAGTTGAAACACCCCACTTGAAGGTTCCGTCATCAGGTTCTTCCTCCTCAGTCAGTATCTTGAACAGCATAGTAACAGCATGTTCATTTTCACTGATAAAGGCTACCTTGTCCTCTCTGCCAAGCGCAAAACTGATATTGTTGAGAAGACACTGGCCATCCACTGTTTTAGAAATATTTTTAAGTTCAAGTACTTCCTTGCCAAGCTCTCTGTCAGGTGTAAAACCTATATATGGATACTTTCTGCTTGAAGCAGGCATTTCCTCAACTGTAATTTTATCAAGAAGCTTTCTTCTGGATGTAGCCTGGCTGGACTTTGATTTATTTGCAGAGAATCTCTCAATAAATGCCTTGAGTTCTTTGATCTTTTCCTCAGCCTTTTTATTCTGCTGTTTGATCATACGCTGGATAAGCTGACTTGATTCATACCAGAACTCATAGTTGCCGACATACATTTTAATCTTGGTATAATCTATATCTACTATATGTGTGCAGACATTATTAAGAAAGTGTCTGTCATGAGATACAACAAGAACAGTACCGAAGTATTCAGCAAGAAAGTCTTCGAGCCATCTTACAGCATCAATATCAAGATGGTTTGTCGGCTCATCAAGCAGAATAATGTCAGGATTTCCGAACAGAGCCTGAGCAAGAAGGATCTTGACCTTCTGCTTACCGTCAAGAGATGACATCTGTGAGTAAAGAAGTTCTTCAGAAAGTCCGAGTCCCTGAATCAGCTTGGATGCATCTGATTCTGCTTCCCATCCGTTAAGCTCAGCAAAATCAGCTTCAAGTTCACTCGCTCTCAGTCCGTCCTCTTCACTGAAATCTTCCTTTGCATATATCTCATCCTTTTCTTTCATTATGGAATAAAGTTTTTCGTTTCCCATAATTACTGTATCAAGAACTGTGTATTCATCAAATGCAAAATGATCCTGTTTTAAAACAGACAGACGTGCTCCTTTTTTTATCGAAACCTCTCCTGTCGTAGGTTCAAGTTCGCCGCTCAGCACTTTTAAAAATGTCGATTTTCCTGCACCGTTAGCACCTATTATTCCATAGCAATTTCCGTTGGTAAACTTCAGATCTACATTTTTAAAAAGAGTTGAACCACCAAACGCAACGCTGACATTAGAAACTGTTATCATTTTTCCTCCATTAAAGCTAAAGATTAGGGTTGGCATAAAAACCAACCCTTGTATATTATATCAGCAAAATACATTGTTTTCAACCTATCACGGTAATATTGTCAGTAAAATATTTTTGTGTGAACGCATATATGGCTATAGATGGCAAAACCGACACCAGAGAAATGACCATAACCTGATTCCAGTCAAAACCGTTTTCAATATCCTGAAACATTTTGATAAAGACACTTGAAGGATATCTCGAAGGAGTATTTACATATAACAGAGGTGACAGATAGTCATTTGATGACCATATAAACTGAAACACCGCACATGTTACAACACACGGCTTCATTGCAGGAAGTATTATCGAAAACAGTATTCGCAGCGGACTGCATCCGTCGAGCTGTGCCGCTTCATCAAGCTCTCCGGGGACTCCTCTCATAAACTGCATCATCATAAAGACAAAACAGGTCTCATCTGCAAACGCGGAAGGAACGACCATGGGAAGATAGGAAGGCGAATCCACCCATCCGAAGTTATTGAACATAACAAACTTAGGAATGTTGAGAACTGTTTCAGGAAGAAAAAGTGATGACAGCAGCAGAGCAATAATGATCTTTCTGCCTTTAAAATTATACCTTACAAGTCCATATGCAGTCAGAAGTGAAGAAATAACAGTAAATATTACTTTCGGAACTACATATCTGAATGTATTGAGCATTGCCTTTAAAATATTTATATCCCCGCCGTAATCCCGCAGCACAGCTTTATATCCTGACAATGTTATTTTGTGTGGTATAAGTGAGATATCAGAAAATATATCGGAATTTGATTTAAAAGTTGCAGAAATCATCCAGAGTACAGGATATAGCATTATCATTGCGATCAATATCAGAATCAGATATACTGTAAATATACGAATCTTTTTTTTCATCTCCTGTTCTCCTCATCATTATAGAAAACCCAGTATTTCTGGCTCTTAAAAGTCAGTAAAGTAGCAAATGCCGTAAAAATAAATATAACCCATGACATTGCACTGGCCATTCCGATATCATATGAAACAAAAGCGTTATTGTATATAAGCAGCGAAAAAAGATTTGTGGACTGTCGGGGACCGCCGTGAGTTATTATATATACACTGTTGAATTCCTGAAAAGCAAGACACAGCTGAATAACAAGATTGTAGAAAACTGCGGGTGAGATCATCGGGAGCGTAATAGAAGAGAAACATTTTATCTTTGATGCCCCGTCGATTCGCGCCGCATCATAAAGCTGAGTATCAACACTCTTCAGCGCTGCCATAAATACTACCATAGACGAACCAAACTGCCAGACCTTCATCAGACATATCATATATAACGTATATGCGGGATTACTGAGCCAGGCTATGTTATGTATTCCAAAAACAGAAAGCAGCGTATTGACTGCACCGTCATCCCTGAAAAAAGCTTTCCAGAGTACAGATACAGCTACAGAACTTCCGAGTATGGATGGAATGTAGTAGATCACCCTGAACACTTTTATACATCGGAGCTTTTTAGTAAGAAGACAAGCCGTAAGCAAAGCAGCCACAAGCCTGAGTGGAACCTCCGTCAGTGCAAACCTGATCGTTGTCAGAAGAGATCTGCATGTCACAGAATCTGTAAATATTTTATGATAATTCATTAATCCGTATTTTGTTATACCCTGAAACAGATTAAAGTCGGTAAAACTGTAGAACAGAGACGACAGAAAAGGAAAAAGTTTAAAAACTACAAAACCTGTAAGCCATGGAAGCAAAAAAAGAATTCCGGTATTTACTGATCTTTTTCTTTTGATCTGCGTGGCTGGTTTCAATCTGACACCTCCCTGTACATAATGCGCTGTGCATAGGCCATCATCAGTACGCCTGTGCCTTTTGCATCATCGTCTACTCTTGATGTACTCAGGTAATAATCCTTGCTTCCGTCACGCTCCGGATCAAAGCCGAGTCCGGCAGACAGGCATATATCTGTCAGATACATTTTTGAGTCCCTGAATATGAGCTTATCATTAATTACGCTGTCAAATATTCCGGCACCATTGTGCGCATAATCCGGTGCAAGAACTCCCAGAGCGGCTCCCTTCATGAATGAATACGATATCATAAGCGAACCTGAAGTTTCTGTGTAGTTACCGGTGTAATCGGGATCATCTACTATCTGATAAAAAAGCTTTGTTTTCTTATCCTGATATTGAACAATACCGTCTGCTGCTTCTGTAAATATTTCAGACAGACTTTGTACCGGTTTATTGAAAACGGCAAGCAGTTCTATAGTATCAGCAAGCGCCATCATAAACCATCCTATTGACCTCAGCCAGAAATTTCGCGACAACCCGGTGCATGAGTCAGCCCAGAACTGTGATCTGTCATCATCATATGCATGATAGTACAGTTTTTTATTTTCATCGAACATATATTTTCTGACATTCATGAACTGTGAAATTATATCATCTGTATTGAGTCCGTTATTGAACTTCAGTTCATATTCCATGTAAAACGGCTGCAGCATGTAGAGACCGTCAAGCCACACCTGCCCGGGATAAATATCCTTATGCCAGAAGTTTCCGCATGTTATTCTGGGCTGTTTTTTTATCTGCTGTGCAAGAAACGAGATGGCAGTATGATATTTTTCATTCTTTGTATAATCATACATATAAAACAGGACCTTGCCGCAGTTAATATTATCTACATTATTTTTCTGGGGCTCATATGTTATGATCGTACCATCCTCAGTGATGCATCTGTCAAGATAACAGCTTATAAAATCCAGATATTTTTGTGAACCGTTTACACGGTACAGGTCCAGCATCCCTTTAAGAACACATCCGTCTTCATAATTCCAGTATGTTTTATAATTTTTATAGTTTTTAAGATAATCGTCTATGTACAGATTCAGATCATCATATCCTTTATCACCAGATAAACTCATTGCAATACCTCATCAATTCCCTTTATT
Organism: Oscillospiraceae bacterium; assembly: GCA_030539275.1. Taxonomy (GTDB): domain Bacteria; phylum Bacillota; class Clostridia; order Oscillospirales; family Ruminococcaceae; genus HUN007. The sequence goes on along the minus strand of JAUNSK010000026.1, from coordinate 18,045 downwards.
AATTTTTCTGCTGCCTCAGATACCGTATAATCACCGTAACTAAGTCCGCTCATTACATCAAAATACACTCCGCCGTTTTCAGACTTAAGACATGTATATTCAAAGTACGGATCTACTATAAACTTAGTTCTCTCCATGATCTGAGTATTAGCATCCATTGTCATCTCATCAATAAGGTTATTGTCTGTGCATATCTGCCTTGCTTTGCTGCTCAGCGGTACACCTCTCTGTACTCCCATGAGCTTTACGCCTTCCTCTTCATTAAGAAGAAAGTTTATAAGCCTTGCACATAACTCAGGATACTTTGTATTTTCAGATATTGCAAATGCCAATGATATTTTTGAAAACCCTCCGTCGTAGCTTCCCATTCCGTTCAGATATCCGCCAAGACAGATATGCTGCTGTTCATCAACGGAATCTATAAACTTGCTGATGGTTGAATCCCATTCAAATATTCCTGCATATTTACCTGTTATCCAGTTCACATTTTTGTCCAGTGACAGTGCACCGTCACCAGACAGCTTTTTTACATCAGGAATAACGTGCCTGTCTTCAAGTGATGAAATAAATTTTAGTCCCTGAATTATTTCGTCCTTTGAATAATTCAGTTTTTTGTTTGTTATCCATTCTCTGCCGTAAACAGATTCAAGATAATAGACCATCAGTATCATCCTGTCATATTCCCCAAGAGACAGAGGATAATAATCATCACCAAGCACATCCCTGAACGTTTCACCTGCTGCATACAGCTCGTCAAGTGTTTCAGGTACATCTATTCCTGCTTTTCTGAAAGTATTTTCATTGAAGTAAAATAATTTTGATGTCAGTGAAACAGGTACAGCTTTTATTTCTCCTTCATAGCTGCACCTTTCAATGGATTCTTCAGAGTACTGTGAAAAATCTATTATGTCTGACAACTCTCCAAGATCGTAAAATCTCTGCCTGTCACTCGACTCATACATTGTTATCCAGTTCTGATTTATCTGCATAACATCAGACATTGAGTCTGAATATATCCTGGCTGCCATTCTGGTTTCCCATCCCGACCAGGCACCGTATTCAATGTTGATTTCTACATCATTGAGCTGTTCAAATTGTTTCACAGCCGCTATAGTTGCATCATTTCTTGATTCTCCTCCCCACCATGATATTGTAACAGATGGCTTCTTTGAATCAGAATCTGTGTTATTGCTGTCTGACTGACATCCGGACAGCACAAGGAACACGGAAATAATATTTAAGATCAATATCTTTTTTCTGTTCAATTATATCACCAACTTTATCATGTTTTGTTCATTAAATATAATAATATTTTAAACTTTTATTCCTTAATTGTCAATATAAATGATAATAGTTTTTTAAAGTCCTTCTATCATTTTTTTCTTACAAAATATTTTTGTTTTTATTTTCTACAATCTGTTAAAAATATACACAGTAAAAAATACATAATAGGATAATACCAACAAATATAATTAATAAAATTTTATGGGTTCAAAAGCTTATTGGATTGACAAAGATTTATATTTGAGTTATAATTAGTTTAAGAGAAGATAGTATATTTTTTATTATATTACGATTTTAGTTCAGAAAAACTCAGTTTTTCTGAAATCTAATACTCCAAACTCTTTTTTCATCATTCTTTACCGCCCAAACGGCAAAGGAACGGCGCCTGATGTTTCATCAGGCGCCTGTTTTATTATTCATTATATATATTAAGCTGCTCCCTTGCATTACTTAGCATAAGCTGTGTCGGATCAAGACCACCCATGATTCGTGCGATCTCCAGAACTCTCCCGTCGAAATCCAGCTGTGTAACATGTGTCGATGTTCTTTCACCGACTGTTTCTTTTTTTATAAGAAGGTGATTATCAGCCATAACAGCGATCTGGGACAGATGGGTAACACACAGTACCTGACGCTTTTTGCTGATTTCACGAAGCTTTATTCCTATTTTCTGTGCAGCACCTCCGCTGACTCCTGTATCGATCTCGTCAAAGATCAGGGTCGGAATATCATCCATATCAGCTAGTACACTCTTTAATGCAAGCATAATACGCGACAGCTCACCGCCTGATGCAATCTTTGCAATCGGCTTAGGTTCTTCGCCTTTATTGGCTGAAATAAGAAACTCTATGCAGTCCATTCCGTTTATTGCAAGCTTGCCGGTTTCATGTCTGACTTCAAGAATAACATTCGGCATATCCAGAAACTTAAGTTCCTGAGTTACACGGCTTATAAAGTCTTCAGCTGTTCGTTTTCTGTATGAGCTGAGTTCTCTTGCCTTGTATGTAACGTCCTCAAGCAATTTTTCCTTCTGTTCGGACAGCTGTCCTATCAGCTGAGTATCGGTGCTTATGTCCTCAAGTTCCCTGACAGAGCTGCTGTACAGTTCAATAAGATCATCAAGGTCCATCGAATACTTTCGTTTGAGTGCGTTAAGCGTATCTCTTCTGGAACATATAAACTCGAATCTTCCCTGATCAGTTTCTATACTGTCTGCTGCATGTACCAGTTCCGATGCTATATCATCAAGTTCTATCTTCACACTGCTGATACGGTCAATATACTTTGAAACCTCAGGATATACATCGCTTACAGATGCGAGAGTCTGCTCAACATCTGAAACACAGTCAACAATACAGTCATCATCACTTCTCAGCGCCGCTTTGCTGCGTTCAAGTGCATTTATGATATCAACGCTGTTTTTGCATCTCATATACTCGTCTTCTATAGCTTCGTCTTCGCCAGGTGTCAGTTCAAGAGGTTCAAGTTCATCTATTATGCTTTCAAGATACTGCATACGTGCATTTTTTTCTTTCTGTGATCTCTTCAGTTCACCGAGTTTTCTTGCTGATGACTGAAGTTCTCTGAATGCAGACTTGTAGCTCTCAAGATATGAAAAATCTCCGCCAAAACCGTCAAGTATGTTGATGTGCTGCTCAGGTGCAAGCAGTACCTGATTGTCATGCTGTCCATGAATATTTATAAGCATTTCACCTATCTCACGCAGTACGGATACAGTTGATGTCCTGTTGTTTATTCTGGCAGTGCTGCCGCCGTCGGCATTTATTTCACGTGTGACTGTTATTTCATCATCATCGTAATCTACCGCAAGTTCATCAAGTCTTTCCCGCAGTCTTTTAGAAAGTCCGGTGAAAAGCGCAGTTATAACTGCTTTCCGGCTTCCGTTTCTTACAATATCCTTTGTGACTCTCTGACCAAGCACAGCATTGATCCCGTTAATAAGTATTGACTTACCGGCTCCGGTTTCACCGGTAAAAACATTAAAATGATCAGAAAACTGAATCACTGCTTTTTCTATAACAGCAAGATTCTCTATATATAATTCCTTCAGCATTTTTTGTGTCCTCTTGTAAATTAATTTTCAGATGTGCCTACAAACTTTTTAAGTTCTGCTGCAAGCTTCCTGGCATTCAGTTCATTTTTCAGAAGTATAAATATCGTATCATCTCCTGCAAGTGTTCCGACGATCTGACTGTAGTCCATTTTATCAAGCATTGCACATGCTGCCTGCGCCATACCTGTATGACACTTTACAACAACAATATTCATTGCAACGTCGACATCAATGATAGTTTCCACCAGAAGATTTGAGAATTTGTCTTCTCTCTTTTCACTCTGTATATACTTGTATTTACCGTTTTCGGTCATTACCTTGACCAGTCTCAGTTCCTGTATGTCTCTTGATACTGTCGGCTGTGCAACAGCAAAGCCTTCATTATTCAGCATTTCCTGGAGTGCTTCCTGAGTATCAATATCATTCTCATTAATTATCTCGAGAATTTTCTTATGTCTTTTATTCTTCATATTTCTGCTCTTTTCTTTTTAAAAAATCAGCGTCCCTTTAACGACTGCATAAGTTTTTTATTTAAAGAATCATAAAATGATGCCCCTGTGATGTCTATAAGCTTTATCTTATATATGGATTTTTTTATTCTCAGCTTTTGTCCTTTTTTCAGAACCACCGGTTCATTTCCGTCTACACACAGACATATCTTATTTTCACTGCTGCCGTTGACAAGTGTAAGTATTTTATCAGGAGTATATATCATCGGTCTTGTGAATAGTGAATGGGGACATATCAGATTCATTTCTATGCACTCAAGTTCAGGCTCGATAATAGGACCGCCGGCTGAAAGTGAGTATGCTGTTGAGCCTGTAGGCGTACTGAACACGACTCCGTCTGCACGGTAATTTCCAATCAGATTATTATTGGCATACACATCAAAGTCAGCTATTTTTGAATAACTTCCTGATACAACAACATCGTTGAGTGCATGATATTCCATAACCTTATCATCATCTGTCATCTGGGCCGTCAGCATCATTCTGTTTGAAATCGTATAATCATTTGTGAACAGTCTTTCCAGCAGTTCCAACTCGTGCTTTTCCACACTTGCCATAAAACCGAGTCTTCCTGTGTTGATGCCGAGAAGCTTCGTCTCACATCCGATCATTCTTGCTGCACATTTTAGTATCGTCCCGTCTCCGCCTATTGCAACAGCGATATCTGCAGTCTTGACGATCTCATTAAAGTTTCCGAATCTGAGATTCAGATCATGAAACATCTTCTGATATGCTGAGTCCATATAAACCTCTGCTTTACAGGATATCAGAAGCCTGCATACACTGACCGTACACGCATATGCATCTTTTTTCATGAGGTTAGGAAAAATAACTATTTTCATTATATTTATCCTTTCATCGGTAAACTTATCTTAACTGAATGCAGTATCTACAAGTTCATTTATATTATAGCCTGTCTCTGTGTCGAATTTTGTCGATTTTTTCAGATACATCAAATATTCAATATTTCCGCTGCCGCCTTTAACAGGAGATACGCACATTCCGGCAGTCGCCAGCCCTGTCTGTCCGGCAAACTCTGTAATTTCCCTGAGTACTCTTATATGCACTTTACGGTCAGTAACTATACCGTTTTTGCCTATACCCTTTTTGCCTGCTTCAAACTGAGGCTTTACAAGAACAACTGCACACCTGCCGTCACTCAGCAGATCAGAGATCTGAGGCAGAACAAGCTTAAGAGATATAAAAGATACATCAGCGCTGATAAAATCAGGGGCATCATCAAACATGGATTTCTGAGCATTTCTGATGTTCGTCTTCTCCATATTTATGACACGTGCATCGTTTATGAGAGATTCGTGCAGCTGACTGTGTCCGACATCAAGAGCATACACCTTTGCAGCACCGTTTTTCAGCATACAGTCAGTAAATCCCCCTGTAGATGCTCCTATATCAAGGCATGTAAGCCCTTTTAAAGAAATATCAAATAAAATTATTGCTTTTTCAAGCTTCAGTCCACCGCGTCCGACATAAGGACAGACATCACCTGTTACTGTAATTATGTCACTGTCGCCTACATCATATGCAGGTTTTGTCCTTACAACTGAATTAACACTGACATTTTCGTTTTTGATAAGTTTTCTGGCATATTCCCGGCTTGGTGCCAGATCAAGTTGCGTCAGCCTGATATCAAGTCTCATCTTTCTTAATTTCCTTATCGTTATTCAGGAGATCTGCAGCGAACTGCGCCATACTGCTGCAGTCAAAGCACTCATAACTGAGCTGTTTCTTTACAGTTGCCTGTTTTACAAATCCGTTCACACTTTTTGTATGATAGTTATTGTGAAAACCATTTTCAGCCAGTCTCATCAGAAAATGCTCTGCGATCCCGCCGTTTTTCATTCCTTCTTCAAAGAATATAATATTTTTATACCTGCAGGCTTTCGCTACAGCCTCATCATCAAGCGGATAAATTTTTGTCAGCTTGAGAATATCACAGCTGATGTTCATGCTTTTCAGGATTCCTGAGGCCTTATACAGATCATCAAATATCCTGCCATAACTGATAAGCAGATTTTCTGACTCTGAATCTGACTGACTGTAATAGCACCAGTCTGCTTTATCAGACTTTTTATCGAAGCTTGTGCAGTCGTTGCCTCTCGGATATCTTATGCATACGATCCCACTGTAATCATCCACAGCCTTGTGAAGTGCTGCTTTTAGTTCATCATAACATGAAGGAGAAAAAATCGTTATTCCCGGAACTGTCGTAAGCATTCCTACGTCAAATAGTCCCTGATGTGTCTCTCCGTCCTCACCGATAAGTCCTGCCCTGTCTATTCCGATAACAATATGGGCTCCGGAAAGTGATGCATCATGTATAAGCTGATCATACGCTCTCTGAAGGAATGATGAGTATACCGCAAAAACAGGTATCATTCCCATCATTGACAGGGCTGACGAGTATGTAACCGCATGCTGTTCTGCAATTCCGACATCATAAAATCTGTTTTTGAATTCCTCAGCAAAATACTGCAGTCCTGTTCCGTATTTCATTGCAGCAGTGATTGCACATATTTTATTATTTGTTCTGGCTATTCTTACGAGCTCCCTGCCAAATACCGATGAATATGAGTCCGAACTTACTACTTCAGGATTTCCTGTCATTATATCAAATCTGGCTATTCCATGATATTCACCCGGATTTCTTTCAGCAGGAAGATATCCCTTTCCCTTGACAGTATTGACATGTACAAAAACAGGCTTTTTAAATGTTTTTGCAAGACTCAGTACTTTCTCAAGTTCTTCTATGTCATGACCGTTTACAGGTCCGAGATAAACGAATCCGAAATCCTCAAACATTGTATTTCCCTTGAGGACTACTCCCTTAAGAGCAGTTTTTGAGGCTACCAGTGCCTTGCTTATCGGTGCACCTACGACAGGTGTTTTCTTCAGTACCTGTTCAACGGCATTTTTGGTATTTACATACTTTTCTTTATTTCTTATACTTGAAAGATACTTTGCAAACGCCCCGACATTTTTTGATATTGACATATCATTATGATTTAGGATAACAATCAGATTTGAATTGCTTTTGCCGGCATTGTTAAGTCCTTCATACGCCAGTCCTCCGGTAAAAGCACCATCTCCTATTATCGCAACTGCGTAATTATCTGTTTTCTGCTGCAGCTTCATGGCTTCTGCTATTCCGCATGCAACACTGACTGAAGTACTGCTGTGTCCGCTGATAAAGCTGTCATGTATTGATTCCTCAGGCTTCGGAAAGCCTGAGATCCCGTTTTCCTGACGCAGCGTCGAAAAGCGGTCAAGTCTGCCTGTCAGTATTTTATGAGTATATGTCTGATGACCTACATCCCATACGAGCTTATCATCAGGTGATGAGAACACTCTGTGAAGTGCCATTGTAAGCTCTACAACACCAAGATTGGAAGCAAGATGACCGCCGTTGCATGAAACGGTCTTGATCAGAATGCTCCTTATCTCCTTGCACAGATCCCTGCACTGATCAGAAGTCAGTTTTTTGAGATCATAAGGAAGGTTGAGATCCTTAAGTGCTATATTATTAATTGGTTTATTTGACTCGCTATTCATTTTCCATCTATCCTTTTATCGGAACAATAAGTGCAATTATGATTCCAACTACTGCACCGCCCAGTACTTCAAGAGGAGTGTGACCGAGCAGTTCCGTTAATTCTTTGCGTGGATCTGTATTGCTGTCATTTTCCGTCTCACCCAGCCGCAGCTTCGGCAATAACTTTACTATTCTGTTAAGCTCCTTTGCATGAAGACCAGCTGCACGTCTGACACCCATTGCATCATATATGACCACTGCTGCAACCACAAACATGATACCGAAGGCTGTTGACGAAACCCCGTCTTTTCTGCCTACTGCGATCAGTGTTGAGAGTACCAGTGCGGTGTGTGAGCTTGGCATTCCTCCTGAGCCGACAATACGTTCCATTACAATTTTTTTACCCTTGCAGGCATGCAGAAGAGTTTTTATTATCTGTGCAGCAAGCCATGAAAGAGCTCCGCATATTATAACTGAATTATACATTTTCAGCACATCCTTTTTGAGAAACGACCCATTAGTATCTTCTTGTCAGCAGTTCATTAGTCAGTTTAATAAGAAATTCGTTGTTATCAAAGTTATTTAGTATTTCAAGGGCTTCGCTCGTAAGTCTGTCTGCCATATGTCTGGCTTTTTCAATTCCGAGCAGTGTTACAAATGTTGTTTTATTCTGCTCCTCATCACTTCCGACTGGTTTTCCAAGTTCTTCGGTAGTCGATGTAACATCAAGAATATCATCAACGATCTGGAAGGCAAGTCCAAGCTTTCCGGCATATTGTCTTGCAAGATCGGCTTTTTTCTTATCTGCACCGGCACAGATACATCCCATTACGCATGATGTACTGATAAGTGCACCGGTTTTCAGTGAACACATATAAGTCAGATTATCCACATCTATATCAGTTCTTGTTTCATTTTCAACATCTATCATCTGGCCGCCTATCATGCCGTATATTCCGGCTGAAGATGACAGGTCAGCTATCAGAGCAACCTTTTTGTCGCTGCTCAGCCGTTCATCCTGTGCTATGATCTGAAACGGCAGTATTGCAAGCTCATCACCGGCCAGTACTGCAGCCGCCTGCGTGAATGCCTTGTGGCATGACGGTCTACCCCTTCTGAAATCATCATCATCCATAGCCGGAAGATCATCATGTATAAGTGAAAATGTATGAAGCATTTCAATTGCACAGGCAGCTGCCGCAGCATCTTCCTGTTTTCCGCCGCATACACGGCAGAACTCATACACAAGCACCGGGCGTATTCTCTTACCTGGTGCTTCAAGGGAATATTTCATCGCATCCAGAAGAGTTTTCTGCGGGAGATCTTCCATATTAGCTTGCGTATATTTTTTTAAATTATCCTCAACAGCACGAGCGTACATATTCATTGTGCTTTTAATATTATTGTCCATTATTGTTCCTCCGGTGCGTCAGATACTATTCTGAGCTGCGCGGTTTCCAGCTCATTTTTACAGTCTACGGAAAGCTTCATTCCCTCGCTGTACAGCTCTACAGACTTTTCGAGTTCAAGATCACCGCTTTCAAGTGCAGTTACAATTTCACGAAGCTTATTTAATTTATTTTCAAAAGACATTATTTCACCGTCCCGTTTATAATACGTGCATTTACAGATCCGTCACTGAAAGTAATGCTGACAACATCATCATTTTTCAGATCCTGTGCATTTCTTACAAGTGTGTCATCTGTACTGCGTACAACAGCATAGCCTCTGCTCAGAACATTCATAGGATTAAGTGCAGACAGTCTTGCACACAGTTCACCAAGATCCACCCGCCTTGACGATATAATTTCAGCAAAAGATGAGGAAAGCCTCTGCGTAAGCACAGCTGCCTCTGATTTGTTCTTTTCCAGTATCACCTGCGGAGATACGGCTGCGAGACGTGCCGACAATTCATGGAGTCTGCTGAAATTTCTGTCGACCGAGCTTCTGCAGGCTTTGGTCATTCTCAGTTTCATTTCTTCTATCTGGGCTGCAATCTCCTGCACAGACGGAACAGCCAGTTCTGCTGCCGCAGACGGAGTAGGTGCCCTCATATCAGAAACAAAATCAGCTATAGTAAAGTCAGTCTCATGTCCTACAGCACTGATAACCGGTACCTCAAGTGAATAGATACAGTATGCGAGATCTTTATCATTGAATGCACTCAGATCCTCACTTGATCCGCCGCCGCGTCCCAGAATGATAAGATCACATCCGCTGTCAGCTGCATGAGAAAGACTGCGCATTATATTTTCTGACGCATGTATTCCCTGTACAAGTGTATTGAATAAATACAGCTGTGTCAGAGGATATCTGCGTCCGATCACATTAATAATATCCCTGACAGCAGCACCGCTTACAGATGTAACCACACCTATTTTTTCAGGAAAGGCAGGAAGACTCAGCTTATGGGATTCATCAAAAAGTCCCTGTTCACTGAGTTCACGTCTGAGTTTTTCAAATTCTGCCTGTGCAAGTCCCTGGCCGTCCGGCTGCATGTCCGTTACATAAAGCTGGTATGCACCGTCTTTTTCATATACATTGACAGATCCCATAATGAGCACTCTCATCCCGTTTTCCGGTCTGAACTTCAGATACTGTGCATTAGATGAAAACATAACAGCACGGATAAGGCTCGTCTCATCCTTTATCGTGAAGTACATATGACCGTTGCCGCGAAGATTTGAGATCTCGCCTCTTACAAATATTCCCCTGAGCTTTGAATCTTCTTTGAGCTTAAAAGATATATACTTATTAAGCTGTGATACAGTTAAAATAGTCAAATCAGTAAGTACACTCCTGTTTTATTTTTGCATACAGCGCGGTTCCGGCCGCGTTGTCACATGAAAATTCGGGAGACGCAAACCAGCAGCCGTTCTCAAGCTTTTCGGAAATATTATCCTTTATAAGTTTATCAGACATTACACCGCCTGCAAAAACAACCGGCAGAGTACCTGTCTGACTCAGAGCCGTCTGTGTCATTTTGATTATAGTGTCACCAATAAAATCAAGACAGAATCCTGCTATATCAGGGTATTCAATACCCTCTTTTTTCATCGTTGCGCATTTGTTTTCAAGACCGGAAAGACAGCAGTCATTCCCTTTGAGTACAGGTGTCGTCCTGAATCTGTGCGTTCTCTGTGCGGCCAGTTTTTCCAGCTCTATACCGCATGGAAATTTAAGTCCGAGCATCAGTCCTGTCCTGTCCACAGCCTGTCCGGCTTTAAGATCAAGTGAAGTTCCTATGCATGTGATCTTCAGAACATCCTGAGCATCAGGTATGCATAAAAGACAGTCGGTCGTTCCGCCGCTCACATGAAATGCAAGAAACTTTTCATGTATAAGATCCTGTTTTCCGGCAGAATATAAAGCTGCCAGAACATGTCCGGTCTGATGAGAAGTCGTATACACCTTTACTCCGGTAAGTGCTGCAAACGATCTTGCAAAACCCTCACCGCATAAAAAACATGGCATATATGATCCCTGCACAAGTCTTGGCTTTACAGAAACACCTATAGCGGCAGGAAGTGACCCGTCAGATGTAAGTTTTTCTATGACCTCAGGCAGCTGTTTCGTGTGATGGAATACAGCATCACTCTGCCTCAGTCCTAGCTCTCCCTCTTTTACCGGAAGCAGCTTTTTGCTCTGTATCATAACATCACTGTCACTGTCGTAAAAAGCACTTGATGTTGTATAGTTACTGGTATCTATTCCGAGATAGCGGGGCATTTAATTACCTTCATTCTCACTGTCAGATACTTCAGAACTTCTGGAATATGCGCCCAGAACACCGTTGATAAACGCCACGTCTTCCTTCTGAGAGTAGTTCTGTGCCAATACTACAGCCTCTTTTATTGCTGCGTTTGTAGGTATCCTGTCATTGAATAAGATTTCATAAAAAGCAATTCTCAGTATTGCAACATTTATTTTGGCAATACGCGGAAACGTTCTTTTTTTGCTGAACTTTGTAATCATTTCATCAAGCTGTGGTGCCTTTGAAAGAACATCCTTCACCATAAGCTTTACATCATCATCAACAGGAATCTCTTCTGATTCGATTGCTGCCTCAAATAATTCCTCAGCAGTATCATCTCTCAGCAGTGACTGATAGATTATTTTAAACGCACTATCACGAACTTCTCTTCTTGTCATTTTTTATAACTCCTTTAATTTAATGGCATTATTTTTTTTCAAAGCTGATTCCCGAAACAATGATATTGACCTTGGATACTGTAATTCCTGTCGTTTCCTGAACACTTGACTTAACGGCCTGCTGTATTTTTTCGCATACAGAAATGACCTTGTAGCCATACTTCACTACAACGTCAACTGACAGTTCTATTACATCTCCGAAAATCCTGATGCGGATCGGATCATCTCTTGTAAATAATTTTTTTAATATTCCCCTGTCTGATTTAATGGCCTCTACGCCCTTGATCTCATTTATAGCAGATGCAGCTATTTTTATCACAACATCCTCTGAGATTCTGAGCAGACCTACATTATCCTTTTGCATAACATCCTCCATCATACATTTGCGCGGTCATACCGGCTGATTCATGAATCAGCCGGTATGACCACTTAAAACATGTGTTCACAGGATCACTGCATATCCTGTAAAATCAATCCCTTATATTATATCATTATTTTTCGGTTTGTACAACTACTTTACTTCATAAATTCTGATATTTTGAGGAGATATAGATATTTCAGAAAGCACTATATCCTTGATCGCTGCTGCTTTTCCGACATCCAGTCCGTCAGTCTGTACAACGATTTTGGCATCATTTTCATCAAGATATACAAGACAGTCTGCATAGCCCAGAGCTTTTATAAGAGACTCAAGACGGTCCTCAAGCTCAGTCATTTTACTGAGATTCACACTCTCCAGTGCCTTGACAACAGCCTCTTCTTTTGTAATGTCTCCGCCGCCCAGACAAGTCTGCAGAGTCTGGATCGCTTTGTCATTGCTTGCGGCCTTGTCTATTCTTGCCTGTGCAAAAAACTCCTCTGCATTTACGTTCTCAAGGTTTGACAGATCCTCTTCACCGGCATTTACAAACTGTGTATCACCGTATGTATCGTCATCTGTAAGATTGCCTGACGGCTTGTTTGCCAGCGAAGCACCGCCGGCTATAACGTAATTTACATAAACTGCTATGCCAAGGATCAAAGTCAGACACGCCATAATAATCTGTTTCTTTCCTATAATAAATGCCGGTTTTTTCATATGAATACCTCCAGTTATGATTGTTTTTTATTTGCCTTTTCTAGCTCGGCAACAAAGATCTTATTTGCCGGAACGTTAAGTGATACGGATACAGCGTTGTATATGCTTTCTCTTACTTTAGCATTGTCTCCGCCGTCGCATACAACGACAACACCTGTGATGGCGGGATTTATAACCTTCTCAACAAGTGCCTCCTTATCCCCGCTCTCCTGGATAAAAATATAACTGTTCTCATCCTGCTGACTGCTGCTTTCGCCGTTTTCAGATTTGCTTGACTTATTCTGCTGTGCGTAGACAGTCTCTTCAGTTCCTTCAACAGTAAGCATAACATTTACTCTTCCAACTCCGTTTATTTTTCCAAGCAGAAGCTGGATCTCCTTCTCAAGACGTCCGCAATAGTCGTTTTGTGAAAATGACTGCGCTGTTTGTGTGTTTTTGGTCTTTTTGACAGCAGGAGGAATTAATTCTGATAAAAGTATAATTATCATACCTGCAATTCCAAGAAATACAATCAGACGGATATTCTTTATCTTGCCCAGAGCAGACCTGATACGCTCAGAAAGTGACTGACTAATACTCATTTGCTTCACCCTCATATACATTTACATTTTTCCCTAAAACATTTTTGATGACCTCCTCTGTTTTTTTTGAATACCCCCCTGTTACATACACCTCACTAATATTTATGCTGTAATCATCTTCTATATTAACAATTACAGAAATTTCCTTGCAATTTATATTCTGAGCTGCAAGCTGCTCCCTGAGTGAGGCGGAAAGATTTTTTTCTACAATGGATTTCATTTCATTGTTCACACCATTTTCTATATCACTTACATATGCATTTGCACTGACGCTGTCTGACAGTTCATCCGAAAGACTGAAGCTTCCGTTTATCAGAGGTGTGAACAAAACAAGAAGAAATACTGCTGCAAACACAAGCCGGATATTACCTGCAAATTTTTCAGAAGGTTTAAGTATATCAGCAGCAGAAACCGTGATCCCGATAAAACATCCGGATATGATCATTTTATTCATCAATTCCACTATAAAGCACTTCCTCTCTATATTCCTGTCCCTATCATCATTACAATAACCGTGGAAACAATAAGCATGACAATAAATGCAGCAACTATGCTTATTGCTATTCCGTAGACAGACTGTATACTTCGCAGAAGATTCTTGAGCTTGTCTGCTGACAGTATCTCAGCCGCAACTGACGCCGCCCATATTGCAGCACGGTAAAGAAAGAGATTTATTATCGTAGGCAGTACCGTCATAAGCAGTATAACGATTCCTGCAGTTCCGACTCCGCTTTTGAGCACACCGAGACTTCCTCTTACCGTTACATATGCATCACTTACAGCACCGCCTATCACAGGTACAAGATTTGACACCAGATACTTACCGGTTTTGACCGATAATGAATCTGCTGAGCTTCCGACTATGCTCTGGATCGAAAGCAGTCCCACAAATATGGTCATTATCATGCCAAGAACAAGCGTAATAGCCTTCTTCATTCCTGAAAGCAGACCGCTCAGCGACAGAGACGGATTGAGCGAATCCACGATACCAATACATAAACAGAGACTGAGAGCCGGCATAAGCATGCCTGAAGCGATCTGTACTGAGAGCTCTGCAATTGTAAGAACAATAAGATTATAGCTTCCTGCCGTTGCAATATTGCCTGATACAGTCATCAGACTTGACATTACAGGTATGTATGACAGCATAAACAATCCGCCGCTGCTGAGGGCATTTTTTGCATCCAGGAAGCTTTGTGAAACAGGCTGTGCAAGCAGCGACACTGAAATAAGAATACTTACGATACACGCTATATTTCCTATGCCTGAACTTACGCCCTGCATACACAGGCTGTTTACAAGAGAAGCCATAAACACCACAGTCAGCAGTGTTATAAAAAGCTTCAGCGGCGCCTGTATCCTTGACTTTACTTCACCCACAAGCTTGTCTATTATACTCTTAGGCTGTATCCCCGTAATGGAAGACGGATCTCCCACTGATATACCATTTTCACTCAGATATCCGCCCGATGAACTGTCAAGAACATCATCAATTGTATCTGCACTGTCCTGCAGGTTGTCCTGTGCATAAACTGTGACCGGCAGCGTAAAGACGGCAAGTATGATTACAGCACAAACCAGAAATAATTTTATAACTTTCATTTTAATTCTCCGTTTATGGTGACAGTCTGTTGATAAAATCAATAAGATCCTCAAAAAGAGGAAGTGCAAGTATAAGAAGTGCTGCCTTAGCTGAAACCTCTGCAGCTGTGCACAGAGCATTTTCTCCGCAGTCCTTGCAAATATCGCACGCAAACTGGCCTATATAGCATATTCCTATGGACTTGAAGATAATAAGTGAATAATCAGAGTTGATATTGCATGATTCATACAGCGATGATACCATGTTAAGAACAGGTGTAACGTATACTATAACAAATCCCAGTACTATTGCACTGACAGCACATGCAAGCATAACAGACTGTTCCTTGTTATACTTGCCTATAACCTTGCACAGGACGGCAGCTACTATGCACAGTCCTCCTATAAGCATTATTTTATCTACCATATGCCAAACACACTCTTTATAGTTTCGAAAAGGTTGCTGATCTCATTTACTATTATCATAAGAACTACTATTAGTCCTGCCAGAGTCGTAAGCATTGCCTGCTCCTCACGCTCGGCTCTCTTGAGAACAAGATTCAGAACCGCCACAATTATTCCTATGCCTGCAATTTTAAATATCAGATCTATCTCCATTATTTATCATTCCTTTCACACAAGCATAACGGAGATAAAGACGCCTGTGAGTACTCCGAGTGATCTGTACAGACGGCCTTTATTAACACTCTCTTCCTTTGCTCTTTCATACATGCCTGCAATATTGTGTCTGTATATCTCAAGCATTGAGAGCTGTCCGTCACAATCACTGGTTCCCAGAGATCTTCCTGCACTAAACAGCAGCTGTTTTTCATCATCCTTTAATGAAATGTCACTGTCAACACCATCTTTCCACGCCTGAGGAAAAGGATTTGAGTCCTCATAGCTGCTTCTGGCATTATGTATAAATATAAGATCGTCAAATGTAGCGTCCTTTGCAAGTTCAGACAGTATCTCGCCGGTTGTTGCTGCTTTGAATTTTATCAGAGTAGCCATTGTATCAAACATAATCTCTATATTTTTGAGTCTTTTGACACGCTGCGTAAGAGCACCTGAAAAATTTGTTCCTATAAGACTCGTTGTCATAATAATCATGATCATTCCAATAAGCTTAAGCATCATAAGGCACCAGCATTTCCTTTCAGTTTTTTATCACTGTACAAACGCAGAAAATCGCTGCTGCTCATTATGTCCGTTACCTTGCCTGTCCTGTTTTTGCTGTCAAGAAATACAAGCTTGTCAAATCCCCCGCAGGATACAAGCTTCATTATCTGACTGCGGCCGCTTAGTTCAGATGCTGATGCAGCATGTACAGTTGCAATAATTTTAACTCCTGTATGAAGTGAATTTATAAGTGCCTTTATATCAGCTCTTGATCCTATTTCATCACATATTATAATATCAGGCGCCATAACTCTGACTGCAGTCTGAATTCCCTGTTCCTTTGGATACCCGTCAAAAACATCACTTAATGCCCCTATATCATTCTGTGGTTCTCCGCAGTAAACCGCTGCTATCTCACTTCTTTCATCAATTACACAAACCCTGTAGTGATGAGCAAGACTCCTGCAGAGATCACGCAGTATTGTGGTCTTTCCGCTCGACGGCGGTCCTGCGATAAGAAGTCCTGCCGGTCCGTCTGAAAAAACTTCCCTGTATATTCTGTCTGCACATCCTATCACCTGTCTTGCAATTCTGAAATTAAGACTGCTGATGTTCTTAACAGAAGTTACCTCCCCTTCATCAGTAACTGCTGTTCCGCATATTCCGACCCTGTGTCCCCCGGGTATAGTTATAAATCCCTCTCTGATCTCCCTGGCAAAGCTGTAAACTGAGTTTTCACATACTGCCCTGAAGCTGTAATCTATATCAGAGCTGCTGCATTTAAGACATCTTTCCTCATCGGATGTCAGAGTTCCGTCATGTGAAATAAAAAATTCCTGTCCGAAGCTTCTGACACAGACAGGTGCATCTGTTTTAATACGGATCTCATGGATATCCTGCGTATACTTCCGACAGGCATAATCTATCCTTTCTCTGAGCTGCGGTGAAAAATATCTTAAAACTTTGCCCCCATGCAGTGAATCTGCACCCATATCATTCATCCTCCTTTTTAAACATCTTTGATTTATCTGCTGATTCAGGTACTATTACCGGTCAGGTAAATTCTTTCAGATCAGTAGATATGACCTGTTATAATATATGACCATCTGTTATCCTTTAGAACAGTGACTGAATGTGATGGACACAAGACAATTATTATTCGGACAGATATTAATTTTCATATTTCTTACATAATACTGAACTTTTTTGCACACACTTCGGCTTTATAATTATATACAATACATAAACAGTTTGATAACAGGAAGGATTCAATACCATGTATAATATCAATAAAATAACTTCATATATTTTGTGTCTGTCATTTGTATGCGGCATATTTTCCGGATGCTCTGCCGCATCATCAGAATCAGGCTCAGTACAGTCATCAACAGTAACTGACTCATCAATGCTTGTTTCAGATACATCATCATCTGAATATGCAAGCAAGCTGTTTTCAGATGATGTGATAAAAATTGATATAACTGCCTCAGATGATGACTGGAACAATCTTCTTGAAAATGCTGTATCAAAACCGACTATTCAGGCTGATATCAGCATCAACGGAGAAACGTTTAAAAATGTCGGAGTTAAAACAAAAGGAAATACATCACTTTCCCAGATCTCAGGCTCTGACAGTGACCGCTACAGTCTGAAAGTAAACTTCGGCAAATATGTTGACGGACAGACCTGTTACGGACTTGATAAACTGGTACTCAATAATATTTATGCTGACAGCACATATCTCAAGGAATATATGTCATATGATCTGTTTGCATACATGGGTGTTCCGGCTTCTCTTTGTACATTTGCTGATATATATGTAAACGGTGAACATTTCGGATTTTATCTTGCGCTTGAGGATGTGGAGTCAGGCTTTCTTGACAGAAATTACGGTCAGTCAGGCGAAGTCGAAGCTTATAAGCCTGAAGGCATGAATATGGGTGCAGGCATGGGCGGTATGGACAAGCAGCAGAATTTTAACCCTGACAGCAATACAGCTGATGATTCACTCACTGACTCCGGTTCTCAGGACAACAGTACTTCTTCACAGGGCGCAAACGGCATGCAGACACCGCCTGATGGTCAGATGCCGGACGGTATGCAGATACCAGCTG
>JAUNSK010000005.1 GCA_030539275.1 Oscillospiraceae bacterium | reverse complement strand
CAGCCTCATCAGCAAGCGCAGAATTTTTTACTCCGTAATACGCGCAGTATTCTTTTCCGGAAGCTCCTGTCTGCGGCTCCCATCTGAGCGCAGCAGCAGCATCGGTAATCTGCTTGTCAATGTCAGGATTGTAATCCCACACATTGTCATACACTGAATCCCAGTCAGCAAATATTATACTGTCAGGTGCATTCTCACTGCTGTTCACTTTTCCGTATGCTGAAATATCCTGAGTCGCGTTATTGCTTGCGGACCAGTATGCAGGAATATTTTCATAACTGAAAACTGCCTCATTTACGATATCTGCCTTGCCTGCACTCAGCTTTGCCTTATCGTCATCATGTATCATTGGATCGATAAGGATACGTACTCCTATCTTGTCATCATCAGATGCGTTTATGACTTTATACGAAATCCTGAGCATGTCATCGCAGCCGGGTGTAAAGCCCTCGGCAAGTGACAGCTTCTGCTCAATTACTACGTCACCAAATTTCTGTGAAGATACATGACACTTATCTGAAGCATTAAAATAAGGTTCACTTTCATCTGAGCCGCGGCCATATACATAACTCTGTCCGTTTATATTTATAGTTGTATAACCGGAATAAAAGTTAGCATATGTAAGGTTTTTATTGTCGTCATTATCACTCGCAAGCTGACCCTTTACAGTATCAAGATTATACCTGAGATATTCCCCCTGCATATTATCCTGTTCAACGCTCAGCTTGACATATGCATTTTCCATTGAACAGTCATATACTGCCGCATCGTTTTCCGATGCAAAAACGGCTGCTCCTCCGGCCGCAGAGCCGATAGAAGCAAGAACAAGTATAAAAGGCAATACTTTCTTCAACTTCATTTACTCAACCTCACTTTTCTATAATATAGTATAATCTTAACATATAAATGGATTTATTTATATTCGTATATTTTATAAAAATTATTTTATAAAATGTTAAGATTTTTATACTTCAAACATTTTACATATAATTACATTAAATACAAAAAGCAGTTCCCGATTTCTCAGGGAACTGCTTTATAATTTTACATTCCTATTATATTCATTTATTGTTATTCGTCCTGAAGAGCGTCATAGCCTCTCTCGCCGGTCCTTACCTTGACAACATCCTCAACATCGTATACAAATATCTTTCCGTCACCGATATTTCCTGTATACAGTGCTTTCTTTGCTACTTCTATTACAGTTTCTACAGGAACCTTTGATACTACTACTTCTACCTTAACCTTAGGAAGAAGTGTGGTTGCTACCTTCTTTACACCTCTGTAGTACTCTTCATGTCCCTTCTGTACACCGTAGCCCATAACGTTTGAAACAGTAATGCCTTTAACATTAATAGCATTGAGGGCATCCTGGAGAGTCTGCAGCCTGTTAGGCCTGCAAAGGATCGAGAGTTTTGTGTATTTGTCCATAGAATTATTCGTTACCGCGTTTTCAACTGCTGTCACGGTAACTGCTTTATGAACAGGAACCTGATGTGATAATTCTGTTCCTGCTGCAGCCTTTTCCTCTGCTCTTGCCATTGTATCAGAAACCGGAGCTGAAGCAAAGTCAGCATATGATGACTCAAGGCCATGTTCAGTTGCATCAAGTCCCAGGATCTCTTCCTCTGCTGATACTCTCAGACCAACAGTCTTTTTGATCAGTGTAAATGTTATCAGCATTAATACACCAGTCCATACGATTACTGCTCCGGCACCAAGCAGCTGGATTCCGAGAAGTTTGAAACCGCCGCCGTATATAAGACTCTTGACATCTGTACCGGATCCGTCTGAAAAGATACCTACAAGAACTGTGCCAAGAAATCCGTTTACACAGTGAACACCTACAGCTCCGACAGGATCATCGATCTTAAACTTCTGATCTACTATTTCAATTCCTACTACAACTGCAATTCCTGCAATTATACCGATAATTGCTGCTGATACAGGGCTTACTGTATCACATCCTGCAGTAATTGCAACAAGACCTGCAAGTGATCCGTTAAGTGTCATTGAAACATCCGGTTTGCCGTACCTGATCCATGTAAATACCATGGTTGTAACTGTTGCAACTGCTGCTGCGATATTTGTAGTTACAAATATTTTAGATGCACTTTCTATCGCACTGCCTGACATTGAAACTGTTGACGCTCCGTTAAATCCGAACCAGCAGAACCACAGAATAAAACAGCCAAGTGCGCCAAGTGTAAGTGAATGTCCCGGAATTGCTCTTGCCTCACCTTTTTTACTGTACTTTCCTATACGTGCTCCGAGTACTTTTGCACCGATCAGAGCTGCGATACCGCCTGTCATATGTACAGCTGTTGAACCTGCGAAATCATGGAAGCCAAGATCTGAAAGCCAGCCGCCTCCCCATATCCAGTGTGCTTCTATCGGATATACGACAGCACTTATTACTGCACTGTAAATAAGATATGATGAAAACTTTGTACGTTCAGCCATTGCACCTGATACAATAGTAGCAGCTGTTGCACAGAATACTGTCTGGAAAATAAGATATGCCCAGAATGGAACACCTTCAGGAGATACTGCTGCGTAATTCTCCGGAGATGCAATACCTGCATATGAACCGATAAATTTACCGCTTCCGAACATAAGACCGAAACCTACAAGCCAGAAAAGAGGAGTTCCAAGTGAAAAGTCCATAACGTTTTTCATTATAATGTTTCCTGCATTTTTGGCTCTGGTGAATCCTGTCTCAACCATTGCAAAGCCAGCCTGCATAAAAAATACAAGTGCCGCTCCTAACAGAACCCAGATCGTGTTTACTGCTGAAAATTCCATATAAATTCCCCCTGATTCGAGATTTTTTTGAAATTTCTCAGTATGGTACCAATACTCAGAAAAACAAAAAAGCAGCAAGGGTGATATGAACCATCGTTCACAGCACCCTTGCTGCTTTCTATGGTTCATAGTATAAACTGAACAATTTGATTTGTCAAGTGTTTTTTAAAAAAATTTCTTTTTTTTGAATTTAATCATTATATTTAATTCCTTATAACATATTATGTTGCTGATATTTTAATAAAATAAATAATTATGTACGAATTTTTGCAAGTCGTGAGATATAATCTTGCAAAATGACTATTACAAGCACCTTTTGCTTTATTTTATTAAGTTATTTTCAACTAAATATTCGCAAACGAAGTTTTACTACTTGACAAAGTTGATTTTTATATGTATCATATACTCATAAATTAAATAACACGAACAATGATGTTCGCAGATATTGTCAGTATGGCTGTTTAACTTTAACACCCGTAGACTGCAAGATATCTGCGGACTTTTTTTATTGTTATAATTTCAAATTCATCAATATTTTTAAGGGGTGTCTATATGGACAATTTCAGGAATCAGGACCCATATGAAAAAAAAGGGCTCTATGACCCAAGGTTTGAACATGATAACTGCGGAATCGGTGCTGTCGTGAATATTGACGGAACAAAAACCAGAGATGTAGTTGAAAATGCTCTGAAAATAGTTGAAAATCTTGAACACAGAGCCGGTAAGGATGCTCACGGCAAAACCGGTGACGGTGTCGGAATAATGCTTCAGGTCTCACATAAATTTTTTAAGAAGGAATCAAAAAAGCTCGGTATTAAAATTGGTGATGAACGTGAATACGGAGTAGGCATGTTTTTCTTTCCACAGAATGAATTAAGAAGAAACCAGGCTAAAAAGCTTTTTGAAATAATAATACAGAAAGAAAATCTTGAATTTCTCGGCTGGAGACAGGTTCCTGTAAATTCATCAATATTAGGTTCGAAGGCTCTGGACAGCATGCCTTACATACTTCAGTGTTTTGTAAAGAAACCTGACAACTGCAAAAAAGGAATTGAATTTGACAGAAAGCTATATATCGCAAGAAGAGTTTTTGAACAGAGTAATGAGGATACATATGTTGTTTCTCTTTCAAGCAGAACTATCGTTTATAAAGGAATGTTCCTTGTTAATGAACTGAGATTATTCTACAAGGATCTTCAGGACGAAGATTATGATTCTGCTATTGCTACCGTTCATTCACGTTTCAGTACAAATACAAATCCAAGCTGGCAGAAAGCTCATCCGAACAGAATAATCGTTCACAACGGTGAGATCAACACTATAACGGGAAACGTAGACAAAATGACTGCAAGAGAAGAGAATATTGCATGCAGGGCACTTTCTCCGGATGACATATATAAAGTACTTCCTGTAATTGATCCAAACGGTTCTGACTCTGCACGTCTTGACAATGCTCTGGAATTTATGCTTATGTCAGGAATGGATCTTCCGCTTGCTGTTATGATCACAATTCCTGAACCATGGGTTTACAACAGACTGATGTCAAAATCAAAAAGAGATTTTTATCAGTATTATGCAACTATGATGGAACCGTGGGACGGACCTGCATCTATTCTCTTTACTGACGGAGATATTATGGGTGCTGTTCTTGACAGAAACGGACTTCGTCCTTCACGTTACTATATTACAACAGACAATCAGGTTATCCTCTCATCTGAAGTCGGCGTACTTGATATCCCTGTTGAAAAGATCATCAGAAAAGACAGACTTAAGCCTGGAAAAATGCTGCTTGTTGACACAGTAAGAAAAAGGCTTATCGATGACGATGATCTTAAGGAATACTATGCACAGCGTCAGCCTTACGGTGAATGGCTTGATTCAAAACTTGTAAGCCTGAAGGATCTTAAAATACCTAACAAAAGTGTTCAGCGCTATTCCCATGATGAGCTTATCAGACTCCAGAAGGCATTCGGTTATTCTTATGAGGACATAAATGATTCTATACTGAAACTTGCCAGAGCAGGAGCTGAACCTATAGATGCAATGGGTGCTGATATTCCTCTTGCTGCACTTTCAAAAACAAATCAGCCGCTCTTTAATTACTTCAAACAGCTGTTTGCTCAGGTTACAAATCCGCCGTTTGACGCTATCAGAGAAAACATAGTAACATCGACCACAGTCTACATAGGAGAAGATGGAAATATTCTCGAGGAAAAAGCAGATAACTGCCGTGTCCTCAAGATCCAGCATCCGATTCTGACAAGCACTGATCTGCTCAAGATCAAAACCATGGATATTCCGGGTTTCAAAGTTAAGGTCATTCCTATTATATACTACAAGAACACGTCACTTCGCAAGGCTATAGATCATCTGTTTCTTGAAGCTGACAGGGCACATCAGAGCGGAGCCAATATCCTTATTCTCTCTGACAGAGGCGTAGATGAAAATCATGTAGCTATTCCTTCACTTCTTGCAGTAAGTGCTCTTCAGCAGCACCTTGTTTCAACCAAAAAACGTACAGCTCTTTCAATGATTCTCGAAAGTGCAGAACCACGTGAAATACACCACTTTGCAGCTCTTCTCGGATTCGGTGCATGTGCTGTCAATCCTTACCTTGCTCATGATACTATTAAAAGTCTTATCCGCAGCGGACAGCTTGACAAGGATTACTATGCAGCTCAGTATGATTATGATAAATCTATCCTTAACGGCATAACAAAGATAGCTTCAAAAATGGGTATTTCAACGATCCAGTCTTACCTTGGTGCAAAGGTATTTGAGGCAGTAGGTCTGAGCCAGGATGTAGTTGACAAGTACTTTACCAACACTGTCAGCCGTACAGGCGGTATTACACTTGATGATATCAACAAGCGTGTTGACTCACTTCATTCAGCAGCATTTGATCCTCTTGGCCTTGATACAGATCTTCAGATCGAAAGCAGCGGAAGTCACAAAATGCGTTCCGGCAAGGAAGAACATCTGTATAATCCGCTTACGATCCACCTGCTCCAGCAGGCTGCGCAGACCGGTGACTATGAAAAATTCAAAGAATTCTCAAGCGCTGTAAACAGAGAAGACCGCACCATGAATATCAGAAGTCTTATGAACTTCAGATTTGATCCTGACGGAGGAATCCCTATAGATCAGGTTGAAAGCGTTGATTCTATAGTAAAGCGCTTTAAGACCGGCGCAATGTCATATGGTTCTATTTCACAGGAAGCGCACGAAACAATGGCAATAGCCATGAATATGATCGGCGGAAAATCCAACAGCGGTGAAGGAGGAGAAAGTCCTGACAGACTTGAATCAGTAAATTCCCGCATCAACCGCTGCAGCGCAATAAAACAGGTTGCCTCCGGACGCTTCGGTGTTACAAGCGAATACCTGGTAAGTGCAGACGAAATACAGATAAAAATGGCTCAGGGAGCAAAACCGGGTGAAGGCGGACATCTGCCGGGCAAAAAAGTATATCCCTGGGTTGCAAAGACACGACATTCTACTCCTGGTGTCGGACTTATCTCCCCTCCTCCTCATCATGATATATATTCAATAGAGGATCTTGCACAGCTTATATATGATCTTAAAAATGCTAATAAGAAAGCAAGAATATCTGTTAAGCTAGT
Source organism: Oscillospiraceae bacterium (assembly GCA_030539275.1). Classification (GTDB taxonomy): domain Bacteria; phylum Bacillota; class Clostridia; order Oscillospirales; family Ruminococcaceae; genus HUN007. The sequence goes on along the minus strand of JAUNSK010000005.1, from coordinate 179,229 downwards.
ATCTGAAGCCGGCGTAGGAACTGTTGCATCAGGTGTTGCCAAGGCAGGTGCCGGCGTAATACTTATTTCCGGTTCAGACGGTGGAACAGGTGCCGCACCAAGAAGTTCGATATACAACGCAGGACTTCCATGGGAAATCGGTCTTGCAGAAACACATCAGACACTTATAGCCAACGGTCTTCGTTCAAAGGTCGTTATAGAAACTGACGGAAAGCTAATGACAGGACGTGATGTACTCGTTGCAGCACTTCTCGGTGCCGAGGAATTCGGATTCGCTACAGCACCGCTCGTAACAATGGGCTGTGTAATGATGCGTGTATGCAATCTTGATACATGTCCTGCAGGTATCGCAACACAGAACCCTGAGCTTCGTAAAAATTTCAGAGGTAAACCAGAGTATATAGTAAACTTCATGCGTTTTGCAGCCCAGGAGCTCAGAGAATATATGGCTAAGCTCGGAATTGCTACAGTAAATGAACTGGTTGGACGCAGTGATCTCATAGTAGAAAATAAAGAAGCTAACACAGCCGGACTTGATATCAGCAAGATCATCAATAATCCTTTCCTCTCTGACGATACAAAAACCGTGTTTGATCCTGAAGAAGCATATGATTTTGATCTTGAGAGTACTGTCGATGAGAAGATCATCATCAAAAAAATGAAGCAGGCCCTTGCGAAGAAAGAAAAGAAAACTATCAGCATAGATATCACAAATACTGACAGGACACTCGGAACGCTGTTTGGCAGTGAGATAACAAAGCTCTATAAAAACACTCTTGATGATGATACATTTACTGTAAAGTGTACAGGCAGCGGCGGTCAGAGCTTCGGTGCATTTATACCAAAAGGTCTTACACTTGAGCTTACCGGAGACAGCAATGACTACTTCGGAAAAGGTCTGTCAGGCGGAAAGCTTATCGTATTTCCTCCGCAAAAGGCAGCCTTCAGGCATGATGAGAATATAATCATAGGAAATGTAGCACTGTATGGTGCGACTAGCGGAAAGGCCTTTATAAATGGTGTTGCCGGTGAACGTTTCTGTGTAAGAAACTCAGGTGCAACAGCAGTCGCTGAGGGTGTAGGCGATCACGGATGTGAATATATGACAGGCGGACGCGCAGTAATCCTCGGAAACACGGGCAAAAACTTTGCAGCAGGCATGAGCGGCGGTATAGCGTATGTACTTGATGAAAACAGGGATCTCTACACAAAACTCAACAAAACTATGGTTTCTCTTGAAGAAGTTACAGAAAAAGATGATGTCCTGGAACTCAAAGATATTATTGAACAGCATACTGCTGCTACAGGCTCAGCAAAGGGCAGACAGATCCTTGACAACTTCGGTGAATATCTGCCGAAATTTAAAAAGATACTGCCGTATGATTATGCACGTATGATGCAGACGATCACAGAGATGGAAGAAAAGGGCTTATCAAATGAAGAGGCCCAGATAGAAGCATTTTATGCTAATACCAGAAAGTAAGGTGCTATTATGGGAAAGCCAACAGGTTTTATGGAATATAAAAGAGAAGTAAGCACTTGTATTCCTGAGTGCGAAAGAATTAAGAATTATGATGAATTTCATATTCCGCTTGATAAAAAAGAACAGCAGATACAGGGTGCCAGATGTATGGAATGCGGTGTTCCGTTCTGTCAGTCCGGAATGATGATAGGAGGAGCGATCTCAGGCTGTCCACTGAATAATCTTATTCCGGAATGGAATGATATGGTGTACAGAGGCAAATGGGATGAAGCAGCTAAAAGGCTTCTTCTTACCAATAACTTTCCTGAGTTTACATCAAGAGTATGTCCTGCCCTGTGTGAAGCTGCATGTACATGCAATCTGAATTCTTCCCCTGTTTCAGTCAGGGAAAATGAGTATGCGATCATAGAAAATGCTTTTTCATCAGGTCTGATCGCTCCGGCTCCACCGTCAGTAAGAACAGGGAAAAAATGTGCTGTAATAGGTTCTGGTCCTGCTGGTCTTGCAGCTGCTGCACAGCTTAATAAGAGAGGTCACAGCGTTACTGTATATGAACGAAGCGACAGACCGGGCGGACTCCTTATGTACGGTATTCCGAACATGAAGCTTGATAAAAAAATAGTTGAAAGACGTATCAGACTTATGAAGGCTGAGGGAATAGAGTTTGTAACCTGCGCTGATATCGGCTCCCCGCAATACCCTGCAGCTAAAATAATTAATGACTATGATGCAGTTATCCTTGCATGCGGTGCATCACAGCCAAGAGATATTAAAGCACCCGGCAGAGATGCAAGTGGTATTTATTTTGCAGTTGATTTTCTTAAATCTACTACAAAAAGTCTTCTCGACAGCAATTTTGAAGATCAGCAGTATATTAACGCAAAAGATAAGAATGTAATAGTCATCGGCGGCGGTGATACAGGAAACGACTGCGTAGGCACAGTAATAAGACATGGCTGCAGCAGCGTTACACAACTTGAAATGATGCCAAAGCTCCCAGACAGCAGAGCCGGGAACAATCCATGGCCGCAGTGGCCAAGAGTCTGCAAAACAGATTACGGCCAGTCAGAAGCAGCCTTCGTATTCGGACATGACCCGAGAGTATATCAGACAACTGTGAAGGAATTTATTAAAAATGAAGACGGCAGTTTAAAAGCTGTAAGGACTGTCTGTGTTGAGTTTATTAAAAATCCTGAGACCGGCAGATCTCAGATGCAGGAAATAGAAGGCAGTGAAAAAATACTTGATGCAGATCTTGTTCTGATAGCAGCAGGTTTTCTCGGTCCACAGTCGTATGTTACTGAAAGCTTCGGTGTAGATATAACTGAAAGAAGTAACGTTGCTACTCAAAAAGGTTCATTTTTATCTTCAGCTGCAAAGGTATTTGCAGCTGGTGACATGCATATAGGACAGTCACTGGTTGTCCGTGCTATTTCCGAAGGCCGCGGTGCCGCAAAAGAAGCAGATAAATTTCTTATGGGATACACAAATCTCAGATAAAAGCAATGTTTCTGTACAATACTACCCATAATGCATCTTTACACAAATAATAAAAAGTAGTATAATAATTTTATCTTACAGGATACATCTTATGCTGTCATCAGATGTATCCTGTAAATTTAATAAAGCCAATCAACTTTCAAGAAAGGATTATATATATTACATGAACTACTCTGAAAAAGAAGTTCTCAGTTTTGTTGAAGAGAACGATGTAAAATTTATAAGACTGACATTTACAGACCTGTCCGGCTGTCTCAAAAATCTTGCAATTATGCCTTCAGAGCTGCAGACAGCACTTAAAACAGGAATAAAACTTGACGCCTCCGTTTTCTACGGCAAAAACGACTGTTCTCATAATGATATTTTTCTCGTTCCCGACACATCAACTTTATCCGTTCTGCCGTGGCGTCCTAAAACAGGAAGGGTAGTAAGATTTTTCTGTGATATTAAAAATCTTGACGGAACTCAGTTTGAGTGTGATATGAGGGCATGCCTTAAAAATACAATAAACAAAATGCGTGACAAAGGATTCAGCTGCAATATCGGAACTGAATGCCAGTTTTATCTTTTTGAAACTGACGATAACGGCGATCCGACGCATAAGACAAACGATAAAGCAGGTTATCTTGATGTTGCACCGAGAGATCATGGTGAAAATATTCGACGTGAAATATGTCTGTCGATCCATGAGATGGGTATCTTTCCGGAAACCTCACGCCATCTGTACGGACATGGCCAGAATGAAATAACATTCAGATACGGTGATGTTCTAAGTGCATGTGACAATCTGATAAACTTCAAAACGGCAGTAAAATCAATTGCATCCCAGAACGGACTTTATGCTTCATTTATGCCTTATCCTATCATTGACCAGCCAAGAAGTGCACTGCTGATAAACTTTTCTATAACTCATAACGGAAAAAATATCTTTTCACAGACAGATAACAATATAAAAGCCGAGGGTGCCCAGTTCATAGCAGGTATTCTTAGAAGAATAAATGAAATAACTGCCTTTCTTAACCCGCTGACCAACTCATACCACAGAAACGGAATAATTCCAGAACCGATGTATGTAAACTGGGCCAAGAAAAGCCGTGATCATCTTATCCGCATACCTTCATCGCATCCGGGTCTTGAGCGTATTGAACTGCGCAGTGCAGACCCTTCATGCAACATGTATGTTGTACTCAATCTTCTCATTACAGCCGGAATGGAAGGAATTGAAGAAAAGCTCAGCCTTGACAGCTATTCCGACAGCAGTAAATGTATGAAACTTCCTCAATCCCTTAAACAGGCTGCAGAGCTTACATCGCAAAGTGACTTTGTCAGGAAAGTGTTTTCCGAGTTTGCCGTTGATTCGATGCTCAGTCTTATGAGTGCTGATGCACAGGAATATGAAAACTCAGATAATAAGGAAGCTTACGAAGCAGACAAATACTTTAACTTTATATAATACAAGACTAATTTATTTCTGACGAACGGCAGGTGTAACTATTGGAAAGAACGCTACTCGTATCAGGGTCGTCACAGGCATTGTCACTGCTTTCAGACTTAATAAAATGTTATGGATGTGAACAGATATTAACATCCTCATCGGGCAGTGAAGCCAGACGACTTATCAACAGAACTGATTTTGATCTGATAATTATCAGTACTCCTCTGCCTGATGAATTCGGCAAGGACTTTGCGATAACATGTGCAGATAAAACAAATGCCGGCATACTGCTTATCTGCAAATCTGACTATTCGGATGAATTATCTGATTTACTAAGTGCATATGGTGTGTGTGTTCTGGGAAAACCTCTGAATAAAACTCTTTTCTTTCATTCAATAAAACTTCTGCAGTCAACCAGGGCCAGAATGATGACTGTTATGAATGAGTATAACAAGCTTCAGACAAAGATCGAAGAAACACGTATCATAAGCCGCGCCAAATGCGTCCTGATCCAGTATCTTAAACTGACTGAACCACAGGCACACAGATATATCGAAAAACAGGCAATGGACAGCAGACAATCAAAAGTAGAAGTTGCCCAGAGAATATTAAAAACTTATGAAATGTAAAAGCACAGGGCTGTACGCTGCAATAAATATACTGCAGCGTACAGCCCTGTATGACATATTAATTAAACATAAAATTAATTGTATCTTAAAAAAAAAGTGATATACTATTAATGGAATATAAGATAAAGAGAAATAGAAAAAGAATGGCGGCGAACAAATTGAAAAGCATATGGAAACCTATTCAGATCATTCTTGCCTGTATTTTTATACTTATCGGACTTATCGGACTGCTGATACCTGTATTTCCGACAGTCCCGTTTCTGTTCATTGCAGCAATAATACTTGGTAAAAAACCAAAAGAAGTGATATACTTTTTCAAGTATATCACTAAAAGAATAAAACTTCAGTTTTTCAGGATCAAAAGACGTCTGAAAAAAAAGTTTGTCAGGCGTTCCTGATTATTTTGTTCCGTACATTCTGTCTCCGGCATCACCGAGACCTGGAATAATATATTTGTTTTCATCCAGACGATCATCTATTGCACCGCAGTAGATCTCGATATCTGGATGTTTTTGTGTTACTTCTTCTATTCCTTCAGGAGAAGCAATGATGCACATACACTTTATGCTCTTTGCTTTTCTTTTCTTAAGTTCATCAATAGCAACGCACAATGAAGCACCTGTAGCGATCATCGGATCGAGAATAACTGCATCTCTTTCATTTATATCATCAGGCAGCTTGCAGTAGTACAGAGTCGGTACATGAGTTTCCGGATCTCTGAATGTTCCTACGTGACCGATCTTTGCAGCCGGAACAAGTGCAATAACACCATCAGCCATTCCCTGGCCTGCTCTGAGTATCGGAATAAATGCCATCTTTCTTCCTGAAATTATTTTTGTTCTTGCTACTCCCATAGGTGTTGCTACTTCAACTTCCTTGAGAGGAAGATCTCTTGTAGCTTCATAGCACATAAGCATAGCAGTTTCTGATACAAGTTCCCTGAATTCCTTTGAACCTGTTGTCTTGTCTCTCAGAAGAGAAATTTTATGCTGAACCAGTGGATGATCAATTATTTTTACGTTATTCATACCTGATTTCCTCCTTTAATTGTTTTGTTTTTCCAGATTGCTTATCAGATCAAGTCTTCTCTGATGACGGCCGCCTTCATATTGCGTACTTATAAATATATCGGTAAGTTCAAGTGCAATGCCTGCACCGATAACACGTGCACCCATACATAATACATTTGCATCATTATGCAGCCTGGTGTACTTAACAGAAAAATGTTCTGAGCATACAGCAGCTCTTATACCGTTTACTTTATTTGCAGCTATTGACATTCCGATTCCTGTACCGCATATCAGTACCCCTCGGTCAACGTTGTCTGATGTTACCTCTGCACATACCTTCTGTGCTATATCAGGATAATCACATGACTCCCCGTTGCATCCGCAGTCAATAACCTCAACATTTTTTTCATTGAGAAATTTTACAACCTCTTTTTTCAGATCATATCCTGCATGATCACAGCCTATTGCAATTTTCATCTGGAATTTCCTCTCGATATAATTTTAAATATGTTTAAATTATAACATATTAACAGCAAAAAATCAACAATCATTTATTTTCCAACAAATCTTTTTCAGCTTTAGTAATCTGCATATATCTTGCATTAAGTTCATCCGGATCACCCGGCTCATTATCAAGTGCACACATGCATATTCCTGATGCAAGCTGATATCTTAAATGAAGAGGGGCAAGCTTTCTCTCATCAGCACCGTAGAAGCCTATAAAATCCTCTGCTGCATCACCTGACACAATAATAGTACGGTCATGATATTCACAGAGCATTACATCAAGCTCACTGCGTGTCTTCATAAGATCCTGTGTACATCTCATTACCTTGCCGCCGCTTAACATGAAAACTGCACAATATACAATATCAAGTCTTGCTTTCATAACGCAGCACACATATCCTTCATGCGCACCTGCAAAATTATAAGCTATTGCCTCAAGAGTAGAGATTCCGATGCACTTTTTTCCAAGCCCGTATGCCATTGCTTTTACCGCAGATATACCGATCCTGAGTCCTGTGTACGAACCCGGACCGTCTGCTGCTGCAAATACATCAATATCATTCAGCGTCATACCGGCATCTTCAACGAGCTTTTTACAAAGAGGCAGGATAACCTGTGAATGGGTTTTGCCTGTCTGCACAAAATACTGCCCTATAATTTCATTTTCACTGCACAGTGCAGCACTGGCACCTTTGCCTGACGTATCAATTCCTAATATCGTCAAATCTTTCGTCCCCTTCCACGGTTATCTGTCTTGTATTATCATCAATATAGGCGATGTCTATGCTGATCACTTTTTCAGGAAGTGCATCAGTTATATTTTCTGACCATTCAATTGCAAAAATACTTTCCTCCATAGGATAGTCAAAAAATCCCGTTGTTTCAAGATCATCGGTACCGTTGATTCTGTACATATCGAAATGGTATATATTTATCGGTCCCGTATATTCATTTATAAGTGCAAATGTGGGAGACATTACCTCATCCTCAAGGCCGGCACCAATTGCTATGCCTCTTGTAAATGTAGTTTTTCCCGCTCCGAGTCCGCCTGTATAGGCTATCACATCACCTTTATGAAGTAATTTTCCGATTTTTTTTGCAAATTCTATAGTTTCTTCCGGTGACCTTGTTGTTACAGTAATCATATTTTATTTCCTTTTATCAGAATAATCCTGAAATATTACCGTCATTATCACAGTCTATTTTAAGTGCCGCAGGCTGTTTAGGCAGACCAGGCATAGTCATGATATCTCCTGTAAATACTACAACAAAGCCTGCACCAGCAGATACCTTCACATCTCTGACAGTTATTGTGAAGTTTTCAGGTTTTCCGAGAAGCTTAGGATTGTCTGAAAGTGAATACTGTGTCTTGGCTATACATACAGGTATTTTGTCAAGTCCGAGTTTTTCGATCTCTGCAATTGATTTTTCTGCCTGTTGTGTATAAACAACACCGCTTGCTCTGTATATCTCACTTGCGATCACTGCTACTTTTTCCTTGATAGGAAGCTTCTCATCATAAATAGGACTGAAGTTTACTGTACCGGATTTTTCTGATTCATCTATTGCCTGGCACACCTTCTGAGCAAGGTCAGTTCCGCCTTCTCCGCCTTTTGCAAATATCTCAGTAAGTGAAACCTGGACATTCATACTGCGGCAAAGCTGTTCAATAACTTTTATTTCAGCATCAGTATCAGTATGGAATCTGTTAATAGCTACTACCACAGGCAGACCGAACTTGTGCATATTTTCTATGTGAGTCTGAAGATTTACGATACCATTTTTAAGTGCTTCAACATTTTCTGTACACAGCTGTGATCTCTCAACACCGCCGTTATACTTAAGTGCCCTGATTGTTGCAACAAGAACAACACATGAAGGTCTGAGTCCTGCATATCTGCATTTTATGTCAAAGAATTTTTCAGCGCCAAGGTCAGAACCGAAGCCTGCCTCTGTAATGCAGTAGTCACCAAGCTTAAGTGCAAGCTTTGTAGCACGTACTGAATTGCATCCGTGTGCAATATTAGCAAACGGACCGCCATGTATAAATACAGGATTGTTTTCGAGTGTCTGTACAAGATTCGGCTTGAGTGCATCCTTCATAAGTGCAGTTACTGCACCCTGTGCTCCGAGATCTCTTACGTATACAGGTTCACCATCAGTATTGTAGGCAACAAGTATATTTCCTATTCTCTTTTTAAGATCAGCAAGATCTGATGCAAGACAGAGTATTGCCATAACCTCAGAAGCAACTGTGATCTGGAATGAATCCTCACGCGGAACACCGTTCACCTTTCCGCCGAGACCTATTATAATATTTCTGAGTGCTCTGTCATTCATATCGAGACAGCGCTTGAAAATAACTCTGCGCTGATCTATCTTCAGATCATTTCCCTGCTGAATGTGATTATCGAGCATCGCACATATAAGATTGTTGGCTGCAGTAATGGCATGCATATCACCGGTAAAATGAAGATTGATGTCTTCCATCGGAACTACCTGTGAATATCCGCCGCCTGCTGCGCCGCCCTTGATTCCGAAAACAGGGCCAAGAGACGGTTCTCTGAGTGCAAGCATTGCTTTTTTGCCGATGCGTGCCATAGCCTGAGTAAGACCTACACTTACTGTTGTCTTACCTTCGCCTGCCGGTGTAGGATTTATTGCAGTAACAAGAATAAGTTTGCCATCCGGCTTATCTGCCAGTTTTTTATATAGATTTTCACTTACCTTAGCTTTGTACTGACCATATTGTTCGATATCATCACTGTCTACTCCCAGCTGTGCTGCTATCTCAGTAATTTTTTTCATTTTTGCTCCCTGAGCAATCTCAATATCTGTTAACATATTAAATAATGGTCCTTTCGCAAAATATGATTTATGCACCGGTTTGATATAATAAGCAAATAAACCGCATACAAATGAAAATAACTATGTTAATTATATCATTTAATAATAAAAAATGCAATACAAAGAAACATCACCCGCAGCCGTCCTGTGTCACAATTTATCATTATATATGCCATTAATGATATTGCACACTAAAACTTTTTATGTTATAATGGCATATAGCTTGTTTTATGTATAAATTTAATATATTTTGATACATATTTTATACGTATGAGCAACTATAAATGAAAAGATGAGGTGACTAATGTGGATATACAGGATCTATATCAAATAATTGACACAGCAAGAGAACGAAAAGCTTCTGATATACATTTTACAGTGGGACTGCCAACAGTATTCAGAATCCACGGAACTCTAAATAACTATGAAGCTCCGCTTTCCGATGACGATATATCGGATCTTATTCTGTCTATGCTCAGCGACGACCAGAAGGTACTGCTTGAAAATGGTGATGATCTTGACTTCGCCATAGAGGAGCCTGACGGATCACGTTGCAGAGTAAATGTATTCCGGGCAAAAGGCAATATCGGAGCTGTACTCAGACTTCTCAACAACAATGCACCTTCACTTGATGCAATGGGACTGCCTGAAGTTCTCAAGACTCTGGTAAACGAACCGAGAGGCCTTATCCTGGTTACAGGTCCTACAGGAAGCGGTAAATCGACCACTCTTGCAGCCATGATAAATGAAATAAACAACAGCAAGCATGTCCACATACTGACCATTGAAGACCCTATCGAGTATGTTTACACCCAGAATCTTGCAACTATAAGACAGCGCGAAGTGGGATCAGATGTCAAGGATTTCAACGCAGCTCTCAGATCTGCTCTGCGTGAAGACCCTGATGTAATACTCATCGGTGAAATGCGTGACTATGAAACTATTTCCCTTGCACTGACTGCCGCTGAAACCGGACATCTTGTTATGGGAACGCTTCATACTACCAGTGCACCACAGACAATAGACAGAATAATAGATGCATGCCCTCCGCATGCACAGTCTCAGGTAAGAACTATGCTTGCTACCACATTAAGGGGCGTAATATCACAGTGTCTTGTCCCTCTTGCAGACAAAACAGGACGAGTTGCAGCTACTGAAATTCTTATCGGAACTGATGCTGCTATGAATCTTGTGCGTACATCAAAATGTCATCAGCTGATATCTACAATGCAGATGGGCAAAAACGTTGGAATGCATACCCTTAATTCAGACCTTGCAAAGCTTGTACGTGCAAAGAAGATCACAAAAGAAGCAGCTCTTGAATGTTCAACAGACAAGACAGAACTTTCACAGACAATAAATGATGCTATGATGTTCTGATGTTTTTGCTCCTTTTGTTATAATAATCAGTAAAGGATATATCGGAAGCCTGTTTCAGGCTCTCTGATATATCCTTTTTTGTGTCGTCACTCCTTTTATGTATTGTTTTTCGTCACAACATATATATAGTTTAAATCAATACTGTCACCTTGTATAATAGTTAAAAAATTCTTGACAAACCCACTAATAAATGAGATAATTTATATAGTAGAGGTATAAAATTATATATATTTGGGGCTATTTTGTTAATTATTTTGAGGAGGAGTTAAAATGAACGGAAAAAAGCTGGTAGCATCGTTACTGGCATGTGCAGTTCTTGTATCAAATTTCAGCACATCTGCAGCATACTTTGAAAAAGAACAGGTAAATGCCGCTGCTGCTTCGGACATCAATTACGCAGAGGCACTTCAGAAATCCCTGTACTTTTATGAATGTCAGCAGGCAAATGAACTTCCTGAATGGAACAGAGTTGAATGGAGAGGTAATTCAACACTTGATGACTATGTACAGAAGGGCTGGTATGATGCCGGAGATCATGTAAAATTCAACCTTCCTATGGCATACACAGCATCCATGCTTGCGTGGGGGCTTTATATGTACGGTGACGGAGTAAAGGATATCGGACAGTACCAGATATACCAGAATAACCTTGAATATACACTTGATTATCTTGCAGACTGTGATCTCGGTGATGAAGTAGTATTCCAGGTCGGAAACGGTACTGAGGATCATACCTGGTGGGGACCTGTTGAGCTTTACCAATATGGCCTTGTAGAAGGTTCCGTATATAAAAGAACATACCTGACAGGTACAGGTTCAGCTGTATGCGGTGAAATGGCTGCAGCTCTCGCTGCCGGTGCTGCCGCACTCAAGGGCAAATCAGACAAATGTGATAATTACATAAAGCATGCAGAGAACATCTTTAAGATAGCAGATAAAGCCAGAAGCGACGATGATTACAATGACAGCAACGCATCAGGCTTTTACAGATCCAGCCACTTCTACGATGAGCTTTTCTATGCTGCTAACTGGCTGTATATAGCAACAGGCGATAACACATATCTGGATAAGGCTGCTTCATATATCCCGAACCTCGGCAAGGAGCTTGGAACAAATGAGCTCAAGTATTCCTGGACACAGTGCTGGGATGATGTTCAGCAGGGCGGTATGCTTCTGTATGCGATAAACACACAGGACAAAACTTATATTGATCAGTTTGAAAAACAGGTATCATACGTTACATATAAAGTTGATGAGCTTCCGGGCGGACTCAGATTTATTGACGGCTGGGGATGTCTGAGATACGCTACAACAGCAGCATTTATTGCAGCTGTTGGATGTGATACGATTCTTAAAGATTCACCTAATGTTGCTGATTATACAAAATTCTACACTCAGCAGATAAACTATGTACTTGGCGATAACCCGGACAACAGAGCCTATGTTGTAGGATACAATGAAACTTCTCCTAAAAACCCTCATCACAGAACATCACATGGTTCCTGGAACAATGATATCTACAACCCTGTAATGAACCGTCATATTCTCTACGGAGCACTTGTCGGAGGTCCTACAAAAGCCGGGGAATATGAGGATGACAGAAACAATTACACCAATAACGAAGTTGCAACAGACTATAATGCAGGATATACAGCATTACTCTGCAAGATGGTAACTGAAAACGGAGGCAAAACTGATCCTTCATTCCCTCAGCCTGAAGTCAGAACTGACGAGTACTATGTAGATGCAGCACTCAAGACTCTTGACAGCAGCAGCATATCAGTCAGTCTCAAGTTCACAAATCAGACTGCATGGCCGGCAAGAATTCAGGACAACATGTCATTCCGTTACTATATGGACATATCAGAGGTACTTGACAAGGGTTACTCTGCAAGTGACATAATAGTAAGATGTGACAGAAACCAGAGTGCTATGTATGGTGAATGTACACCGGCAAGCATCTCTGAACTTAAACAGTACAAAGGCAATATTTATTATGTAGAAGTTGAAATGCCGGACGGAAAGATTGCAATGCCTATTTCAACAGGCAGATACCAGTGTGAATTCCTTCTTTCATTCGTATTCCCTAACTATGCAAGCGGATGGGATGCAACAAATGATTTCTCAAACACAGAATTACTCAAAGCAGGCGAAGATGAAGCTGTAAAGGCTCCGAGCATACCTGTTTACTATAACGGAGACCTTGTATTCGGATGTGAGCCTGACGGCACTTCAGCTACTCAGCCTCCTGTTACAACTAAACCTATAACATCAACCACAACAGTTACAACAACCACAGCTGAACCGGTTACGACAACTACAACCGAACCGACTACAACTACAAAGCTGACAACAACAACTGAAGCTACAACGACTACAGTTACACCGGTTACTACTGTTACTACCACACCTTCATCAGTTTCAGCAACTACGCTGTCAACACCAATTGGTGAGATCATGTACGGTGACCTTGACGGCAACAAAGTTGTTGAAATGACCGATCTTACAAAAATGTCACAGTTTTTCATCGGAGACATCAAATTAACTGACAGTGAAAAAGCCGCAGCAGAAGTAAACGGCGACGGTGATCTGAATCTGGCTGACCTTTCACACCTTAAACAGTATATCCTTAAGGAACATATTATTTTGGGTCCTCAGGTATAAAAATAAAACCCCGGATAAAAACAATGACCTGGTACAAAAACTGTACCAGGTCATATTTTTTTAGTATTAAATTTTGTCAGTCGCTGTACTGAGATGTTATTCCAAGATACTCCTCAAGACAAAGACCGCTGTTATATACTGCTGTTGCAGTATCAACGCCGAGATACCTGATGTGCCATGGTTCATACTTGTATCCTGTGACAGTCTCTTTTGACTTTGGATATCTGATAATAAATCCATACTTGTAGCAGTTTTCTGCTACCCATTTTCCTTCTGCTGTATCAGCAAAGCTGTCATTTATTGAATTAAGATCAAGTGCAAGACCAGTCTGATGTTCAGAATGTCCTGGTCTTGCGCTGTATGTATCTGCTACTTCTTTGCCATCCAGAGCTACATATCCCTCATAGATTCGTTTCTGATCAGCATAGCTTCGGTATCCTGAGTTATTCTGCAGATTAAGACCAAGTGCTCTGGCGTCTTCCTGCATTTTAAGAAAGGCCTCATTTGTATCCTCAGACAGACATCCCGGATCATAAGTCGGGGGCAGAGCATATGTTTTGTTTGCTATCAGTATTCCACCTATATATGTTGCCTCAGGTTCTGCTTCCTGCCACCATTCACTTTCCTGATGGTTAATATCAGCTGGAGGCTGAGTACCGTTATTATCTGATGCCGGCTTGTTTTGCTGGGTCTGAACCAGGTCAGTGCTCCCATTAACATTTTCAGATGTAACAGCAGTATCTGCAGCCGCCTGGGTGGTGATCTGTGATGTTTGCGAAGTGTTTTCATTTTTTTTATTTTCGCTGTCATTCTTTGTTGTCGTCTTACCTGTTGATGAATCATCATGAGAACTATCATTGTGTGATGATAAACTATTATCCATCAGATCTACTTTGTCAGATGATATTTTATCACATCCGCTTACCATGAGAGCCAGCATTACAGCTGATGTCATCAAAGCTAATCCTCTTTTGTTTTCTTTCATTTGTATTATTCTCTCTCCAAACCTAAAATTATATGTTCTTTCAGTATATACTGCTTCAGAGCAGACATATCAGAAATATCTATATTGCCATCCCTGATAATATCAGCGTTATCCTTTATATCATCAGCAATATCCTGGTCACCCAGTATATACAGAGACAAAAGCGTAAGATCAGTCATCTCGCATATACCGTCATTGTTCAGATCTCCCGGATTGATATTATCTTCGATCCAGACTGCACTGCACTTCATGCTGTCACCAAAGTCCTCAATATGCGCCTGTACATTTTCCCCCGGATAGAAGTAATTATCATATGACTTCCATGCAAGAAGCTTATAGCCCTCACGTGTAAATGTACACTCCGGAATGTCAAAGCTTTCCCCGATTGTTTTGATGATTCTTGACATGGTTCCCTGACCGCCGTTTGCATCAAAAGAAACGCCTACTTTAATTGGTGTCCATATGGCATAGTATGTTTTATCCTCATAAGGAACAACTACCTGTGCCTCAAGGCTGTATTCTATATCATTTTCCTTATCATACCATCCTGTAAGCTTATATCCCACTCTTGAAAGTCTATCGCCGTCAGGCAGAGTTGCTGACTTTCCCGGATATCTCTGATATGAAAGATCCGGGGAACAGTACTGATCATTTACTCCTGATGAAAATGCCCAGTTTATCGGATCAAGCCAGTCAACAGCAACATAAACATCTTCCTCAGGCATAATAAACGATGATGACTGATTGTAATGAACTCCGTTGACAAGCCAGCCGTTAAAAGCTGCATCACCCTTATGCATTGCATAATTTCCAAGACTTATTTCTGTTCCCGGTACTACAGACTGATCTCCGATAGGCAGTTCATATCCGTAAGGAGTTACGTCTTCATATGAAAGCGTATAAAGTTTTTTATAGACAGCTGTAAGCACAAGATCATGATCAGGCATTTCTATTTCCTGACCCCTCTCGTATGTGTTTACTCCGTCAGTCCAGCCGCAGTGCGAGTATCCTTCAAGTTTAAGGGCCCATACTGACAGTTTTACAAGCTCTCCTGCACTTACAGGTTCATGCTCTGTTACCTTTCCTGTGCCGCCGTTTGAGTCATAAGAAATACTGTACAACATCTCCTGTGTTTCTGAAGAGGCTGCCTCTTCGCAGTACACACTGCAGGTACTGCCCGTTATTGATAACGGGTAGGATGCCGCCATAACCGTACATAAAACTGCTATAACCTTTTTACTTACCATTCCACATACCCTTTCGTTGTTAATAATATTATATTTGAATATCTCATTTTAGTCAATACGTTTCTGACTAATTTAAGATACTGCCGGCCCCAGTGTCACATTGTCCTTTAAGATATACTGCTTGAAATGTGAGAGATCCGAAAGTAAAACGTCTCCGTCACCAGTTACATCCGCAGCAAGCAGCTGATCCTCATTAAGCTCTATATCCCCTAAAAGATACTGGCTCAGAATAGTCAGATCAGTCATTTCGACAATCGTATCACCATTGAGATCGCCATAAATAATATTTTTATCAACCACTTCAGTTGTTGTCGTCACAACAGGTACTGAGCCATCCGGCTCTATTCCTCCTACGAGAACACCATCATTATAAACGCATATATGATCATTTCTCTCTACTGTTCCGAGAAATGGGTTTTCTTCAATTTTAATATTTTCATGACTCCAGTCATCGCTCGGATCCCAGGTATTTTGCCATGCATATGTACCGACTGCAAACTGATACTTCTTATTGGAGTTTGCAATTGCATAATCAGTCCATGTTACTTCTACATAATAAATATCTTCATCATAATGGTAAGGACCTGCTATTGTTGCATCATGGCCGTCTGTCTCTTCAAAAGCCTGGTCATAAAGCTCTTCTACCGTCATTTTTTCCGGGTCCACACTTGACATGCCTTTTGCATTAAAGAAGTATCTTACCGAAAGATTCTTTGCAGGCTTCTTTGCATTTCCATAAACATAAAATGTGATTTCAGATGTTTTAGGTCCGTCATTCTGGACTATTTCAACACTGAAAGCATTTACCCAATAGCATTCCGGACCTGTTTCATCTTCAACCGGATCAGGCGGAAAATCAGGAGTAACTTTCATTGTATCATCACCGAAGAAATGATAATGTCCTGCGCTGGCGCCTACAAAAGCTGCATTATAATCTATTGTAACCTCATTATATATCCAGTCAGAGGTCTTGTCTATATGCTCATCCTTCGAATCAGGTCCGCCTACCAGTGCACCATAAAGAACATATCTCTGTTCACCCGGGTCCTCACAGACTGACAGACCTGATGCTGCTCTGTGATGCGGATATTTTACTGATATATCACTGTATCCGACAACGTAACAGCGGTTAAGAGGATTTTCACCTAGCAGATAGTCCATCTGTGACTTTGCCCATTCACCATATTCCGAGGTTTTGTCACCATTATGCTTGTCATATACAAGTGCTATGAGCTGTGTTGCTGTATTGTATCGTGCAGATCCCCACACCTGAAGAAATCCATAACCGGACGGAGACAGTGCCGGTGTGACTCCTGTCTTCCACTTGTATACAACAGTCCTTACAGCATCCCAGAAGTTGCACTTTTCATATTCTGTCTTGCCCTGTGCCTCAAGAAACTGCTTCATAAAACTTCCGTCCTGACCATACATATCCTCAGCCTCAGCAAGCATCGTCATCGTTCCTGCCCAGACATCGTTCCAGCAGTGCGTCCAGCTTGACGGAGCATAATAATCGATGTTTGCAAGTACTATATCAAGATAATCATGATCCTGTGTACACATATAAAGCCATATTGCAGCCCAGCAGTAATCGTCCAGCCACTTTGATGACTCATAATAGTGTTTAGGACCATCAGCATTTACTTTTTTATCATTCTCCGTTGCAAACTTATAAAGAGCTTCGGCATACTCAAGATTCTTTTTTGCGTACTCCTCATCAGTATCTTTAAAATTAAGGTAATTAACTGCCAGTGATGCCGCTGCCTCACTTATACAGTCAGTAGACGGCAGATCCTTTGTTGCGAACCATCCGCGACGGAACATTTCATCAAGTTCCGGTGCATTCCAGTAAGCATGATCAACATCACCGTCTCCTACCTGATAACAGAATGCAACTACATTTCCGTCCTCATCCCTGAATGTGCATCTCATAAAATAATCATTAAAATATCTCAGGATAGTTTCAATATGGTCGTCCTGCTGAGTTTCCACATAAGAATCCCTGAATTCATAGTAACCCCATCCAAGTGTTGATCCCGAATATGCTTCCGGCATACCGAACTTGACATGGTCACCTGCATCATGGAATCCGCCGGAAACATCAACACATCCGTCCCCGTCAGGATCAAGTGAACTTAAATTCTCTTCAATAAACGCATCAGTCATATTTGTATTCTCTGAGTCAAGCGGCAGCTTTGCATCATATGTATGACAGTTTGAACGCCATTTGTATCTTCCGTTTTTAACAACACCTGTTCCGCACATATTGGCATCGTAAAAATACATCGAATACTGCAGCAGTTTTGCATAGTTCTTCTCAACCTCACCTGATGCTGCAGACGACTGCTCAGTTTCGTCAGCTGTATCCGCATTTACTGCAGATATGCCTGAAAATGATAAAAGCATAGCAGTACAAATTCCTATAGATAAAAACCTTTTGAGAAGCTTTTTATTCATCGGTATCAAAATTCCTTTCTGTCAGAAGTAGTAATCCAGCAGCAGGTTTACCTTTCGGCTGTAGCTCTGCATTCCGTCCTCTACTCCGTTTATCTTAAGTGACATATCTGTAAGTTTATCTGAAACCTCATCAACAAACTCTGTTGAGATGACAGCAGACTGCTCCACCTCTTCCCACTTTTCCTGTCTTAGAAAAATATTATCTTTTCTGACATTTTCACAGACTGAGGTCTCAATTTCATATACTCTCTGCATCTGCTCATCTGATGCAGCCATTGTATGTACAGCTTCTTCAATATAATTGAGCATAGACAGATAACCGCTGTATCTGAAATCTGTGCTGTCAGAATTTATGCATGCTATGTAAGCTATAAATCCTGCCTCATCCTCCTGCATATATCCTTTAAGATGTGCATACTCATGACACACCGTATCAGGAAGATTTACCTCATGCATAACATTATTGTAGTTCGTCTCCAGCGAAAACGGGAAAAATACGCCCATAGTATACTGCTGTGACATAAACTGCGAAAAATATATCGGTTTAGGCGACGGATAATAACCTGACAGCTGCGGGTAATTCCCGCTTATATTATTCATTGCCTGAGATGCATTTTCATACAGGTCATCACTTAGTATAAAGTATCCCTGTTCATCTCTTGCTGTACGCTCCGACAGGTCATTCAGATTATATGTAATCATTTCATACACATCTATCAGATTCTGTGAACTGTATTCACGCTGTGCTCCATTAAAATATTTTTCTGAAAACGGTGTGCAGTGATACATAATAAAACAGTTAAGAGTCAGCATCATCATTATAAATGCAGTTATCCACATGAAAATATCAGAGAATATGATGGCTGTTTTTTTTCTCTTGTTTTTAGCGAATATCATCAGAAAAATGAATGTTACAGGAGCAGCTGCAATCAGTACAACTCCGGCAGCAATCATAACCTCTCCCAGTGAAAACTTCAGCTGTGAAACTGTCCTTGATACTCCTGATACCCAGATCCTAAGTATGTTTCGTGCATACCAGTCTGAAAATGCTCTGCTCGACCATGAAAGAATGTTAAGAATTAATATTATTAAATAGATGGATAAAACGACTTTTCTGGACTTAGTAAGATATTTTTTCATAATAACACCTTGTACATTGAATTTTGACATATACTGCGCCGGTGTATCCGGCAAAGTATCTCTCACTGAATCAGCAAAATGTTTTTGTGACTTTTCTTAAGCGTTTTATTCAAATGTCTTTTTTCTTATCAGACAGGAAACTGACTGTGTCCCTGCGTTATGCCATCCGGCACAAGCGGAATGTCAGTGTCAGTTATGACCTGTCCGTAAATATCTGTTATTCGGAAAGTAAACGGACCGCTGCCCATTTCTCTGCTCTCGAAGTAATTGTAGTGTCTTCTTTCAAGCTCTACAAATTCACCATCCTTATTCAGGTATTCTAGCTTTGATACAGGATATCTGTGGTTTCTGACCTGTACACTGCACCAGAACTCACTCGTGCCCTCTTTATACTTATATGAGACAGGTGCATCATCAGCAGTATCAAGCGGGACGATCTTCCAGCTGACCGGTACCCTTCCTTTTTCCGCAGGAGCTATCAGCGGAAATGCATCAACATACAGATCAAGATCACCTTTTTTCCCCTCCGGAAGAAGGTCTGTAACCAGCATATTGATCGTGCCGAGTTCTCCTGTAACCTCAAGATATGCGCCTGCAAGCATAGCATTGTTATAATCCTCAAGGTTCATTGCAACTATCCAGTAGTCTCTTGATACCGGATCAAGCATTGCACATCCTCCCTCGTATCCTCCTCCGTAAAATGTACCCTCTCCTGTATGTACGGTCCCTTTCGGTTCCAGAACTGATGACGGATCAAAGTCTGTTGACGGAGGCTGACCCGATGTTTCTGTCTGCTCCGGCTCCGGCAGTTTACACACACCAAGAATATATTTTTTCAGCCATAAAAAGTCTGCTATATTTATCTGTCCGTCAAAGTTTATATCAGAACTGTCGTGCGCTATATCATTTGTATCTGTAACTTTAAGCAGGTATGATTTGAGCAGACTTAAGTCTAATACATTTACCGCACCATCTGAGTTTACATCACCGTTAATAATCGGTTTATCTGATGTTCCTGATACAGTATCAGCATAAATAACACAGCTTGCCGCCGAAATACAGCATGTCAGCATCATGGCCATTATCTTGTTGATTCTTCTTTTCATACGTTCAGCTTCCACCTCACTTCAGGAAAGTTCTAGAAATAAAGGCCAGCATTGCTGACCTTTATTAAAAACCGGATATTATTATTTCTGAGGGCCCAGAATAACTTTTTCCTTTAACATATACTGTTTGAAATGTGAAAGATCAGCAAGGTTCACACTGCCGTCGTCATTTACGTCAGCGAGCTTTTCCTGCTGCGCGGTAAATTTGATATCTCCTAAAAGCTTCTGACTGAGGAGTGTCATATCAGTCATTTCAACTTCACCGTTCAGATCAAGATCACCATAAAGCACATCAGGAGGAACAGTCTGCTGTGTAGTTGTTGTAGTTTTAACCGGGTCAGTAGTAGTAGTCTGCTGTGCAGTAGTCGTCGTTGTCTGTTTTGTCGTTGTTGTGGCTGCTGTTGTTTCCTGCGGCTGTGTAGTTGTTACTGAACTCTGCGGGACACTTCCGTCAGGTTCTGTACCACCTACCAGTACTCCGTTATCATAAACACAGATATATTCACATTTTTGAGGAGTAGCCTTGAATGCATCATCGAACTGTACCAGATCCTGATGACTCCAGTCATCATCCGGATTCCATGAATTTCCCCATGAATATGTACCTAACGCGAACTGATATTTTTTATTTGATCCTGCTATAACATAGCCGTCCCATGATACTTCAACATAATAAATGTTGTCTTTATATTGTTTGAAGCTGCTAAGCTCAGCCTTGTAATCAGTCTCAGCCGCTGTCTGATCATAAAGCTGTCTTAGTTCCGTATGGTCAGGATCTATAGCAGACATTCCGGTAGTATCAAAATAATACCTTACAGAAATATTTTTGGATGGTTTTGAAACATTTGATTTAACGAAAAATCCTACTTCTGTAGCCTTAGGTCCGTCATCCTGTTTAACATCAACACAGAAAGCCTCAACCCAGTACTTGCTTGTCGGAGTAGTTCCTCCCGGATCGTCCGGATTATCTCCGTCTATCGGTACAGCAGGCGGAAAATCAGGAGTTACTTTCATTGAAGAATCACCGAAGAAATGATAATGACCTGCACAAGCACCTACAAATGCAGCATTATAGTCTATTGTTACTTCGTTATATGTCCAGTCTGATGTCAGATCATTATGTTCGTCCTTAAGATCAGGTCCGCCTACGAGCGCACCGTAAAGAACATATTTCTGTTTTCCCGGATCCTCACATTTTGAAAGTCCGGATGCTGCTCTGTGATGAGGGTATTTTGCTGAAATATCGCTGTAGCCTACCACATAGCATCTGTTAAGAGGATTATCACCAAGAAGATAATCCATCTGTCCTTTAGCCCATTCACTGTATCCTGAAGGCTTATCGCCGTGATGCTTGTCATAAACAAGAGCAACCAGCTGTGCTGCTGTATTATATCTTGCAGATCCCCATTCACTGAGGAAAGCATATCCTGCGGGGCTTATCTTAGGAGTTACTCCGTTTTCCCAGTTTTCAACTGTCTTCGCGATCTGGCTCCACCAGTTTATATCCTCATAAGGACTCTTATTCTGAAGTTTAACATACTTGTCGATAAATTCAGTACTTTCTTTTCCGACACTGTTTGTCGTTTTCTTTCCATAAAGATCGTCAGCCTCGGCCAGTGCACAAATTACGCCTGACCAGGTATCATTCCAGCAGTAAATGTAGGATGACGGCGCATAATAGTCAACCTTTGCAAGTGCTTTATCCATGTAATCTGAATCCTGTGTACACATATACAGCCATACGGCAGCCAGGCAGTAATCGTCCTCCCACTTTGAGGATCCGTAGAATCTTCCCGGTCCGTCTTTATTGCATCCTTTTTCATGTGTATCAGCATATTCAAACAGTGCTTGAGCATATTTTAGATTCTGGGCTGCATACTCAGGATCCGTATCCTTGAAGTTCATATAGTTTAATGCAAGTGAAGCAGCTGCTATGGATGTAACATCTGTTCCTACAACATCTTCTGTTGTAAACCATCCGCGGCGGAACATCTCATCAACTTCAGGTGCATTCCAGTAAGCATGGTCAATTTCACCGTCTCCGACCTGATAGCAGAATGCAATTGCCTTGCCGGAATTATCAAGATATGTACATTTCATAAAGTAATCGTTGAAGTATCTAAGAATAGTTTCAGCATGTTCATCCTGACCGGTTGCTTCATAGGCATCCCTGAACTCATAATAGCCCCAGCCCACAGCTGCGCCCGAATATCCTTCCGGCATACCAAACTTTACATGATCTCCTGCATCATGGTATCCGCCTGAAACATCAAGACATCCGTCACCATCCGGGTCAAGCACATCTTTGTTTTTTTCAATGAAGCTGTCTGTCATGTTAGTATTTTCAGAATCCAGCGGAAGCTTTGCATCATATACATGGCAGTCATTTCTCCATGTATACTGTGATTTTTCAGTTACCTCTGTACCACACATATTAGCATCATACATATACATAGAATACTGCAGTTCCTTGGCATAATTGAACTCCAGTCCCTCAGCGCTTATTTCCTGGTCCGGGCTGTATGTACATGGCCAGATCCCGAATAATGAAGCTGCCAGTACAAGTGCGCCTGTTCCTGCACACATAAGCCTTCTCAGGGTTGTTTTTTTATTCATCTTACCCTTCCTCTCGTCAAACAATAAAATGTCATATTTTTAGTACTTAAACCAGATTTTTAAACCACTTTAAAAAAGTTGCACAATATGTTTGCACACTTTTAATACTATTTCATATTTATTATAACACTTCTAGAATTTAAAGTAAATATACTATTTGTACACAAAAAGCACCCCTGCTTTCAGCAATAATACACTTTATATAATAAAAAAAGTACGGCGGAAAGCCGTACTTTTAAAATGATCTGATTTTCGGTTTATTTCTGTGGTCCAAGAATAACTTTTTCCTTTAAAATATACTGTTTAAAATGTGACATATCTGCAAGGTTTACATCAGTGTCACCATTTACATCACAGTATTTAAGAGATACATTATCAAGTTTTATATCACCTATAAGTAACTGACTTAAAATTGTAAGATCAGTCATTTCTACTACCCCGTCGTTATTGATATCCCCGTACTCACGGCTGACAGGCTCGCTTTGTACCGGATGTCCTGCAAGCTGAGTTGTAGTAACAGGTATAATGTCAATATCACCGGTCACAGTCGTAACTTTTGCCTGAGTAGTAGTCACAGGTTTTTCAGTAGTAGTCGTTGTAGTCTTGGCAGCTGTAGTTGTGGTGGTTGCGGGCTTCTCAGTTGCGGTTGCTGTTGCCTGTGTAGTTACTGCCGGAACAGTTCCGTCAGGCTCTGTTCCTCCGATCAGATTGCCGTCACCATCATAAAGACATATGTACTCAGACTTTTCAACCGTGCCTTTAAATGAATCCTCAACCTGCTTGAGATCCGTATGGCTCCAGTCATCATCCGGATTCCATGAATTGCCCCATGCATATGTTCCGAGAGCGAACTGATATTTCTTATTTGAATTTGCTATTGCATAGTCTTCCCATGAAACCTCAACATAGTATATATTATCCTTGTATTTTCTGAGAACAGGCGCTGTAGCAGCATGATCAGCTTCTATCTCTGCCTGATCATATAATTTTCTGAGTTCCATCTTATCTTCATCAACTGATGACATTCCTGATGCATCAAAGTAATAACGTACTGAAATATTCTTTTCCGGCTTTGATGCAGTTGAACGAACATAGAATGTAACCTCTGTTGCCTTAGGTCCGTCTGACTGTGCAACGTCTACACAGAATGCATCAACCCAGTACTTGCTTGTCGGAGTTATTTCTGAAGGATCATCCGGACCATCACCGATTTCTTTCGGCTCAGGCGGGAAATCAGGTGTTATCTCCATAGATGAATCCCCGAAGAAATGATAATGTCCTGCACATGCACCTACAAATGCTGCATTATAGTCAATAGTTACTTCATTGTATATCCAGTCTGATGTAACATCAATATGATTGTCATCGAGATCAGGACCGCCTACCAGTGCACCATACAGCACATATCTCTGTTCACCGGGATCCTCACATACAGAAAGTCCTGATGCAGCTCTGTGATGAGGGTATTTTGCTGATATATCACTATATCCTACAACATAGCATCTGTTAAGAGGATTTTCTCCGAGCAGATAATCCATCTGGGATTTAGCCCACTCACCATACTTTGATGTCTTGTCTCCATGATGCTTGTCATAAACCATTGCTAAAAACTGTGTTGCTGTATTATAACGTGCTGAGCCCCACACCTGAAGAAATGCGTATCCTGCAGGTGATGTTTTTGGTGTAGTGCCGTTCATCCAGTTATCAAATGTCTTTTCTATCTGGCTCCACCAGTTAATATCCTCATACGGGCTCTTGTTCTGCATCTTTACAAACTCATCTACAAACTCTGTACTTTCCTTGCCGACGCTGTTGGTTGTCTTTGTTCCATACATGTCATCAGCTTCAGCAAGAACAGTCATAACTCCTGCCCAGACATCATTCCAGCAATATGTCCAGCATGACGGAGCATAATAGTCAACATTGCTCAGTACATTGTCAAGATACTTCTTTTCCTTTGTACACATGTAAAGCCATATTGATGCAAAACAGTAGTCATCTTCCCACTTGCCTGAGGTATAGTACCCTTTTCCGCCGTCTTTATTGACAGCCTTTTTTTCGGCGCGGTCTGCAAATTCAAACAGTGCCTCTGCATATTTAAGACTCTTCTGCGCATATTCTGGATCTGAATCCCTGAAGTTGAGATAGTTTATGGCAAGCGAAGCTGAAGAAATACTCAGTACATCAGTCGATATAAGTTCGTCTGTTGCAAACCAGCCTTTCCTTGGCATTTCATCGATTTCCGGTGCATTCCAGTACTGATGGTCGATATCACCGTCCCCGACCTGATAACAGAAGGCAACTGCCTTGCCATCATCATCAAGATATGTACATTTCATAAAGTAATCATTAAAATATCTTATAAGAGTCTCTGCATGTTCAGACTGACCGGTTTTATCATATTCATCCCTGAACTCATAGTAGTCCCAGCCAAGAGTTGCACCTGAATATCCTTCAGGCATACCGAACTTAACATGGTCTCCTGCATCATGGAATCCGCCGGCAACATCAACACATCCGTCTCCGTCAGGGTCAAGTACATCCTTGTTTGCAGCTATGAAGCTGTCCGTCATATTTGTGTTTTCACTGTCAAGCACGAGCTTTGCATCATAAGTATGACAATCATCTCTCCAGGTATACTGTGACTTTTCTCCTACCTCTGTTCCGCACATGTTTGCATCATAAAAATACATTGAATACTGCAGTGCCTTTGCATAGTTCAGTTCTACGCCGTCAGCGCTGATCTTATCATCTGCTGAAAAACCAGGCATCACATAAAGTCCGGATGCCAGTACTACTGCACTTACTGCTATTGCCTTTACTCTTGAAAAAATCTTCTTCATCGTTACCTTCCTCTCAAAAAAATGGTGTCATGTTCTCGGCAACATCCTATTTTTACATTAATTATATCATAATATTACAACCATGTAAATACGCACATTTGAACAAATCAGACATAATAAAAATGTAAATCACGCAAAAAATGTGAAATATATACGCACAAAAAAAAAAACAGATGCAGCAAATTTACTGCATCTGTGATCCTGTATTAGTCTGTATCGACCTCAACACCGGGTTGATTAAGCATATTTCTGTCCGTTGTTGTCTGAGTCTCAAGCTCTTTTCCTGCGATCAAATCAACCGTTTCTTCAAAGAGTGCTGACTTTGAGGACAGCTCCTGCATCCTGTTTGTTATTTCAGCAAGTCTTGATTGCTGCTGCTCTGAAAGCTCCTTGGTGTCACGTGAAAGTTCGAGCAGTTCCTTCTGAAGTGATATCTTTTCATTTTCATCGCTGCAGCACTGTTTTATTTTTTCATGTTCATCCTTAAGGACCTGAGGCGGTTTCAGATCATCATATTTTTTCAGAATATCGAGAGCTTCATCACAGAGACCGGCAGCTGTAACTCTCTGTCCTGCCTCTACTGCCTCATATATCTCTTCAAATTTATCTGAATACTCTGTGTAGATTGTCACAACCTCAGAAGCATACTCACTTCTGGACATGTTCTGTTCGCAGCTGTTAAGCGAAAACATCAGCGCAACTGTAATCAGCACTGCAATAATACTTCTGCTTGTTTTCATAAAATTCCTCCGATAGATCAACTATTCGCTAGAAGAGTTCTTTTAATTGTTTGTAACCGCTCTGAATACCGTTTTCAATAACATATCTCCTTACAAGAACATTCAGATATTCTCCGTTTGCTACTGCATAGAAATACTTACTGTCATCGGGTGTTTCAAAAAGCTCCAGAGTGTAATCATCACCTTTTTTACTGTGAAATACTATTTTGATATCAGGCTGCTTTTTGAGTACTTCCTGATCAGGGTTTACATCGATTTTTTCAAATACTATACCTGTAAACGCATAGAAAAGAGATTCAAACTGTGTTTTCTGGTCTGATGTGGTTATGGTCTCATTATCTATCTTATAAACTGCATTCTGGAAATCGCTGACCTCATAGTCAATATCCATTTTTCCATGCTCACCGAACAGATCAAATGTTATACCGGTAACATCAGCCAGATTTTCAGTATGTATCTGATCTAACAGAATAGTCTCTGTGGTGGATTCAAAACATCCGACATCAGCAGTACTGAATACAGAAACCTGTTTTGATTTATTGTCATATGCATAGATAAACTGTTTTTCATCGTCATAGTAGTTTCCGAAAACAAATGACGCACTGTGCGTTTCATCAGCTATATCGATCTCATAACTTGGCTTGTCGAAACCGTATACGGAAAGATCCTCCGGTTCCTCTTCTATAAATGATAAAGATTTTGCTCTTATCAGATCTGAAACCAGTGAAGATACATTTGCATCATTTACTGTTGCCCAGTCATAAGGTGCTGTCATCTGCCAGGATCCTTCTGAATCCTTGTTTATATCATATATGACCTCGCCGTCTTTGACATATCTTAAGTAATTTACAGTTTTTGAGTTATCAATATCAAACAGATAGCTGTCCTTAAGATCATCCTTCTGTGCCATCAGATTGTTGACATAGTCAGTGGATACGCCAAATATCTCGTCTCTTCCCTCGGTCATAACATAGTAAAGATCCTTATCCTTATACTTGCTTCCTATCATAACAGTACACTGTGATGAGTCATTTTTTATAAGAGTAATTTTCAGCGGATCTTCCAGTCCGTATTTTGAAAGAGAAGCAGACTGCGAGTTTTCTAGAGCAATACTGTCAGCTTTCAGATCACACATTGTCGCCGCAATAGCGCAAAGAGTATGATTGCTTGCTGTAATACCGTCGCCTGTCACCATAGTCCATTCAGAATTACCATCAAGACTGAATTCATAATCACCGGCATCATTGTGTATTTTAAGTCCTGATACATCGGACTCATTTTCTGTAAACAGAACAAGCTTATCCTGAATCTCCTGAGATTTGCTGTCTTGTGCATTTTTATATACACACACACCGGCATATGATCCTGCGGAAAGGATCAGTGCAGCTGCAAGACCTATCAGTATTTTCTTATAAACCTTTGTCATGCGTGACGCCTCCTGTTCCAGATCAGCACGCCGGTCAGCGCTATAGCAACAGGAAATGCTATCATTATAACAAGTATTATATTACCGGTTTTAGTATCAGGGATAGAAATATAATCTGCTGCTGCTATTCTTGTCGGATAAATCATTTCTGTGTTCTGTGTATCCATCCAGCTTATAGTTGTAAGGAACAGATAGTGTGAAAGTGACAGATAGATTTCTGATCCTGTATCATCGTCGATAAAATCAGCGGATCCGCAGACAAATATTTTAGAGTTGTTTCTTGAAGGATCCTCTCCGTATGCAGCAAGGTACAGCATTCCTGCCGGTGGCATAGCATCCTTATCAGTCCCGCCGCATACCTCACTCTGTGCTGTATTGAATGTTTCAATAAGAGGTTCCACTGTTATTCCTGACTCATCATCCTCATCGGCTGTTGAATAGAAACTTCTTGAAGGAGGCATGATGAGCTGAACATCTCCCTGTGTATTGATAAGACCCTGGTTGAAATCAATATCAGTGAAGTTACAGTAAACAGTATACTTGTCATCCTCTACGAAATATTCATTTGCAGTTTCAAATACCTTATTGTAGTCCATAGCAATTTTGTATGTATCCATGATCTTCTCAATATTTGAATAAACCATTTTCTCTTCGTTTGGTGACATAAGAAGTGTAACATTTCCGCCCTGTGCCATATAATCAAGAATGATATCTCTTTCCTTATCTGAAATATCCTCCTTTGGTGCAGCAATAACCAGAGTTGTTGCATCCCCGGGAACAGATCCTTTCTGTGCTATATCCAGAGCTTCGGCTGCATAGTTCTGTGTTCTGAGTGTTCTTATTATTGATGAATACTTTTCAATCGCTTTTTCACCATGACCTGTTGTAAAGTAAACAGTCGGTGTTATACCTGTTTCAAGATAATTGACAGCACTGAGAATCATATTCTCCCCGTAAAATTCAATGGAGCTTGTTTTCTCGTTTGTTTTGAAAAGGTCCAGAAAGGCAACGTCTCTTACTGAATCGCCGCATTTCAGAACAACATCGGCACTGCTCAGGTTCATTAAACCTTCAGGATCCACTTCATCTACAAAATCAGGATCCTGGACTATATCAACTTCATGGAGCGTGATCTTGTCAAACTTATCCATCTGCCTTACAGTCTTTACAAACATATCGACCATCATATACTCCTGCTCTCCGGGTGAAACGCCCTCGTACAGATCGTCAAGCTTATAAAGAACATACATATCAACAGGCTTTTCCATGCTGCTCAGAACCTCATCTGCCTGATCACTTAAAGTATATGCATTATATGGAGTAACGTCCAGACTTACATCAACCTTGCTGAATACCATATTCAGCAGAATAACTGCTGCCAGAAGAACAGCTGCTGCAGCCCAGGCAATAACGTTTATTTTTGTGCCTTTTATCATGATTTATTTTACCCCCTGTTCCAACGTCTTTTTTCGACTGATATCATTGTCCAGCAGAGTATCAGTACTATAAAAGTAATATAGAAAACCATATCCGATAATTTAAATACACCGGTTGCAAAGCCGACAAATCTGGTTTTCGGGGACATCGAGGAAATGAATGATGATAAAACAGGCTTGTTTTGCATCCACTTGATATCACTGAAGTGATCGATAAAGAAAAGTATCATCATTGCTGCTTCACCAAGTATTGCAGCTATGATCTGATTTTCAGTAAATGAGGAAACAAGCATGCCGATTGCTATACATCCGAGTCCCCAGAGAAGGAATCCGATATATCCGCATATAAGTCCTGACCATCTTACTTCTCCGTATATAACTGTTATAACAGGATAGATAAAAGTAAGAGCCATTATCATAAGAAATACAGTTCCTATTGCAAGGAACTTGCCCATTACTATTTTAAAGACATTCAGAGGAGTAGACATCAGAAGAACTTCTGTGTTTGATTTTCTTTCCTCTGCAAATGACTTCATGGTCAGCATAGGAACAAGGAAGATAAAATAAAAGAACTGGTCATAAAAAATTGCCGGAAATGAAAACGTCAGACTTACTTTTGTCAGACTTGTTATCCATCCTATAAAGCTCAGTGAGTAGATCAGGACAAAAAGTGCACTTATTATATAGGCAAGCGGTGAAAAAAAGTATGACTGCAATTCCTTTTTGTATAAAGAAAACATATGTATACTATTCCTTTCAAATTTGTATTGGTTACTTCTGAAAGCTCAGCACATCAGGAAATATTATCATTGTTGATAGTAGTAAAGTCACTTCCCCTGGTATAGCTTGCAAATACATCCTCAAGGGACATTTTGACTTTTCTGATTTCAATAATAGAAATATCCTTCTGAGTAAGGACTGAAATAAGACTCTTTCGAACTTCCTCATTTTCAATTGAAAGCTTGAATTCACTTGTGTTTTCATCAGAATATGTAATGTCAATGATACTCTTGATACCCTTTATTTCATTTCTGAGTATGCTTTCAACACTCGATGCATCACCCTCAACCTTGAGTATATATACTATTTCATCACGGGATGCATCCTCAAGATTTTCCTTGGTATCAACAGCCTTGATATGGCCTTTGTCGATAATTACGATTCTGTCACAAACAGCATTGACTTCCTGTAGAATGTGAGAGCTGAATATAATAGTATGATCCTTTCTCAGCATATTTATCAGATTTCGTACCTCAGCAGTCTGGTTAGGGTCAAGTCCGACTGTCGGCTCGTCCAGTATCAGAACCTGAGGATCACCTATAAGGGCCTGTGCAAAACCTACTCTCTGCCTGTAACCTTTCGACAGATTTTTTATCAGTCTTCCCTTCATGTCAGTAATCTTAAGTCTGGAAAGTGAACGTGCAATCTGATGTTCAAAGTCACTTTTGGGTACTTCCTTGATACCTGCAACAAATCTGAGATATTCTATAACCTTCATATCAAGATATAAAGGTGGAAGCTCAGGCAGATATCCTATCATCTTTTTTACTTCCTTCGGATTCTCATTCATACTTTTTCCGTCAATAAGTATCTGACCTGATGTAGGCGGCAGATAGCCGACTATCATATTCATCGTAGTCGATTTTCCGGCACCGTTTGGTCCGAGAAATCCCAGGATCTCATTTTTGTTGGCTGTAAAGCTAATATTGTCCACAGCTGTAATCTTGCCGTACTGCTTTGTCAGGTTCTTGATCTCGATCATTAAATCCCT
The DNA here is from genome assembly GCA_030539275.1 of Oscillospiraceae bacterium. Classification (GTDB taxonomy): domain Bacteria; phylum Bacillota; class Clostridia; order Oscillospirales; family Ruminococcaceae; genus HUN007. The sequence goes on along the minus strand of JAUNSK010000005.1, from coordinate 148,007 downwards.
CACGCCTTTCATTTTTTATATCCGGCAGAACCAACGGCAGTCTGTTCTGCTTTTAATGCACGTCCATACTATAATCTATCATATATAATGATGCAAAGTATACATACACACATATTTAATTATCCCAAAAAATAATTATAAATATATGAACAATATATATCCAAAGAATTAAATATATAAATAGCACAATATTAAAGATAATATATAACATATTAACAAATTATAATATGTTTATGTGATTATTGAGTGTATAAAAGTCAAATTAAAAGTGAAAAAGAATTCTCATAAATATACAATTGAAGTTTTATCGCAGGCTGTACTATGTTTCATAACCGTCATTATTCTCTATTTCTGACGTATATACTATACTTTTTATACTGTATTTACTTGTATCTTCAAACGGTACAACAAACTATTATTTTATACTATGAATTTACTACAATTCTAAGCGTAGTTGCTAAAATTTTTTTCATAAGTTTGTATATTTATCTGGGGTTGACAAACAATACATTGTGTATTAAAATATTAGTATGAAGCAATTATGAAATTTTAGTGTAAATTTAATGAGTTTTAAGAAATTATAATCTATTAAAATAATTATAATATACATATTTAAATTCTATAATATTCAAAAATTGCGTTATTCGTTTTCATCTTGTTAATAAATGCAGTGTAATGTCATCTGCATTATTATATCATTCAAAAGTAATTATTTATTTACACGAGAGGAGAAATCAGAAATGGTTCTTAAGAAGAATACCAAGAAATTGGTTGCATTTGCGATGTCACTTTCTCTACTGGCAACAGCAGCTTCCCCTTTAACTGCATCCGCTGTATATAACGGAATTGAGGGCAGAACAATAGCAGAAAAATTTGGTGATGATACATATAAAAATATGTTCCTTTCACTTTATGATGATGTTGTTACAAACGGTACAAAGAACGGCTATCTTTCAGATGAAGGTGTTCCTTACCATGCAATTGAAACAGTAATCGTTGAGGCTCCTGACTACGGTCATGAAACAACTTCAGAAGCTATGTCATACCTCGTATGGATCGCTTCAATGAAGGATAACCTTTCAGGTACAAGCGGTGAACTCGCAAAGGCTTGGAAAGTTATGGAGACAATGATTCCTGATGTTCAGCCGAACTTCATGAAAACAACAACTCCTTCTGCTACATACAGTGACGAATGGGAAGAGCCAACAATGTATCCTACAGATATGGCTACTGGCAACAACGGTCTCAACCCTATCCACAAGTACTTCAGCTCAGCATACTCATCAGATGACGGTCTTTACCTCCTCCACTGGTTAGCTGACGTTGATAACTGGTACGGATACGGCCAAGGCACTGATTTCACATTTATCAATACTTTCCAGAGAGGCGAACAGGAATCATGCTTCGAGACAATCCCACAGGGATGTGTTGAAGAACTCAAGTTTGGTAACGAAAGAGGTATCAAGGGTATCTTTACAACTGAATCACAGCCTGCACAGCAGTATGCATATACAAATGCTCCTGATGCTGAAGGACGTGCAATTCAGGCAGTTTACTGGGCTAACAGATGGGGCGTAGGCGATTCATCTATCACAACTAAGGCTGGTAAGATGGCCGATGAGCTCAGAAACGACATGTTTGATAAATACTATAAGAAGATCGGCGAAACAACAACAAAGAATGACCAGTCTGCAGGTTATGACGGATGTCATTATCTGATGTCATGGTATACATCATGGGGCGGCGGCCTTAAGGATGCATGGACATGGCAGATCGGATGCAGCCATTCACATCAGTTCTATCAGAACGTAATGCAGGCATATGCAGTTCTTAATGATAATGGACTTAACAGTGCTATGAAGGCTGAAGGTGCTACTAAGGACTGGACAGAATCACTTGAAAGACAGATCCAGATGTACGAATGGCTCCAGTCTTCAAATGGTCCTTTCGCAGGCGGATGTACAAACAGCTGGAAGGGCAGATATGAAACATATCCTTCAGGAATCTCAACATTCTACGGAATGGCTTATGTTGAACATCCTGTTTATGCTGACCCTGGTTCAAACGGCTGGATCGGTAACCAGGTTTGGTCTGCACAGCGTATATGCGAACTTTACTATGTAGCAGTAAAGGACGGAAAGACAGAACTTGCTGCAAGACTTGAAAAAATGCTTACAAAGTGGGCTGACTGGTTCACAGCAAACATCAAGTTCAACTATGATAATAACGGTGAGACAATGCCATTTGCAATTCCTACAACACTCGAGTGGTCAGGTCAGCCTGATAAGTGGACAGGAACAAAGTCTGACAACTCAGGTCTTACATGTACTGTTAAGAACTATGGTTCATCAGACGTTGGATGCATAAGCTCACTTTCAAACGGACTTCTCTACTATGCAGCTGCTCAGGGCGTTGACGGTAAACCAGGTTCAACAGCTGGTACTGCATCAGGAATCAAGGCATTCAATACAGCTAAGAAGCTTATCGATATTGAATGGCAGTGCTACCGTGATAACGTTGGTGTATCATTCACAGAAGATAACGGAAGCCTCAAGAGAATATTCGAGGAAGAAGTTTGGGTACCGGACAACTATGGTACAGGCAAAATGCCAAGCGGTGATACAATCAAACAGGGTATCAAGTTTATAGATATCAGAACAAACTACCGTGATGACTCAACATTCAAGGAACTCGAAGACTACTATAATGCAAACGGCAAGACAGAAGGCTTTGAGCTCAACTACCATAGATTCTGGCATGTAGGCGATATGCTTATGGCTCTTGGTACAATGGCTACTCTCTTCCCGGATGTAGAAGTTGCACCTGAGGATACATATGAAATTGGCAAGGAAGTTGAGAAACCTATATCTGATAAGGTTGAAGAAGTTGAACCTCCTGTAACTACACCAGTTGTAACAACTACAACACCAGCTCCTGTAACTACTCCAAAGCCAGGTGATAATCTGTACGGCGACGTGGATCTCAACGGCACTGTAGAGCTTACAGACCTTACAACTCTCAGCCAGTACCTTATTCACGATATTAAGCAGCTCAGTGATCAGGCCCTGATCAACGCAGATGTTACTGGTGACAACGATGTTAATCTTGCTGACTTAATGCATCTTAAACAGTTTATTGGTAAGGAAAATGTTATCCTTGGACCTCAGCCTAAATAATATTATCTTACTTAAATAAACATAAATGCTTCTCAGAAATCTGAGAAGCATTTATTATATACTGATTATTTACAAAGATCAAAAGGCTGCCTGATCATTCAGGCAGCCTTTTATTACTTATAATAACTTATGTATATATACTCGATTACATCTGCTATGGCAACTGCGTACTTCTGCATATTTTCATCAAACAATCTATTGTCTTCATCATTGGAAATAAACCCGAGTTCAAGCAGACATCCGCTCATGTTGATTGAATCCATTATCGTAAAGTTATCCTGCTCATCTGTTCTGAAGCCTGAGTTGACACCTCTGTTTGATTGTATTCCGACGGCTGAAAGATATTTAATAAGATTATAGCCAAGTACCTGGTCGACAATAGGAGGATTTTTCTTTATCCATACTTCAACGCCATTTCCGGATGTATCCTCCGCACAGTTTCTGTGCAGAGCAAGAAACAGGTCGGCTCCGGCATCATTAGCAATTTTTCCTCTCGCTGCTGAATCAAAGTTATCCGCGTCCGGAACATTATCATTTATTCTTGTCATGATAACATTAATTCCTTCACGTTTTTTCAGTTCTTCAGCAACTGCAAGTGCATATCGCAGATTATCATCTTTTTCAAGTCGCTCACCGTAGTTACTTCCTGGGTCTGAACCTCCGTGTCCAGGATCAAGACACACTATAAATTTCCCATCATCTTCTTCTGTAGTTACTTCAGTCTGCTGTGTCTGTGCATTAGCCGGCTGAGTTATCACATCATCGTCAGAGTGTTTTTTTGATACACAGGATGTAATTAAGGAAATGATCAATGCAATGATCACAAACAACACAACAAGGCAGCCCATCGCCCTTCCTCTGTGAATTCGTCTGCGCGTTGTTCGTCGTGATTTATTATGAGTCATTAATTTAGTGCCCTCCTAATAAGTATACTAAAAAAGCCTATGTTTAAATACACTATTATATATCTATTATAACATATTTTTCGATAAATGTCACTATTAAAAGCCTTAATTTTTACAGTCATAAGTTAGAAAATGTAATAACATTATCTAGTGTTCAGGAGATTGTCATAAACACCGCTATGTTTTTTTACATATTTTATTGACTTTCTGCGTATATTTGTTATAATATAATTGATATACTGCGTTTTGAGCTAAGCTTAATGCGCAAAAAGGAAGTGATTAAATGATAGATGTACATTCTCACATTCTGCCTGGAATCGATGATGGTGCAAAGGATATTGAAATGACACAGAAGCTGACAGAGATATATCTCGACCAGGATATCGATACTATTATCACAACACCTCACTACTACCCTGCTGAAATGTCATATGATGAGTTCTGCTCTAACCGGCAGGCTGCATTGGACAGTATTAAGCATATAGAGTCTATTGACTTTATAAAAGGCAGTGAAACTCTAATATCCAATGTCCTGTTTAACCGATACTCTCTTTCTGAGCTTTGTATAGGTAATTCTAATTATCTGCTTATAGAGCTGCCATACTCCAGTCACTGGGATAATACGCTTTACTCTAACGTAGAACAGATTATTGAGAAGTTTGATGTCATACCGATAATTGCACATATTGAACGTTATCAGCCCATTCAGAACAAGTACAGGCTTATTCAGAAGTTCATTGATATGGATTGTCTGATTCAGATGAATACATCAAGCATAGTCAATGCATCCACCAGACGGTTTGCCTTAAAGCTGCTTAAAAAAGGCTACATAAACTTCATCGGAACTGATACACATAACACAAGCACTAGGCTTCCTAATTATTCTGAAGCTGTTGAAATCATAAAAAACAAATTATCCGAAGATGTCTGGGAGACGCTCGATCAGAATGCACAAATACTCGTAAAAGCCGCAAAAAAAAAATTCTGACCATTAAAAAATGGTCAGAATAAAAGCCCTGCTTTATAAGCAGGGCCGTTTTATTGTTTAAATTAGAACTGTACAGCACCGAGATCAGCTTCTGTAGCATCCTGGAGAAGGAATAACTTCATAAGCATAAGGTCAGCTGTATCGCAAGCCTTACCATCCTTAACGAGGTCGCCAGCAGCGATTGTGTAGCCCTTTTCAGCAACTACTTCGTCTGTAAGAGTACCGATCTGATACTGGAGCATAATAACGAGGTCAACAGCCTTAACCTTGCCATCGTTATTAAGATCGCCGTACTTATATGTAACAGCATCAGCAACTACCTGTGTAGTATTTACTGTATTGTTCTTAGCTGTTGTCTGCTGTGTAAATGCAGCATCCATAGCTGTGCTTGCAGCTGCACCAGATGTAATAGTTTCAGCTGTGATTACTGTAGCTGGCTTGATATCAGAAAGATCAGAAACAACAACATTTGGAATATCCTTCTTTATTGTATTGATCTTAGCATTGAGTTCATCAACATAAACCTGTACAGCAGCCTGAGCAGCAGCAACAGTAGCGCCGCCTTCAGCAAAGTTGAAAGGATTGTAGATGTTTGTAACTACGATAGTAGCATCGCTGTTTGAAGCATTGATTTCAGCAACAGTTTTGTTAAGTTCTTCAACAGCAGCATCCATTGTTGCCTTGATATCTGCACTTGAAGCGATTAAAGTTGTTGTATCAGCAATAGCAGCCTTGATTTCTTCTGGGCTCATTGCAGCAACTCTTTCTACTATTGCATCTCTGTCAGCTCTCTTAGCATTGAACTGCTTAGCGATTATTTCATATGCTTTCTGCTCCATAGCTGATGTAGCAGAAGTTACAACTATAGCGTCAGCCTTTGTTGCATCCATGCCTGCTGTATATGGCAGTGCATTTACGTCCTTAACATTGTTAATTGTAGCAGCAGATGCAGAAAGTGCTGATGTAGATAACATAGCAAGAGCGGCAACCATTGTGATTATGCGCTTAACAGATTTTTTCATTTCCAAAAACTCCTTTTTCTTTTTTATTATTTAGAAACACAATAATTGTATATTGTGATTTCATCTTATAGCTAAGATTATAACATATATTCTCAGACAAAACAATTGGTAAAACAGTTGAAATATACAGTCGAATTATAGCTATTTTGAACAATATTTATAAATGCCTTTTTTACCGTTATACATTATAACATTTTATCAAAATATATACTTTTCTTATGCATAATATGACCTTATAAGTACTGGAAACTAAACCATAAGGTCACAGATAAGGTTAGAAAACTCAACCGGATTTTCAACTGACATGCCCTCGATCAGCAGTGACTGTGAGTACATAAGCTGTGTATACTTTTTAAGCATATCCTTGTCATCAGCAAACAGACTCTGGAGCTTTGTGAATATCTGATGGTCAGGATTGATTTCGAGAACCTTTTCTGCTTTTACTTTATTTTCTGACGGCATTGCATTCAGAACCTTTTCCATTTCAAGTGAAAGTTCACCGTCACTTGTCAGACAGAACGGATGAGTTTTGAGTCTCTGTGATAATCTTACTTCCTTGACTTTACCGTCAAGAGCTTCTTTCATAAACTCAAACATCTGCTTGTTCTCTTCTGACTTTGTTTTTATCTCTTCCTTTTCCTCAGGAGTATCGATATCAAGATCACCGGAAGAAACTGACTTGAACTGCTTGTCATTATAGTTCATAAGCATTTTTACTGCAAACTCATCTATGTTTTCAGTCAGGTAAAGAATTTCATAACCCTTGTCCTTTACCATTTCTGTCTGGGGCAGGCTTCTGATTCTCTCTATGCTTTCACCAGTTGCATAGTAAATAAACTTCTGGTCTTCTCTCATTCTTGAAACATATTCTTCAAGAGTTACAAGCTTTTCTTCATTTGACGAATAGAACATAACCAGATCTTTGAGTGCATCCTTGTTCATTCCATATGAAGCCTGTATTCCGAACTTGATCTGCAGACCAAATGCCTTATAGAATTCTTCATATTTTTCTCTCTCATTTTTAAGCATCTTTGTAAGATCATTTTTGATCTGTTTTTCAATGCTCTTTGCTATTATCTTGAGCTGTCTGTCGTGCTGCAGCATTTCTCTTGAGATATTAAGTGAAAGATCTTCAGAATCTACAAGTCCTTTTACAAAACTGAAGTAATCAGGCAGAAGATCTGCACATTTGTCCATTATCAGAACACCATTTGCATATAACTGAAGTCCTTTTTCATACTCACGTGTATAATAATCATAAGGAGCCTTCGCTGGTATATATAATAGTGCATCATATGTTGCTGTGCCCTCTGTCTTAACATGGATATGAGCAAGAGGATCAGTATAATCAAAGAACTTTTCCTTGTAAAAGCTGTTGTAGTCCTCATCCTTGAGTTCACTTTTATTTTTCTTCCAGATCGGGATCATGCTGTTGAGAGTTTCTCTCTCAATATACTTTTCGTATGCATCAGCATCATCTTCCTTTGCGCCTTCCTTTTTGCGCTCATGCTCGACGTCCATTCTGATAGGGAATCTTATATAATCAGAGTATTTCTTGATGATTGACTTTAACCTGTACTCTTCAAGATATTCATCATAATTTTCTTCTTCAGTATTATCTTTTACAGAAAGTACGATTTCTGTTCCGGCAGCGCTCTTTTCACATTCTTCTATTGTATAACCGTCAACACCTTCAGACTTCCACTCATATGCAGTATCACAGCCATATGCCTTACTTCTTACAGTAACAAGCTTTGCTACCATAAATGCTGAGTAGAAACCAACACCGAACTGTCCGATGATATCAACATCTTCCTTGAGATCATTATTGTCCTTGAAGTCAAGTGAACCGCTCTTTGCAATAGTACCAAGGTTGTTTTCGAGCTCATCCTTTGTCATTCCTATACCATTATCTCTAATAGTAATAGTACGGTTTTCCTTATCTATATTCAGAAAAATTTCAAACTCGTCCTTTGAAATTCCGACACTGTCATCTGTCAGCGATTTAAAATACAGCTTATCTATTGCATCGCTTGCATTTGAAATCAACTCTCTGAGGAATATCTCTTTATGAGTATATATAGAGTTGATCATCATTTCCAGTAATTTTTTTGACTCAGCTTTGAACTGTTTTGTTTCCATTTAATATCACTCCATATTGATTTTTATTGTTAGCACTCATCTTGTACGAGTGCTAATACATAGTATAGTACATTATTCTAAAAAAATCAATAGTTTATAGAAATTTATTTTTTAAATGGAAATTACTCTTCTAACTGTTTGAGAGCCTTTATTTCCTCTTTATTCACCTTAATTACTGAATCCTTGATAATTACAACTTCACTTCTGTCAAGAATAACCGGAACTGCACTGTCATTTTCAGGTTTTATCTTAAGCTTTCCTGTGATAAGGTTTGATTCCTCAACATATCCGTTGCCGTTAGGTGTTTTTACATATGCCCCGACCTTAGGTGTAATCTTCAGGAACTCCTCATAGCAGTTCTGTTCATATTTGAGACAGCACATAAGTCTGCCGCATGTACCTGATATTTTTGTAGGGTTTAGTGACAGACTCTGTTCCTTTGCCATTTTTATTGATACAGGCTGAAATTCTCCGAGGTACCCCTTGCAGCAGAACTCCCTTCCGCAAATGCCAAGTCCGCCAAGTATCTTAGCCTCATCACGCACGCCTATCTGTCTTAGTTCTATACGTGTTCTGAATATTGCTGCCAGGTCCTTGACCAGTTCCCTGAAATCGACACGTGTTTCAGCTGTAAAGTAAAACAGCACCTTGTTATTGTCAAATGTGAATTCAGCATCGATAAGGTTCATATTAAGACCGCGGCTCTTAATTTTTTCCTCACAGATCCTGAAAGCTTCCTTTTGTTTTTCCATGTTTTTTTCTACCTGTGCCAGGTCTTCCGGAGTAGCGATCCTGATGATCTCCTTAAGCGGTGCAGCAACCTCACTTTCATCGATCATTCTGTTGGGTATTACAACCTCACCGCATTCAATTCCCCTTGCAGTTTCAACTATAGCCTTCTGGCCTTCTGCTGCCTTTATTTCTCCGGGAGAAAAATAATATATTTTTCCGACTTTCTTAAATCTGATTCCTACTATTTCAATCATAATTATTCTCCAGTTAAGTTTATAAGTTTACCTGTATGTCATTAGCTCCGAGCAAAATGACGCAGTTATAAGCTTTAGATTTACATTTTTATCAATTAGACCAAACGCCGTGCTGCATGCATCATGCATATTTTCACATGATGACATGGTGAGAACACTTCCGAGCTCGCGTGCCCCGTCTTTATAGCAGCCTGTCATTGAGCCGTCAAACTTTCCGGCCAGTGCATCTCTGATTATATTGTCCAGCATAAAAATAATTTTTTTAACTGCCGGTTTATCAGCTTCCGCCTCACTTAAACACTTGTTGAGCGCGTATTCATCTCTTTTAATTATACAGTCGGCTGCTCTTTTTGTCAATTGAACCAATTTTTTTACGTCATCTGAGCATGCATACTCAAGACACATTCCGATATTTCCGCCAAAAGCCTCTACTGCCTGACCTGCTGTCTGATCATCTATACCTGCTGCTGCGAGCGCTTCCATACACCTGGCATCTGCAACAGGTGAAACTGCCATTGATATCACCCTTGAAATGATCGTATCAAGAAACACATTTTTTGACACGGCAGTAAAAATAAAATATACATACTCCGGAGGTTCCTCGATCAGCTTCAGAAGTGAATTCTGCGCTGATACAGTTATATTGTCAGCATCTGATAAAATATACACCTTTACATCAGCATTATTAGGTCTTACATACGCATCAGTACAGATATTCCTGATAGTATCTACAGAAAATCCGTTAAGCTTTCCCGTATGCTGGACATAGATAACATCCGGATGAATTTTGTTTTCGACATTTCTGCAGGCTCTACATTCTGAACATGGTTTTATTGTGCTTTCACATACAAGCATTTTTGCAAGATACTGTGCCATTGTCTTTTTGCCCAGCCCCGTCTCACCGTATATAAGAAATGAATGGGCCATTCTCCCGCTTGCGAGCATATTTTTCAAAGTATCCGTAATATGCTTATTACCGTATATTGTCACAACTCATTCACCTCTCGTCAACTACTCTTATTTTATTTATCCCATAGTACTTCATTACTTCTATACATTTTTCTGATATGCGCTCTCCGCTAACAGCAACAGGAATAGCCGGCGGACACGGAACATTTACAGCAGCGCAGATCCTGCCCAGTGAGTTCTCAGTTTCCATATCACTTTGCTTTGAGAACGCTGCATCACGTATGGACATTACTTTTTCAGGGACAGGAAAACTTATGCGTTCAGATTCAAAGCTTTGTTTTTCAAACTTTATTTTCTCGAGAACCTGTCCGAGTCTTAAAAAATCCTCATACTCATCACATGGTGAAAACAGCATTATAATATGTGTATTATCTGCATATTCATACTCAATATTATTTTCCCTGAGCATTCCGGCAAGCATCATCCCGTCTATGCCGCTTTTTTTAGCATTGACCGTCAGATGAAGAGGTTCCCCGTCATGTGCTTCAAAGCAATATCTGTCCTCAAGAGATTCCCTCAGCGCGTTTATCCATATAGTACGCTGCATGAGTCTCTGTCTTATCTCATCATTCAGAAATACGTTGCACAGATCAAGAGAGCATGTAATAAGATATGAAGGACTTGTTGATGCAAACAGTGTCATTATTTCCTTTGCACCCTGAGCATATTTCCGGTCAGCAAAGTGAAGATATGCTGCACCTGTAAAAGCAGGAAACATTTTATGAGCCGAGTCACAGCAGATATCCGCCCCGAGATGTACCGGATGTCTGTTTTCTTCATAAAAGGCAAGACAGGCGCCATGAGCATTATCTACAATAAGTTTGCAGTCATAACGGTGGCAAAGCTGTGCGAGTGACTTTATATCAGCCATAACTCCAAAATAGTCCGGAGAAGTAACATACAGACACGATCTCTTATGTTTTTTAAGACTCTCTTCCACATCTCTCAGATCAATTGCCCCCGAAATGATGCTGTCACTGTAAACCGGGAATACCCAGTCAACATCTATTCCAAGTAGAACGCATGCACTCAGGAATGCCCTGTGTGCATTTCTTACTGCAATAACCTGTCTGCCGTCGTATTTCATAACTGCAAGCATTGTCTGTATTCCCAGAGTAGACCCCTGTGTCATGTAATACGTTGCAGCTGTTGAAAAAAGCTCTGTTGCGTTTTTTTCACTCTGAGCTATAATCCCTTCGTACTCAAAAAGGTTTCCTGCTCCTGTTATTTCAGTTATATCGAGTGCATTGAGTCTGCTCAGTACATTATCACGTACTTTTCCCTTATGTCCTGGCATATGAAGCCTCAGAGTACCGCTTTGTGCATATTTTATAAGATAATCATATATAGGAGTGTTCATTTATGGACCTGTCTTTCGGTAATATTCAGAATAATTATATCATAATCACTCAACTGATACAAGCATTATAATATTTTAATATAATAATCAACATCCATTTTCCCGTTTCATTACAGCAAAAATACAGCCTTATGTGACCTGAAATCTCACATAAGGCTGTATTTCCATATAAGCTTTTATTTACTTTTTACAGCAGCATGAAGAAAATCTGAGATACTCCTCAAGTGTTATCCTCTGATTACTGATATAAATGGAATGCGGAAGTCCAACATATCTGTAATGCCATGGCTCATACTGAATTCCTGTTATACTTTCCTTTCCCTTCGGATATCTCAGGATATATCCGAACTTGCATGCATTTTCGCACAGCCATGCAAACTCAGGTGTTTTGTCAAATCTCTCCGATATATCACCTTTCCAGTTCATTGTGCTTATATCAGCGGCAACACCTGCATTATGCTCACTATACCCGGGAACAGCAACTCCTTTTGCAGTCATGTCATACGCCTCAGTACCGCTGTAGCCCTGCATTATGTACTTTCTCATGTCCTCATCAAACAGACCCTGCTGATATTCGATACTTCTGTAGGCGGAAAATACTCTAAGCTCTATCCCGTCATCAAGTGCTGCACATATCATCTTTTTCATAGCGGCTGCAGCATCCTTCGTCAGATAATATCCGCCCGTAACCTCCGCAAGCTCCGGCTTGTAGTCTTCAGGAATCTTGTTTTTTGAATTTACCAGAAGCAGCTTCATATATTTGTCCTCCTGTTTTTATTATTCTTTGCTTACACATAATTATATTTAATAAAAACAGGGTTTATTACAGTTTGTAATACTTTTTATCCAACAAGTCCCGATCTTTCAATTCCCTCTGTAAAATGTTTCTGAAGACATACATACATTACAAGCATCGGGGCTATTGACATCAGGCAGGCAGCCTGCGTCCATACTATCAGCTCTCTTGCTGAAACCTGAAGGGACGGATCATTGAACAGTGCTGATGATAAAACAGGTCCTATATTTTTGATCATAAGCGCAAAGGTTTTGTTGGTGCTGAAAAAAGAACTGCATGTATAATAGTCATTCCAGTACCACACAACAGAAAAAAGGAATACTGTCAGAAATGAAGAAAGGGCATTGGGCATCATGATCAGTAAAAATGTACGCATCGGGCCGCATCCGTCAAGATATGCTGCATCCTCGAGTTCTCTGGGCATTCCCTTGAAAAACTGCCTGAAAATGAAGATCATCAGACCTGCCCTCAGGCCATTGGCAGTAAGTGCCGGAAGATACATGGTCCATGCAGTATTTATCAGTCCGAGCTTTGCAAACTGATCATACTGAGGAAGAAGTATTATCTGTGGCGGAACAAGTATCATCAGTATTACTATTATAAACAGTATATTTTTCCCCCTGAACCTGAAGCGGGCGAAGCCATAGCCTGTTACTGCAGTTGTAATAACCTGTATAAGTGAACAGCCAATATTTATTTTAATAGTATTTAAAAGTGTCTCAGACAGATTTACGGCCTGCGCTGTTTCCTTTATTACGTCAAGTGTCACATTTCTCGGGATCCACAAAACTGTCGGATCATTCATATCAGCCTGATTTCTGAATGCACAGCTTATCATAAAAACTATAGGATCAAGGATAACAAAACACAGCCCGAAGATTATCAGAAATCTGAAAACAGGCCATATTTTATCGGTAATACTTTTTCTCCTCAGATATGAAAGCTGCTGTGGCGTCATAAGCGACCTGTATCTTTCATCTTTAAGCCTGCGTTCTTTCCTTGTTTCTTTAACAGGTTTTTCAGTAATCATCTCTTCACCGTCCGGTTTAAATATTTAATCTACCTCGTAGTAGATATGTTTGTTCACTATAAGAAATACAAGACCTATAACCGCCATTATAATAACAAAATATGTCCACACCATTGCTGCTGCAAGTCCGTAGTTCCACTCATGCTGTATAGTAATTATCCGCTGCATGACTTTATTGTCTGAATCGATAAACGAATCAATAATTGTAAAGATCAGATTTGCTACTATCATAGGACTTACATAAGGGAATGTGATCTTCCAGAAATACTCCCATGATGTTGCACCTTCGATCTGTGCGGCTTCTCTTGCCGACGGCGGTATATTCTGAAGTGCTGCAAGAAAAATAAGTATCTGTATGCCCGAATGCCAGATAAGTCCGAAGATATTGTCTATTGTGTTTTTTATACTCTGTGTAAGTGTTTCATTAAGTCCGTAAACACCTGTGAAGTTCATCAGCTGGGTGACCATATCTGTCTCAAACATGGTTGAGAACTGCTCACCGCCTGTTCCTGTCCTGTCCATATCTCCTGTCAGAACTGCATATACAGGTCCGGACGCTATTATTACAGGAAGAAAAAATACAGCTCTGACAAACGTACGTCCCCTGAATTTCTGATTAAGTATTACAGCTATAAATAATGAAAAAATCAGAATAAGAGGTGTATTTACAGCTGTCTCTTTCAGGACTTTTAACAGATACTCTCTGTAATGCGGATCCTTTGTAAAGGCTTCATAGTAATTTCGTATACCGACCCAGTCACCGTGTGCTCCGCCTTTCTGTGGATTTACTTCCTGAAATGAGTATATAAGTGAACTGATAAGAGGTATTAGAAAAAAGACAATTGTACCGATAAGCCAGAGAGCAATAAAGCCATATCCGTACAGAGCTTTTCGCTTTTCATACGGAAGTCTGACAGTCCTGTCCTTGTTCCGGTATTGGTATGTATGATCTGCCATCAGTCTGCCACGTCTCCTTCTGTATCAATATAATCTGAAAGTCTCAGTATCCTTGAGCCGACAGATATCTCCTTCTTCTCAATATCCGTAACGACAGCAATCCCGCTGCTGTACTGCGTAGTAATCACGCTGTCTTTTCTTTTATAACCTGTTATATAATCGTTTCCCGTGATCTCATACAGATCATTAAGAAATCTGTACTCACCTGCCATAGTTTCTGTCCACCCGCTGCTGCCGGCATAAAAGTATCTGTCATATCCGGTATCCTTAAGATCAGTGCTGTCACAGAAGAGAACATCATAAAGGAGCTGTGAACCACAGGCTGCAGAGGTCAGAAAAAGTTCTTCGCTGTCCGCGCTCGAATTTACTGATACAGAAGTATAAGGAATGACTCCATGAAGTACGATCTGCAGAAATGGTATTTCATCATCAAATATATCATATCTGCTTGAAGCCATCGGCATATTTATTATGTGATCTGCATACGGAAGAACATATGCATTTGCAGTATCTGCAAGCACAGAACCTGCGGACTGTCTGAGATTTTCAAGACCTGAGCAGATGAGCTGCATCGAATCATCTCTTGAAAAAGATTCTTTGGCATAGTCTCCATACAGTACTGATGTCATTTCTCCGATACATATGCCGTCATGCATTCCAGATGAATAGTTTCTGCTGAGCTTTTCAAATATCTTTTTAAAATCTGACGGTGAGAGAAGAGACTCCGGTTTTTTCATAGAGTCCTGAGTACCATATGCAAGGTTGTATCCGAGCTGCCTTGAATACTGCCCTGATGCCCTGACTGCTGTATCTGTAAATGTCCAGAAACCGTTTCCGGTTTTAAATGTTTTATTGTTTACAGCAGGATACAGTCTGACACCTTCCTGACTGAAGTATTGCGCCATTTTTTCATATTCTGACTGTCCTCCCAGAACAGATGATGCCTTCGTCTTAACGTCTACCTTATTCTCTATACCGTCATCTGTCCAGTCACGGTAAACTGCTGTTATATTCTTTATTCCCAGTCCGTTCAGTTCCTCAACATATTTCCTGGTCTCGGAAAATGGTGCACATGCAAACTTTCTGTTTACCGGTATGCCAAGTACCGATTCCTTTTTCATGGCAGCAGCATGTACATCTATGTAAAGTGAGGTTTGCTCTGATTTCTTCTGAACACCCATGCAGTCCATCAGATACTGCCTGTACCTGGCTGCTATATCACAGTAATCTGTATTTGATGAAGACATCGGATAAAACGTCATTTTCAGCCTGCGGGACTTCAGATCCCCTTTTTCAAATACCGTGAGCGGCTTTGAACTTATATAATAAGTATCAGTGGTTCTCAGTATAAAGGATGCACTGCAGGTATTATAGCTGCTTTTTGAAAGTCCGCTTACGCTTGATCTGATCACTGCATCGGAGTCACCCTCTGATATCACAGCAAGCATTGCATCTTTTTTGTCTATGACCGCACCGTAGACCGGCATAAATACCTGCTGCACGACTGTATTGCTGGTAAGTGCAGGAGATGTTATATTCTCACCGTATACTCTGCCTGAGTACTCCTTTGCATTTACCTTTCCGTTATTAAAGTTAATAACCGCTCCCATTCCGTCAGGAACTACATAATAGCCTTTGGTGTCAGAATCCTCAGACAGAATATTAGGCAATACCGACACATCAACAAGAAGTACCGGTGAATCTGCATCAGATGCTTTTTCTTCTTTTATCTCTGAGGTCAGTATCTCAGCTGTCAGACAATCATCCTCAAGAATATAGTCGACCGGCACAGTGATTCCAGCTGAAGGAAACTTATATGTTATCCTCACTCCGTTGTCTGTTTCCTTATATATAAGCTTTGCATTCTTAGCACTTCGAAGAGTGTTTGTAGTTCTTGATTTTACTTCTCCGACTGTTATTACAAGGCTCGACTGCAGCTGTTTTTTTACGAGCACCTTAGCATTTTCATCAGCCTGAGCATTAATAGGCGACGACCACCATATGTATCCCGATTTCTTGTATTCAAGAGCCATAAGGTCTTCCTCTTCTGAGTAATAGAGTGCTGAAGTTTCATTTTCATGAGCAAGCTTCATCGATCTTATAACTTCTTTTTCACTTCTGAGCGTATACTCAGAATCTTCCTCATCCTGATGCGCATTTTCTTCGTCTGACTCTTCACTTCCGGTTTCAGCTGCACTGTCTGACTGCTCAGCATATCCTGATACCGTAACAGCACCCGCTCTTAAAAATATGGCCGCGGTCAGAAAACAAACCGCAAACAGCTTGAATTTTTTCATATCATCACCTGTTTTCTATACTCTGATCCTGTACTGTATTTCCGTATATAATTCATATATGAATATTGCTACCTGCTGAAACAGGGACATAAGAAGAACCGTTATAAACATTATAATACACATTGCAGCAACAGTCAGAGCGACAGCAAGTATTGTCTGAAAACATGTGTACTGATGTACAGCCTTAACAGCGGAAAACATAAGCAGTGCACTCCAGATGACAGAACCGTAATAGATACACTGCATAAAAATGACTTCATCCTGTATAAGAATGTGTGATACAGCTGTATTTACATATAGCTGTACAACATACGGGACCAGCGCATATGAGCTGTATATACATATTTTTCTGAATGTTCCCTCTGAATTTATCAGAGAACATACTGCCCAGTTTCCTGTCACCCATGCAGCAAAAACCACATAACTCCTGACTATATAAGGAACGATATTAAAAACCTTGTCATACACAGCCTTGAACTGAAATCCGTACAGTCTGTCGCTGACAAGCATTCCTGCAAACAGGAAAGTTACAATTATAAGAGCTATCTTAAGAGATCCTGCTTTTTTCCACCTCAGGTTTTCAAATCCCTCAAACGGATGAAATACAACATGGCTTACCCATTGAACAGGCGTAAGATTCATCATGACTGCTCCTCCATTTCTGATTTGTGCAGGCGTTTCTTCCTTTTTTTCAGATATACCGGAGCTGAGATAATCAGGATGATCCCGGCAAGTACTGCCGCAACAGCTGAAAAATTACTGTTTATAAATTCTGTACGCCAGCCTTCAAATGCCCTGTTATACAGCCACTGGTTATCTGCTGCTTTTGCATATTTCATTGCTTTTTTATATTCACCTTTATTGATAAGTGCGCTGGCGATTCCGTTGCTGGCAAGACAGTATCCGCCGTCCATTCTGAGAACCTCATTCCATGGTTTTAGTGCCTCATCATAATATCCGTCGTTATACAGTCTGACTGCTTTATGAACATATGAACCAAATACAGTCTCATCAAAAACAGTTATAGTGTTCTTCTGCGCATCGGCAACATAAATGCTTGAGTCTGATGATTCTACAGCTGATACCTGAGTGAATGTACCTGTCTGATTTCCCAGTGATCCCATAACAAACAGGAGATTGCACTCCTCATCATACTGAAATATCCGTCCGTTTGTAAAGTCAAGACAATTGATAAGGCCGTCATCGCTTACATCAACATCAACAAAAGAATTCTGAGGAGTATTGCTGTAGTCGGGAGTCGGATAATCTCCGAAGCTTATATCATAATCGGCAAAGAGATTATACCCTGCAGTATTTACCTTCTTGATAACATCCGTATCCTGTTTTCTCGAACTGCAGCATGTATATATAAATCCGTCAGAATCAATATCAAAGTTAGTTACAGGAGCCGGTACTGCATCAGTCATATATTTTCTCATGCTGTCAGGGGCCAGCAGCTTCCAGAAGTAATCCATCACGACCTGGCTTGTTTTTTTGACTCTGTTTGCCCCGTAAAATCCTTCAAAATTTCCGTCTTTGTCATACATAAGTGCCCCGCTTGTTATATTTGCAACGGTAACATAGATATAGCCCGCTCTGTCTGAAATGACCTTCTGGGGAAGAAAAGTCAGGTTTTCAGGATACAGATCACTTTGAGGCCGCTCCAGAATAAGCTTCACCTTACAGTTCTGATCGCATACTAAAACTCTTGAGTTTTCTGTATCGGCAATATATATCATATTGTCAGGCGATACATAAATGCCCTTAGGATTTTTAAGTGTAAGCTCCTGTGAGTTGTATGTAAAGGTATCCAGAACTGAATCTGCACTGTTGAGCTGATCGTCTGTCACTACTATACGGCTGTTTCCGGTGTCAGCTATATAAAACCTTCCGTTTGTATCAATGAAAATATCGCCTGGCATGTTAAAGCTTCCCGCACCAAGATCGTCACCGGTTACACTTTTGCGTGCAGTATATCCAGCCTGGGAAGGGACTGCCTCTCCCCATCTGTCATAATTATATACACTGTAGGTTTCATAAGCATTTACTGAGCTGACTGATGTCAGAACGCTGATAATACAGGCAGTCAATACAGCAGTTAGTTTTTTTACTTTAAAATGCATATGTATCACCCTTTTTGTATTATTATTCCTTTATGCCTGAATGTGCCATCGTTTCTATAACCTGTTTCTGTGCCAGCATAAATACTATAACAGGCGGAATCATCATAAATACTGCAGCTGCCATCGCAACACCCTGCCTTGCTATACCGCTCGCAGCGGCCTGTGCCACAGCCGCAGGAAGTGTTTTATAGGCCTCATTAAATATGTAAGTACTGCCCTGCATATTCCAGGCAGCCTGAAATGCAAATATAATAAGAGTCATTAGTGCCGGTTTCTGATTAGGCATAACTATTTTCCAGCAGATATTAAACATACCTGCGCCATCAACCTTAGCTGCCTCGATCATTGAATCAGGGATCTGACTTATTGACTGTCTCATCAGAAACACACCCATAGGAGTGGCTATATTAGGCAGTATCAGTGCAAGATATGAATCTATGAGCCCGAGCTTTGCGACAACTATATACTGAACTATGTAAATTACATTGCTCTGATACAGCAGCGATACCACTACAACTGCGTTAAGAAATTTATTTCCTTTAAACTTACCTTTGGCAAGTATAAATGCTGCCATTGATGCGGAAAAACATTGCGCTGCAGTAATTGTTGCGGTTACGAAAACACTGTTGAAAACATATCTTGAAAATGGCACCCACAGTTTTCCGGCTGCCCTGAACATATCCCTGTAGTTATCAAGTGTCGGATCCATTACATAAAGCTTCGGCGGAAAAATGAACCATTCCTGTGACGGTTTAAGTGACATAACAACAGCAAGATATACAGGGAGGACCATAAACGTTCCCAGGATAAAAAGGAATATAAAAATTCCTGCAGTTGATCCTTTTCTTATACCTGCCTGCCTGCTTGAAGCCTTCATTGCGGTGACATCAACTTTTCTGTCAGCTGTGTTTCTTTTTTTACTGCGGTTCTTTGACAATGATATCACCCCTTAGTCCATGTATTTTGCAAGCACTTTTCTGATGATCCTGTTCGCAAAGTACATTACTGCAAAAAGCACTGTACATATAGCCGATGAATAACCCATTTCGTACCTTACCCATCCATAGTCATATGCATGTGTCATTATAGTATGAGCTGCATAATCAGTACTGGGAAAACCAACAAGATTTCTGCCTACAATATCCGCAGTAAAAGCCGCTACTATCTGCATTACTGCCGCAAACATCATCTGAGGGCCCATTGCCGGAATAGTTATGTAAATGAGTTCCTGCCATCTGTTCCTGATACCCTCGATAGCACCGGCTTCATACTGACTTTTGTCAATATTCTGAAATCCCGCCCTGAGTGCAAGAAAACCTGCGCCAAGGCTTATCCAGAGCTGTACTATTATAACAACAGCAAGAATATATCTCGAATCAGTAAGCCACTGTTTTGACTCAGTAATAATTCCAAGATCAAGCAGAACTGAATTTGCATAGCCATACTGGTCACCGCTGAAGATCAGCTGCCATATCGTGTACACGTTTGCCATTGACGGAGCATAAAATATCAGCGTAAAAATTGTTTTGAGTCTCGGATGCAGTTCATTGATAAGCCAGGCAAGCAGAAAACACAGTACATAACTCACAGGTCCTGTAAATATTGCAAATATTATCGTTACTCTTATTGAATGAATAAATGTCTTATCAGAAAGAAACAGTGTTTTATAGTTTGACAGACCTACAAACTCCGGCTTGTTTATCATATCAAAGTCTGTAAATCCTATCGGCAATGAAATAAGAACCGGTATGACCGTAAAAACCGTAAAGAACACCAGAAAAGGCAAAAGCATAAGCCAGCATTCCTTAGCCTGTCCCGAGTCCGGAGATCTTCTGAGCACTTTTGTTTTATTCCTTTTTTGCATTAGTCTTTCACCACTAAATAACATAAAATCCTCCAGGGCAGTATGCTTACCTGTCTATTTTCTGTCGATGCCAAGGTTTGCCCGTTTTCTTTTGATCTCTGTATTGATATCACGGTTATACCATAACAACGTATCACGCGCATTCTGATGTTTATTAACCGTTGTCCTGAATGCAGTCATTATATTTCGTGTTACTGCATATGCAGCCGGTATAACAGGTATTTCCTTTACCTGATTCCACTGCTGCATGATTTTGCTTGTCTCATCCGGAGTCCATGACATGTTGGCAAATGCCTGCTGATTTGCTGTATCACATCTGCCGAGTGTTCCGAGCAGTCCTTCCGTCAGTGCTGCATACTCAGTCTGTGTCTGCGACGATGCAAACCATTTTATAAACTGCCATGCCTCTTCCTTCTTATCCGATTCTTCAAAAATAACGGCACCTGATCCGGACGAATTTACTGCATGATTTATTTCTCCGTCTTCGGTAAGTGTTCCGGGTACACATGTAAAATCCCATAAACCGTTAATTTCAGGAGCGGCAGTTTTGAGCTGATTGAAAAAAGTATATGGCTGGATCACTATCGGATAAGTTCCATCCCTGAAACGGCTGAACGGATCATAGATCTGCTCAAACTTGTACTTTGTATAGAAGTCTGTCCATGTCTCAAATGCATGAACAGCTTCAACATCTGAAAATGTAGTCTGACTTAGTGTATCATTGTAGTATCCGAGTCCGTTCTGAAGCATCAGCAGTGCAAATGTATGTCCGGGTTCGGTTGATGGAGCTATATTTGTTGACGGAAGCACAAGACCTGCATACATATAGTTTCTCTGAAGAACAGGAAGTATATCTATGATATCATCCCATGTCTGAGGTACCTTGTCAATTCCGAGTTCATACAGTATATCCTTCCTGTAGAACATCATCGGAAATGTCTGAGACAACGGAAGTGCATAGAGTCCGTCATTATATCTGTATATAGTGTCAGCATCCTGATTGAACTGGCTCAGTGACTCTTTGATGCCGTCAAACTGATTAAGATCGCAGAGAAGTCCTCTGGCAGCAAGATTTACAGGAAATTCACCGTCCAGATACAGAACAGCGTCAGGAGCTTTTCCTGCCAGAGCCGCCTCTACTACGCCGCCCTGTACAATACTGAGATTTACTGATATACCGCTGTCCGGTATAAAATCTGATTCTGTAAGTTCTTTTATAGCAAGAGCCTGGTCACGCCCCAGGTTTACCCATACATCCAGTACTTCTCCATCAGATTTTTCTGAGATCATACTGTAGTCCTGAAAAAATGATACAAAAAATGCTTTAACAGCAAATCCGGCAGACTTTACTGCATTTTCCCGGACGCCGGAGAAATTCCGGTCGTATGATGCGATCTCAATATAATCGACCTCAAGCGGCTGATCTTTGTAATCACGCATCCATGACGAGATTGAAGCTGAATTATCCTTGATCTGCTTTAGATATCCTGGAATTTTTTCAGGATTTTTAATGCACTTGTCAAGTATTACATACATTCTCTCAATTCCGGCTGCTTCAGAACCGGTTGATCCGGAAAGCGATTCTATGCTTTTTTTTACATTCTTCAGCTGACTGGAGATACTGGTGAGTTCGTCTGTCAGCTCAGGTATATTTTTAGTTACATTATAATCAGTATATTTGTCCGGAGTTGGTCCTGTTACCATCAGGATCTTTCTGTAATACCTGTTTATGCTGTCTACCAGAGGCTCAAGCTGTCTCATAGATTCACCGATTTCACCTGGAATCGCCTCCATGGTTATCGTGTGATCTTCTCCGGCAGTAAGATATACATATATATCATTTCCGTTCTCATCAGAAGGCGATACAACACTCCAGTCAGTATCATAATAGAATCTGACCTGACTTAGTTCACTGCAGGTTATCTCATCGTCAACATATATCCGTCTGTTTGAGTACAGACCTCTCATTGTCTGCTGCCTGGCTTTTATACCTATCCTGTACCAGCCGTCACCCTTGATCTCTTCTCCCGGAATGATCCACGTAATTGTCTGAAGTGCTTTTTTCCAGTTCTGATCTCCTATAGTATTGTAAACCATCTTTCCCGGACTGCATGGGGAAGTAAGATAGCTTGATTTGTCTGATGTAGGATAAAGCGTTGAATCAGATTTAAATGCAGCATTTTCTCCCTCGAGTCTTATAAGTAAGGACGGAGCAGCCTGAAGTTCAGAATTATCAGGTGCGGATTCACTGTAGGGAGCAGGAGATGCCTGGTTGTACAGTTTTATATATTCAAGTGCTATATCTGCCTTGCGTGCTTCAAAAGTAATTGTATGTTTTCCGATGCTCAAATAAAAACCCAGAGGATCATTAAACAGACCGTCGGAGTCCTTGATGTCAGTCTTCATCCACAGGCTGTACTGTTTCTGTGCAGGTCTTATCTGATTTCCCTGTGAATTGCAGGTTATTTCTTTTTCATTTACCCAGACTCTGTTAAGTGCGATCCTTCCGGCAGTATCAAACGGGGTTTCCCCGTCGATCAGGACTGACATATCAATACTGGTTGAGGTTGATTCAACAGGGCAGTATGAGACAGCCATATTATATATGCCTGCCTGTTTTACATCTATCTGATATGACAGTCTTCCGCTGACACTGTTCCAGATAAGAACATCTTCTCTGACATCACCCGATGGTCCGTATTTACCTTTAGAAAACTGACCATCCTCTGCAGTTATATAATCAACTGCCCTTATGAAGATTTCAGAGTCAGGTCTGGGGTCGTTGATATGCTCATCATAATAATCGCTGTAAGTATTTTTTTCTTCATATTCGATCTGCAGGGCATCCTGTATACTGTTATCTTCATCTATATCATTATGCTGTGCATAAACCTGAAACCCGAGTGAATTGCCGGCCATAAAAGCCCCCATAACAATAGATACTGCGACTGCTGTTAATCTTCTTTTCAAAGCCTTCACCTTCCGTAACCGTTTCATGGCAGTTTATTCATTTTATTATCAGATAATATAGACATTTTTAACTATAAACTATAAAATATAAAAATAATTTTTGTTTTAAGTCAACGATTATTGTTAATAATGCATAATGTTATCCATTTGATTATATCAATAATCCAACTGAATGTCAATACTATATATGTTACTTTTAATGTTTAAAAAGACCCTTAAGAATGTGAATATCAGCATAAATAAACTTACTGTAATTAAAAAGAACGGGTTCCGGCTGTTTGGCTGCGGACCCCGTTCTATTATTATTTATATATATGATTATCTTGTTTTTTCAGCTACTTCACGGAGAAGTCTTGAAATGAATTCATCATATGACTGTGTACCGAGATCGCCTTCCCTGCGTGAGCGGACTGCAAGTTTCTGGTCAGTTACTTCATTGTCACCGATAACGACCATATAAGGTACTTTTTCAAGCTGTGCCTGTCTGATCTTATATCCGACCTTTTCAGCTCTGTCATCTACGCTGCAGCGGATACCGGCACTTCTGAGTTTTTCATATATACTATTTGTATAGTCAAGATGTCTGTCTGCGATCGGAATAAGCTTAACCTGTTCAGGAGCAAGCCAGAGCGGGAATGCACCTGCATACTTTTCGATAAGAAGAGCAAGTGTTCTCTCATAGCATCCGAGTGATGTTCTGTGTATGATATAAGGTCTTCTCTTTGTTCCGTCAACATCAACATATTCCATTCCGAACTTTTCAGCAAGCATCTGATCTATCTGGATCGTAACAAGTGTATCTTCCTTGCCGTGAACGTTCTTGATCTGGATATCAAGCTTCGGACCGTAGAATGCAGCCTCACCTATACCGATCGAATACTTTACTCCGAGGTGATCAAGTATCTTGTACATTATACCCTGTGCCTCATCCCACTGTTCAGGAGTTCCTATATACTTGTCAGTATCCTTAGGATCCCACTGTGAGAAACGGTATGTTACATCATCCTTAAGTCCGAGAACACCAAGGATATAGTTAGCAAGTTCAAGACATCCCTTGAATTCTTCTTCAAGCTGTTCAGGTCTCAGAATAAGATGTCCTTCAGAAATTGTAAACTGTCTTACTCTGATAAGTCCGTGCATTTCACCGCTGTCTTCATTTCTGAAAAGAGTTGATGTTTCACCAAGTCTCATAGGAAGATCTCTGTAAGAACGCTGTCTGTTGAGAAATACCTGATACTGGAACGGACATGTCATAGGTCTCAGAGCAAACACTTCCTTGTCCTTGCTCTCATCACCGAGAACGAACATACCATCCTTATAATGATCCCAGTGTCCTGATATCTTGTAAAGATCACTTTTAGCCATGAAAGGTGTCTTTGTAAGCAGATATCCCCTTCTCTCTTCTTCATCCTCTACAAATCTCTGAAGAAGCTGAATTACTCTTGCGCCCTTAGGCAGCATGATCGGAAGGCCCTGACCGATTACATCTACAGTTGTAAACAGTTCAAGTTCCCTGCCAAGCTTGTTATGATCACGAAGCTTTGCTTCTTCAAGCTTCTTGATGTGTTCCTCAAGCTCTGCAGTTTTAGGAAATGCAACAGCATAAATACGTGAAAGCATTTTGTTCTTCTCATTTCCTCTCCAGTAAGCACCTGTACAGGAAAGAATTTTAAATGCCTTAACAGCTGAAGTACTGAGAAGATGAGGTCCTGCACACAGATCAGTGAAATCGCCCTGCTTATAGAAAGATATCGGCTCACCCTTACCTGCATGTTCTTCACAAAGTTCAACTTTATATGGTTCATCCTGATCTTTAAGAAATTTTACAGCTTCCTGCGGTGCAAGTTCAAACTGCTCAAGTCTGATTCCTTCCTTTACGATCTTTTTCATTTCTTTTTCAATTGCAGTAAAATCTTCTGCTGTAAATGGTTTTTCAACATCAAAGTCATAGTAAAAACCACCGTCAATTGCCGGACCTATAGCAAGCTTAGCAGCCGGATAAAGGCGTTTTACAGCCTGTGCAAGTATATGAGAGGCTGTGTGCCAGAATGTCTTTTTGCCTTCCTGATCATCAAATGTCATGACTTCAAACTGACAGTCTTCTTCAAGCTTTGTTCTCAGATCACAAACAGTGCCGTTGATCTTTACACAACATGCTGCCTTAAGCAGTCCTGAACCGATTTCCTTTACAGCGTCAGCAGCCATTATGCCGCTTTCTACAGTTTTTACACTGTTGTCCTTAAGAGTTAAATTAATCATAGTAAAACAGTTCCTTTCATTTATATAATCTGAATTAATGAATATTTTTATTATGCAAAAATGCCCCTCAGAACAAAAATGTCTGAGGGGCAATTATTATAATCGCGGTTCCACCCTTAATTTCAGCCTTGATTGTCCCAATGAACAAACCGGCTCTCATTTATCTTCTGTAACGGGAAGTCCCGTCGCCTGTTAAGCGCTCTCAAAGGATGGTATCATGCTGTAGTGCTCATCATCTGCTTTCAGCCACGGCAGAATGTCTCTGTTTATAAGCAAAAGTAACAGTATGCTTTCCTTATCATCAATTTATTAGTGATTAAATTTATTATACTTTGAAAAAAATGAAATGTCAACAGATGTTTTAAATATTTTAAACATCAATTATGATTAAAATACATCAGGATGAACAATACTTCACTTGTAATTTTTTTATTATATATATTACAGCATGACAAAGATAACAAATTCTTTTATATTTAAATCAAAATATTGTTTCATATCTCCAATATATGAACAACTTAATGTTTAAAAATCCTTGACATTTAAGTCAAAAAGATATAAAATAGAAGTATTGCATTTATTCATTTGCAACTAAAGAATTCAATAAGCATTTGCTGATTGAAGCGTCTATATAAATGACGCATATAAAACGTACATGCCTGATCATGAAACTGCATTAACATTTTATATAATTTTTACAATTTTCCGGATAGTATTAATATGTAGTCGTGCCTGCGGCATTATAATCTTATATAAATTAATTTCCCTGAAGATATAAAAATTTAATAATCAGAATCCAGCCAGTTTCACAGGTATGCGTTAAGCAGAACCCTATTATGTTGCCAGCGAAGGGAGGATTAATTTCCATGGGACCGACAATCATTGTTGGTATACTAGCTTTGGTTATGGGCGCCTGTATTTCTGGTATTATTTGCTTTAAACAAGGCATAGCATACAGACAGAAACAGGCTGAATCCGTAATGGGATCAGCCGAAAAGGAAGCCGACAGAATCATTGACAGTGCAAATGCCGAAGCAGAAAACAAAAAGAAAACAGCGCTCGTAGAAGCTAAAGACGAAATCTACAAGCTAAAATCCGAAGCTGAAAAAGAAATCAAAGACAGACGCAGTGAAATTTCACGTCAGGAAAGACGAATTCAGCAAAAGGAAGAAAATCTGGACAAAAAGAACGATAACCTTGAACGCAAGGAAGATGTTCTTGCGAACAAAATTAAATCAGCTGATGAAAAGCTTTCAGAAGCTGAGGCAATCAAAAAGAGTCAGATGGATATTTTGGAACGTATTTCTGAATTTACTAAGGATCAGGCTAAGGAATACATAATATCTATGCTTGAATCTGAACTTGTCCACGAAAAAGCTCTTAAAATCGCAAATTACGAACAGCAGATCAAAGACTGCTGTGAAGAAAAAGCAAGAAATTATATTTCACTTGCAATTTCAAGATGTGCAGCTGAACAGGTATCAGAATCCTCAGTTTCAGTCGTAGCACTTCCTAATGACGAGATGAAGGGCCGCATAATCGGACGTGAAGGCCGCAACATCCGTACACTTGAAACTCTTACCGGTGTTGATCTCATTATTGATGATACACCTGAAGCAATTACTCTCAGCTGCTTTGATCAGGTCAGAAGAGAAGTTGCCAGAATAGCTCTTGAACGTCTGATCTCAGACGGACGAATTCATCCTACACGCATTGAGGAAATGGTCGACAAAGCAAGACGCGAGGTTGAACACAAAATCAAGCAGGAAGGTGAACGTGCTGTTCTTGAAACTAATGTTCACAACATTAATCATGAACTTGTAAAACTTATAGGTCGTCTGAGGTTCCGTACCAGCTACCGTCAGAATGTACTTGATCACTCTATTGAGGTTGCACAGCTCGCAGGAATCATGGCATCAGAACTTGGTGTTGATGCAAACATGGCAAGACGTGCAGGACTTCTCCATGATATAGGAAAGTCACTTACATCTGAAATAGAAGGTTCACATGTTCAGATAGGTGTTGATGTATGTAAGAAGTACAAAGAAAGTCCTGAGATCATTCATGCAATCGAAGCTCATCATAACGATGTAGAGCCTACAACAGTTATTGCATGCATAGTACAGGCTGCTGATGCTATTTCTGCTGCAAGACCTGCTGCAAGAAGCGAAAATTATGAAAGCTATATCAAGCGTCTTCAGAAGCTTGAAGAAATATGTTCTTCATATGATGGAGTTGATAAATGCTTTGCAGTTCAGGCTGGCCGTGAAGTACGAATCATGGTTGCACCTGAGGTTATCAATGATGAAAAAATGGTAATCGTAGCAAGAGATATTGTAAAGCGTATTGAAAACGAAATGGATTATCCGGGTCAGATCAAGATCCACATCATACGTGAGAGCAGAGCAATCGAATATGCGAAATAATTAAATAAAATACCCTACATTGCAGTGTGGGGTATTTTTACTATTTTATCATTTAAGAAAGGACTGATTATCTAATGGCAGGGCAAAATTCAAAGGCACACAAGACGATTTTCCACACTACAGAAAAATCAAATTTTATTCTGAACATGACAGACCAGAAGTTCAATAAGCTATCCGGCATTATTATGACTATCAGCTTTGTTCTGATCGCACTTTTCAGTATTTTAACTGAGATCCTGAGCTGGCAGGAAGGAACAATTGGTCTGGACGTAATGGGCTGGTTTAATTTCAGCGGAGATTTTATGACACAGCTGGCTTACGACTGGCGCTTTATTCCGGCCGCAGCAGTAGGTATCAGCGGAATTCTGTGTGCAAGTATTTTTATTATAGCCGTTATCAGACAGACTCTGACAAAGCGTCAGATCATCCCATGTATCTGTGCCGGCATTATGTTCATATTTATGTACATATCATCTCTTAACTCAAGCACTTCCGTTTCTGATTATTCTTGGTTTCTCGGATATCGTTACGGACGCTATGAAGGATTTATGGTATATCTGTGTTATCTTCTGATATTTCTGGCAGCAGCAGCAATAAGCAGCCGCAGAACCACAGGTATACTGCTTAACGTTATCATGGTCATAGGATTTGTTCAGTGCATATGGTCAGGTCTGCAGTGCATACCTGAATTCCCTGGTTTTTACAGAAGCCTTGTTTATTCAGAACATGGCATTTCATCCTATCTTCCAAGCGGAGTAACAGGCAGCCCCATATTTTTTGCTTCGCTGACTGCAGTCTGCCTGAGCATATCCGTTATATACGCATCCTTATGTGACAAAAAAATTTCCCGGATCATATACTGCATCTTTACTCTTGTCTTTTCTTTTTTCCTGATACGTACACGTACACTTTCATCTGTTATATCTTCCGGAATCATTCTGCTGCTTTTCATTATAATATCAGTCATCAGCAGCACCAGAAACAAGATCGCATACAGGAAGTTTGCGCTGCCGCTGATCTTCATGCTGGCAGGCATGATCTCCTCATCGGTTATAAGCTATATGAACGGTTTCTGGCTGCTTGACGGCGCTATTATGTGGCAGGACGGCGCCGCACGTCTTATCTCATTCGGATACTATACTGATAAAACACGTTTTAACATAGACAGTATTACATCACTATATCCGTACCTCTGGGAAACTGCACTCAAATATATTAAAATGTTCCCTGTTACCGGACTTGGACCTGACGGTTTTATTATCCCTCAGATGGATCTGTCAATGGCACTTGGCTACAAATCAGATATGACATTTGACAGACCGTACAATGAATATCTGTTCTACGCCGCTACACTCGGAATACCATTCTGCATCGGTTTTGCCGGTGCTGTAGTATATGCTGTTGTAATGGCTGTAAAAGCGGCAGTAAGGTTTATTACAGAGAAATCTGACTGGATCGGCTGTGCCCTTGTGCTTGCCTGCGTTTCGTATTTTGCAGTAAGCTTTATAAACACTTCGAGCGCAACAGTTACACCATTTATCTGGTTCATACTCGGAATCAGCTGTTCAAGTCTTTCAAAGGACAAGCAGCAGGCATAAACTTTAATTAATAAAAAACTGCGTCTGATCCATTAATGATCAGACGCAGTTTTTTATTATGAAAATTATATATTATGTCATATTATTTTGTATTCTGTAAATTCCATCTTTCGGAGCATATCTTGCTTGCCTTGGTTGCATCAATGACATTGTTGTTGAAAAAGCTGCCAAAATCATTATAACGATAATTAGTTTTTGACTCTTCACGGTTCTTGATTATGCCCAATACACTTTTCATTCCGTCAACGCCTATATTTTTCTGAATTACAGGTCCCAGCCGATATCTTTGTCTTATAAACTTAACTATTTCTGCTGCTGTAGAAATATAGCGGTCCGCCATATTGTATATCCCTGTATATCTGTTTGTCTCAGCAACTCTCAGATAACAAAGGATAAAATCGACAAGGTTATGTAGACAGCAAAACTGAAAGCCGTAATCGCCGGTTCTGTACATAAACGGAACTCCGTCAGCATCTATTACTTTAGACATAAGGTTATCATAGAAGTCTGACGTATAAACCGGTGCTACTCTGATTGCAGCTGTTATCATATCCTGATTAAGGAGCACCTGATTTGACAATACGGTTTCAGAATCATATTTTAGTTTGGCATAGTTAGTTGTTATTTTTACTTTGTCTGTTTCACGGATAGGTTCACGCGTTTTTGGAAGTTCATATACCTGAGTTGTGCTGATAAGTATAAAATGACCAACACCTTCAGCTGAAGCCATTGCATATAGAAATCCATCTACAGCTGAGCTGATTTTAATTTCATTCTCTGTTATAATATGTCCGAAATCATTATCAGCCGTGCAGGCACAATGAACTACAGCATCTATTTTATAATCCCGGAACAGTTTTTGTATCGATTCTTCATCAGTTATTTCTGCAGATATGAAATGATATCTCTCTTTGCCTTCATTGTATTCATGTGGAGATTTGTCAGTTGCGATTACACCATATCCTTTTTTCAAGAGTCCGGAACAGACTTTTCTGCCTATGAGACCGCTTGCGCCAGTAACTAATACATTTTTCATATCTGAACCACTCCCTGCTTAAAGATATTTTAATTATTACATATAAAATAACCCTTGTCAATGCTTAACCAGCATAGTATAATAAGTTTATATTGACGATTATATCTAGCTATAATTATATCATACTATTATACTAAAATCAATATTATAGGCGAAAACTTGCACAATATAATTTAAGGATTGTTTAAAATGGCTATTATAGGTATCAAATCATACGGGGATAAACGTTTTCTGACTCAAAACATCTATCTTCGCAGCAAATTCGGAAAAAAAACCATCAAACTGTCTCTCAATACCGGCTGCAGCTGTCCGAACAGGGACGGAAGCAAGGGGTTCGGAGGGTGCACATACTGTTCCTCTTCTCTGAGCGGAGATTTTTCAGCACCAAGTAAATACAGCATAACTGACCAGCTTAAACAGCAGACCGAACTTCTGTCATCAAAATGGAAGGACTGCCTGTATATTGCATACTTTCAGGCGGGTTCAAACACCTATGGCTCTTTTGAAAAACTCAAGGCAGGATTTGAGGAAGCTCTAAGATATAAGGATGTTGTAGGAATCGCAATAGCAACACGTGCAGACTGTATTTCTCCGCAGATGCTTGATTACCTCGGAGAACTTTCGCACAGAACATACCTCACCGTTGAACTGGGTCTGCAGACTGTACACGACAAAACTGCCGACAGAATAAACCGCTGTCACTCCTACGATGATTTTCTCAGAGAATTTGAGCTTCTGACAAGCAGAAACATCAATGTATGTGTTCATATAATTAATGGTCTGCCATACGAAACTCATGATATGATGATGCGTACGGCAACAGAGGTCAGCCGTCTTCATCCTCACAGCGTTAAGATTCACATGCTTCATATTCTCAGAAACACCGTGCTTGAAACACAGTATAACTGCGAACGCTTTCATATTTTGTCGCTTGACGAATATATAGACATCACTGCTGACCAGATAGAGCTTATGCCTCCTGATACAGTAATTGCACGCATTACAGGTGATCCTGACAGAAACTCCCTCACTGCACCTGCGTGGACCGCAAACAAAAAGGCTGTCCTCAACGGCATAGACAAGGAACTGACAAGACGACAGTCCTGGCAGGGTAAATATTTTAATAAATAATTTGAGCTGCTGTATACGGTTTTTCTGTATACAGCAGCTCTTTGGATATTTATAATATATATGGAAGGCATGATAATGAGATGTGTTTACATATAAGAACACCTTGCTAGTTTTTACTTTTTCTGTACTGTGTAGGCGTGCATCCGCACATTTTCTTAAACTGCCTTAAAAAGCTGTACTCACATCCATATCCGCACTTTTCAGCTATTTCGCAGACTGATAAATCAGTTGAAACTAAAAATTTCTTTGCACTGCTGATTCTTGAATTTATTACATCGGTGATAATGCTGACACCAAATGTTTTTTTATATGCATGCTGAAGAGCACTTCGGCTCATACCTGTGAGATCCATCATGCTGTCTATGCTCGCAAAACATTCCGGCGTACTGTATATCCTTGTTCTCAGGTATGTAAGTCTTGAGTTTTTCTCAGTAAATGTCCTGAGTGCCGTAAATTCCTGTGTCTGAATAATGCGCCCGATTTTCATTATCAGGATATCCGCATACTTATGTTCGATTTCACTGTGAAAAACATCAGCAAGATAATGCTCATATGACATTATGTGTATCAGCCTGGAAAGTTCTTCGATATTCCCTAAGTAAAGCGGTTCATCAAATATAATTCCGTTTTTTGTAAAATCATCTTTTTCTTTGTCTGTTATATGAAAATAGAACCAGTCATCCGTATACTTCTCTTCGCTTGCATAATATCTGCACGGCATCGCGGGAGAAATAATGATGAATGAATTTTCTCTGACTTTATATTTTTTTGAACCAGTCACAAAAATAGCCGGAGTCTTGATAAGCAGGAACAGATAACATCCTGGTCCCTGCGGACAATTCATTACAAAATCAGAATCATGTGAATGATTATAACCTATCGAGCCGATAAGCATATGATACAGCTCCTTTTTGAAGACTTAGCCCAGAATGTCTTGTCTGCACGTTACAGATATATTTTAGCATCCGGTACCAGATTGTTCAATATCCTGCTTTATATATATAGGTAACATATTGTGCAAACATGCATTCTGCTGCTGCATTATGTTTAAAAATATCATAGTTAAAACAAAACTGTGCCAGACATGATATTTCTTTGTCTGACACAGCTTTTATTTACACGAAGATAGTTATTATTTCGAATTATTGGCATCTTCAACAAGTGCAT
This sequence comes from Oscillospiraceae bacterium, assembly GCA_030539275.1. Classification (GTDB taxonomy): domain Bacteria; phylum Bacillota; class Clostridia; order Oscillospirales; family Ruminococcaceae; genus HUN007. The sequence continues at coordinate 114,805 of JAUNSK010000005.1, read as the reverse complement.
CTATTACATTATAACATGCACTTACAGTTTCTGCCCATGATGTACCATGCTGAAGTGATGCTCTGATTCCGGTTTCACCGCTGTCAAGAGTATCTGCCACATCTGAACTTACGCCCATATAGAAATCAAAAACAGGGTTATCAGCGGCAAGCTTATCAAGATTTGCCCTCATATCCAGCATCTCCTGTGTCCATCCATATGAATCAATGCACATTTGTTCGCCGACTTTATTCAGATCTTTATTAAGAAGCGTTGCCCTTTTACAGTTTGCATATTTTACAACACCATCGGGATTGTGACCGCCGCTCACCATCAGGTATCCGTCGATATTTGACGGGATATAGTATGTATCTGCCTGGGGATCCTTCGGCATCGGTACAAAAAATGCTTCTTCACCGAATGTCTTTTTCCACTGATCGCTTGATTTATACAGAGCCCATAAACCACAGGGATAAAAAAGTTCCTTACCCTCTCCCACAAATGAAGGCATATCCTTCCATTGGAACTGTTCCTTGTCCATAACATAACCTGCATTATAAAGGTCTGTCATGTAGTTCTGTACTCTTTCAAGATTCTTATCTCTGAGATTATTAACAAGCTTTCCGTCTTTAAGTCCGATATACGGAACTCCTGTAGTCAGTGACAGTGCAGCTTCTGTCCAGTAACCATCTATTCCGTAAAGTCCGTTGTCTGTATCAACAAACTCTGACAGAAGTCTCTTGAAGGAATCCCAGTCCCATTTTCCCTGCTCATACAGATCAGCAGGATCATCGAGTCCATATTCCTCTATTGTCTTTTTATTATATATCACTGCGGTGTTTCCGCCGTTTACATTTACACAGATAACATAGTGCTCGCCGTTCCATGTAAACTTATCATTAGCAGCCTTTACATCCTTCCAGAGCTCACTGTCATAATCGATATAGTCATCAACAGGTATAAACATTGACTTTATAGCACCTTTAGGGAATGCATCAAAATCTCCTGCCGAGAAGAAGTCAATTCCCTCATCTGAATTGATCGCTGCTGCAAGCTTTTCATATCTTGAATCCCAGTCGACAATTGTTTCTTCAATGTTTCCGCCGTATCTTTCCTGAAATACAACCCTCTCAATATTGCTGTCAGTATTCAGATTCCAGTTAGCCATCCACTTTATAGTCTTGTTTTCAAGTTCGCCCGTAAGTCTTTCATCCTTGGCTGCAAGTGATGCCAGCTCCTGTCTGGTCTGAGGACTGACATCCTTTGTAGAACTGCTGTCTGAAGAACTGTTGCATGAACAGATACATGCAGCTAATAAAACTGATGTAAACGCAGCAATTATTTTTTTACTTTTATACATTTCAATCATTCCTTTCGTCACATTCCCGTACAAAAATCTATCATATCATAAAAGTTGATGTCTGCGTTATGAATTATTTTATATAATAAGTATATCAAATTTCCTATAACTTGGTCAATAATTAAAATTACAAAATTTTTGCAAAAAGCTAGTGCATATTAACAAGTAAATTTTTATAAAATCGCAATTATTCGCTGACGTGTTCAAGAGCCTGTGAAAATACATTTTTAATATGAGAGTCAGCAAGTGAATATATTACTGTCTTTCCTTCCTTCCTGTACTTTACCAGTCTCGCCTGTTTCAGAATTCTGAGCTGATGGGATATTGCCGACTGCTGCATATTCAGAACCTGTGCAATATGACATACACACATATCACTTTCCATAAGCACAAATAATATTTTAAGTCTGGTAAAATCCCCGAATATCTTGAACAGCTCAGCAAGTCCTGACATCAGATTATCCTCCGGCATTTTAGATATTATCTGCATAGCAGCATTCTGATGTGTTTCATTTTGTTCACATACATACTCGTTCTCCATATTGATCCTCCGTTTTTGTATAAGTTTAGTCCGCATTATTATTTGTTTCTGTATTTATCCTTGATGAGATAATTGCATCCGCGCTCCAGCGCAACGATACCTGTACGACAGATCTCAAGTATTCCAAAAGGTTTGACAAGTTCTATAAAGGCCTCTATTTTAGAACTTTCCCCTGTCAGTTCTATGCAAAGCGTAGAAGGCGAATAATCAACTATCTTTGACCTGAATATATCAACTGCGGCAAGAATATCCTGACGGGTCCCGGCCTCATTTTTCACCTTGATAAGCAGCAATTCCCTGTATACGCTCTTTTCTTTGTCAAGAACACTTACTTCCTTTACATCATAAAGCTTTTTAAGCTGCTTAATTATCTGGTCCTTTTCATGCTCCTCACCATTCATCAGAATAGTGATTCTCGAGAATTCAGGGTTTTCCGTTTCTCCCACTGTCAGACTGTCAATATTGAATCCACGTCTTGTAAACATACCTGATACTCTTGTCAGTACACCTGACTGGTTTGCTACAAGTGCTGCTATCACAAATCTGCTCATTATATTTCACCCCGGCTGACTATAATATTATCTACCGATCCATCCGGCGGAAGCATCGGCAATACCACCTCGTCACTGCTTATTTTACAATCGATAACACAAACCTGCGAGCTGTTGTAGGAATCATTGAAAGCTTTTTTAAACTCAGCCATATTGTGTGCATGATAACCAACTGCACCGAAAGCCTCTGCTACTTTAACAAAATCTGTTTTTCTGTTTAACGCAGTACATGAATAACGTTTATCATAAAAAATTGTCTGCCACTGCCGTACCATACCCAGCACACCGTTATTAAGTATAATAACAGTAAGAGGAATTCTGTATGTAACTGCAGTTGCCAGTTCATTGAGATTCATCCCGAAACTGCCGTCACCTGTAAACAGAACTGCACGGCGGTGAGATGCTGTTGAAGCACCTATTGCGGCTCCCATCCCGAAGCCCATAGTTCCGAGTCCGCCGCTTGTGACGAACGTTCTTATTTTTTCAAATCTGTAGTACTGTGCTGTCCACATCTGGTGCTGACCTACATCTGTTGCAATAATAGTATCGTCATCAGCTGTTTTATTTACACACCTGATTATGCCTGACGGAGAAAACCTTGCTTCATCAGTACTTTTGCTGAGCATTCCTGCATGTTCACGCAGTACCCCGATGCGTTTGAGCCATGCGGTATTTTTATGAGCCTGTACTTTCTCACAAAGACGTATCAGTGTATCCTTGATATCCGCCTCTATTCCAAGATAAACCGGAACATTTTTCTCAATCTCAGCCGCATCAATATCTATATGAATAATTTTAGTATTTTCACTATATCTGAATTTACTGCCGATTGCCCTGTCACTGAATCTTGCCCCGCAGGCAATAATCAGATCCGCTTCGTTCTGGGCCATAGCAGTAACATAATTTCCGTGCATCCCCTGAAGCCCGATAAGATTACTGTACGATGCCGGAACAGCGCCTATTCCCATAAGACTAGTAGCTACAGGGGCATCGATCAGATCGGCAAATCTTATCAGGGCATCAGATGCACCTGAACTTATTATTCCGCCGCCGCAGTATATATATGGTCTTTGCGCTTCGCTTATCAGCTGTGCAGCCAGATTGATCTCATCATCTGACGCTGTGGGCTGTTTCATGAGTTCAAGAGGATCTGCCATATTGTATTCACATTCAGCCTGCTGAACATCCTTCGGAACATCAACAAGAACAGGACCCTTTCGTCCCGACTGTGCAATTTTGAATGCTTCACGTATTGTGTCTGCGAGACGCGCAACATCCTTAACTATATAATTATGCTTGGTTATCGGAATAGTTATTCCTGCAATATCGACCTCCTGAAAGCTGTCTTTGCCTATAAGGTCACAGGGGACATTTCCTGTTATGGCAACAAGCGGGACAGAGTCCAGATAAGCAGTTGCAATTCCTGTAACAAGGTTTGTTGCGCCCGGACCGGATGTTGCAATAACTACTCCTGTTTTTCCGCTTGCCCTTGCATATCCGTCAGCCGCATGTGCTGCTCCCTGTTCATTCGCACAGAGTATATGTTCTATTCTGTCCTTGTTTTTATAGAGTTCATCATAAATACTCAGAACCTGTCCGCCCGGATATCCGAATACCGTATCACAGCCATGTTCTATTAATGTTTCGATTATTATTCCTGCCCCTGTAGATTTCATCTTGTCCACCCGTTTCAAATATATATTGTACGAAAAATACCTCCGGCCGTCCGCCAAAGGTATCCTTTCACAATAGTCTCTGCTGTAGCTGAGAATACAAAGGCTATTTAAATATAAACAGTATACCATTTATGTAGAGTCATTGTCAATAATGTCATACCTGTTTACCATTTATCTGCTTTACCAGAAAAATAATTATATTAATTTTAATTGCCTATTGACAAAGATTATTTTTCATGATAATCTAAATATATAGGTTAGTTTAAACTAACCGTATTATGGCAAGGAGGCTTCTATGTGAGCTTTTTACTTGATCATGCAGGCAGTGCTGCAGTATGGTGTATATTAGCAGCAGCTTTAATTATAGCTGTGATCTGCACAATCAGAAGGAAAAGACATAAAGGGTGTTCCGGGTGCGGCGGTTGTTGCAGCTGTCAGTCCGGCTGTTGCGCCAGCAGGTCTGATACTACCCGTGCCAGACATGAGTAAGCCGAAATTTCTATAATCTTAACATTTCTTTTACCTCTTAGTAAATATATAAATATAAACAGGCAGATGATTTCTTCGTCTGCCTGTTTATATTTTTACTTTCAATAATATTCTACAGTAAAATTGTTTAAAAACTTATATAAATTTTTATATATTAGCAATAGAAAATATAGAAATAAAATACATATTTACGCATTTTATGACACATCATAAGAAAACATGTTGCAATTATGTCCTATTTAGTGTTATTTTTTAAACCAACATTTATATTAAGTGCTATTTTTTACGAAAGCTATTGACATTAATAATTTTTCAGGAGTATAATATGGACATAATCAAGGGAGATTGCGCAGTTTTACTGTCGCACTCTCTCTTTTTTCATTGTACAGACGAAAGGCAGATGTAATTCATGGAAAACTTAACACAAGAACTGCTTGACGAACTCGAATGCAAAACAGCCTTTACTATTCCTGTTGCCGGCGGCATACCTGTTCCTGTCTCAGTTGTTGTAACATGGATCATTATGGCGGTCATAATGGCTGCAACACTGATATTTGTCAGAAACCTGAAAATTGTACCGACAAAGCCCCAGACTATCATTGAAGGTGCAGTAGAATGGCTTTATAACTTTCTCGGTGATATAGTCGGAGAAAACGGCAGGGAATACATTCCGTATCTGGGAACAGTGCTTATATACATAGGAATATCGAATATAATCGGCGTTTTCGGTCTTACTCCCCCGACAAAAGACCTGAATGTTACAGCTGCCCTGGCAATAATGAGTATTGTACTCATTCAGGTGGCATCTATACGCAGCAAGGGCGTAAAGCGATGGATACGATCATTTGCAGAACCTGCTCCTTTTATTGCCCCGCTTAATGTAATGGAACTTGTTATCAAACCACTGTCATTATGCATGCGACTTTTCGGAAATGTACTTGGCGCTTTCGTCGTAATGGAACTGATCAAAATCGTGGCTCCGGCAGTTGTCCCTATCCCGCTCAGTCTTTACTTTGATTTTTTTGACGGATTTATTCAGGCATATGTATTTGTTTTTCTTACTTCCCTGTTTTTACAGGAAGCAATAGAGGAATAAACAGAGTTTATCTGTTTTATATAAATAAAAAATTTATTTTCAGGAGATGTTTGTTATGGCAACAGCAATAGCAATAGGCGCCGGTGTAGCTGTACTGACAGGTATTGGTGCAGGTATCGGTATAGGAATTGCAACCTCAAAGGCAGTCGAATCAATAGCAAGACAACCTGGTGCAAAGGGTGATATCAACAAAGCGCTTCTTCTCGGATGTGCCCTTGCAGAAGCTACTGCAGTATATGGTCTGGTTATCGGTATACTGATCATTCTTGTACTCAAATAATTATTCTGGAGGCTTTTTTATGGGAACAGCAATAGCAATAGGTGCCGGCGTAGCAGTAATGACTGGTATAGGTGCAGGCATCGGAATAGGAATCGCCACATCAAAAGCAGTAGAATCCATTGCAAAAAAACCTGAAGCAAAAGGTGATATCAATAAAGCACTTCTACTTGGATGTGCTCTTGCAGAAGCCACTGCTGTATACGGTCTTGTAATTGGTATATTAATAATACTTGTACTGAAATAACTGTACGGAGATGATGTAAATGCTGAAACTTGACTGGAATATTATATGGACAGTCGTAAATCTTCTGATACTGTTTTTCTTTCTAAAAAAATTTCTTTTCAAAAAAGTTCTGAACATTATGGAACAACGCCGCAGTATGGTAGAAGCATCTTTCGCCGAAGCAGACAATGCGAAGAAACAGGCAGAAGAAATAAAAGAACAGTACGAAGAAAATCTTAAAAATGCAGATAAAGAAGCTGCTTCTATCATTGCATCGGCTAAAGAACGTGCCGCCGAGCTTCATGATAAGTCAGTTGAGCAGACAAGGCATGAAACTGACAAAATGATCGAAGAAGCTAACCGCGTTATTTCCCTTGAACATGAAAAAGCTCTCAGAAACTCAAAACAGGAGATAGCCTGTCTTGCAGTTGCGGTTGCATCAAAGATCATCGCAGATAAAGCAGACTTTGCTGATGACGCACATGAGCTCGATGCATTTATAGCTGAGGCAGGTGCAGAAAAATGACACAGCTTGACTCAGTATACAGCACCGTTCTGTACAGTCTTGGTCCTGAGGATTCAGCTATTGCAGACTGCTCGGATATGCTTCACAGCAGTCCGCAGCTTATTGCTGCCCTTGATAATCCATGTATAGCACAGAGCGAAAAAGAAAAAGTGATCGACTGTTTATTCAGTCCTGTACTCAGAAGTTTCATGAAAGTTCTCTGTGCCAACAATACTGTATCAAGGATCTTTTATATTTTTGATGAATACAAGTCTCTTGTGATGCAGCATGAAAATATAATCGAAGCATCTCTTACATATGTTACAATGCCTCAGGCATCTCAGCTGGATGCTTTAAAAACTATGCTCTGCAAAACATACAGCAAATCTGATGCACACATTACATTAAAGCATGACGTGACGCTGATGGGCGGTTTTATTTTGCAGGCAGGCGATTACCGCTATGACAGAAGCTTTGCAAGACAGCTTGAAAACATTAAACATGAACTAATTCGGGGGTGAACGCTTATGAGTCAGACCAGTCCTGATCAGATATTATCTGTACTTAAAAGCCAGATAACTGACTATGATAATAAATGTGAAGTTGAAGAAACAGGCCGCATCATACAGATAGGAGACGGAATCGTCACTATCTACGGCATAAATCATGCAATGTATGGTGAACTTGTAATTTTTGAAACAGGTGTCAAGGGTATAATACAGAATCTCGAGGCAAAGACTGTAAGTGCTGTCCTTCTGGGTTCTGACTACGGTCTTTCAGAAGGTTCAAAGGTAACCAGAACAAAAAGGATGGCTGGTATAAATGTCTCAGACAAAATGATCGGAAGAGTTCTCAATGCACTTGGCGAACCGATCGACGGACTCGGTGATATCGAGGCTGATGACTTCTATCCTATTGAAAACGAAGCACCTGGTGTAACTGCCAGAAAATCAGTAAACACTCCTCTGCAGACAGGCATTCTTGCTATTGACGCCATGTTCCCTATCGGTCGCGGCCAGAGAGAACTTATAATAGGGGACAGACAAACCGGCAAAACATCTATAGCAATTGATACTATAATAAATCAGAAGGACAAGGACGTAATATGCATATATGTTGCTATCGGTCAGAAAGCATCTACAGTTGCCAAGATCGTATCAACCCTGAAAAAATACAATGCTCTTTCCTATTCTATAATAGTATCATCCCCTGCAAGTGATCCTGCCCCTCTTCAGTACATAAGTCCGTATTCGGGCACTGCTGTAGCAGAATACTTTATGCATAAGGGCAAGGATGTACTGATCGTTTATGATGACCTTTCAAAGCATGCAACAGCTTACCGTGCTATGTCACTTCTGCTTCAGAGACCGCCGGGACGTGAAGCATACCCTGGTGACGTCTTCTATCTTCACTCAAGGCTTCTTGAACGTTCAAGCCGTCTTGATGATGAACACGGCGGCGGATCAATTACTGCCCTTCCTATAATAGAAACACTCGCAGGCGATGTATCGGCTTATATTCCTACAAACGTTATTTCTATAACTGACGGTCAGATATTTCTCGAAAGCGAGCTCTTTTTCTCAGGTATACGCCCTGCAGTAAATGTAGGTCTTTCAGTATCACGAGTCGGCGGCGCTGCCCAGACAAAGGCAATGAAAAAAGTCAGCGGAAGTCTGAGAATTGACCTTGCCCAGTTCCGTGAGATGGAAGTTTTCACACAGTTCAGTTCAGAACTTGACCCATCAACAAAGGAGCTGCTTGACTATGGAAATATTCTGGTTGAACTTCTCAAGCAGCCTCTGTACAGACCGCTTCCACTGCATGAACAGGTAATTATACTCTCTGCTGCAACACAAAAAGTCTTCATGGATGTTCCGGTAAAGAAATTAAAGTCATTCTGCAGTGATATGATGGGATACTTTGAAATACATTATCATGATGTAATAGAAGAAATAGATACTAAAAAAGTGATGACAGATGAACTTGCAGCAAAAATCAGACAGGGAGCATGCGAGTTTAAGAAATCTCTTCCTAATACATAAAAAGCGGGTGTTTGTATGCCAAATATGAGAGAGATCCGCACAAGGATCAACAGTATACAGGATATAATGAAAATTACAAATGCTATGTATCTGATTTCGTCTTCAAAACTTAAGAAAGCTAAAAAGGCGCTGTCTGATACTGAACCATACTTCACCAGACTTCAGGATACAATTCACCACATAATGGTCCACACCCCAGAAATGCAGCACATTTATCTCGGCAACCTGTCAGATGATGAATACAGCTGTGACAAACCTGTAAAAAAATCAGGCTACATTGTAATCACTGCTGATAAAGGTCTTGCCGGTTCATATAACCATAATATTTTAAAGCTTGCTGAAAAAACTCTCAAGTCAGGAGAGGAAAATTACCTGTTTGTTGTAGGACAGGTTGGAAGAAGTTATTTTACGAGAAGGAAAATGGACATAGACTGTGAATTTCTTTATACAGCACAGAATCCTTCACTTGTAAAAGCAAGAGGCATCGGCGATACCATGCTTGACCTGTATCTGAAACATGAGCTTGATGAAGTATACGTTATATACACCAAAATGATCTCACAGATACATGCCGAACCAAGGATCATTCAGCTGCTTCCTCTGCATAAGAAGATGGTCGGTTATTCTGATGTCGGTACTCATCATGAACATCAGAGTGCACTGTTTACTCCTTCACCTGAAAAGGTAATGGATTATATTGTTCCCAACTATATATACGGTCTTATTTTCGGCACTCTGGTAGAATCATACTCAAGTGAACAGAGTGAACGAATGAATGCAATGCAGAACGCTACAACAAGTGCCAGGGATATGATACATGATCTTTCTCTGATATACAACAGAGCAAGACAGGCTGCTATCACACAGGAGATCACCGAAGTCGTAAGCGGTGCAAAGACACAGAAAAAATAAATCTGATTTGGAGTGATTGTTACGCAACAAGGTAAAATTGTTCAGGTAATGGGCCCTGTGGTAGACGTTCAGTTTGAAGACGCCCCGCTGCCTATGATAAAAGATGCCCTTACTGTAACCTGCAGCGGAAAAGAGAAAGTTATGGAAGTTGCACAGCTTATGGGCAACAACACTGTACGCTGTATTATGCTTGCAGCAAGTGAAGGTCTGTGCAAGGATATGACGGTCACTGCAACAGGTTCGTGCATCAGAGTACCTGTCGGAGAAGAAACACTCGGACGCATGTTCAATGTTCTTGGTCAGACCATAGACCATGGTGAAGAGCTTCATGATCCTGAAAAACGTCCTATACACAAAGCTCCGCCGTCATTTGAGGATCAGAGTCCTGTCATTAATATTCTTGAGACCGGCATTAAAATCATAGATCTTATGGCACCATATGCAAAGGGCGGTAAGATAGGATTGTTTGGCGGTGCGGGTGTCGGAAAAACAGTACTGATTCAGGAACTCATCCGCAATATTGCAACGGAACACGGTGGTTATTCAATATTTACCGGCGTTGGCGAACGTTCCAGAGAAGGCAATGATCTCTGGATGGAAATGAAACAGTCCGGTGTTATTAACAAAACAGCACTTGTTTTCGGTCAGATGAATGAACCACCAGGATCAAGAATGCGTGTAGCCCAGACAGGGCTTACGATGGCCGAGTACTTCAGAGATGAAGCACACAAGGATGTTCTTCTTTTTATAGATAATATATTCAGATATGTCCAGGCCGGCTCAGAGGTATCTGCACTTCTTGGCAGAATGCCAAGTGCGGTCGGATATCAGCCTACACTCGCCAATGAGGTAGGAGAACTTCAGGAGCGTATTACTTCAACGAGCAGCGGATCAATAACATCCGTACAGGCAGTTTACGTTCCTGCAGATGACCTGACAGACCCTGCACCTGCAACTACATTTGCACATCTTGATGCCACAACTGTTCTGTCACGTAAAATAGTTGAACAGGGTATCTATCCTGCAGTAGATCCGCTCGAATCATCATCACGAATTCTTGAGGCAGATATCGTCGGCGAGGAACACTATATGGTAGCAATGAAAACTCAGGAACTGCTCCAGAAATACAAGGAGCTTCAGGATATCATTGCAATACTTGGTATGGAGGAGCTAGACGAGGAAGACAAGCTTGCAGTCTACAGGGCAAGAAAGATCCAGAAATTCCTCTCTCAGCCGTTCAATGTTGCTGAAAACTTCACAGGAATAAAAGGCTGCTATGTACCTTTAAGCGAAACTATCAGGGGCTTCAAGGCAATCATAAGCGGTGAAATGGACCAGTATCCGGAAGCCGCCTTTCTCATGGTCGGAACTATTGATGATGTAATCAAAAAAGCCGAAGCAATGGACAAGTAATCTTACTGAAAGGACCTGAAGATATGAAAAAAACTTTTCATCTGGAGATTCTGGCCAGCAAACGTCCTTTTTTCAAAGGTGAATGTGAAGAACTTATATTCCCCGCCATTGACGGTGAATGCGGTATTCTGGCTGATCACGAACCTATGGTCAGTGCTATTCAGTCAGGCGAACTCAGATTCTGTTCTGACGGAAAGTGGACTTATGCTGCTGTAAGTGAAGGTCTTATCGAGATAACCTCCCAGTATGTTATAATACTTGCCGATACTGTAGAATATCCTGAAGAAATTGATAAAAACCGGGCCGAAGAGGCAAAGCTCAGAGCTGAGGAACAGCTTCGACAGAAACAGAGCATACGTGAATATTACCGTACTCAGGCTGCACTGAACCGGGCAATCAACCGACTTAAAATTTCTCAGAGACATATAAATAAACACTAAAAGGAAATGCTCTTTGCCGCAGTTATGCAAAGAGCATTTCCTTTTAGATTTATCAGCAGCAACATTTTTATTCTTCCAAATACTTTTTTCACGTATGAGCGATAACACATCGATTTTATCACTGCGCAATATTGAAAATTAGAATTGAAATATACAGCATTATATGATAAAATTATAGTACTTGTCTGACAGACTGTTCTATCCTCATTACTTGCATCAGTCTGTTTATTAAGATTTAAAAAACGTATATCACAGCAATCGCAGCTTCAAAAAGGAATGAAAAAATTATGAATTTTAATCTAACAACACCACGACAGGGCCTTAAGGACGGACTGCCGATAGGTCTTGGTTATCTGTCAGTCTCATTTACATTCGGTCTTATGGCAGTATCAAACGGACTTACAGTTATGCAGGCAGTACTCATATCAATGACAAATCTGACATCAGCAGGACAATTTGCAGGGCTTGCAATAATTTCAGCATCCGGTTCATTTGCCGAAATGGCACTGACACAGCTGATCATAAATATCAGATATGCTCTCATGAGCCTGTCACTTTCACAGAAGCTTGACAGCTCTTTCAGTATTCCTCACCGGCTCCTTTCTTCCTTCGGAATTACTGATGAGATTTTTGCTGTTTGTGCATCAAAGGACGGGATGATAAACTGCAGATATATGTATAGTCTTATTCTCATTCCCTTCCTGGGATGGACTCTTGGTACTCTTACAGGTGCATGTGCCGGCGAAATTCTCCCTCCACGCATCAAGGCTGCGTTGGGCATAGCTATTTACGGTATGTTTATCGCAATTATCATCCCTCCTGCAAAAAAAAGCCGCAGTGTCATGTTCGTAATATCAGGTGCAGCGATTCTGAGCTGCCTGCTTAAATATCTTACACCTGTAAGTGACGGTTTTTCTGTTATTATATGTGCAGTAGCTGTATCCGCCGCTGCCGCACTGCTTGCCCCTGTAAACACTGAAGACAAAGACAGTGAGGTGGTCTGAATGAAGCTGTATATCTACATTATTATCATGGCTCTTGTAACATATCTTATAAGAATGATCCCATTTGCACTTGTAAGAAAAAAAATCAGATCAAAATTTATTCAGAGTTTTCTCTATTACATACCGTACTCTGTCCTTAGCGCCATGACTATACCTGCGATCTTTTATTCAACATCCGGAAAAATATCAGCAGCAGCTGGGTTTATAACAGCTGTGCTTCTGTCACTAAAAAACCGCTCTCTTATAACTGTCGCACTGCTTTCATGTGCTGCAGCATTTGCCGCTGATCTCATAGTATCATTTATATAATCAAAAAGATGATGTGAACAGATATCACATCATCTTTTTTTCAGCAGATCCTTGATCGGTGTGCTTTTTTTGTGCTGTTTGTTTTCATACAGTATATGATCAGCTTTGCTCATAAGATTGTCTGCTGTCTCGCCGTCATATGAATTGAAGCAATAAACTCCAAGACTTAATTCAACATTATACGGTTTCTGACTGCTTTGGTTAAATTCATCTGCACATTTTTTTATTCTGTCAATAACCGAGTAGAGACATTTTTCCTCAGCTTCCATAACAAATGCAACAAACTCATCTCCGCCTATTCGTCCTACTATATCAGATGAACGCATATTTATCTTCAGGATCTCAGATGCTTTTTTGATTGCAAAATCACCCTCATCATGACCAAATGTATCATTGATTATCTTCAGGCTGTCAAGGTCTGCAAAAATAACTGCGCAGCGGCATGATCTGTCTGTATATTGTTTGAGCAGCTTTTCTGATTCGATTATCAATCCTCTTCTGTTATATAGTCCGGTCAGCTGGTCTGAAACTGATTCTTTGCTAAGGATCGCATTCGCTTGCTGAACATTAACAAGTGCTGACTCGATCAGATTCATAAATCTGGTCATTTTTATTGCTGTACACAGCTGCTGAGACGCTGTCTCAATATCAAGCATGCCGTTCACAGTAGTCTCAGCAAGAAGAATTCCATACTGTTCCTCATTAAAAAACAGTGCCTTGAGTATCATTGTCTTTGTTCTGTTATTTGGTGTAAACATGTTTTCCATAAATGCCTCAGAATCTACAGCCTGCTGTGACGCCTGAGGGATCTGGTATATCTCTCCGTTTTTAAAAGCTTTAAGAAATATTTTCCCGGGTCTTTTCCATGTTTGTTTTGTTTGTGTAACTTTCTGATTTAAAAACGACTGTTCATAAACGTATATATAACAGCTTTTCATCTTCATATTGCAGATATCATCCATAATAAGTGAAAAGCATTTTTTCTCGTCCTTGCCGTTAGCCATCATATCGTTTGCTACCTTGCTGTAAACTAACTGGTACTGTGCGTTCTCCCTTTCTGCTGAGAAAAGCTTGCCAGCATAGAAATCATTTATATAATCATAAAATCTTTCAAATACTTTATATATTTTAATTTGTTTATCCTTATCAGCCAGGTTGAGAGATATTTCTTTGAGAATATATATAAGTTCATTAAGTGAATCAAGATTATAATAGATCATATCGTTGTTTGACAGAAATCTTTCAATAATTCTTATCAGTTCTTTTACTTCAAAGTCCTGCTTGCAGACAAGATTCTCTATCATTACGATTATAAACGATTTCAGTCTTATAAGCTGTGATCTGGAAATAATGTCCAGGGACGATTTTTCTATTATGTATTTTCTGACTCTTTCCGCCAGATCAGACGCGGACATACTGATATCTGCAGGTTCTGGTTTAAAACGTGTATAGTAGTCTGTCTCAGGACACCCGCACGACTGCCTGCACATAAAGTATGTATTGATCGTTATGTTGTCTATTTTATCTTCCTGAATATATCTCACTGCTGCCTCAACAGACTTATATCCGATCGACATAATAGCAGACTTTACAGTTGTAAGCGGCGGATTTATCACATCGGCGAAAGATACATCGTCAAAACCCGTAACTGCTATATCTCTGCCTATCTTTATACCTCTTTGTTCAAATACTTTATAACCGGCAAGCGCCATAGTATCATTTGCAAAACAGACCGCATCAGGAGGATCAGATTTGTTTTTATCCAGAAGCTCTCTTACTACGGTATCAGCTTTATCAGAAAAATCACTGTAAACTACAAGATTTTCATCGAACTCAATGCCGCATTCACACAGAACTTTTTTATAAGCCTCAAGTCTCTTTTGTGCTACCTGCTGATCTCTGGGACCTCCGACATAGCCTATTCTTTTCTTATGATGATATTCGATAAGATGTCTTACAGACTCTTCAAAACCATTCAGATCATAAGTGATGCTCGGATACCCCTGAACTTCCATTTCCAGTACAATGACTTTAATGCCTTTGAATGAATCAAGAAATTCTATAGTCTGTCTGCTGTCCATAAATCCTGCTACGGTGCCCAGTGAAATTATAAGCACATCTATATTATTTTTGGTGATATACGAATATATAACGTTATTCTGATATTGAAATTCATAAAGATCATTTTGCTGTTTGTTTATTTCACCGCCCGGGACGATAAGCAGATTTATGTCATATTCCTGAGCAGCTATTGCAGCCCCTCTGCATACTGAATATGAGTAATCATTGGCAACATAATTGATCATCAGGGCTATATTCAATTTTTTATTTTTCTCTGTCATTACGTCCCACCTTCTTTAAGTCATAAAATTCCTTTCAAGTAATATTCTATAACACCCGCACTTTATTGTCAAGACTTTTTATGTATTATAGATAGTATATAACAAAAAAACTATACTCATCTAAGTATAGTTTTTTACTATTTAATAATATTTTAATCTTCAGTACTTGTCAGACTATTTGTTCTCAAAAAGATCACTGTGCTTTCTTGCATAGTGAAAAAGATACTGCTGAGCTATTCCGTCATATCCTTTAACACATTCCGGCATTCCTTCAGGATAGAAATATGCAAGCACTCTTTTTATCCATACATCTACCGGACATGCCTGGGTTTTATGTATTCCGAACAGCAAAACACAATCGGCGACCTTAGGACCGACTCCTTTGATCTCCATCAGCTTCTTCTTGCCGTCCTCATAATCCATATCATAGATCGTACTCAGATCTACTGATTTGTCAGCTGTCTTTTTTGCAGCATCAATTATATACTTTGCCCTGAATCCTGATCTCAGGTAATTAAGACTTTCTTCAGTCTCTCCTGAAAGTTCCTGCGCTGAAGGAAAATGTCCGTAGTGTTCACAAAGTCTCGAAATAATTCCCTTTATCCTTGGTATATTGTTGTTCTGGGAAATAATAAATGAGCAGAGCGTCTCCCATGCATCCTGTCTCAGAAGTCTTATCCCGCCTGCATAATCACACGCACTTTTCAGTGTCTGGTCAGTTGAAAATACTTTTTTCAGACCTGCATAATCAGTATTAAGATCAAAATAATCTGTCCATATATTCAGAAAATCAGCTTCAGAAGTATTTTTAAATGTAAATGTATTATCATTTTGTACTATCATAAGATAATGGTCGAGATAATATCCTTCATATGTATTGTTATCAACTGCTGACCATCTGAAAGCCTGCCCGCAGTCAAGTGTCTCGCCAAGATTGAAATCGTCCTGTATAAGTATTATATCATTTTCATTTATTTTATAATTCATTACAAACCAACCTCCGCTGTTTTATTCTCACGTTTTATTATTATATAGCAAATCGCTTAATGTTGCAAGGAAAAAAGAAGAATATTAAGCATAATACATATATTTTATCAGCAAGATTACATTTATTGTAATTTAACACTTTTAAACAGCCTCCAGTCACGCAAAAGCGTATTTCTCAACCGATTCAACAGACTTTTCGACAGTCGGAGCTATGGTTTTCAACAGCAAAACAGCTGGTTTTAAACAGTTTCCACAGAGTTTTCAACATTTTGTCTTTACCAAAGAAATTACTCTGTATAATTATGGGGCAGGTGTCAACACTCTGTGTGTAAACTTTTTTAAACGAAAGGATATGCATATGATTAAAGGCGTTAACAAAAAAATTATTGAAATAAATGATACGAATAACATCTATTTCGAAAAGGCTGTTCTGTATGTCCGCTCACAGATGTCATCGACTCCTCAGAAGCACCTGATGAATGAAGCAAAATATTATCTTGATCAGATGTCTCCTGAAAATTATGAAAAAAGATCTTCTAAAACACTGCTGTATTTTATGGCCGCAGCTGTTATAACATTTCTTATAGTGACAATTATTATTTTTAAATGTCTGTAAGCAGATAATGTATTAACTGCACAAAAAGAAGCATTCTGTATGTTCAAGTTTTCCATGTTTTTTTGTCAAATAAGCATTGTTTTTTGACGTACAAAATGATATAATTAAATTTAATATGTATATATGATTTAAAATAAGAATTGAAAAGTAGGAATAACATAAATGGATAAAAATATGAGCCCTGATAATATAATCACTGATGAGCAGGAAGAACGCAGCGACATAATATATGGAAAAAACCCGGTTATTGAAGCCCTGAAATCCGATATGTCTATTGATACAGTATACTTAAGCGGTCAAGGTGCAGTTTACAGCAAAATATCCTCACTTGCAAGAGACAGACAGATCGTTGTAAAGAACGTCAATGACATGAAAATGCGCCAGATATGCAACACAATTGCTCATCAGGGTGCAGCTGCAGTATGTGCATGTGCACAGTATTCTACTGTTGAAGATATCCTTGATGTATCCAGAAAAAAGGGCTCTGATCCTTTTATAATAATATGTGACGAAATAGAAGACCCCCATAATCTCGGTGCAATCATACGAACAGCTGAAGCGGCTGGTGCAGACGGAATAATTATTCCGAAAAGACGCAGTGCTTCACTTAACAACACTGTATTTAAAACTTCTGCAGGTGCCGCAAGCTGGATCCCTGTTGCAAGAGTTCCTAACCTTGCTTCCGTAATAGAAAATCTTAAAAAAGAAAATATATGGATATACGGGACTGACGCTGAAGGAGAAATATATACAAACGTCAACTTTACAGGAGGAATTGCACTGGTTATCGGCTCTGAAGGATTTGGAATGGGCAAGTTAATAAAAGAAAAATGCGATTTTCTTGTAAGCCTTCCTATGGCCGGACAGGTAAATTCGCTCAACGCTTCAGTTGCAGCCGGAATATTTATGTATGAGGCTGTCAGACAAAGAAAGAAATAATACGAGGAGCAACTATGGCAAAAAAAGATAACTATTCAATTGATGATATCCTTGATGAGTATTCAATAGATGAAGAACGCCTTCAGACACCGGCGGAACCCGACAGCAGCCTGGATTCCATTATTGGATCATCCGATGAAGAATCATACATTGCTGCATCCCGGGAAGATGAGGAGCCGGACTATATTCAGCTTGATGATCTGGATACTGACGATTCAGATGACGATGATGAATTGTCTCTGAAACTTTCTGAAGAAACCGTATCTGAAGAATCAGCACAGGAAGAAGCCGTTTTATCTGAAGAACCCGAAGCTGCAAATGAAACTGATGAACAAACGGCTGAAACCATTACAGCCGGGCAGCCGGCTGTACCGGAGAAAGAAGCTGACAACGATGACGGCAGCAGCATCGAAATTGATGTTAAGGAAAATGACACACTGCCTGAACCGGCTGTTTCACCGAACTTTATAGACAGAAGTGCGACCAGAATCACAGACAAGCCCAATAAAATAGTGGAAAACCCCTGTGATAATATCCGCTACATAAAAAAAGTATCTGATACCCCCCGGGAGACGGCCGACACTTCTAAAAAGAAAAGATTCAAAAAGAAAAAGGATCCTGAAACTCTTCAGACAAAATCCGATCTTTATGAACTGAAAAATGACGTATCATCTGAAGATTATAACAGCAGACATGATTTTACATCAGTAGTTGAATGCGCTGCAAACAGTTTCAGACAAACAGCCTATGATATTTTCAGACAAAAATCAGTATCACAGAAAGATGCTAAGATAAACGTAAAGTCTACTCCTGACGTTGACTTTTTTTCAATCGACGTACAGATCAACGAAAATACTGACGACCCGGCTCTTGATAAAAAAAGAAAGCAGAAGGTAAACAGCTTTTTTAATGAACTTAATAAGAACTCAGGCAAGGAAGCTACCAGACAGCTCGATGACTATAATACACCCGGTGATTCATCAATAATTCTTGACGACCTGTATAATCTTAAATCCAATCTGTCAGCAAAGCTTATCGTGCAGATAATCGCTGCTCTTATCTCCATCTATCTCTCAGCAGCACCGCTGTATTCCCTTCCTGTATTCAAAAGCTTTGATATTGCATCATCACCGCATACATATGGATTTGCAATGTTCCTTATCAGTGCAATTGTGCTTTTCTCATCCCTTCCGATCATAACAAACGGACTGAAGAACATCATTAAAAAGAAAGCAGACTGTGACAGCCTTGTATCTCTTGTACTGACAATAAGTACAATTGCTGCAGCGGCCTCGACCTCAGGCATTGAACTGCTGCAGAATCAGAATATCTATATATTTACCCCTGTCGCAATCACTGCATTTCTCATCAATACGCTTGGCAAAAACCTGATAGTCAGCAGGGCGATCAACAACTTTGACGTACTGATGTCAGAGTCAGAAAAATACGGTCTTGTATATGTAGACGATGAGGCAAAGGCACAGCAGATCACAAAAGGCGTTATTACTGATTTTCCGGTTCTTACAGCAGCCAGAAAAACATCTTTTGCCTGTGATTTCCTGAAGTATACATACTCATCCGATATTGCCGACAAGTTCTGCAAACTCGCTGTTCCTGTAGTATCAGCATTTGCTGCAGTAATGACTATTGTATGCACACTTTTCTATCACAGCAGCATGCAGACTGTCAGTGCAGGATTTATACTTTCAGTTTTTTCACTGTTTCTTTCAGCGGGATCATGCTTTGCAGTACCGCTTATAGTAAATCTTCCGCTGAGCAACGCAGCAGCAGATGCTGAGCATAATGAAAGCCTGATCCTGGGCTATCAGAGTATTGATGATTTTTATGATACAAATTCAGTTATCATTGATTCAACTCAGATTTTCCCTGAAAACACCGTAAAGCTTACTGCGATAAAAATTTTCTCTGATACAAAAATTGACGACGCAATAATTGCTGCAGCAAGTCTGACTCACTGTGCAAACAGCGTTCTGTTTCATATATTCAATAAAATTATTGACGGAAAGATCTCTATGCTCAACAAAGTTGAGAACTATTCATTTGAGGATTCCATGGGACTTTGCGGATGGATCAAGAACAAACGAATTCTTCTCGGCACACGTCAGCTGATGACAAATCACAACATTGAAGGTCTTCCGCCAAAATCAAAAGAAAAAGATCTTATCGGAAAAGGCCGCATAGCCTTATACCTTTCGATCTCCGGAAACCTTTCCGCTATGTATGTTCTCAAGGTAAAACCGGATGCTTCTGTCAAACGTCATCTTCACAAACTTATTGACAACAACATCTGCCTGATGATCAGAAGCATGGATTCCATAACAACCATCAACAGAGTCTCCAGGCTCTATGACATCCCGGAAGACATGATCAAAATAATTCCGTCAGATGTACATGAGTACTGTCAGACACTGACTGATCAGGTTCCGAGGATGAGTTCATCTGTAGTCTGCACCGGAACACTTTCTTCTATAACAAAAGCTCTTACAAACATCAAGGCTGTTCACCAGAGTGTTATGACAGGAATCATTCTACAATGTACTTCAGTTATCATAGGTTTGTTTATTACACTTGCTTTTGTATTTCTTGGTGCAATAAATGAAGTAACTCCTCTTATGATCCTTCTGTATAACCTCGTCTGGACACTTATAACTATTATAATATCAAAAATAAAACCTAGATAATATAAACAGGATATCATATTGATTTCATGATATCCTGTTTTTTATGATATTTTAATGAAATATATTGAATATATCATAGTTAAAAGCTATAATATAAAAGATACATATTTATTTGACGCGAATTATATATACGGAGGATTATATGAAACATTTAATATCCCTTACACTTGCCTTATCATTGCTGATAGTATGTGCAGCCGGCTGCAGCTCATCAGACAGCTCAAAAAAGTCTGACAGCAGCGCACAGACTACGCCTGCCATAACTACTATAGCTGTTGAAACCAACAGTGAGGATGACTTTGTTTATAAAACCGAAAACTCAGAGATAACAATCACAGGATATAAGGGTTCATCAAAAACTGTCGGAATTCCTGACAAGATCAACAACATGCCTGTAACAAAAATAGGTGAAAAAGCCTTTGACGGATTTGAGGAACCAGGAAGCGATGACAGCGGGGCATATTACAAAACAAACAATATAAACTCTATTACAGCAATCAGCCTGCCTGACACAGTAACAGAGCTTGAGGAAGGTGCATTTGTAAACTGCTACAGTCTTACTCAGATAACGCTCGGCAGCGGACTTACCACTATAGGAGAAGGATCATTTGCCTGCTGTGATAAACTTGCTTCAGTTACCATACCTGACTCAGTTACACAGGTAGGATCTTATGCATTTTATGAGTGTTTCGGACTTACATCAGTAGTTATAGGAAAATCAGTACAAACTATTGGAGATTATGCCTTTTTCCATTGTAACGAACTTCAAAGCGCAAATATTCCTGACAGTGTGAATTCTCTGGGAACAGGCTTATTTGCACAGTGCGACTATCTCACTGATGTCAAACTCGGAACCGCCATAACAAAAATACCTGATTATGCTTTTTACAGTAATTTCGGACTTAAATCAATAAATCTTTCTGAAGGTATTACATACATAGGCGAAGACGCCTTTGCAGGATGCAGTGCTCTTGAAGGCATCACGATCCCGTCAACTGTAACAGAACTTGGTGAAGCAGCATTTTACAGCTGTACAGCAACTACTGCAATAAGTGTTCCTGAATCAGTTGAAAAGATAGGTGAACATGCACTAGGCTACATGCAGGTAACATCATCAGCATCACAGGACAGCTCCGCAGATTCATCCGCAAACGAATCCTCAGATGACAAGATCAAGCTTGTAGACTCTTTTGTCATCAAATCAAAAAAAGGAACTGCTGCTGAAAAGTATGCTAAAGACAACAATATAACATTCGAACTGGAATAAGCTTTGAGCAGGCTCCCTTTATACCCTGCAAGCCGTATAAAGGGAGCATTTTTCATGTGATTTTATGTAAAAAAATGTTATAAAAAATTTTTTTAAAAAAAGTATTGACATTTTAATATCACCGTGCTATAATAATTAAGCTGAATGAAACGGAGAGGTGTCCGAGTGGTTTAAGGAGCTGGTCTTGAAAACCAGTGATCCCGCGAGGGACCGTGGGTTCGAATCCCACCCTCTCCGCCAATTCTTTTTTTATTTATATTTTTTTAGAGTCAACATGCGGAAATACCCAAGTGGTGAAGGGGCTCCCCTGCTAAGGGAGTAGGTCGGGAAACTGGCGCGAGGGTTCAAATCCCTCTTTCCGCGCTCTTAAAAACTAAAAATCCCTTAGTAAAGATCATCTTTACTAAGGGATTTTTGCATATTAAAATATTAAAATGATTTTCTTTATAATAATATATCAAAACATCTCACATTTACAGATTTTAATGTATCAAGTGCCTCTTTTGTTCAGTTTTATTTGACAAATAATTATATAAGTGCTATAATCAATATAAAATTTATTTATAAAAGGGGTAATTAAACATGCCACGTAAAACCAGCAAACCAGCTGCCGATAAAAAAGAGCAGTTAAAAACAGAAGCTGTTATTAAACCTGCAGAGGAAAAAGCAGCAGTTATTACTGAGGATACTGCGGTTTCAAGCAAAGAGAAAAAAACTGAAACAGCTGCAAAACCAGAAGCAGCAGCCGTATGCACAAAAGTTACAAAAGAGAATGCTATTATCCAGTTTTCAGGTATTGAAGTTTGCGTTGCAGATGTAATTGAGAAAGCAAAGAAGTTATGGAATGAAGAACATGCCGGTCAGGCACTTGAAAGCATCTCAGTCTACATAAAGCCGGAAGAAAGCCGGGTTTATTATGTAGCAAACAATATTGACAACGGGGATTTTGAAATGTAATTTTTTCTGCAAAAAGCTGCAGAAATATAAAAGTAAAAGGCTCTGAATAACAGAGCCTTTTATCATATATACTTATAATAAATATACAGGTGACAGGAATTGAACCTGCACTCCTTTCGGAACTAGAACCTAAATCTAGCGCGTCTGCCAGTTTCGCCACACCTGCGCAAACTGTACATCCAGCGACGTACAGCTTTTTTATTATAACAAATTTCAATTACTTTGTCAACACCCTATTTTATATATAAAAATATCTTTTATTTTTTCAGGAAGTGATAAAAATGAATCCGAGTTTATATGACAACAGAGAACTATCATGGCTTAAATTCAACCAGCGCGTACTCCAGGAATCCCTTGATGATAACATTCCCCTTCTGGAAAGACTGTCATTTACATCGATATTTCAATCAAATCTAGATGAATTTTTTATGGTCAGAGTCGGAACTCTTTTCGATCAGATGCACACTGACGAAAAACAGCGTGAAAACAAAACCAATATGACCAGTGAAGAACAGCTTCATGCTATCTTCGACCGTGTAAGAAAACTTGAACCGCAAAAGGACAAGTCATATCATGATATCATGAAGCAGCTTCAGAAGCATGGCATCATGCAGATGACTATAGATCAGCTGTCAGAAAATGAACTCAAGTATGTAAACGAGTATTTTAAAAAAGAAATTCATCCCCTTCTCTCCCCTTTAATAATAGACAAACGACACCCTCTTCCGTTTATAAGAAATAAAGATCTCTATATTGCTGTTCACCTTGAATCAAAAAACGGAATGAAGCTCGGACTCCTCCCGGTCAGTGATTCCTTCAAG
The DNA here is from genome assembly GCA_030539275.1 of Oscillospiraceae bacterium. Taxonomy (GTDB): domain Bacteria; phylum Bacillota; class Clostridia; order Oscillospirales; family Ruminococcaceae; genus HUN007. The sequence continues at coordinate 91,354 of JAUNSK010000005.1, read as the reverse complement.
AGAATAATTACATTAAACAGGAAACCATTTAAGTTTATCCTCGTTGAAGACATTATACTCAGATTTGCCTCAGATGTCTTTGACAACTACAATGTTCTTGATAAGTTTATTATACGTATTACCAGAAACGCCGATATAAGCGAGGATGATGATTCATTTCTTGACTGTGACTTCGAATTTCTCAGCCTCATGGAACAGCTTATCAAAAAGAGAAAAAAGCTGGCACCTGTCCGTATGCAGGTATCAGGCAATAAGGAAAGCGGCGCGCTCAGATATCTGAGCAAAAGACTAGAGCTTGATGCCCAACAGATCTTTACCGCAAATGCACCTCTTGATCTGTCTTTTGTATTTTCACTGAAAAATTACGTAAATGATCCTCAGCTGTGCTATGAACCTTTTGTTCCACAGTATCCTTCATGTGTCAGGAAAAATGTTCCCGTTGCGGACCAGATACGAAAAAAGGACATACTATTATTCTACCCATATGAAAGCATCAATCCGTTCATCAGAATGCTCAATGAAGCAGCTGTTGATCCCACAGTTATTTCCGTAAAGATCACATTATACAGACTGGCCAAGAACAGCCAGATTATTCAGGCTCTTACCGATATGGCACAGCGCGGAATAGAGGTACTTGTTCTTGTTGAACTTCGTGCAAGGTTTGATGAAGAAAATAATATTGAATGGTCTAAACGTCTCCAGGATTCAGGCTGTACTATTATATACGGACCAAAGGGAATAAAAGTTCATTCCAAGCTTCTTCTGATAACCAGAAAGAGAAACGGTAAGGTCGAACACATTACTCAGATAGGAACCGGAAACTATAATGAAAAGACTTCTGAGCTTTATACTGACCTGTCACTTATGACTGCAAATGAGGATATAGCATGTGAAGCACTTGATGTTTTCAATGCACTGAGTCTCGGACATCTTGTTGACCACACCGAGCATCTGCTGGTTTCACCATTATGTCTGCAGAACAAGGTAATTAAAATGATCGATGAAGAGATCAAGGAAGCACTGCTCGGAAATCCGGCTTACATCGGCATCAAGATCAATTCACTTTCAGACAGGCTGATAATCGAAAAACTTATAGAGGCATCCAAGGCAGGCGTAAAAACCGAACTTATAATCAGAGGTCTCTGCTGTCTTATTTCCAGAGTACCCGGAGAAACGGACAATATCAGAGTAACAAGCATAGTAGGACGTTTTCTTGAACACAGCCGTATCTATATATTCGGAACCGGTGAACGCAGGAAGATGTATATCAGTTCTGCTGACTTCATGACCAGAAATACTGTAAAACGTGTAGAGGTTGCAGCTCCTGTATATGATAAAGATGCAAGAGAAAAGATATGGCATATTTTTGAGACAATGCTTGAAGATAATACAAAGTCTCATATTCAGTGTTCAAACGGAAACTATAAAAAGAGGTCTGCACGAAGCAAACCAATAAATTCTCAGCAGTATTTTGTAACTCAGGCATATAACAACGCAAATTCAGCAGCTTCTGTTACTCAGGAGTCAAAAAAGCCGTATAAGTATACTGATTCTGCATTTTTTGAGGAATTTTTAAAACAGAAATAAATGTTCATACACTTACTGCTTCCCGTCTGTTTGTTATTTTACAACAAGTTTTTTCATAAAATCAATTTATATAATGACATATGTAACAAAAATCAATATAACTATTGACTTTTATCTATATTAGTGTTAAATTATATTTAGCACTCAAGGAGATAGAGTGCTAACACTAACAAGCGTGCATTGCTAATCTGGAGGTGAAGCAATGGATGAACGAAAGTTAAAAATTCTTGCAGCCATAATAGATGAGTATATTATAACCGGAGAACCTGTTGGTTCCAAAACAATCGCCAGGCTGCCAGGAATCAATGTATCTGCTGCTACCATCAGAAATGATATGGCAGTGCTTGAACAGCTCGGTTTTCTCGAACAGCCTCATACATCGGCCGGTCGAATCCCTACATTTAATGGTTACAGATTATACATTGATAAACTGATGAAAACAGAGGATCTGTCTGAAGAAGAACGCTGCCGTCTTGATGCAATGATAGATGAATGCGATCATACTACAGAGGATTCTATTATACAGAGTGCATGCAAAGCACTTTCTGAACTTACTCAATGTGCTACAGTAGTTGCAAATTCCGCACCGAAGTTTTCAGTAATTACAAAGGTAGAAGTTATACCGACAGGAAAAAGACTCTATCTCATTTTATTAATCACTTCTAACGGCAACATAAAAAACAAGGCATGCAGACTTGAATTTGACCTTGACAGTGAACAGCTTGATTTCTTTTCACGTTATGTACAGGAAAATCTTCAGGGTGAATCGATCGAAACACTTTCTGAGGAACGCATGCAGCAGCTCATTACAGCTCTTGGTGCTTATATGATCACATTATCACCGCTTGTCAAAGGTCTGTGTGAATTATCAAATGACCTGATGAAAAATGAGCTGACTATCAGCGGTGAAAAAAATCTGCTGACCTGCAACGAATATGACAAACAGGATATTGTAAATTTTATAGAGCATAAAAATGATTTTGCAGCTTTGCTTAATGACAGTTTCAGCGGAATACATGTTGTATTCAGTGAAGAAAAAAATGACTTTGTCATAGGCAATTCAAGTATGATTGTTTCAAAGTACCGCAAAGGAAACCGCAATGCCGGTTCGCTTGGAATCATCGGTCCTATGAGGCTTAATTACGCAAAGATCATTCCATATATAGAGTATATTACGCAAAAGATCACCGACATTCTCACAGAAGATGATACCGATGATTTTGCGGGGAAGGACAAAAGTGATGAATAAAAACAAGAAAAACGCCAAAGCAGCTGCGCAGGAGCCCGTAAAGGAAACAGCAGAAGAAACTGTGGACAAAGCTGAAGTGGAAACTGAGAACACAGATGAAAAGGCAGAAGAAACAGCCATGGAGGAAACTCCTGCTGATGACAGTGCCAAGAAGATTGAAGAACTTAACAGCCAGATAAAAGCTGAGCAGGACAAATACATGAGACTTTTTGCGGAATTTGATAACTTCCGTAAGAGAACAAGCAAGGAAAAAACAGAAGCATATGGAGATGCTACAGCAAAAACCATAGGCGAACTTCTTCCGGCACTTGATAACTTTGAAAGAGCTCTCGGTACTCCATGCAGCGATGAGAACTTCAAAAAAGGCATCGATATGATTTTCTCACAGCTTACAGGCATTCTTGAAAAGCTTGGTGTTTCAGAAATAGAAGCCCTCAACAAACCTTTTGACCCGCAGTATCATAATGCTATCAAACAGGCTGAAAGTGATGAACTTGATTCTGATACAGTATGTGAAGTCTTCCAGAAAGGCTACAAGCTCGGTGACAGAATAATAAGACATGCAATGGTTTCTGTTACTGTTTAATAAGATTACATGATTAAATAAATATAAAACATTTGTTTTTTGAAAGGATGAATTTACAATGGGAAAGATTATAGGTATTGACTTAGGTACAACAAACTCATGTGTAGCAGTTATGGAAGGCGGTAACGCAGTAGTTATTCCTAACAGTGAAGGTGCAAGAACAACTCCTTCAGTAGTCGCATTTTCAAAAACAGGCTCAGGTGAGAGACTTGTAGGACAGACAGCTAAACGTCAGGCAATTACAAACCCTGAAAAAACAGTAAGCTCAATCAAGCGTCATATGGGATCTGATTACAAGGTTGACATTGACGGCAAAAAATATACACCACAGGAAATCTCAGCAATGATCCTTCAGAAACTGAAGGCTGATGCTGAAGCTTATCTTGGCGAAAAGGTTACAGAAGCTGTTATTACAGTTCCTGCATACTTTACAGACTCACAGAGACAGGCAACAAAGGACGCAGGTCAGATTGCCGGTCTTACAGTAAAAAGAATTATCAATGAACCTACAGCTGCTGCTCTTTCTTACGGTGTTGATAAGGAAGAAGATCAGAAGGTAATGGTATACGATCTCGGCGGCGGTACATTCGATGTATCTATCATCGAAATGGGTGACGGCGTAACAGAAGTTCTTGCTACTGCCGGTAACAACCGTCTCGGCGGTGATGACTTCGACCAGAGAGTCATTGACTGGATGATCTCAGAATTCAAGAAGACTGAAGGCATTGATCTTAGTTCAGATAAACTTGCAATGCAGAGACTTAAGGAAGCTGCTGAAAAGGCTAAGATCGAACTTTCATCAACTCCTACTTCAAACATCAACCTTCCATTTATCTCAGGCGATGCAGCAGGTCCTAAGCATCTTGACCTTACACTTACACAGGCTGTATTCAATGAACTGACAGCTGACCTTGTTCAGGCTACTATGGGTCCTGTTGACCAGGCTCTCCGTGACAGCGGACTTACAGCAAATGAACTCCATAAGGTTCTTATGGTTGGTGGTTCATCAAGAATCCCGGCTGTTCAGGAAGCAGTTAAGAAACGTATAGGCAAAGAACCATTCAAGGGCATCAACCCTGATGAATGTGTTGCTCTCGGTGCTGCTTACCAGGGCGGTGTACTTGGCGGAGACGTAAAAGAAGGTCTTCTCCTTCTCGATGTTACTCCTCTTTCACTCGGCCTTGAAACAATGGGCGGTGTCTGCACAAAGATCATCGAAAGAAACACAACCATCCCAACAAAGAAATCACAGATCTTCTCTACAGCTGCTGACAATCAGTCCGCTGTTGATATAAACATCCTCCAGGGTGAACGTGAGTTTGCAAAGGACAACAAGCAGCTCGGTATGTTCAGACTCGACGGTATTGCTCCTGCTCCAAGAGGAATCCCTCAGATCGAAGTAACATTTGATATAGACCAGAACGGTATCGTTCATGTATCTGCTAAGGATCTTGGTACAGGCAAGGAACAGAACATTTCTATCACAGCTTCAACAAACATGTCAAAAGAAGATATCGACAAGGCTGTAAAGAATGCTGAAGCATTTGCAGAAGAAGACAAGAAGCGCCGTGAAGAAATTGATACAAAGAACAACGCTGAAAATCTTGTATTCCAGTGCGAAAAGGCTCTTGGTGAGTTTGGCGATAAGGTAAGCGAATCAGAAACAGCTCCTATAAAGAGCAAATGTGAAGAGCTTAAGGAAGCAATCAAGGCTGGCAATACTGATGATATCAAGGCAAAGACAGATGAACTCCAGAAGGCTTTCTATGAGCTTTCATCAAAGGTTTATCAGCAGGCAGGCGCTGCAGCCGGACAGCAGCAGGGTGCTGAAGGATTTAACGGCAACGTTGATGAAGAAAAGAAAGACGGCGGAGACGACAATGTCGTAGATGCTGACTTTACAGAAGCTTAAAATAAAACTTCGGTTTAAAAGAACCACAAAGAATAGGGTGGATATATATATCCACCCATATTCAATGTCAGTGATACATTAAATATTGGCAAGAAGAGCAGCTAGTAGTATATCGCTCCATTTTATTCACTTCTTGCTTAAAAGTATTTATAATGGAGGAAAATATGGCTGATAAAAGAGATTACTACGAAGTCCTTGGTATTGCCAAGGGAGCTTCAGCTGATGAAATAAAAAAAGCATACCGAAGCATGGCTCGTAAATATCATCCTGATCTTCATCCGGATGATAAAACTTGTGCTGAAAAGTTCAAAGAAGTCAATGAAGCATACGAGGTATTATCTGATCCTTCAAAGAAGGAAAGATATGACCAGTTCGGTCACGCCGGTGTAGACCCGAGCTACGGCGGAGGCGGATTCGGCGGCGGTGCCGGCGGATTCAACCCTTTCGGCGACATGGGCGATATTTTCGACAATCTGTTTGGCGGCTCATTCGGCGGCGGTTTTGGAGGTCAAAGAACATCCAGAGCAAATGCCCCGAGAAGAGGTCAGGATATAGATACGTCGGTTACCATTTCATTCATGGAAGCCTGCAGTGGTGTAAAGCGTGACATAAAAATCAACAGACTTGAAAAATGTTCAGAATGCGGCGGTACAGGTGCAGCTTCAGGATCATCTCCTAAAACATGTCCTGACTGTAACGGTCTCGGACAGATCAAAGTCGGTCAGAGAACTCCTTTCGGTGTTATTTCAACTCAGAAAGTGTGTCCGAAGTGCGGCGGTAAGGGCACCATTATTTCCAATCCATGCGTTAAGTGCAGCGGAAACGGACGCATCCGTGTATCAAAGCAGATTTCAGTTGATATTCCGGCCGGAATTGACAATGGCCAGACTCTTCGCGTTAGCGGCCAGGGTGACAGCGGTACCAACGGCGGACCAAACGGTAATCTTAATGTTACTGTAAGAGTCAAAGCACATGATATATTTGTCCGTGATGAGTATGATATCCACTGTGAGATCCCTATAACATATACTCAGGCTGTAATGGGAGATGAACTTGTCGTTCCTACTATAGACGGCAATGTCAAATACTCTATAAGCGAGGGTACACAGACAGGTACAGTATTCAGACTTAAGGGTAAAGGCGTTAAGAAGCTTCAGAGATCAGACAGAGGCGATCAGTATGTCAAGGTAAATGTTGAAGTTCCCAAGAACCTTTCAAAACAGCAGAAAGATCTTCTGAAGAAGTTTGAGGATTCTCTTGAAGAGAAGAATTACGAAAAGAAGAAATCATTCTTTGAAAAAATCAAAGACATACTTAAATAACACATTTCCAAAAACTCCAATCATATATTTTTCCTTGAATATGGCGTTGTAAATAAAAATTTACAACGCCATATTTATTTTTTATTCTTTTTCAAATACTGCGGTAACTGAAGCGCCTTCCTTTACTGCCATTTCTGCAGTAGTTTCATTACCCTGTATATCCCCCTTCCATCCTGTAAATCTGTATCCATCTGCAGGTACAGCCGTAACCGTAACAGGATAGTTTGTAAAGTATGTACCGGTCCATTGTGACCCGGTACTGTAATCAGGTGTTATTGTATTTACCTTTACTGTTCCGCCTGAACTATCACTGACATTTACACTTATCTTCGCTGTCTGTCCGTTAATTTCAAGGTATTTCTGAAGCATTTTATAAACGTACTGAGGTCTGTTCTGTATAAACATCTTCATATTCTTTACCTCTGACTCAAACTGCTGCATCGGATTCTTTGACCACTGAAGGATCCAGGCAGGCCCAAAACGGTATGTCTGCTCTTCCATAACAGGTCTGTACATCTGATAAAATTCATCAAGAACCTTAAGCATATGATCAGTGCTCAGATTTTTATTCATCAGATCACAGAATGTAGTTGCAAACTGCTGCCTGAACTGAGCATTTTTTATCAGACTTCTGAAGAGGACGGTATGTCTGTTTTCTTTGGTTATATCTTCTGAGCCGTAAAGAGCATACATCATTGAATCCTCATTATATGTCATTCCGTTCTTATAAAGTCCTAGTGAAAACTCTGTATCATACAGCATCCATCTCCATTTTCCGTCCTGGTAAGGGCTGTCGGTGATGCTGCGTGATCGCCATATCCTGTAGTTGTTGTTATTGTTCATCCAATCCTGATTTGCTATAAAAATTTCTGTACAGTAATAGTCAATAAAGCTCTGCATGTCCATCATTTCATTTATTTTGCTGTACTGAGCATCATCAGAAAGATCATTTTGTGCTGCAAAATCTATAAACTGATCATACAGCTGCTGATCCTCCGGCACACCATCATCTACCTGATAGTCACACTCCATTATTATTACGTCATCAGACGGTATATCATAATTATTCTTTATGTAGTTGTCACTGTAATCCTCCTGGATCACATATACACCCCAGTATTCTCCGTCAAGAAAAACTATTACAGGACGTGATGACTGTGTTTCAAAGTCCCTGTCACCAACAAGGCTCTGGATATAGTTATCCTTGAACTTTGAATATCCGTTGTCGTTGGCACCGCTTCTCAGGGTAAATCTCTTATATTTATCTCTTACTGTTGTATCATCAAGTTCTTTCTTTGCATCAGGTATGAGCTCATACTTTACATTCTTTTTGCCGTACTCTTCTCTGGAGTAGAACTTCAGGCTCTTCTGAAGCTGTGACCTTGAAGCATTTCCTGTTATCCTTACTCCCATATCCTGTTCATATGCAAGTGCACCATCATTTTCAAACAGCTCAATATGTGCCTTACGTTCCCATTCCTCACCTTTGTTTGAATAATTGCATGAAATATTCCAGGTTTCATTTGTAAACGGATTGCCGCCCTGTGCTACCCAGTCATCGTATGTTTTACCCTTTGTATAAATACCCTTGTCGTAGTCAAAAAGATCGTCCGGATCAACGTTCACAGATATTACAGGCATATTGTTGTACTGAGAAGCAATATCGATACCGACAAAATACGTCTTCGTAACCATGCTGCTTACAACACCTGTATCACTTATGCTTACAGCTTTAAGAACTGTTCCTTTTGTCACATTTTTTGTCGGAGTAAAGCTTTCACTTGCTGACATATCCGGCTTTGCTGAGTATACATTAGGATTCGCTGTAGCGTCAGATATATGCAGTGCACCTGAGTATACAGCAGAATTTTCATCCGGATTCGTTCCGTCAAGAGTATAATAGATTTTCACGCCCTGATCAGCAGAAAGCTCAACATCAAAGTCAGATTTATAAAATCCGCTCTCCACTGACACTGACGGTGCTTGCGTTTCTGTTTCAGTATTACCGTCACTCAGAAGAATCTGTTTTTCACATATAAGATCAAGAACATTTACACGTGAGTCAGCATTTACATCCGGATTCTTTGCCTGTTCCTGTGTATCCTTTCCCAGCAGATACTTTGTAAGTACTACTGCATCAGCAGCGCTTACCGATCCGTCATCATTTACATCGCCTGTAAGAGCAGCAGATGCACCTATAATACCGAAAGAATTGAAAACAAGAACAAGTGAACAAATTAAAGCTGCCTTTTTTTTCATTCAGATAACCCTCCATTATATATTTTTTATATTTATTTCAACATATTACTATTATAATTATATATTATAAAAAACTCAAAGTCAACGAAGACAGCTGTCAAACGGCACAAGACACAAAAAAGTCAAAATATTCTATATTTACTAAATTATCAGAACTTTATATTGACAAGTAAAAATCTGTATGTTATACTAACTGTAGTAGTACAACTAGTACACGCTATACGCAAAGATAAAAAAAATAAATATGCGTATCTGAACAGAAGAAAACTTTACGAAAAGGATGTGATGCCTATTATAACCATCGATCTTCAGAGTCGTGTCCCTATTTATGAACAGCTGTATAAAAAAATTGTCGAGCTGATAATAAAAGGCGTTCTTCAGGAAGATGAACAGCTGCCAAGTGTACGAACTCTGGCCAAGGAACTTGGAGTAAACCCGAATACTGTCGCCAAATCATATCAGGAACTTGAACGAAACAAAATAATCTATTCTGTTTCCGGACGCGGCAGCTTTATAAGCAGAGTCAACGAAACACTGATAAAAAACAAGATCCTGATGGATTTCGACAAATGTGTCAGTGAAGCTTTAAACAGCGGCATATCAAAGGATGAACTTAAAGAAAGGATAGACGAGGTGAACAAATCTTGATAGAGTTTAAAAATGTTACAAAAAAAATAGAATCTAACATTATTCTGGACGGCGTCGACCTGAGTATTCCGAACGGCGCTGTATTTGGTCTGCTCGGTTCAAACGGTGCCGGAAAATCAACGATTTTAAGACTCCTGAGCGGAATCTACAGCAACGACAGCGGAGAAATACTGATCGACGGAAGCAAAGTTTTTGACTGTCCTGAGACAAAACAGAAAGTATTTTTTGTAAATGATGAAACTATGCAGTTTTCAAGGTTCACTCTTGAAGAGCTCAAAACTTACTACAAAAACTACTATAAAAATTTTTCTGAGGAGATCTTTGACAAACTCAGAAATAAAGTAAAACTTCCCGGAGGTAAAAAACTCAGCACATTTTCCAAAGGAATGAAGCGTCAGGCTATTGTAATAACAGGTCTTGCATGCCAGACAGATTTTCTTCTGCTGGATGAAGCATTTGACGGACTGGACCCTACCATGAGAATAATAGTAAAAAATATGATCTTTGACGCTGTGATGGACAGAAAACTTACTGTAGTGATCTCCTCTCACAACCTCAAGGAGATCAATGAGATATGTGATACAGCAGGGCTTCTGCACAACGGCAGGATAATATTCTGCAGGGATATAGATTCTGTCAAGGGAAGCATCCATAAGATCCAGGCAGTATTCAGGTCACCTGTTTCTGAAGAGGACTTTACCGGACTTGATATCATGCATTTTGAAAGAACTCAGAGTGTTTATCGCATCATCATAAGAGGAGATGCAGACGAAACCGAGAAGAAGCTCAACTCTATGGAACCTGTTGTTCTTGATATGCTCCCTCTCTCGCTTGAAGAAATATTTATATATGAAATGGAGGTTCTGGGATATAATGCAGAAGACATCGACAACAAGTAAAACGGATTCATTTATGCGCAAAAGAATAAATCAGAACTTCAGGGACAATAAAAAGATAATAATAGTAGTTATGCTGCTGCAGCTTCTGGGTCTTCCTGTTCTGGTGATCACAAACACGATCCTCAGACACAGGGAGGAACTGGATAACATTGCCATGATGACCGCAGATTCATCATATATACACCCTAATTATGCGCTTTACTACTTTTTTTCATTAGTTGCTGGGATAGCATTTGGTTTTGCCAGTTTGTCCGGAATATTATTCGTCTTTCGAAGCTTCAGATATCTGTATAAGAAGTCAGAAGTTGATATGAACTATGCTCTTCCCCTTTCATCATCCCAGAGGTTTATCTGTGATTACTTCTCAGGACTTTTTATGTATGTAATACCGTACATAATTTCTCTGCTTCTGTCCTTTATCCTGTTTGCTGCCGGAAAAGCCGTCTACCCTGAGTTCTGGGATTCAGTTCAGGATAATTTTTATGATATAGCATATCTGCTGATCTTAGGCTTTTTCATAATGATAATGCTTTATACGATCATCACCCTCGTACTGGTATGCTGCGGTACATTATTTGAAGCAGTTACATATACAGTTATCACTAATATTACGATCCCGTTTTTTATTTTTGTTTTATACTTTTCTATTCTAAGCGGTTCATATGGCATAGACTATTCCAACGACTGCCTGCCCCTTATATCGTACACCAGTCCTGTCGGCGCATTATTCTGCGCTGTCATAAAATATGGAATAGACGGAACGCTTCAGAGTGATCCGGATGTTCTCTACTGCAAATTCACGATCCTGTTTTTAGTATGTGCCATCATGTTTGCCGGATCATATTTTCTCTATAAAAAGAGAAAAGCCGAAGATGTTTCAAGGCCTTTTGTTTTCCGCTCTTTTTATTATATGTTTGCTGTAGCGGGAACAGCATGTGTAACAGCAGGTTTATACGCTAACCAGGCTCTTATACAGGGTATTGTAACCGGTATAGTTTACTTTGGCATTATCAGCACTATTGCAAACCGCGGCTTAAAAAAAGTCATACCATCAGCTGTAATCTGCCTTGTGACCATTGTATCTGCCGTTTCAGTCACAGCTCTCAGCAAAAAAACTGATGCATTCGGTGCTGTTACAAAAATACCTGACAGTGATAATATTAAAAGTATTTCAGTATATGCCAGCAACTATTTAACTGATGATTTTAATGATTTTACAGTTTCAGAAAGCACGGGCATAGACGCACTGGTAAATTTTCACTCAGACATTGTTCAGATATACAAAGAAAACTATAACGGCAGTAATAACGATAATAACTTTGAATTTTTTGACCCTTACAACGAAGATGCAACGTTACATATGTTCAGTATAAGATACACCATGAAGAACGGCACTACGATTTTCAGAAGTTATTCACTTTCTCACACAACATGGGCTGCACATCCTGAAATATGGCTTTCCGAAGATTATGCAAAATCCAGATCATTGAGTCTTAAAAATATGCTCTATGATCCACTTAACAGAAATTATGATCTAAGAATATCTTCAAAGTACCAATATAACTCAGTCAGCAAATCAGGTATCTCAGAAACTGCTGCCCGCGAGATTTCTGAGGCATACTATGAAGATTACATGGCTTTGACAAAAGATTCTTATATGCAGATGAAAACATATTGTATTTTAAACAATAATTTTATTATTCCTGAATCTTTTACAAAAACGATCAGTCTCATGGAAAAATATGACCTTTCAGCACCTGACATAAGTGAAGACACTTCATATCAGATAAAACTGCTTGAAAACAAACAATTTGAAAGCGGCAGATCAGCGGAACTGTTTATATCTGACAGTGACTATATTAAAAAAAGATGTAATATCAGCGGCGCTTTTCTGTCAGTAACCTCTGCCTATCCAGACATACAGCAGTATAGTCTCAACGACGAATTTGATGACGATAAACTTACTGAGTTGCTCACTGTGGCCGAGCCTTTTTATACAACAGACAAGAAATGTTTTATGATCATACTCCCATATGGAGGCAAAATGGCTATACCATATGAGTACTACGATCTTGCAAGCGAGTTTATTAATTCATCGTGTCATAAAAACGGATAATGTATTAATTTTTATGCTTTAAATTGACTTAACCCTTTCTTTGTGATATTATGAAAATACAGAGGAAACAACAAAGAAAGGGTGATTTCTGTGATAAAAAAAATAAAAAAACAGGCCATGAGGCTTAACAGATTGATCAGAACAAAAAAATTCAAATGGTTCAAGGGACTTATTTTAGCACTTGCTTTTACAGTAACCGCATGCGTTTCATTTCTCGCAGGTTTTTTCCTCAACAGGGATGATAACCTTCTCTATAAAAACACTATTTCAAGTTCAGTAAGCGCACAGAGTCCGGCTGATGACAAGACAACATCCCAGAGTCCATGTGTTACAACAGTACCGGAAACTGTTACTACCACTGAGGCAACGACTACCACAAAAATAAGCGTAAACGGAGTTCTTCTGGGCTCAAAGCTTCTTGAAAACCTGAACATTGAAGATGTCGAATACAAATATACAAACTCAGCATTTTTCAAGAGTAAAAACAGTGCCGGCGGAGTAAGAATGCCTCTTACAAAGAAATCATTTACTGTTACGTATGACGGAATTGTTACAGCCGGTCTTGATTCTTCCCTGATCACTGTATCTTCAGATAATGATGCAAGAAAAATAACCGTTATCCTTCCTGAAGCAGCCATCACCGGGCATACAATTGATGACTCATCAATAAAAATAACCGATGTTAAGGATAACCTGGTTGATTTTGAAAATGACGATGATTATTCTTCTGTTATTGAAGAGCAGACGCCTCAGATGGAGCAAAAAGCAGTCGATAACGGCCTGCTTGAAAAAGTCTATGCATCATGTGAGGAGTCAATAAACGAATACATAATGCAGGATCCTTTAATAGCCGAGTACTACAGTGTAAATTTTATTATTTCTAAAAATTAATTTCATAAAATATGTATATTACACCTTTTTATTGTTATACTATGATATATTGCAGTATAGCAATATGGCACAAAAGCAAAAAAAATGAGGTGTAATAAATGAAAAAGAAACTAATTCTTACCGTCAGTATTTTTACACTTTGCTTCGCACTTTCATCATGCGGAAGCAATGCGTCATCATCAGGAGGCACTGACAAATCTTCATCAGGCAGCACAATAACCTCTGTATCCAGTGCGCAAAATGATTCAAAGCAGGACTCTAAACAGTATTATAAACAGGATTCATCATCTAAAACTGATGACTCAAAAAAAGATGACAACGGCAGTGATTCTAAAAAAGACGGTGACAACGTAATCGACGATATAGGTGATGCAGCCGGAACAGTTTTAAGTGATGCTGCAGATATTGTTACAGATGCTGCAAATGATATAGCAAGATAAAACAGTTTTCAACATCTATCCACTATTCGATTCAACAAATTATCACATCAAATATTCAGATATAGCATGATTTAAATTAGCCAAAGTAAAAGTTTTAACCTGTATTCCACACTCTTTTCAACAATGTGTTGAAAAGAGTGTGGAATTATTTATGCCGTTTTGTTCCTTTAAAAAATTCTGCTGTGTAAATTATACAATAAATAATAGTTACTCTTGTAAAGCATTTTAAAAACTACTTGACAACATAGTTTATTTATCATAAAATATAATTTGATGGTTAGAAACTAATTTTATAAGGACGGTATCATAATTATGTTAAACACAGAAAAAGTGATGGATAAAATAGTTGATCTGTGCAAATCAAGAGGATTTGTATTTCCGGGTTCCGAAATATACGGCGGACTTGCAAACACATGGGATTACGGCCCGCTTGGCGTTGAACTTAAAAACAATATAAAAAAGGCATGGCTTAAAAAATTTGTTCAGGAAAACAAGTACAATGTAGGTCTTGACAGTGCAATTCTTATGAATCCGCAGACATGGGTAGCATCAGGACATATCGGCGGTTTCTCAGATCCTCTCATGGACTGCAAGGAATGCAAAACACGTCACAGAGCTGATAATCTTATAGAGGATTTTGACGGCACAAATCCAAGCGGCTGGACAAACGAGCAGATGACATCTTATATAAAAGAAAAAGGCATCACATGCCCTAACTGCGGAAAATCAAACTTTACTGATATCCGTCAGTTCAATCTTATGTTCAAGACATTTCAGGGTGTAACTGAAGATTCAAAGTCAGAAATCTATCTTCGTCCTGAAACTGCACAGGGTATTTTCGTAAACTTCTCAAATATCCAGCGTACAAGCCGCAAAAAGGTTCCTTTCGGTGTAGCACAGGTCGGCAAATCGTTCAGAAATGAAATCACACCGGGCAACTTTATTTTCCGTGTACGTGAATTTGAACAGATGGAACTTGAATTTTTCTGCAAACCAGGCACTGATCTTGAATGGTTCAGCTACTGGAGAAGTTTCTGCAAGAACTGGCTGCTCAGTCTTGGCATCAAGGAAGAAAACCTTCGTCTTCGTGACCATGATCCTGAGGAACTCTGCTTCTATTCAAAGGCAACAACAGACTTTGAATATTTGTTCCCGTTCGGCTGGGGCGAGCTCTGGGGCGTTGCTGACAGAACAGACTATGACCTTAATCAGCATATCAAAACAAGCGGAAAATCACTTGAATACTTTGATCCTGAAACTAATGAAAAATATGTCCCATATGTTATTGAACCTTCACTCGGCGTAGAAAGACTTTTCCTCACTGTTGTAACAGAAGCTTATGATGAACAGGAAATAACATCAACAGATAAAAACGGTAATGAAAAGAAGGAAACAAGAACAGTTATGCACTTCCATCCTGCTCTTGCACCATTCAAGGCTGCTGTACTTCCTCTTGTAAAGAAACTCACACCAAAGGCAACTGAGGTCTATGAGATGCTTTCAAAGAAGTTCATGGTTGACTTTGATGAAACAGGAACTATCGGTAAGCGTTACCGCCGACAGGATGAGATAGGTACACCGTTCTGCATCACATATGACTTCGATACACTTGAAAAAGACAACTGCGTTACTGTACGTGACCGTGATACAATGGAGCAGGAACGTGTTAATATCAATGACCTCGTTGCTTTTCTTGAGGCAAAGACTCAGTTTTGATCTGAGATGACATAAAGGATGGTTTATCATGTCAAGAAGACTTGTCCCTATAATTATGCTTATAATAATTGCATGTGCTTTTTTCCTTTTGCCATGCAGATAGAAATGAACCTCCTGACGCATGTCAGGAGGTTTTTCTTTTACCCTGCAAGCTCTGCAGCATCTTCAAATGTCAGAGACGGCTGAAGTGCAAGGTTTATACCTGTCGCAATAAGCTTTGATGCATGTGAAATGAGCTTGTCTATATCCTTTGGCGTAACCATCATATTCGGAAGCTTTGGGTTTACATAACGTCCTGTAAGCTCCTCTACGATCGTATGCATATCAACTATCGTAGGAACACCTATTGCTATGACGGGAATGCCCAGAGTCTTGTCTGAAAGTTCTTTTCTTTTGTTTTCAACCCCGCTGCCCGGAGATATCCCGGTATCACATATCTGTATAGTTTTGCCGAGTCTTGATACTTCAGAACAAGCAAGAGCATCAATAACAATGATCAGATCCGGTGATATACGCTCCTTAACTGCTTTGACTATTTCAGCTGACTCAATACCTGTAGTACCAAGTACCCCTGAAAGAAGAACACTTACCTCTCTGAGCCCTGCAAAGAACTCATCATCAGGAAGTTCCTTTTTCAGATGTCTTGTTGCCATAACTCCGCTTGCAGCTGCAGGTCCCAGTGCATCCGGAGTAATATCATCATTTCCAAGGCCGACAATAAGTACAAGTCCCTTGTCTCCTGTAAATTTCTGAAGTTCCTTTGCAAACTCCAGTACCATTTCCTTATAGTCATCACTGTATGAACTCAATGCCTGTGCTTCCATAGTAACGTAATGGCCTGCACGTTTTCCTATACTCACCCCGTACTTGTCATCATCGATCACTATCTCGGTTATCTCAAACTTCTCGCCTCTTTTTATTCTTCTTATGCCCTCCTGTACAACTTCCCCGTCTGTAAGTTCAATAGCTAGATCAGTTCTTACTGACATAATTCACTTTCCTTTCTTAAAACCCGACATATTTCTTTTTTCTTGTGAATGTAGATAAAATATAATTAAATATTTTTTTATAATATTTAAAATTAACTATTGCATTTTACCTTGTAAAATGGTAGAATGTTAAATAGACTGAATGTATGGTCGTACCATACGGTTATATAAAAAAAGCAGTTTCGTGTCTGCTGCTTTTATTTTATGCCATTTTGCTGAGTATTATTTATCCTTGCTCCGGATATTTTTCAGCGTTATAAAATAAGGAGGTACAAATTATGCCAAATATTAAATCTGCAATGAAGAGAGTTAAAGTTCAGAAGGTTAAGTCTGAAAATAACAAGGCTAGAAAAACAAACCTTAAAACAGTTCTTAAGAAAGCTGACCAGGCTGTTATGGCTAATGCAGCTGATAAGGACGCAGCAGTTAAACTGGCTATCAAGAAGGTTGACCAGGCTGCTTCAAAGGGACTTATCCATAAAAATGCTGCTTCAAGAAAGAAGTCACAGTTAGCTAAGAAGCTTAATGCAGGCGCTTAATTATAATCTTTCCAATAACCTTCAGGTAAATTTATAATTTACCCGAAGGTTATTTTTTATAATAAATTGTGAAATATTAATCATTTTATATAATAAAATAAACCTTAAGAGACAAAAAGATTAATAAAATACTAAAGTTTTTTCATGGTCTTGACATCAGGAGATAAAAGTAATATAATTATCTACGGTTTAAAGACATGACTTTGAGAGCATAATAAATGACAGTAAAACGACGTATACGTCGCTTTTTTTATGTTTATAAGATCATGACTTACATTATATGAAAGGACATGTTGCCATGAATTATGATTATCTGTTTTTTATTGCACTTATACTGATATTCACAAAAATACTTGGACTCGCAACAAAAAGAATAAATCTTCCTCAGGTTGTAGGTGCGCTGGCCGCCGGTCTTATACTGGGTCCTGCATGCCTTAATCTAGTACAGGAAACAGAGTTTATCTCAGAAGTTTCAGAACTTGGCGTAATAGTACTTATGTTTACAGCCGGACTGGAAACAGATATCGGAGAACTTAAAAAATGCGGAAAAGCATCTTTTGTAATTGCTCTTATAGGTGTTATCGTTCCGCTGCTCGGAGGATTCGGAGTAGCCGCTATGTTCTCTGAAGGTGACCCTACTCTGCCAACAAGTCTGTTTTTACAAAATATATTTATAGGAATTATTTTGACTGCTACATCAGTAAGTATTACTGTTGAGACACTGAAGGAATTGGGCAAGCTGTCAACCAAAGCCGGAAACGCTATACTTGGTGCGGCTCTCATTGATGATATCCTCGGAATTATAGCTCTTACAGTTGTTACAAGTCTTGCCGACAGCAGTGTAAACATTCTTACTGTACTGCTTAAGATACTCGGATTTTTTGTTTTTGCAGCACTGTTCGGATTTCTGTTTCATAAGCTGTTTACAAAATGGACAGACAGAGCAGAAGAGGCAATGCACAGACATTGTATCATGAGTTTTGCATTCTGTCTTCTTTTTGCATATGTATCAGAAGAAATATTCAACGTTGCAGATATTACAGGAGCTTTCCTTGCCGGAATCCTGATATCAACAAGTTCCAAAAACTCATATATAGCATCACGTTTTGATACTCTTTCATATCTGCTGCTGTCACCAGTTTTCTTTGCAAGCATAGGACTTAAGGTAACTCTTCCGAAAATGACTGGTTCGATAATTGCCTTTTCAGTCATTCTCCTTCTGGTTGCAGTTCTTACCAAGATAATCGGATGTGCAGTAGGTGCAAAGATGTGTAAATACACTAACAAGGAAAGTATACAGATAGGTATAGGAATGATATCACGAGGCGAAGTAGCACTTATAGTTGCAAGCAACGGCTCAAGGGTCGGTCTTATGAGTGACAAGCTGTTCGGACCGGTCGTTATCATGGTTGTTATTACAACAGTAATAACGCCTATTCTTCTTAAGATTGCCTTTAAATCCAAAAAAACAACTGCATAATATAAAAAAACCGTGCTGCTGTAATGCACGGTTTTTTTATACTTATTTTTTGTCTGTACTGCCTGATTTACTGAATGTATTAATAACGGCAGTGATCTCTGCCCTGTTTTCCTCGATCTTATCCTGCGGCGTCCATACCATCATCTGAACAACGTAATCGTTCGTTTTGATCACATAATAAAAAAGATACAGCGCTACATCGATGTCATCGCCCTCCTTTTCTATATTTGGTATTTCTATACACTTTGCCTTATTACTATTTATAAACGTATCCTCAAGATCATCTGGTGACAGTGTAAGATTAAACTCATCCGATATCATACGAAGACCAAGTACGCAATAGTTATCAAACGGCAGTACATCGTCATACACATTTGGATCTGCAATTGCACAGAAACATATCTCCCTGCCTGCACAGTATGCTTCAATACTCGCATTGCTGTTCATAGAATACTTTGTCTTCGGCGGACTCCAGTCTGCCGGAGTTTCAATCATGTAATTACCGTCATAGCTAATTATCTGTTTTGAGCAATCACTGTCATCTTTGTTCATAATTGAGCAGCCGGTAAGCATTACGGCTGCTGCTGTCAGAAATGCTGCAAATCTCTTTATCATAATCCCTGCTCCTTATATTAGTTAATATGAAGTGCTGTCAAGTTCCGCCTTTCTGAGGCGATGGTCAGGCATTATCATATCCATAAACTCATAAAATTTCCCGGAGTGATCTGAGTGGATAAGATGACTGAATTCATGGCAAAAGACAAACTCAATCAGCTCTTTTCTGAATTTGATTATATTTTTATTTATGTTTATCTTTCTTAGTTCCGGCTGGCAGCTCCCCCATCTTGACCTCATCCACCTGTATGATATCAGAGGCTTTTCTCCTATAAACGTACTCATCCTGCCGTACACTTCATCTGCAACACCGCCGAGTTCTTTGCTGCACTGATCGCTGTACCATCTCTTAATAATATGTGCTGTATCCGATGTGGATGTACTTTTTTTGTAGACATTCAGTATCAGTCCTTCACGCTGCACACCGTTTGAACAAGATTCAAGTTCTCTTACTGTTAGCGTTTTACCCATATACATGATACAGGCTCCGTCCCTAAGCGGCTGTAGCGCATCGTCGTGAGCCTTAAGATCAAACTTATCAAAGCACTTCAGTATGTAGGCTGCCTTTCTCTTCAGGCAGTTATCTATACAGCATAGATCAAGTGATGAATTGGCTGATACGTTTACTGTCTTGTCAGGCAGAACTCTGATATTGATGTTCTTGACATTCTTGTAATCAAGGTTATACTCAATAACGTGCGAATAATATAATATTTCTCGTTTCATTTTGTCGTCCTTATATCTTTTTTCTTTATATTTGTCTTTTAAGACTATAAGTGAATTATACCATATTATTACATATAAAATCAAGTCACGAAGGCTCTATAAAAAAATAAATCCGGATAATTAATCAAAATTATCCGGATCTATTTTTAAGCGTATTTCTTCTCAAGTAAACTGATCGCACTTACTGCATCCCAGCAGAAACTGTCCTCACCTACGTTATCAACAAATCCCGCTCTTCGCATCGTATTTTTAACTCGTTCCTGAACGCCGCTGAACATGATGGATACACCCTCATCTGTATATCTGTCAAAGAGCATTTCAAGCTCCGCAATAGCAGAGTCATCGATCATAGGAACTCCGCGCATTGAAAATACTATTGAATCAGCATCATCAAGCTCACCGAGAACTGCTGTAAGCTTATCCTGTGTTCCGAAAAACAGAGGACCTGTGAGATATACAAGCTTTGTATTCTCAAGTGGTACAGCCAGGTCATGTCCTGCTTTGCTGAGTCTGCGGCTGTCAACATCACTGACACAAACACTGAGCTCACAGCTTTTTACTATAAAGATAAGCATTGAAAGTACAACGCCTATTACGATAGCTGTTGTCAGATCAAACACTACAGTGGCAGCCATTGTTATAAAGAACTGCTCACCGGAATTTTTAAGCTTTTTGGAGAACATATTTTTAATCGATGACCAGTCATTCATTCTCCATGCTGTCACCATAAGCACACCTGCCAGAGCTGACAGCGGGATCCTTGACATAACAGGTCCAAGAAGGAACATTGAGGCTACAAGAGTAGCAGAATGGAAAACACTTACGAGTCTTGTATGTCCGCCTGACTTTATAGCAACACTTGTACGTGCGATAGCTGCTGTTGCAGGTACACCGCCAAAGAACGGTATTATCATATTGCCTATACCCTGTGCAACCAGTTCTCTCTGTGCATCAAGCTTTTCATTTTTCATTTTTCCTGCAGATGCACCGCACAGAAGACTCTCTATCATTCCAAGAGCAGCTATACTTACAGCAGGTGAAATAAGATGCTTTATATTTGCAAAATCTATCTGGCTCAGCTGCAGACGATGTTCAGGGAATAATGTCTTGGGTATCGCACCTACTTCAGCTACATCAAGGCCAAGAATAAGCTGTACTATAAGTGCAATAATGATTGCAGCAAGTGAGGAAGGAAATTTTGCATTGAGCTTTTTAGGATAAAAGACCATAACAGCTATTGCTATAAGTCCGAAAAGCATTGTCTGAAGCTGAGGCGAAAAGCCTGTGCTTCCATATGAGAGCAGCTTTTTCACTGCACTGTCTCCTGTTGAGGCAGTTCCGAAAAAGTTATCTATCTGGCCTAAAGCGATTATAATTGCAATTCCTGATGTGAAACCGGTTATTACAGGTCCCGGTATGTACGAAACAAGTTTTCCTATTTTGAAAACTGCTGCAAGAATAAGTATTGCTCCTGACAGTACTCCTGCAGTAAAAACTCCCTCAAGACCGTATCTTGTTGAAAGTGATAATAAAATGGCTGTCATAGCCCCTGTAGGACCTGAGATCTGATAAGAAGCACCACTGAAAGCACCTATGAGCAGACCGGCAACGATTGCCGTAATCAGACCCGATGCCGCATCTGCACCTGAGCTTACTCCGAAAGCAAGCGCCAGCGGAAGTGCCACAGCAGCAACGGTAAGACCGGACATAAGATCCTGAGACAGTTTTCTGCCGTTGTAACCGCGAAATTCATGGCGCAGATCAGCAACATATTTTTTAAACATCAAAAATACATCTCTTTTCCTGTATATATTATTTTTTAACACGACAATTGATATTATAACACTTACAGGAGTTGCTTTCAATTAGAGGTATTCCCAAAATTATTGACAAATTAAAATAAAATTACAAGCATGATGATAAATAATACTGAAACCGAACCGTTTGCTCTTCAAAATCCCTTAAAAACTGCAGTACACATTGCATTTATGACATTTTCTACTGCCATTTTGTCTTTGCTGTTTTCCTGCCTGTAATATTGATCATATTCTGATTAACATATGAGCGTGCTCTTGCATTAAGAATATGTTCTCTTTCGTTTTCATTTCTGGTATAGACAGCTGTATATCTGCACGATGACTTTGACAGATGGACAGTCAGCATCTCAACCATTTTTTTATTAATTGCAGCTATGGATTTCTCGTTAAATGAGGTTTTATAATATCAATGCGTGAAATGCCGCTTTCTATAACGTTTGCCGGGTAAGCAGATGCAGGAAAACACTTAAATCCATATCAGAACTGTACCGTGATTTCCCGTCATCTGTCATACGGATAATCAGGATTAAACTTCTGTTTATAATATATTTGATTAAATAGAATATTTCAATTTTTTATGCAATAAAATATATTATCTGCTTTGATAAAATAACTCTGATTTCCAAGAGTTGATTTATAAAATTAATCTGATTTTAATGTAAATATAATGCTACGTTAGTTGACTCCTGAAAGTAATAATGGTATTATTAGTATAATATTTTAAATATAGAAAGAAGGCAATAATATGCAATATCTAAGTATGCTGGCTGTTAATTACTCAAGATACGGAGCCCCGTCTTTTTTAGCATCAGTTTTATTAATAATTGGTCTGTGGGTCCTGTTTAGCAAGGCAAGAGAACCAGGCTGGGCATCAGTGATCCCGATCTACAACTGTTATGTTCTCTTTAAAATCACATGGGGAAATGGTCTTTTAGCATTACTGCTTCTGATTCCTTTTGTAAATGCAATAGTATTGTTAGCAACTATGTTCAAGCTTGCAAAAGTTTTTGGAAAAGGAACGCTCTTTGGTTTAGGAATGATTTTCTTCTCCCCGATCTTCACACTGCTGCTTGCCTTTGACGGAAGCAGATATGAAGGTCCGTGATAACAGCGTTAATCGGTATCTATAATATAATATACGAGTCTGGTACACTGAAGTATCAGGCTATTTTAATTGTTTAATACTTGGATGAATTTTGTATTATACCCCAAAACAAGCAACAGAACTTCTCAATCAAAATATCTGAAGTTCTGTTGCAAAACTTTATCTGAATATTATGTAAATCTTCATATGCTTTCAGCTAAATCATATTTCACGGGCAGGATTTAATTCACGCATAACATCTACAAAATTTTCTTCTGAAATCAGTCCCATTTCTATAGCCCTTTTAACATACAGTTCAACATATAAGTTTTCACTAACCATCATTGTTTTCTTAAGTGAAGATGAATTGTGTATAAACACACATAATAAAATTGCAGTAATTAGTATTATTGAGTATACAATAACCAGAACAATTTCTTCACTGCCAAATGATTTATTCTGTATACTTTGCTGCAATGAGTAATATGCCAAGCAGATATATATTACTATTGAAAATACAGATAAAATAGTGTATTCCTCATTATAAAAAATCATCTGATATTTTCTTTTTCCTTTAAAAGGGCTTACATTGCTTATTAATCTGTTAGAAGTTTCCCAGTTAAACAATTCATTTGACTCACTTAATGATAAATACTCATAGAATACCTTTATGTAAGCTGCTATAGAAGCTATCTGAACAACATTTTCACCACTCTTTACTGATAACGGAACAAAATAAAAAACAGGAATAATAAACAAAAACGAACAGATCCCCCTGATAATTGAACCTGATCCGGCGTAATCAATAGTACATTTAAATAAAGCCAACCCAGCTCCCCACGTTGAAATAAGTGTAAAAATTGCACTATAAGACTGATTACTTATCACTGCTATTCGCTGTACAATTTCATTTCGTAATGACGTATACTCAGAATCAGAAAATTTGTGCCGTGTTGTTTTCTTTGCTTTACATTTTAAATACATAAAAAAAGCATCTCCTTACACAGTATTCTATTTTACCACAGACGATCCGATTAATTTATAAATCTTTATTAATATAATAGAAAGTATAAGTTAATAATATTTATTTTTGTAATATTGTTGTATTTTATATAATTGTAACATATATTTACATCAAAATCAATATTTTACTGAAAATACTGAAAAACAACACTTTATATAAATACAGCGTAATATTTACTGCTGCATTTTGAGAGCCAACCAGTATTTTATGAATTTATAATCAGATTTTTCAATTTATCATTTCTTTTAATGATAATAATATATTAAGTATTCCTATAAAACAAATTTTTTTAAAAAAAAAACAGGTTAGAGAACATAATGTATTCTCTAACCTGTTTTCGAATTAATTAGTTGGGGTGGAAGGATTTGAACCCTCGGAATGGTGGAGTCAGAGTCCACTGCCTTACCACTTGGCGACACCCCAATATTGGCTTATTGACTTTTTTCTTACCTCTTCAATCGACTTTAAAATTATATCATACCCTTTATATATTGTCAACACTTTTTTAAAATTATTGTCACCCTGTACTTGAAAATATTATGTGACATTTTGCCTTATTAATAGTCACAAATTAACCCTAAGTATTATAATCTAACAAATTGGAAATAAAAACAACACAGATTTTTCACGAATTTTTATTATAATTAATATGAACAAAATAAATTTGACAGGGATGATAAAAATTATGAAAAAAGCTATAAAAACGCACCTTCTGTTTTTGCTTACTACAGCTTGTATTTTTATTCCGGAATACTCATCATCATTCGACAGCTCTTTAAGTAATGAATACTATAATGACCCTGGTGCAGTTTTTGAACCATATGACATTGCCGGTACCACGATTCCGGATGACAGCGAATATATTTTCGACAAAAACAATGTTTATGATTCACAGCTTCCCGTAGAACCTGAGGATACTGAAGAGTCTTTCCCTGAATACTACGACCTGCGTGATTTTGGTATAGTATCCCCTGTCAGACAACAGGGAAGTTACGGAACATGCTGGGCAATAAGTGCACTTGGTTCTATGGAAACACAGATAATGAAAAGCGGATTTGACTCTGCCCCTGTACTTTCATCATGGCATCTGTCATATTTTTCATACAAAGGAAACAAGCCTTTTACGACCAGTTCGAAGTCACCGTATTTGTCAGGCGGAATGAATACAACAGCCTGTGCTACACTCAGCAAATGGAACGGTCCTATAAGTGAATCAATTGTACCGTATGACAGCTGGGAGATCGTAGACAGCAATCTTCAAAATGTCCATGAATACGAACTGGAGGATGTCTATAATATACATCCATGGCTGGAAGCACATCAGAGATATACTGACAATTCTATAAAGAAGCTTATATATGAGAAAAATGCTGTATCTGTTTATATCAACGCTGATGAACAATACTATAATTCCGGTACATGTTCACAATACTGCTATGATAATACCGATGTAAATCACGGTGTTCTGGCTGTAGGATGGGATGACAATTATCCAAAGGAAAATTTCAGCACAAAGCCCCATAACGACGGAGCCTGGCTTATCAAAAACAGCTGGGGTACAAACTGGGGTGATAACGGATACTTCTGGCTCTCCTATGATGATATATCGTTGCATGAAGCCGCCTGCTACTTCTGTGAACCTGAGGGTACATACAAAAACAACTACTACTATGATGACCATGGCTGGATAACTTCTATAAGCACAAACTCAAGACAGACAAGCCTGTCCGGTTATATGTCAAATATATTCACGGCAGCTGATAACGAAGATATATCTGCTGTATCATTTTATACTATTGAGCCTGATGCTGACTACGAAATATTTGTATATACAGATCTTTCAAATTCAAAGAGTCCGGTGGGCAAAACAGTGTCGCAAACAACATCAGGCACTGAAGAATACAAAGGTTACCACACTGTCAGACTAAATAAACCTGTAAGTGTATCAGAAGGAGAACTCTTCTCTGTAGTAGTAAAAATAACAAATAAGTACTCACCATATACTGTTCCGATAGAAGCATCTATCTATGCAACTATAGGAAATTCAAAGTTTGCAAACATAAGCATGAGTATACTGGCAGAGGATACTACTCCTATGACCAGCTACATCAGCAATGACGGCATCAGCTGGACTGATACAGCAAACAGAACATACTTATACAAAAATAAAAAGTACTTCACGCTTGACAGTGCTGATGAGGTTATCGACTATGTGCTTCTTGGAAACATTTGTGTCAAGGCATTTTCAACACAAAATGATAAGCCTGATATACTGGAGGGTGATATAAACTCCGACGGTTATGTAAATGTTGCTGATGCGGTCATACTGATGCGCTATCTTAATAATACATCTGATGAAGCAGAAAATTTCAATGAACTTAATGCAGATCTGAATTCTAGTGGAACTATTGATATACTTGATCTGATACTACTGAAAGGAACTCTTGTAAATTAAGCACAGCAATGATAATTCCTTATTAATTTCCGAACTTGCTTGACATTGACAGTACTATATTTTATAATTAATATTGAATACTTTTGTTAATAAAGTCTGAAGCTTACTAAATAAACTTCAGACTTTATCCAATGTAAACACCTGACAAATATTATTATAAACCAAGGAGGAAACGCTGATGGGTAATAAAAAGTCTGCACCATTTGCTGTTATTATATCCTTACTGTTTACGGTGTTTCTTATCATTCTGCCTGCTGATGAAATATATTCAGAAAGTAGTTTTCCTCAAAAATTTGATCTGCGAGATTATAATCTGGTATCTGATATCAGATCTCAGGGAAATTACGGAACATGCTGGTCATTCAGTGCACTGGGTTCTCTGGAAACTCAGATACTTAAAATAGAAAATAAAATTGATCTGTCCGAGTGGCACCTTGCTTTTTTCTCTTATAATAACAACAAATGCAACGATGCATTCAGACCTAAGAATAAAGACGATATTTTTAACGAGGGCGGATACAACAATATCGCTGCAGCAACTCTTACAAAGTGGATCGGACCGGTTACTGAAGATATCGTACCTTATGATTCCGGCTACCCCTCAGAAGATAAAAAGTTCAGCTGCAGCTACCAGGTTCAGGATATTTATAACATTACACCATGGATTTCACAGCGCAGAAGATACTCTGATGAAACGATGAAGGAACTTATTTATGATAAAAACGCTCTGTCGTGTTCATTCAGTGCAGATACAGAACATTTCTGCAATTTATCCACATCATCATTTTACTGTCCTGATCCGGGCTACTTTTATATGACTGATCCTGACTCCCATTCTATCCTTCTTATAGGCTGGGATGATAATTATTCTAAGGAAAATTTCAGGGAAGATCTCCAGCCTGAGCATGACGGTGCATGGCTGTGCAAAAACAGCTGGGGAGATTCAGGAGGTCTGAGCGGATACATCTGGATATCGTATGAAGACTGCTCTCTTATAGAAGCCGCAGCTTATTTCTGTGAACCGGCGGGTACATATCTGCATAATTACTACTACGATAATTATGGATGGTCCACATCCCTGTCAACAGATCTCATTAATCCCACTCCCGGCAACAGCACTCCGAGACTGCTGACCGGATATATGTCCAATGTATTTGCTGCAAGCCAGGATGAGCTTGTAAGCGCGGTATCATTTTATACCATTGAGCCGGATGCTTCATATGAGATCTCCGTGTTCACACAGATCGACCCTCATGCTGCGCCTGATGAACAAATGAAATATTCTTCTTATCCTGTATCCGGAACAAGTCACCCGGTAACATCCGGCAGCGAAAAATACTCAGGATATCATACCGTTAAACTGAATCAACCGGTAAGGATCCATGAAAATGAAACTTTTTCTGTTACAGTGAAGATAACCAATCAGTCATCCCCGTATGTTATTCCTATTGATGCTTCCATTGCAATGACGATTAACAACAGTATAAAAACACTTGGAAATGTCAAAGACAATGATATCGCATCATTTTCATATCCAAACCAGAGTTTTGTCAGTGCTGACGGAATACAATGGTACGATCTGTACAAGCATAACCTTATTAACTTTAATTTTATTTCGTCCGTAGCACCTGATCCGATACAAAACGTTTACTGTGTAAGAATAAACTGCGGCCACGCCTGTGTCAAAGCGTTTACCAGGCCATATACACCGCTTCTATGCGACGTTGATGATAATTCAACGGTCAATGCTGCCGACCTGGCTTTGATAAAACACAAACTGCTTTCATCTGATGTTCCTACAGATAACGAGATGATATTTTATGATCTTAATAATGACGGTGAATACAATGTTAAGGATTTTGTATTTATTGTTATGCTGTTGCTTAATTCTGATTAGTATAAAAATTCCCTTCAGCCATATCAGACTGACGGGAATTTTTATTTCTGATGCAGGATCTATGTTATCTGACGCGTTTCCTGTATATTGTGATTGACAGCATAACTGATAAAACATTGAAAACAACAGCTGCCAGTACCACCAGAAGTGAAACAGCAGTCTGATTTATTTTCTGATTTCCAAGCTTTGAAAGGCTGTCTGTGAAATATGCTGCGCTGACGCCTATTGCAATTATAACCATCATAACAAATCTGCCCTTTTCCACGCCGAATCTGAACATTGCCGGCATGTTTACAGCCACCATGATCAGAGCAATACTCATAACACCCAGTAATGCCGAAATATTTTCAAATCCGGAAACACTGGTATTTTTTATAGTCTCCATAATAAACGATGAAAGCAGGCCAAGAACAGTGCAGGCACCGATAAAAATATATCCCAGCATATATTTGCTAAGTACTATGTCACTTACCTTGTAAGGCATCATGCCGGCAAGAGTATTCCATTTTGATCTCTCATCATATGCACATGCCGTAATTGGCATCATTGATGCATATACAACGCCGAATGAAAATGCTGAGAAACCCGGAATTATCGAAAAAATAATGATCATACAGATATATATCTTCATCTGTTTGATAAGCGTATAAAAATCCTTAATAATCAGACCTTTCATTTGTTTGTATCCCCCTTTGCAAGAAAAAGAATAATGTCCTCAAGTGTTGTATATTCTGTTCTGAATGACGATGATATGAGCGACCTTTTCACAAGTGCTTCTACGCCATAAGGAGTAACCTTTTTACTTTTCACTGCCTGGTCCGGAATACTTTCAAACTTATCAGCTGTCAGCTTAACAATGGCATACTCCTGAATAAGTCTGTCCTTTTCCTCACACAGAACAAGTCTTCCCTGATGAATAAATGCAATATAGTCACATATTTTTTCAAGATCGCTTACTATATGCGATGATATAAGAATAGAATTTTCCTCGTTCCTTGTAAAATCATTGAAGATATCAAGCATTTCATCTCTGACCATCGGATCAAGTCCGCTTGTAGCTTCATCCAGAATAAGCAGTTTCGGAGCATGTGACATTGCAACAGCAATCGCAAGCTTCATTTTCATGCCTCGCGAAAAATCCCTGAATGGTTTTTTCAGAGGAAGACTGAATTTCTGAATGTAACTCAGGTACTGCTGAGAATTCCAGTTCCTATAGGTATTTTTCATTATTACGTCAACATTTGACGCAGATATTATTTCCGGAAAATAGGACTCATCAAGGACAACACCTATATCATCCCTTGCACTGATAAAATCATCAGTATTGTTAGGCTTGCCAAACACTTTGATCGTACCTGCATCCGGAGAGATAACATTCATTATTAGTTTTATGGTTGTACTTTTACCTGCCCCATTCTCACCTACAAGACCTACAATACTGCCAGTAGGAACGTTAAGACTCAGGTTGCTGAGCGAAAAATCTTTGTACGTTTTGCTTATATTGTTCAGTTCGACCGCATTCATATGTATTCCTCCTCTTTAAGTGTTTTAAATATCTTTATAACCTCATCCTCAGACAATCCTATCATCTGTGCCAGTTCTGCGGCCTCTCTGAGGTGAGTTTCTATCTGGGTAAGATACTGTTCACGTATAATGCTTTTGTTTTTTGCAGCAACATAACAACCTTTTGATGCTACCGTGTTGATATATCCATCCTTTTCAAGTTCATCATAGGCTCTCTTTGTAGTAATTACGCTTATTCTCAGATCCTTTGCCAGTGACCTTATTGACGGCAGAGCATCTCCCTCACACAGCTTTCCACTCATAATATATTTTTTTATCTGTTTGTAGATCTGTTCATAAATCGGACGATCATCAGCATTGCTGATTATAATTTCCACTGTTTCACCTCCATACTGTTTATATACGGTATATACAGTATATACTAATATACATAAGATGTCAATACTTTATATAAAAAATACCATAAGATAAACGCATACAATATGCCTGTTATCTTATGGTATTCTCTTTAATCATTTTCTTATTTTCTATATCTCACTTACAGATTCGCGTTCTTTGATAATTCCCGCAATATAGCTTGTACCGTATGAGACAGATTCGTCATTGAGTTTTTTTACCATCATCTCAGATGCAATTCTTGAGATATTGTCTGCATCTACTCCGACAGATGTAATCGGAGGATCACTCATCTCAGCCGCAAAGCTGTTTCCGAAGCTTACTATTGAAACATCACCTGGAACATTTATTCCGGATGCCTTAAGTGATGCTGCAAGTCTGAAAGCTGATTCATCTCTTGAACATACAAAAGCTGTAGGAAGTGTTTTTAAGTCTATATCAAATTTTCTCTTCATCAGTCCGCTGCTGTCTTTGTCACTCAACAGCCACGTTTCATTTTTTTCAAGATTATATCTGAGGATTGCCTTGAGATATCCCAGATACAGATCGCATACATTATCATCTGAAGATATTTCTCCCACAAAGCCTATCTTCCTGTGTCCCTTGCTGTAAAGATAGTCAGCAAGCATAAATCCTGAGTTATACTTGTCAACCATTATGGAATCTTTATTTTCTGATTCACATTCTACCATTAGCATAGGAAGACCGTAATCTTTAATCTCTGTTATATACAGTTTCGGAAGATTACCGAGAATAATTACTCCGCTTACCTTGTTTTCTGTTATAAGTCTCGGAAGAATAGCTTCTGAGATCATATTTTTACTTACGTTTTCTGTTATGACAAAAGAATTTACCTTTACAAATTCCTCTGAGATTTTCTGACACATCTGCCATACCATATTATCGTTGCCACCGATAGCAGAATCAGAATAAAGGATACCTATTGTCACTGATTCAGATTTGCTGCCATTCTTTGATGAGTTATCATACTGATAACCTATCTCATCAGCCATCTTTTTTATCATTTCTCTGAGTTCAGGGCTAACTCCACCCCTGTTATTAAGTGCATTCGATACTGTAACCACACTGATATTCAATGATTCCGCAATATCTATCATTCTGGTTCCTTTTTTCATATTTATCAGATTCCTTTGCTTTATTTACATTGCAAGACTCTGATGATTTACCGCTTCCATCATTGCCTGTACAATTTCCGGGTGAACCCATTTTTTTGAATTTCTGTCGTAAAGTCCGAAAAGCTCTCCGTCTCCTGTAAATGAACAGTTATCCCACCAGATACATGCTATGTTTTTCTGAGATGCCTGCGATATAAAATAGTTTACCCATTGCGTTCTGTCATTTTTATTATTTTTGTCCACAGCACCAAATTCACTTATAATAACCTTTATGCCATTACTCGTGAACCTTGTGTACAACAGGTCTATCAAGTGATCAATATCATATGTATCTTTCTTATTTTCACTGCTCCACTCAGAGGTACCGTCTCCGTTGAGAGCAAAATCATATGGGATGTACGCATGAACTGATACTATAATATTATCATGTTCACCTTCAGGAATAATAAAAGCATTTATTGCTGATTCACAACAGGATGCGGCATATGTAGGGATCATTAGTTTTCTTGTTTTATTTAATCCGCCCGTATTGCGGATAGCTCTTACAAATATTTTATTGAGCCTGTTTACTATATCCCATGAATCAACATTACCGCCGTTCCACTCATATTCAGTACCTATAAGTCGCGGTTCGTTCAGTCCCTCAAAGATCAGCTGACTGTCATAACCGCTGAAATACACGGCAATCTGAGTCCACAGCTTTTCAAGTTTATCTGCTGCTGCTTCAAAATTCCCTGATGTCGGTGTATACCAATCCTCATGATGAAGATTAATGATAGCCTGCATATTATTGTCCAGAACATAATCGATTACTGCTTCAACCCTCTGAAACCAGTCAATATCGATTCTATAATCCGGCGCATCCCCAATATGTCCGGTCCATGTAACAGGTATACGGACAATATTGAATCCTGCCTTTTTGATATCATCTATCATTTCCTTGTCTGTCTTAGGATTTCCCCATGAGGTCTCATAATCTCCGACATGCATCTTTACTGTAAAATGAGGGAGCGCATCAAGCGTATTCCCCAGATTCCATCCAACTTTCAAAAAAATCAAACCCCCATAAAATGCATTTATTACTGCTAATATAAACATTTAAGATAATTATATCACGTCTGTTTTCAACTTGTCAACGTTTAACTTCTGATAAATAAGATTTTGGTATTTGCCCGGAATATATTTCAATGCACCGAAAATATATACAGGCTATATACTTTTTAAGTATATCAAAAAAAAATAATAAAAGATGTCAATTTATTGTGCTAAATGTTACAAAATATTGCTATATTTCAAAATCAGCAAAACAATAAATAATAAACGGTTTCAGATAAAAATATTTTGTTTTTTTATTCTTTTTGTTGTATAATAAAATCATAGTATATTTTAATGGAGGAATCAGGTTATGTTAAGCCAGGATGAACTGTTTAAAAATAAATATCTCTTAATTCCAAAGATATTAAAATGCGCACTTTGGGAATACGATATCAGAACCAGAAAGCTGACACTGATACGTAAGCTTGACGGCAAATGGTCCGACAGAAATACGCAAATAGAAAATTATCGTGATACCGTACTGTCCTGGAACTCTACTCACCCTGACGACATAGATATATTCAAAGCTTACTGTGACAGTATGGATAACGGAGATGAGAGCTTTGAGTATGAATTCAGAGCCATTACTGACCAGAACAAGTATGAATGGCTAAGATACTCAGGTGCATCTCTTAAAGATGAAAACGGGGTACCTGTTACCGTTATAGGTATAACATCCAATATAACCAATGAAAAAACTGCAGAACTTGAAGCCGAAAACAAAAAGCTGCTGGACCGCTCAACCGGTCTTCTTAACAGCAGATCATTCAGATCCCGCATCATCAATGAGTTCTCATGCTGCGATTCAAACAGCATACACGGACTTATAATGATAAATATATCAAATTTCGGATATCTCAGTGAAACGTTCGGCAATACATTTGCTGAATCAGTTATCGGCAAAGCAGCACATGCAATAGCTGATACTGCTGAAAGCGATGATATTACGGGCCGTTACAGTCATGACACTTTTGTTCTCCTCAGAAAAGATATAAGGAGTAAAAACGAAATGACTGAGCTTGCACAGATGCTCATTGACTGTGTCTCAAACATTGATGTAAAAAGAGGCCAGAGTGCAGCTGTAAACATCGGAACTGCTGTATACCCA
The DNA here is from genome assembly GCA_030539275.1 of Oscillospiraceae bacterium. Classification (GTDB taxonomy): domain Bacteria; phylum Bacillota; class Clostridia; order Oscillospirales; family Ruminococcaceae; genus HUN007. Next base: position 57,844 of record JAUNSK010000005.1, on the reverse strand, counting down.
TATGACGGACCGAATTATGAAACACTTTGTGAGAATACATCAAAGGCATTATGTGAATCCAGAAGAAAAGGCATAAACAGCTACTGCTGCTTTGAAAATACTTTTGCTCAGTATACAAACTCCTCAAACACAACATCATGCTCTGATATACCGAAAGCTATGAAAAGCTACGCACTGGATACTCTTACAGGCTCTGATGACCTGTCTGCAGCCATAGAACGTGTTCTCTCACAGACCGGTCAGTATCTCAACCTGTCACGAATATACATTGTTTTAAGAAGCGATGAAAACCAGCTAATGAATGTTCGTCACAGCTGGGTAAGCGATGGTGGTCAGACACCGGCGGACAACACAGCAGTAAATGAGAGCTGGGAACAGATTCAGGAGAGCTTCTATGAATCAAAAACATTAAAGTGCTGTGATGCAGACGATCCTGAATTTAATAAATACAGAAAACTGCTGCGTACCTCAGGAATACATTCATTTATATATTTTGGGATCTACAGTGCAGACAAGTGTATCGGCTATGTTGCATTTGAAGACTGTCTTTCATGCAGAAACTGGTCTGACAGCATCACAGCATCCCTTCATGATATTTCATGCCTTTTAAGTCTTGCATTAATCAAAGTTTCACAATCATCGGCGGGCATCAGCAGCTGCGATCCGGAAAAACCGGGGAACTACATATGTGAAACGGATAAAACATACAGCTATGCTATCGACAGCCGTACATGTCAGCTTTTATATCTGTCTCCTGTTATGCAGTCTGTTTTTCCTGAAGCAGCCCCGGGTAAGATCTGTTATGAAGCATTTCATACCGGGTCAAAGCCCTGCAGTGTATGTCCTGTTTTATGTTCAAACAGTAAAGAACATAACAGCAAAGATATTTTTGTTCCTAAGTACAACATATGGATGCGTCCTTCATACCGTACAGAGGCAGTACCCGGACACGGAGATGTCTGTTGCATTTCGTGGCAGGATATATCTGAATTTATTATCTCATCCAATGAATTTGATCCATGGACCAACGTCTATACATATGCACGCTTTGCCTGTGAAGCAGACAGGATAATAACTGCACAGAAGCCGGGACATCATGTAATAGTTTATACACAGATAAATAACTACAATGATCTTATATCCGAATTTGGCTTTAATGTTATAAAAAATGTTATACGACTGTTTGCCGGTGAAATGTCCGTTACACTCAAAAACAATGAGATCATGTGCAGAGTTCATGACTCTGAATTTGCTGTTCTGTTCGGCTATAATGACAAAACAAATTTCTTTACAAGAATATGCATGACCCTCAACTCAATAGTAAGTGCCGTAAATGACAGGTACAGCCGTGTAAATCCGAAGATCTCACTGGGCTTTTATTATCTTGGTGACAATGATTCATCAGTAACATCATGTATTGACAAAGCTCATACTGCCATGAAGAGTCTTTCATCTTTCATTTCTCCGTCACCGTATCAGTCTGCAGAATACGACCAGCATATGAAGGATATTGAAGACCGTAACAGTATGTTTGAGGCAAATATGACTGAAGCGCTTGCAAACGATGAGTTCAAAGTTTTTCTGCAGCCTAAGCTTGATATAAGAACCGGCAAGATAACAGGAGCTGAGGCGCATGTCCGCTGGCTTACCGATGAAGGCGGCTGTTACTATCCTTCTGAGTTCCTTGAGACATTTGAGCACAACGGCTATATGTTTGAAATTGAAATGTGTATATATAAAAAGCTTTTCAGAAAACTGAGAGAATGGCTTGACAGCGGCAAAAACATTCAGCGTATATCAATCAATGTTTCACAATGCACACTTCTCGAAAACAACTTTGAAAAATGCATTGAAAAGCTTATTTCTCTGTACCGCATACCAAGAAACTTCATTGAGATCGAAATTCCGGAAAGACTTATACTTCCGAATATCAGCAAGCTCCTGGTCATCACAGACTCACTCAAATCAAAGGGCTACAGAATAACACTTGACAACTTCGGAACAGGACCGTCTTCTATGAAGCTTATCCGTCTTCTTCCGTTTGATGTTGTAAAGCTTGACAGACAGCTGTTTGTTGACTACAACATTGATGACACCCTTCCTATTATAAGAGAGGCACTTGAAGTTACCCGAAGATACAACAAGGACCTGGTAGCTGTAGGAGTACAGAAGAATGAACATGCTCTGGTTCTTGAAGATATAGGCTGTACATACGTTCAGGGATATATGTATTATTATCCTATGACCTTTGACGAGTTTGAAAAAAATATTTTGTCAGACAAACAGCAGTAATATCTTTTCTGGTGTTAATAAAGCATTAAGCTTTATGTCAATACACTGATAATGTTTGACTTTGTCATTTTCAGATGATATTATATAGTCAGATCACTTCTTATTTTATACTGTACTCAACGTGCAGCATGTAAATTTGTCAGTCAGAACATTCATTATCAGGAGAGAGACAACAATGATTATTAACATGATAAGAGGATTCTGTATGGCGTTGGCCGACAGCGTCCCCGGAGTAAGCGGAGGAACGATAGCATTTCTCATGGGATTTTATGATGAGTTTATTGTATCGCTCGATCACATCATAAAAGGCACAAAACAGGAACGCACAGATGCGGCTTTGTTTCTTCTTAAGCTCGGTGCAGGCTGGCTTATAGGCATGGCTCTTGCAGTTACAGTTCTCGCAGCTGTATTTGAACAGGGTATTTATGAAGTAAGTTCACTTTTTTTAGGGTTTATCCTGTTTGCAATACCTGTTATGATATATGATGAACGGGACAGTCTGAAAAAACCCGCAAATTCACTGTTTATATTGCCAGGTGCTGCATTAGTGATCCTTATTTCTGTAATAGGTACTGACAGTACTGCCGATACCGGGACAATGAATACTGCCATGATCATTTATTCGTTTATCGCCGGAATGTGTGCAATATCTGCGATGGTTCTTCCGGGAATATCAGGTTCAACGATTCTTCTTACATTCGGCCTGTACATGCCGGTTATAGATTCACTAAAATGCCTCATGCATCTTGATTTTTCAGGCATAATCCTTATAGTCTCTGTCGGCTTCGGAATACTTGCGGGAATATTTTTATCTGTCGGAGTTATTAAAAAGTCTATGGACAGATTCCGCGGCCAGACAATTTACACTGTAGTGGGTATGATGATCGGCTCTCTGTATGCAATTGTACAGGGTCCGACCACTCTGAAGGTACCAAGACAGGCAATGACAATGGAAACTTTCGATATTATATTTTTCGCTATAGGTGCAGCTATTGTTATTGGAATGCAGGCTGCAAAAATTGCAGCTTCCAGAAAAGCTGCCGCATGATATAACCTGATTTAATAAGAAAAACCCGTGTATGATCAGAATACACGGGTTTTCAGGTTCAGCATAAAATAACAGGCAGCTCAGAGCAAATAACTGCACTGAGCTGTCTTTAATAAACTTGCTAAACTTTATTTGCTTATATTGTAACTTGCACTTTTGCTTCCTGTTGAGAAAGTAAGATTTAAGTTATACTGAACTTCAGATGCAGAGAAAATAGTTAAATCCATACAATGTCCTGCAGCATCCATTACTGTATCCTTGTCATTGAGTGCAACTTCGATCCTGTCTTTATTTCTTACATCTGCACTGGTAGAATCATCTGTTCCGACTTCTGCAAGTATGCAGTTGAGTCCCAGGCATGTAACCGGCTTAAAGATAAAACCTGCTACATTTGATATTGCTGAAACTGCAAACTGAGTTCTCTTGTATGCCATGTCGTTTGAGTTTGCTGCTACGATCATCTGAGAATCCCTGAAATGTCCTTCCGCAGTGATCATAGGTGTTCCTGACTTGACAATACTCATATTGCATGCTTCAATAACCTGAATGTTTATTTCTCTGGCATCAGCATCATTTCTCTTCTCTGCCTTGTATATGATATATCTAGGATATATCATGCGATCATACATATCTGTCTGAACAGCATAATATACGTCATCATATCCGGAACATTTTCCTGTAATGATACTGTCCGTAAGTTTATAGCCAAGGATATAATCCTTTGCAGGACACTGTGCTATATAGTTATAAAATCCACTGTTTTTTATCCTGCTGTCGTATGATGCACCGGCTTCTCCGTTTACATCATATGCATACTGATCAATAGTAAACTTTTTAGTATATGTACCGCTTGTAAACGTAATTGTACTTGTACGGCTGTTTCTTGCAGTGATTGCCTGCGCATCAGCCTTTATAAGCATTGCTGACTTACCTTTAGTTCCGCTTATCTTGCCGTAGCTTGATCCGTCAGTTGTTGTAAGTTTTACATAACTGCAGTCTGATGACATTGTCCAGTCCTGGTTTGATTCAATTTCAAGATATATAGATCCTGACTCTGAGTCAACCATAGCCCAGGAATGAATAAACGCATCTGCATAACCTTCTGCATTAAAGAAGAACGTGTCGTAGCTGTAGTTGCCAAGTTTGACGCTGACCTTATCAAGAACTATAGTCTTTACATCTCCGCAAAGTGAACATGTCATTTTCTCAAGCCCTGTTTCTGTTGTTGTAGGTTCTTTTGTTACAACAGCTTTTCCATAGTTGTGACCTGTTGCTGCGAGAAGCTTCATTTCGAATATCTTTCCGCAGTTTTTACACTTTTCTGTTGAAAGACCAGCCTCAGTGCATGTAGGCTTGATTATTTCAGTTATATGATCATGTCCTGTTGCTTTTAAAATATCATGTGAGATCTCTTCACCGCACTTTGTACATTTTGCAATTCTGTATCCGTCTTCGGTACATGTTGCATTCTTCACATCAAATGATCCGTTGAAGTTGTGACCGCTTGCTTTGATCACCTCTGTCTTGCTGCTTGTACAGCCTGATCTTGTACATGTGCATTTTCTCATTCCGTCCTCTGTACATGTAGCAGCCTTTGTTGTTGTCCAGGAACCATATGAATGTCCGAGTGCCGGTATTGTTGCTGTTGAGACTACTGCGTTGCACTTGTTACATTTTCCTACCTTTGTTCCGTCAGTTGTGCATGTTGCAGCCTTTGTTATGTCATATGAACCGTTAAATACATGACCGCTTGCTTTGATTACCTCTGTCTTGCTGCTTGTACAGCCTGATCTTGTACATGTGCATTTTCTTGTTCCGTCCACAGTACAGGTTGCAGCCTTTGTTGTTGTCCAGGAACCATATGAATGTCCGAGTGCCGGTATTGTTGCTGTTGAGACTACTGCGTTGCACTTGTTACATTTTCCTACCTTTGTTCCGTCAGTTGTGCATGTTGCAGCCTTTGTTATGTCATATGAACCGTTAAATACATGACCGCTTGCTTTGATTACCTCTGTCTTGCTGCTTGTACAGCCTGATCTTGTACATGTGCATTTTCTTGTTCCGTCCACAGTACAGGTTGCAGCCTTTGAAGTTGTCCAGGAACCATATGAATGTCCGAGTGCCGGTATTGATACTGTTGAGACTACTGCGCTGCACTTTGTACATTTTCCTACCTTTGTTCCGGCTGCTGTACATGTTGCGGCTTTTGTCGTTGTGTATGAACCGTTGAATGTGTGCCCTGTGCTGGATATTGTCTCTGTACTCATAACCTTTGAACAACGTGTACATTTTTTTACACGTGTTCCGGACGTTGTACATGTTGCGGCTTTTGTTGTTGTCCAGGAACCCGCATTATGTCCGAGTGCAGGTATCGAAACTGTTGAGACCACTGCACCGCACTTTGTACATTTTCCTACCTTTGTTCCGGCTGCTGTACATGTTGCGGCTTTTGTTGTTGTGTATGAACCGTTGAATGTATGAGCGGTCTTTGCAATTGTTTCTGACTTTACAACTGCACTGCATCGTGTACATTTTTTAACCCTGGTACCCGTAGCTGAACATGTTGCCGATTTAGTTGTAGTCCATGATGAGCTGGCATTATGTCCAAGAGCGGGTATTGATACTGTTGATACTACTGTACCGCACTTTGTACATTTTCCTACCTTTGTTCCGGCTGCTGTACATGTAGGTTTTTTAGTAGTTGTATATGAGCCGTTGAATGTATGGCCTGTTTTGGCAATTGATGCAGTCTGCGCTGTTGCCCCGCAGCGTGTGCACTTCTTAATCTTGGTACCTGTTGACGAACAGGTAGCACTTCTGGTTACTGTCCATGAAGAACTTGCACTATGTCCAAGCGCCGGAATAGTTACTGTTGAAACTACTTTTCCGCACTTTGTACATTTACCAACTTTTGTTCCTGATGATGTACATGTTGCTTTTTTTGTGGTTGTATATGAACCGTTGAATGTATGGCTTTTGCATGCAGCCGCACGGACAACCGACTCCTCTGTAACAGAACTGCAGTCAAAATTCTTGACTTTTCCTGAAACGAGCATATTCCGGATCTCAGAGCAGTTCTTTTCAGGACTCTCCTGCATATACTGAGCTGCGGATGATGTACCTTCAGAGGCACACGCATATATATCAACTATTTCGCCAAAGTTTGAATAACTGCTGATCTCTCCGGACTCATCAAGTGCACCGGCAGAAATAACTGTAGGATATGCTGCAGGATATGAAGCTTTCCGGGATGAATCATTGCCAGCTGCAGCAACAACAAGCACTTCATTTTCCTCTGCATACTCAAGCGCACTTTCAAGTACTGATGATGCTTCATTTCCTGTAAAACTCATTACTATGATATCAGCTGCATTATCTACAGCCCATGTAATTGCCTTGTTTACATCTGTATACTTACCTTCTCCGCTGTTATCGAGTACCCGGACATCATAAATATCTGCCTCTGGTACCAGATCACTGAGAACAGCTGCCATATCATTGCCATGTTCAAATGTAATATCTGAATCGTCAACAAATGATATTCTTTTCTCCGTTTTGTATTTTGAAATACCTGAATCGAGCACTGCAATCTTTATACCTTCACCGGTATAAACAGTATCACATCCATCACAGCAGTATTGTGAATTGATATCACATCCTCCGTGTGAATATGAATAATCCGCTGAATGAGCCCGCGTGTCACCGCTCGCATCTGCATAAATATCTGATTGTACTGCAGGCTGTATGACAGAGGTCATAACAGCAGCTGTAACTGCAAATGCCAGGAAACGTTTTAAAATCTTTCCTTCCATTTATTGTTCCTTTCCTGCGTTGTATGTTTTTATGAATATCCATATAACGCTATAATATATTTGTCATTTTAGTGTAAATGACGTCACAATTATAACACAGCGTTTAGCCAAAATCAAGATATTTTATATACATATATATACATATGTACATAATATCCTATGATTTTTCATATTTTTAAATGTTTGTGTAAAACATTTTTAAGTATTTTTGGGTGTTATTCCCTTTATAGTATATAAATTACTAAAGCTTGCAAATATACGGATACCTTGTATTTTAACATACAATATACTGTTTTGCTGTATACCCAAAATCACAAAACATCAATATTAATTGACAAAAAGTATAAGACTATATATAATTAAGTATAGGTTTTTTTATCTACATACAGTAAAAATTTACGGAGGAAAACATGGGACACATAATTAATGTATTAAAAGGTATTGCAATGGGTATTGCATTTGTAATCCCTGGATTCAGCGGAGGTACAATGGCGGTTATTCTTAAAATTTACGACCGTCTTCTCAATGCTATTTCACTGAATTTTAAAAAACTCAAAAAGAACATACCATTTCTGCTGACACTTGCAGTTGGTCTTGGAATCGGCATATATGCCACATCTTTCGGACTTACATGGCTGTTTGAAAACTATCCGACAGCAACTAAGCTTACCCTTGTCGGTATAGTATGCGGAAGTCTCCCGATGATATGGCATGAATGTACAGCTGAAAAGAAGTTTCAGCCTGTAAGCACTGTCCCGTTCATTGTGGCACTCGGTGTTATGATCGTTATGTTCTTCCTTGAAAACTCTGGTACATCTGATGTCGTTGCGAGAGATTTCAGTGTCGGACTTGCTGTAAAACTTGTTATCGGCGGAATAATAGCTGCTGTTTCAATGATAATTCCTGGCATCAGCGGTTCTCTTATGCTGACTATCATGGGAATGTATCAGACAGCCACCACAAGCGTCAAGGAACTTAATATTGCACTTCTGATACCTTTTGCTGCAGGTGCTGTTATTGGTCTCCTTGCCGGAGCAAAATGCATATCCCTGCTTCTTAAAAATTTCCGTCAGGGTACATATGCTGTTATAATAGGACTTATAGTCGGCTCACTCCTTACAATATTCCCGTCTGATTTTCGTTTCAATACAGAGGGCATTGTGGGAATAGTACTTCTTATAATAGGTTTTCTTATTCCTATTTTATTTGAAAGAGCTGATAAATCAACAAAAAATAAGGCAAAATAATATAAAAGGAGCAATGCGTGATGAGAAAATATCTCACAGCATATCTGAATTATATTGATCAGACGCTCGCCTCAGGTACGGTTGATAACCTGGACGAACTAAAAAATGAACATCTGAGACAGATACAGTTTATGCAGCACGAACGACTTATCCATTTTCTGGTCACATTTATGTTTGCAGTTATTCTGTTTATCTGCATCGGTTTGTTCTGCACTACTGAAAATATTGCTTTTTTTGCACTTATAGTACTTACTATAGGCCTCATCATTCCATACATATGGCATTATTACTTTCTGGAAAACAGTGTTCAGAAAATGTACAGACAATACAATAAGATATGTACACTGCAGAAAGACTGTGCCATCAACAATTTACCAGTAAAGGACCTGACCTGATTGGGAAAAGGTAATATATTTAATATGAAAAAGCCACATCTGTACAATATCCTGATACCGTCAATAGTAGTATCTGCTGTACTTATTTTTATCAGCTGGTACTCAATCGGTGTTATTGAGAAAAACTCTGCAAAAGAAATAGCTGACACACGTATAAATCAGATCATATCAAAACTGGATAAAACAACTGTCGAGTTTAATGATCTTAAACAGCAGATCGCAGATGAATATGAGTCAAAGGCAAAAACATTTTCTGTGATCCTGTACCAGACCCCGAGGGCACTCTCGGAGGATATGGCTATTGAAGAGCTTAGACTGGCAATCGGGGCTGATGTTATCAGCGTGACAGATGAATATGGTAATATAACCTTCAGCACAGCTGATGACGAAAACAATAATATCAACAATGAATTCGAAGATGGTCTTGATAAAAAAAGCTATGCAAAAACCATTATTGAACTTGATGATAACGGAACATATATTTTCAAAAGTGCAGTTTCACGCCGTGATTCTGACGGACTTATTCTTTTCACTTTTATTGACTCATCACTTAATGATATACTAAGCTACAGTTCAATAGCTTCTGTAACCACAAACTATCCTCTTCTCCAGTCCGGTATTACAGCCATAGTAGACATTAACAGTACAAACTTTATTAGTCACACCACACAGGCCCTGGTAAATACCCAGTGTCCTGTTCCTGTTGAACGTTTTGACAAAGAAACAGGCAATATATCATACAGGATATATGGTCATTCATCTCTGATACGCTACAGGGTATATAATGATAAAGTAATTCTTGGAATTCTTCCTAAAACAGAAGTTTTCAAGCTGCGTAATACAACTACAAAATGGCTTATCCTTGCATGTATCATTATTAATGTTTCTGTTCTTTTGTCCATACGTCAGTACACAATTATCAGAAAAGAAAACTGAAACAGAGGCTAAATATGAAAAATGCCCGTATCACGTATGATACGGGCATTTTTATATATAATTAAAAAATAGGAAGGAGAATAAGAAAAATCTTAATTAAACTGACCATCCGGTCCAAGCTGACCAAACGGATCAAATGTATTTTCATCCTGTTTGTTATTCTGATCCTCTGAATCATTTTGGCTGCTCTCATCATCGGCAGAGTTTTTCTGATCCTCAAGTGTTATTGTAACGTCATGATAGCTTCTGTCCCTTATAATCGTAAGACGGATCTTATCGCCTGCGCTGTGTTTATTTTTAGCTTCGTTCAGCTCCTGAATGGATGTAACGAGTTCTCCGTCAACACCTACGATAATATCACCTGCTTTGATTCCGCACTTGTCTGCAGGACCATCCTGTGTAACATCAATTACAAGAACACCGCTTGAAGATCCATCCTGACCGCTGCCCTGCTGACTGCCATACTGCTGTGAACCTCCTGCTGTTGATACATCTCTGCATGTTATACCAAGCTGTGGTCTTCCTGTAACATAACCGTATGACATAAGGTCATCTATAATTGTCTTTGCCTGGCTGATAGGAATTGCAAATCCGAGGCCTTCAACAGATGCACCTGATGAGCTGTATGAGGATGACATTTTCATTGAATTGATGCCGATTACCTGACCACAGTCATTGATAAGCGGTCCGCCGGAGTTTCCTGAGTTGATAGCTGCATCTGTCTGGATCAGCTTCATGACTGTATCATTTACGGAGATCTCTCTGTCAACACCGGAAATATAACCAACTGTAAGTGTTCCGAAAAGATCAAATCCAAGAGGATTTCCTATAGCAAGTGCTGCGTCGCCGACCTGAACACCGTCACTGTCACCAAATTCTGCAGCTGTCAGATCAGCTGCATCAACCTTGAGAACTGCGATATCACTCTGTTCATCATAGCCTACTACTTCAGCCTTATATTCTGTTTCATCATGAAGTATTATCGAAATATCTGTAGCACGGCCATACTGTGAATCATATATTACATGTGCATTTGTAAGTATGTAACCGTCACTTGAAGTAATGATTCCGGTACCTGTGCCCGTAAGCTGCTGAGTTGACGAATCACCTGCATATCCGAAGAAGCTGTATGCTGTTGACTGATATTCAAAGGTAGATGAAACTCCGACAACTGAAGGTGAAACTTTCTGATAGATCTGCTGTGTTGACAGGGCATTTTCACTCTTTGAAAGTTCTACAAGGCTTTTTCCTTCATACTTGCTTCTGTCAATTGTAGTTGAACTTTCCTTGTCTGTGCTTTCATCATCCTTTTTTGAGTTATCTTCTTTTTTGCTGTCATTATCTGATTTGTCTGATATAAACGGAACTCCGTTTTCATCAATATATCTGTATCCTGCAATTGAACCTGCCGAAATTGCAGCTATACAGCATATAAGGCCAATAGCCTTGAATAATTTTTTTACCGAACCTTTTTTCTTATTTTTATGTTTTTTGGAGTCGGGTTCCTGGTTTCCCGGTTCTGGTACAGGAGTGTATACCGTTTCTCTGGTATCTGTTTCGTTATTATAGTTATTCTCAAACATATTATTAACTCCTTTATATTTAAAATTTAATATTTGTTTTTTTCAGGTTTTCTGTTACTCTTTTAAAGTACATTTATAATTTTAAACTTTTATGTGATAAAAATATGATAGCCTATAGAAAACAAGGTTAAATCATGATATAATTAAACCGACCTTATGAAATATACAGCAATATTTATATAAATAAACTTACTGAAAGGATAAATGACATGAATAAACTGCCACCACAGGTCTGTACTGCACTCCGAATGCTCGGGACAAATGGTTATGAAGCATATATAGTCGGCGGATGTGTACGTGATTCACTTCTTGGAAGGATACCGTCAGATTATGATATTACTACCAATGCACTGCCTGATCAGACACAGAAGGTTTTTGAGCACTTCAAATGCATTGATATAGGAAAAGCACACGGTACTATTGCCGTACTTATAAATGGAATGCAGATAGAAATAACAACATACAGGATTGACGGCGAATATAAGGACAAGCGTCATCCGGAGTCTGTCAGGTTCACCCCCAGACTCCGTGATGACCTGTCACGCCGTGATTTTACCATAAACGCACTTGCCTATAATGAATCTTTCGGCCTTGCTGACTTTTTCGGCGGACGCGAAGATCTTGAAAAAAAACTTATACGCTGTGTAGGAGAACCTGCCATGAGATTCGAGGAGGATGCACTGCGCATTATGCGTGCAGTCAGATTTGCATCTCAGCTTGGTTTCGGCATTGAAGACAATACAAAAAAGAGTATACTTGCTCTTAAAAATACCCTCAGCATTATCTCAGCAGAAAGGCTCAGAACTGAACTCGAAAAGCTGATCAACGGACCGTTTGCATTTGACATCCTGATGTCTTATCATAGTGTTCTATGTGTGTTTATTCCGGAACTGACTGCTCTTGAACACTTTGATCAGCACAGCAAATACCACAGATATGATGTCTGGGAGCATACAGTACGTGCTGTATGTTCAGCTCCATATAACCGCCTGGCACGTATAACGATGCTTTTTCATGATGTAGCCAAACCTCTGTGCTTTACTCTGGACAGCAGCGGCAGCGGTCACTTCAGGGATCATCCGGAAAAGGGAGCTCAGGTGGCTCAGAAAATTCTGAGAAGGCTTAAGTATGACAATGCAACAACTGACAGTGTGTGTCTTCTCATCAGATATCATGACCATCGTTTCAAAAACAAGGCTGATATAAAAAGAATACTCCGGATCATGGGTGAAGAACTTTTCTTTACTCTTCTTGTTGTCCAGCAGGCTGATGCCGATGCCAAGGACGGCCAGTGTACAAACCCTATAAACAATCTTTCAAATGTCAAGAAAACTGCTGAATCTGTTATTTCAAACGGTGAGTGCTACCGCATATGTGATATGGAAATAAACGGTACAGATATAAAAAATCTCGGAGCCGAAGGCCCCGAGATCGGAAAAACTCTGAATATGTTACTTGAACAAATTATAAATGAAAAAATTGAAAACAAAAAAGAAGTTCTGATATCTGCTGCCTCAGAATTAATCTCCCGTTGATTGTCTGAGAACAAGCCTGTGATCCAGGTTTACTATTCCGGTATTTCTGAACTTTCCTGATATATTTTCTATCAGTCGCTCTGCAACCACTTCTCCTATTTTGAAACAAGGCTGCTCAACTGTAGAAATCGTGGGCATAAACATCTCGCACATGCTGATATTGTCAAAACCCATTACTGCAAAGTCCTTACCGACATTAAGCCCGAGCTTGTTTGCACCTATAACTGCACCTGCTGCAATAAAATCAGATATTGCAAATACGGCTGTCGGCTTCTTGTCGAGCTTCATAAACTGTTCGACAGCTATACTGCCGTTAATATAGTCATAGGATGACTGATAAAGATAATCAGTATTAAATTCTATTCCGTTGTCTCTGAGAGCCCTCATATAACCTTTTTCTCTCTCGACGCTTGACGATGCCCTTACATCAGTTGATATCATTGCTATTCGTTTGTGTCCCTTGCTTATCATACAGTTTACTGCATCATATGCTGCAGCTTCATTATCTATCTTAACTGTTAGAATATCGCTGCCTTCCACAGTCTCACAGCACAGTGCCACACCGTTGTACTGATTCATTTCACAAAGCATATTCTTGTCAAGTCTTGTTCCCATAAGAACAGCACCATCAACTGTCCTGTTTGAGATCATCTCCAGCAGTCTCATTTCCGTCTTGAGATTGCTGTTTGTGGTACTCATGAGAATATCATATCCGAACTCTGACCCCTTGCTCTGCATTCCATGAAGTATTTCACTGTAGTAAGTATGTTCGGTAGAAGGAATAAGTGCCAGTATAACATGTGTTTCTCTTTTTCTTAGATTTCTCCCCAGAAAATTTGGTCTGTAATTCAACTCCTTTATAGTATTTTTTACCTGTTGGGCCGTTTCTTCTGACACTGTTGCACTGTTGTTAAGAACTCTTGATACAGTAGCTACTGAAACACCTGCTAACCTGGCAACGTCTTTTATTGTATTGCCCATAAATGTCCTCCCAAATAATCATATTCAAATTCTATATTAATAATATTATAGCAGACACTAACTTAAAAATCAATTTAATTTAATATGCACAAAAAAATCCCCACAAATCATCTGATTTTGGTGGGGATTTTTTTTATATTTTATATATTTTGATTTATTTGTCAGATTAGAAGCCCATTCCGCCGCCCTGTGGCATCATCGGAGGAGCTGGATTTTCTTCCTTGATATCAGCTACAAGACTTTCTGTTGTGAGTACCATTGCTGCAACACTTGCTGCATTCTGGAGTGCTGAACGTGTAACCTTAGTAGGATCAACGATTCCTGCCGGTATCATATCAACATACTGCTCATTGTAAGCGTCAAAGCCATATCCTACCTTACGTGAACGTCTGATCTTATCTATTATAACGCTTCCTTCAAGTCCTGCATTTACTGCGATCTGACGAACCGGTTCTTCAAGTGCCTTGAGAACTATCTTAGCACCTGTCTTTTCGTCACCGTCAAGAGAAGGAATAATCTTTTCAACTGCAGGCATAGCATTGATAAGTGCTGTTCCGCCTCCGGCAACGATACCTTCTTCAACAGCAGCCTTTGTAGCAGCCAGTGCATCTTCGATTCTTAACTTCTTTTCCTTCATTTCGATCTCAGTAGCAGCACCAACCTTGATAACAGCTACACCGCCTGAAAGCTTTGCAACTCTCTCCTGAAGCTTTTCCTTATCGAAATCAGATGTGGAAACTTCGATCTGTGCCTTGATCTGGTTGAGTCTTTCCTTGATTTCATCGCTTGAACCAGCACCGTCAACGATAATAGTATTTTCTTTCTGAACTACTACCTGCTTAGCCTGACCAAGCTGTTCCATAGTTGTTTCCTTAAGGTCAAGACCAAGTTCATCAGTGATAACCTCACCGCCTGTAAGGATTGCGATATCCTTGAGCATTTCCTTACGTCTGTCACCGAAGCCTGGAGCCTTAACGCCGACACATACAAATGTACCTCTTAATTTGTTAAGAACAAGTGTTGTAAGAGCTTCGCCTTCAATATCTTCAGCTATGATAAGAAGCTTCTTGCCCATCTTTACGATCTGCTCAAGAAGAGGAAGGATTTCCTGTATAGATGAAATCTTCTTGTCTGTAATAAGGATATATGCATCATCAAGAACTGCAGTCATCTTATCTGTATCTGTAACCATATATGGTGAAATATATCCGCGGTCGAACTGCATACCTTCAACTACTTCACTGTATGTTTCTGCAGTTTTGCTTTCTTCTATAGTAATAACACCGTCTGCCGTAACCTTTTCCATTGCATCAGCAATAAGCTTTCCTACTGTTTCATCAGCTGAGGATACTGTTGCAACTCTCTGTATATCGTCGCTGCCTGCAACCTGTTTTGAGTTGTCTATGATATTGTTTACAGCTGCATCTACAGCCTTAGCCATACCTTTTCTGACAACCATCGGATTTGCACCTGCTGCAATATTCTTCATACCCTCACGGATAAGAGCCTGAGCAAGAAGTGTAGCTGTTGTTGTACCGTCGCCGGCAGCATCATTTGTCTTTGTAGCTACTTCCTTAACAAGCTGCGCACCCATGTTTTCGAACGCATCTTCAAGTTCGATTTCCTTTGCTATTGTAACACCGTCGTTAGTAATAAGCGGAGCACCGAATTTTTTATCAAGAACTACGTTTCTGCCCTTAGGACCGAGTGTGATCTTTACTGTATCAGCAAGCTTGTCAATACCAGCCTGCAGAGCTTTTCTAGCCTGTTCGCCGTAACAAATATCTTTAGCCATTTTAATTTCTCCTTTTTAAAACAAATTATATTACAGATCTTTATTCAACAATTGCAAGTATATCTTCCTGCTTGAGTATTGTGTATTCAACACCGTCTACCTTTACCTCTGTTCCGGAATACTTGCTTGTCAGCACCTTATCACCAGGTTTTACATACATTTCAATCTTGTTGCCGTCAACTATACCGCCAGGACCTACTGCAACTATTTCAGCTACCTGTGGTTTTTCCTTTGCAGAACCGGCAAGAATAATCCCACTCTTTGTTGTTTCCTCAGCCTCAGTCATTTTTATAACAACTCTGTCTGCCAATGGTTTAATGTTCATGTTATGCTCCTCCTTGATAATGGTTAAATTTTTAAAATTAACTATTAAGCATTTTCAGTTTTAGCACTCCTAATCTCTGAGTGCTAACTATTATTTTAGCAACTTAATATGAAAAATCAAGACTTTTTTATATTATTTAAAAAAGTTTGGACATTTGCATAGATATATAAACTTATTTTAACGTATTTTTTATAATATGTCACATTAAATTCAATAAGCGTTAATAATATATACTTGTTATATTAGTTAATTTATATAAACTTATTAATATTATACACATAATTTATTCATATTAAAAAACTTGTACATATTTCGTTAATATTGTATAATAAAATAAATAATATATTTATCACAAAAAATTTAAAAATTCAAAAACAAAGGATGATGACACATGGCTCTTGGAAAAGTTCTTATCGTTGACGATGATAAAAATATATGCAGTTTACTGAGAATGTACCTTGACAAGGAAGGCTGTGGGGTGATACTCTCTCATGATGGTGAGGAGGCACTCATAAAATTCAATGCCTTAAAGCCTGATATCATACTTCTTGATATAATGATACCGAAGCTTGACGGCTGGCAGGTATGCCGTGAAATAAGAAAAAAATCAAATGTACCTATTATAATGATAACCGGCAAGAATGAGACCTTTGACAAGGTGCTCGGTCTTGAGCTCGGTGCTGATGACTATGTTGTAAAGCCTTTTGATGTAAAAGAAGTAATTGCACGTATAAAGGCAGTATACAGACGTGCCAACCAGTCAGGCACGGAGACTACGGCAAAAGAGGTCAGGTATGACAAACTGAGTGTAAACATGACAAGATATGAACTGAAGGTAAACGGTGTAATAAAAGATACACCGCCTAAGGAACTTGAACTGCTGTTCTATCTTGCCTCAAACCCTAACAGGGTGTACACAAGAGACCAGCTTCTTGATGAAGTATGGGGATTTGAATACTACGGAGATTCAAGAACTATAGATGTTCATATAAAAAGACTCAGGGAAAAGCTGGACGGTATTTCCACACAGTGGGCTTTAAAAACAGTCTGGGGTGTCGGCTACAAGTTTGAGCTTACTGAGACCAACGAGGAAACAAAAGAGGAACAAAACCGTGATGAAACAACCTGACAGCAATAATTTTGATATGTATGATGTCATACATGAACTGCGATCTCCGCTTCAGACAGCCGGCGGCTTCGTTGATGCAATACTTGACAAGACAATAAGCCCTGAAAATTATGAAAAGTATCTTACTATTGTATCATCTGAGATCAAAAGAATGTCTTCTCTTATCAACTCAATGCTGACTCTCTGCAAGCTTGAAAATCCTGAAGAAATTAAAATGTGCGATCTGAGTCTCTCTGATATTATTCACGAAAGTGCAAAATCACTTTGTGCCAGAAAAGATGAGAAAAATATAAGTGTTGATTTTGAAGACACTGATATCATCATTCACGCAAATCCTGACCTTATTTATCAGATGTTCTATAATCTTATTGAAAATGCGGTCAAATATACAGACACAAACGGGACGATATCAATAAAAGCTTCAGTAACAGCTGACGGGGCTAAAAAAATTGTTATAAAAAACAGCGGAAAAGGAATAAGCGCTGAGGATCTGCCAAAAATATTCAACAGATTTTACAGAGCTGACGGTACAGACAGTATTCCCGGAAACGGCCTGGGCCTGACTATTGTCCGCATGATCGCAGGATTTCACAACGGAGATGTTACAGCCGGCAGTGACGGCGCAACATATACAGAATTTACAGTAACTCTTGAGTAAACAATAAAACGTAATTTAAGAAAGGAAACAAATGAAGCCAGATACAGATTCATCCATAAGCCAGTGTGAAAATGAAAGCCAGATGAAACAGTCTGCTGATACTGGCAGTTCATACAGCTGCATCCCTGAAAACCGCAGTGAATATGAAATCGGTTATTTCACCTGCACATCTGATTACAGAGACAAAAGCATCAGACCCCGCAAAAAAATTAAACCTGGAATCGTTCTGATCATATCATCTATTGCATTTGTTTCGGCATTTTCCGCTTTCTGCATGATCTCAGAGCTTACACATCTGCAGTCCGGATATTACAGTCCGAAAACAGGCGCAACAGTTATTCTGGGGCTCAACAGCAAGCCTTCCGGTGATGAATTTCTCAGGGAAGACGGAACGTATACAACCGCCGGAATAGCTAAGCACGTTCTGCCAAGTGTAGTTGAGATCCTGACATACAATGATATAACTATGTCTGTACCGGTTGGCAGCGGATCAGGTGTTATACTGTCCGAGGACGGTTATATTGTAACAAATGCACATGTTATAAACAATGCAAAATATCTCTCCGCCAGTCTCAGTGACAAGTCAAAATATAACGCTGAAGTTATCGGATTTGACGCCAAAACCGATATTGCAGTGATAAAGATCACAACCGGCATGAAGAAGCTTACTCCGGCACAATTCGGAAATTCAGATGAGGTACTTCAGGGTGAACAGGTAATGGCAATAGGCAACCCGGGAGGACTTACAGGAAGTATTTCAGGCGGATATGTTTCCGGAATAAAACGAAAGATCCGCGCTGACAGTACAGGATTTGAAATGGAGTGCATACAGACAGATGCCGCTATCAGTCCGGGAAATTCAGGCGGTGCACTTGTTAATATGTATGGTCAGGTAATAGGCATTACATCATCAAAATATGTAAGTTCGAGCTACGAAGGTCTCGGATTTGCCATCACTATAAACGAAGCAAAGCCGATAATTGAGGAGCTGACAGCCAATGGGTATGTCGCCGGACGCTTCAGAGTAGGAATAACTTTTCTGGCACTTAACGAGTATGCAGCCAGTGCGAAAGATCTTCCGGAAGGCATACTTGTACAGAGCATAGACGAGGAGTGCGACATTGCTAATTCAGGCATCCAGAAAGATGACGTTATTACTGAGGTCGAAGGCAAAAAAGTAAACAGTTATGACTCTCTCATGGAAGCAATAGAAGGCAAAAAAGCCGGTGATACAGTTCATGCTAAGATCATCCGCGTTCATGATGACAAATCAAGAGAAACCATTGACATTGAATTCAAACTGATGGATGACAAATCAGGAAACTATTAAACACAAAATTAAAACCATATTTCACTTAACAGTGAAATATGGTTTTTTATATTCTGGTATAAAATCTAATTTTCAGAATTGATCATCTGGTACAGATCACTCTTCTTATATCCGGTCTCGGCTGCGACTTCCTTGCATGCAGCAGTTGCTTTTATCCCGTCATCAATAAGCTTTTTCACCATTTCTGCTGCCTGTTCTATCGTCAGGGCGGGTACCTCAGATGGCTTTGCACCCTCTATGACCAGTACATACTCACCCTTAGGTGATTTGCTCTCATAGTACTTTATTGCCTCTGATATAGTTAAACGGATCACTTCTTCATAGATCTTTGTCAGTTCTCTGCAAAGAGAGATCTTTCTGTCTCCGAAATACTTAAGCATATCCTCAAGTGTTGTCACAAGCTTGTGCGGTGCTTCATAAAAGATCATTGTGTTTGTATTGTTTTTTACACTTTCCAGATGTTGAATACGCTGCTTCTTTGTCACACTTAAAAAACCCTCAAAAGAAAATCTTGATGTATCAAGGCCTGAGACAGCCAGTGCAGAGACAACAGCACTTGGTCCGGGAATGACCCTGACAGGTATATTGTTTTCATAGCAGAGCTTTACGAGTCCCTCACCGGGATCTGATATGCACGGCATACCTGCATCAGTTACTACCGCACAGCTTTCCCCTGCAAGAAGCCTGTTTATTATGCCGTCAGCACATAACCTTGAACTATGGTCATGATAACTCACAAGCTGTTTTTTTATATCATATTTGTTGAGCAGCTTAAGAGTTACACGAGTATCCTCCGCTGCAATAAAATCAACTTCATTTAATGTATCAAGTGCCCTGAGTGTTATATCTGAAATATTTCCTATCGGTGTGCCCAGTACATGTAATGTTCCTGACATCCTGTGACCGCCTTTCCGGATGACTTAATCAATCCTGTATATTCTCTTTACCTCATCAGAATATCCGTTTTCGCCCTGCATGTACAGCTGCTTTTCTATATTCATGAACGGCTTTGATCCTTTTTTGCCCTCTATAAGAAACAGCCACGGAGCCTGTGACGGATTATTGCTTACAAATCTGAGTCTTTTAGGCTCTATATCATTATTTTTCATGGCCGTAATTACATCCGGAAGCCTTTCCGGTCTGTTGCACATACAGAGTCTTCCCCCGAATCTCAGAAGACGTGAAGCTGCCAGACACACATCATCAATACCGCACATGATCTCATGTCTTGCTATCTTCTGCGACATAATTCCGCTCTGAATTCCTGCATCGGCAGCCTTATACGGCGGATTGCAGACTACCAGAGTACAATTGCCAAGCGGTGCACTGTCCCAGAGTACTTTCAGGTCTGCACATACCGGAATAATATTGGCCGCTCTGCTTTTCTTTATGCCGAGATTAAGCTGTTCAATAGCATTTTCCTGTATATCCACCGCATAGATCATTTGCGGAGGATCGACTCTCGACATTATCATAGGAATTATTCCACAGCCTGTTCCAAGCTCACATACGATGTCTTTCTTTTTATATTTTGTAAAATCAGTAAGCAAAAAAGCATCAGTCCCGAATCTGTGATTCTCACTTGTACATACCCATATGTCTTCAGCGAGCCTTTCATATGAATACTCCGCTTCACTCATGCACCAAATACGTCCTTTCGTTTAAAAGAGTTTATAACAAATGATATTATAGCATTTTTTCGGCTGTGTGGCAATAAAAAAAGTTTAAAATATATTCAGTAACTTTCAAGCTTAATATGGTATAATAAAATAAAAAAATTTAAACCGGGATGGGATTATTATACGAATACTTATTATAGAAGATGAAAAAGATCTGTCGCTTGTACTTTCTGAAATGCTTAAAATAGAAGGATATTACACTGATGCGGTTTATAACGGAGCCGACGGGCTTGAATATGCGCTGACCGGTATTTACGATATTATCATTCTTGATATAATGCTTGGTGCGGTCGACGGACTGCAGGTACTGCGTGAAATACGCAAAAAAGGCATCTCTAGTGCTGTCCTCATGCTTACCGCCAGATCCCAGATTGAGGACAAGGTTTCAGGACTTGACAGCGGAGCCGATGATTATCTTACCAAGCCATTTATAACAAAGGAACTGCTTGCCCGCCTGCGCGCTTTGTCACGCAGAAAAACAGCTGAATACTGCGGCGATTCGTACTCATATTCAGATATCATAATTGATAAGGCAACACACGAACTTCGATGCAATAAACAGCATGTTATGCTCAGCAAAAAAGAGTATGACATCCTTGAAATGCTTCTGATGAACAAGGGACAGCTCATATCCAAGGAGCATTTTGTCAGCAAAATCTGGGGGCTTGACTCAGATATCGAATATAACTCTATTGAAGTATATATTTCATTTCTACGAAAAAAGCTCAGTGCCATAAATTCCAGCGTACAGATCGTTACCTCACGCGGCCTCGGATATGCATTAAAGGAGCACACAGATGGAAACAGCAATTAAGAGGCTCCGCAGAAAATATATTTTTTCGGCTTTATCAATAGCCTTTTGTGTCGTGCTTCTGATGCTTGTTATTCTGAATGTTATGATGAATATTACATACTACTCAGACAAGGATGCCATGCTTGACATAATACTGCGCAATGAATCCGGCTATGACTATAAAAATGAATACTTCATACTCAGTCAGATGCCGCAGAATCCTGACGGCGATTATATAATTCCACGTTCTATAGAAAGTATAGCCAGCGTAACACTTACCGGTGAAATAAGAAGCAAAACTGAAAGTGAGGAATGGTACAGTGCCGGCGGCGGACTTATGTTCAAAATATCAGAGTCTGACTCAGAGCCTGCTTTTGCGTACCGCGAGTATACATTTAACAAAAACACCCGGGAGGTCACTATAGATTTCACAGACCTTGAAAATCTTAAGTATGAAAGAGATCCCCAGGCATACATAAACAGCATGGCTGATCAGAACAATTTCCTTGTCTCAGTTGTCTGGTATACCTCATCAGACAAAGGTTTTGAAAGTGCATCAAAAGACATCTCACTTGAGCTTGACAGTATAGAAATACACTATAAGGATACGATGAATTTTATTCCTCACACAAACTATACAGAAAGCTTTAAAGACGAAGTGCCTCAGATACTTGACTCTGCAGACAGCTTCTGCATTGTGACGGATCCGGACGGCACGCTTACCGCAGTCAACGACGGAAATATGTCTTCACCTTTAGATGATGCAGAGGCCTCCATGCTTGCAAAGCAGATTCTCAGTACTGATAAGTCTTTATCAGTTATCAGGACTGATTCCGGAGCGCAGTATTACTACAACTGTGAAAAAAACGCTCAGCACTGTATCATTGCTTTTGTCCGCAAAAATTCAGATAAAAATTTTCTCAGACAGCTGCTATTCGCATCAGTTGTTTCAGGTGCTGTGATCCTGCTGATCCTGTTTGTGATAATAGTTATTGTATCAGGACAAATTGTAAAACCTGTGTCTGAGACATTTGAAAAACAAAAGCAGTTTATTTCAAATGCAGGGCATGAGCTTAAAACACCTATAACAGTAATTTCCGCAACGACAGACCTGCTTGAGAAACAAACAGGTCCTGACAGATGGACTGCCTGTATAAGGGCACAGTCAGATAAAATGAGCCGTCTGGTAAACGAACTTCTGGAACTGTCCAGACTTTCTGAAACACACAACTGCAGACTTCAGTTTGAAAAGTTCTGCCTCAGCCAGACAGTACATAACACTGTCCTTTACTTTGAAAGCAGAGCTTATGAGGAAAATCATCCGCTGTCTGAGAAAATAGATGAAAATATTATGTTTTATGGTGACGAAATAAGAACAGAACGTCTGATCGGAATTCTTATAGATAATGCACTCAAATACTCAGATGCCGGCAGCAGCATCAGTATTGCAGTAAATCAGAGCAGAGACAGAGTATGTCTTAGCTGCACCAACTTATGCAGCAGACTCAATCCAGTTGAAATAAACCGTCTGTTTGAGCGTTTTTACCGTTGCGATCAACCGGGCAGCGAAGAAAGGCCGGGATATGGGCTCGGTCTTTCGATCGCACAGGCAATAGCCGAACTGCACAACGGCAAAATCGAGGTTTCATATCACAGCAACCTGGTGACTTTTTCTGTTTCTCTTCCCTGCTGATAAGAGGTTTTATACGGGTTCTCTTAAAATTACCTGTAAATTTATTCTACAATGGAGTTAATTATGAAAAAACTGATTGCATCACTTGCAGCATTAGCTGTATCATTAACCGTATTTCAGACCCTGCAGATACCTCATCTGCATATTAACGCCGTTACAGATGATGATATCATAGCTTCGCAGCTTGATATGCCTGTAATATGTATTGACACCGGAGGACAGAGTGTTGCCTCCAAAGACACGTATGTTGATGCCAAAATCAAGATTTGGGATGAAAATCAGGTACTTGATATGGATACTACTGATATGTCTGTGCGTCTGCGCGGAAACATAACCCTTAAACTTGATAAGAAAAGCTATAAAATAAAGTTCCCTGAAAAGCAGAATCCTCTTAGTGTAGGAGACGGCAAAGGCAAGACCTGGAACCTTGTTGCAAACTACTATGATACATCAATGCTTAGAAATATGGCTGCATATCATCTTGGTGATCTTATGGATGCAATGCCATACTCCGCCAACAGCAGATCTGTTGAAGTCTATGTAAACGGAGAATATCAGGGTGTATATCTGTTGTGTGAAGCAGTTAATGTAAACAAAAACCGTGTAGCTGTAACAGAAAATCCGGCGCTTGTTGAAGATAACGGCTATCTGGTTCAGATGACACATTATGCCGAGGAAAATGTATTTTCTGCAGGAAACTCACAGTACGAGATTAAGAGTGATCTGTCAGAAGATCCACAGATTGCGCAGCAGCAGACAGAGTATATTTCAGAATATGTCCGTGATGCTCTTGCGGCTCTTAAAAGCGGAAACAAGGAAGCTGCACAGCAGTATATTGACACAGCATCACTTGTTGACAACTTCATCGCCAATGAGATCTGCAAAAACGTCGATTCAGGCTGGGACAGCTATTATATTGCAAAAGACGCTGATTCAAAACTTATATTTGAACCGATGTGGGACTATGACCTCGCACTTGGCAACAACAATGAAGCCAAGGGTATTGATTCATATATGGGTCTGAATATTTTTAATGTCACAGACAGCGGCGCCAACTCAAATCCGTGGTTATGTTATGCTATGAAGTCAGCATGGTTTCGTGAAGCAGTAACTGAGCGTTATAACGAAATGTATGATACAATAAAGACTGTTCCGGGCTTTGTAACTCATGAGGCAGCAGCCAATGCCCGTTCATACGAAAGAAACTTTACAAAATGGAAAACCCTCGGAACCAGTGTATATAATGAACCTGAAGAAATTGCAGCACTTGATACACATATGGCTCATGCACAATATCTGAGCACCTGGATAGATAACCGTATTGAATGGCTTGATAAATACTTTGATTCCGGAGAATTCTCAGACGGTGTTTTTCTTGATGAGAATGGCAAAGAAATAAACTCTGATGATCTTATGAGTGCAAGTTCCCTGATGTTCTATGGCGGAGAAGGTACTGTTGACACAGACAGTCCCGGATTTGAAGCGCCGGCAACTTCAGGAGGCGGCTGGTGGGCTCCTCAGGCACTGGCTGCAGGTTTTATGATTCAGGAAGGCCAGAAGTATAAGCTGTCATTTGAATACAGCTGCACAGGCAGTGCCTCTGTTGACTACCGTATACAGCAAAATCATGATACCTATGCACCATATTTCCGCGAATCTGTAGCTGCATCTGCAGAAAAACAGACAGCATTCAAAGAATTTACTGCTTCAGCCAATGATACAAACTGTGCTCTGGTCATGGAGTTTAAAGGGAGCGGCATTGTAAAAATCGAACATCTGTCGCTGGTGCCTGTAAAACCGGAAATCATTCAGGGTGATCTTAACTCCGACGGAAGTTTTACTGTCAGTGATATAGTACTGCTTCAGAAATGGTTTCTCGGAGCCGCAGATATTGAAGATATAACTCCCGCTGACTATGACAAAAACGGTGTTCTTAATATCATTGACTTTTGTCTTATGAAAAAAGCAATCCTGGAACTTTAAACAATCATCCCGGAGACTGTTGAACGAAAGAGTCTCAGAGCAGTCACAGATTTTCATGTGACTGCTCTTGTTCTATGTATATGAACATATGACTGTTTTTTTATTTTTACACTTGTTTTTTCCGTTTTAATATGATATAATATATACACTTGAATGCTCATCGACAGCATTTTTTCAGATTTGTTTCCGTAGCTCAGCCGGATAGAGCGACCGCCTCCTAAGCGGTAGGTCGGGTGTTCGAATCACCTCGGGAACGCTAACCAAGCCGAAAACCTCTTCATCCGGGTTTTCGGCTTTCTTGTTAAATTTTTTCAGATCAAGGTGATATAATGACTCTTCAGCAGTTAAAATATGTTATTGCCATCGTAAAATACGGCTCTATAACCGAAGCAGCCAAAAGGCTCTTCATTTCCCAGCCCAGTCTATCAAATGCAGTTAAGGACATCGAAGAGGAACTTGATATAATAATATTTGCACGTTCTGCAAAGGGTATTACTCTCACTACGGACGGAAACGAATTTTTGTCATATGCAAGACAGGTCACAGAACAGTTTGAGCTTATGCAGCAGCGGTATACCGGAAAAAAACCTTCCAGACAGCTGTGCTGTATTTCAACTCAGCACTATGCATTTGCGGTAAATGCTTTTGTAAATGTTTTGTCAGCCCTTGATACTGACGAATATGAATTTACACTTCGTGAAACAAGAACGTATGAGATCATAGAAGATGTAAAAAACTTTCACAGTGAGATAGGCATACTATATCTGAGTGAATTCAACGAAAAGGTAATAACCAAGATCCTTTCAGAAAATCATCTTGTCTTCAATCACCTTTTTACCGCTGATCCTCATGTTTTTATAAGCTCCGCCCACCCTCTGGCCAGACATGCCTCCATTACCCTTGAAGACCTTGATGAATATCCGTGTCTTGCTTTTGAACAGGGTGAATACAACTCATTTTACTTCTCTGAGGAAATACTGAGTACTGCACCTCACAAAAAAATTATTCACGTGAGTGACCGTGCAACTCTTTTCAATCTTCTTATCGGACTTAACGGCTATACGATCTGTACCGGTGTACTCAACAGAAATCTCAACGGTGACAATATTATATCTTTACCGCTTAAGACTTATGAAAAAATGAATGTCGGCTGGATACAAAACGAAAAGGCAAACCTCAGCATGACCGCTCTTTCTTATATTGAGGAACTAAAAAAACAGACCGATATGTACAGTAACGGATAAATGAACAGGAATCTTAAGTTTATAATAAAGGGGACATTATTATGGATATGGACAAAATAGAAACGCTTCAGAAGTGGATAGATTCATCCGGCTCAACAGTCTTTTTCGGCGGAGCAGGCGTATCAACTGAAAGCGGAATTCCTGATTTCAGGAGTACAGACGGACTTTACAGCATGAAGTACAGGTATCCTCCTGAACAGATCATAAGTCATGAATTTTTCTTTGCAAAGACAGCAGAATTTTATGAGTTTTACCGTGACAAACTTATTGCGCCACAGGCAAAACCGAATATGGCACATATAAAACTCGCCCAGCTTGAAAAAGCAGGACGTCTGGATTCAGTGATCACCCAGAACATCGACGGTCTGCACCAGTTGGCAGGAAGCAGAAATGTCTTTGAACTGCATGGCTGTGTAAACAGGAACTATTGTCTTGACTGCGGAAAATTATACGATTCGCAGTACATAATGAATTCCGGCGGAGTGCCTCACTGTGAATGCGGCGGTCTTATAAAACCTGATGTTGTACTTTATAACGAAGGCCTTGACGACAGTATAGTTGAAAACTCAGTAAAAGCAATAAGCAATGCCGAACTTCTTATAGTAGGCGGTACTTCCCTGGTCGTTTACCCGGCTGCCGGACTGCTCAGATACTTCAAAGGCAAAAAGCTTGTTATCATCAACAAGTCACAGACCCAGCTTGACAGCAGATGTGATCTTGTAATATGTGAACCCATCGGCGATGTCTTTTCAAAAATCAGAATATAATCAGAAAAAACTCCTGTCTGTCGGTCTTCCGTGCGTATGACAGCAGGACTTCTGAAAAATTTTTATCTCAGATCTATAATATAATAAATTTAAAACCAGTCATAAGCTGCCGGCACATCATTATACGCCTGACAGTTTATGGCTGGTTTTTTACTGCAAAAATTAAAAAATATTTAAAAGTCTGAAACTTTTTCTATTTTTCAGTTGTTTTTTATATGCAGGAAGATTCACTCATCCTTCACCATATCGGTTATTTTTCGTGCAACTGCATCCTCATTATTAGAATCAATAACCTCGCATGCAAGCTTGCATATTTCAGGTTTTGCATTTTTTACTGCAAAACAGGCGTCACAGGCACGAAACAGAGGTATATCATTGAAATTATCTCCGAATCCGTATACACAGGAAACCTGGAGCATTTTTCTGAGATACATTACTGCATTATACTTTGATGCATGCTGTGAGCTGATTTCAAGATACCAGTAATTCTCATCGTATATATCACGGTAGTAATCAATATGAATACCATCTACACCCTTAATGGCATCGTAAACAGGGTCTAGTATTTCTTTTGTATCGGTAACGGAATAATAGATCACACCCTGTTCAATACAACTGCAGAAGTTATCGGTGTGAGTAAATACTTTTCCGAATTTTCTGGTTCTTTCCTCAACAAATTTTTTTGCGTTCGGAGAATCAACATTCTCGTAAAATGTCATAAGTACATTGCCTGTAATTGAAAATACAAAGCCTGAGAGATGAAAGTCTTTAAGAACACCGAACAGCTGTCTGCATGATGTTTCATCTATCTGCTCAATGTTTACGTATCGGGACTTTTCTATATCATATATGCACACACCGTTCATAAGGATTACAGGAACATTTATATTTATTCCTGACAGTATTGGTACTGCTGTGGCTGCTGTTCTTGCTGTAGCTGCAGTAAACAGACAACCTTTATCTATTATTTTATTAAGAAGCTCTGCCGATTTATCACTTACCCTTGCCTCGCTGTTCATCAGAGTTCCGTCAAGGTCAGAGATAAACAAAGTTTTAGCTGTTTCCATTTTGCATATCCTTTCAGCATATTAAATTTTCTGCTATACATTCACGTAAAAAATTATAACACATTATTAAGGAGATTAAAATGAATAAAGTAAAATTATTTATATCCGGACTTACAGCTTTCTGTCTTGCATGCACATGCTGCACATCGTTATGCTCATGCGGCAATAAAAAAAATACGGCACTGACATCTGAAAACAGCGCCCCTTCCGAGTCAGTCAAAAATACAAATAAGACAGATAAAGCATCACCTCAGAAGATCACCCGCTTTTTTGATGAAAAAGAAACCTCTTTTAATAACTATTCAATGCAGTCTAATATTTTAGCAGGTGACAGCAACTCATTTTATATGATTTCAAAAGCTGATAAGATTCCAAGTTCATTCAGCACAATAAAAATAAATCTTTCAGATGGTTCTCAGAGCAGTGCAGCTGATGAACATGGTCCGCAAACGCAGTATTGTGATGTTAGCCTCAGAACCTCTGACGGCATCTGCTGGGCATCAAGAGGGACTACTGAAAGAGAAATGATACTGCATTGTACGGATATAGCAACAGGGAACGATAAAACTGTCAGCTTTGACTCAGCGACAGGTGTCAGTTCAATTCATACTGACGCACAGCAAAATCTATATGTTATTACATATGATGCTATGTTTATATTTACAAAAGAACTTGAGCAGACAAAAAAAGTTGAAATAAGCAAGCTTATCTCTGAAACTGGTTGTCCTGTAAATATGGTATATGCTAGTTGTGTAAGCAGTGACGGGAACATTTTTCTCGGATGCTGGAATAAAGGAAATGATACTTACTGTATTTTTAAGCTTGATAAGGATGAAAAACTTACAGATCTGACTGGTGTCATTTCTGATATGGAAGGCTCTCTTACAAACATGTTTGCATGTGATGACGGTTCTGTTATCATGTGCACAGGATATGCAGGTTTAATGATCAACAAATTTGACATGAATACGGGAGATACAATATTAAGATATGAACTGCAGGATGCCCAGGAGGTTTACGGTGCGTGCTGCGGATATGATATGGTGTACCATTCTTCAGACGGGATTTTCGGATACAACTATCAGGACGATGAATCAACTTCACTTATCTCACAGGATGTTTATACCGGAGAAGATAAGGAATTTTATAACATTCAGCTGACGGGCGATACAGCATATGTAACGAGTGCCTTATATGAGGATACTGGTGAACATCTGATTAAATTAGATCCGGACGGTAATGTTCTTAATGATTACAAGCTGCCGCAAGTATCTGAAAATTCCGGTTTATCATGCATGTATACGGGGGCAGACGGCAATGTGTACTATCTGATAACTAACCGTGGAACCGGCAGTGACGGTGACGGCAATTATTATGAAACATCCTCGTTTACTGTTTACAAAATTGACAGCAGCGGGGAAAGTATTAAAATGTTTGAAACTCCTACACTTGATTATGATTATACACCCATGGCTTTGTCATTGGACAAAAACGGAAATATACTGATTCCGGTATGCGATATAAACTATAAATTAAATATCAATGTATATGCACCTGACGGAACACTGACAGACAGTATAAGTACTCCTGATAATCTGCATTATCTGACCTTTATGTTTACAGGAGAGGACGGGTCAGTATACACCGTTGATAGCGGTAAAGTATACAAAATAGATACTGACACAATGTCCGTTACTCAGCTGCCGGACTGCAGCACTGCTTTATATTCCAATAATTTCTATGCCGGCAGCAATGGATATGATTTCTATTATTCAACAAACTGCGGTATTTTCGGATATAGTATCAAGGACAATAAGACTGATGAAATTATTCTCTGGACTGATACTGATTATGAAGGAGATCCTCAGCAATGCTGTGTTTTATCACCGGAGGAAATTATAGTTGCCGCATATGAAGCTGATGACGTGTCAGATATGTTTTCATTCAAAATAAAAAAACTTGTTAAAGCCAGTCAGGAAAGACTTGATGAACTTAACTCACGTAAAGTAGTAACGCTGGCAGGGACCTGGCTGTCTCAGTCCGGAATCGGCAGCAAAATTAAAAAATTCAATAAGACCAGTGACAAATATCGTATCTGTGCCAGGGATTACTCATTGTATGACAAGAATACTGAAGACAGTTATATACCAGGCAGCAGCCAGCTTGACAATGATCTGATCAATGGAAATATTCCTGACATACTGATGCTGGATAACGATATGGATGTCATGTCATACCTTTCAAAAGGATTCCTTGCGGATATGAACAGCTTTATAGACAATGACCCTGACATAAAACGTGAAGACTACTATACAAATATTTTTGACGCATATACGTTTGACGATAAGCTTTTCTATCTTCCGGTTTCCTATGAACTTAATACCTATGCCTCCAGGACATCTATGAGCGGCTCATTTGACAACTGGACATATGATGACTTTTTATCATTTGTAAGTACAAATGAAGATATCCCGGTATTTAATCATGTTCCGAGAGAAACCGTTCTGAATCAATTTATGACTTCCTATATAAATGATTTTGTCGACTTTAAACAGCATAGCTGTGACTTTAACAATGAAACATTTCTGAGACTTCTTGATGTCATAAAAAACAATACTGATCAGGATGATGACATGAAGTATGGATATGATGAACATGACCCTGCCGCACTCAAAGACAATTCCGTTCTTCTTTCACCATACAGTTCAATGGATATCTTAAGCTACCACCAGCTTGTACAGTGTTATGCCGCTGAACCTGTCAGCATCAATGGTGTTGCATCAAAATCATCAGGTAAAAATATCGTCTCGTCATCTGAAGGTTTTTCTATATCCGAAAGCTCCAAAGAAAAAGAGGGAGCGTGGGAATTTATCAAACAGTTCCTGACCGATGATATACAGTACACCCAGGAAGGTTACAGCCGTGTCGGTATCTACGGCAGTTATCCGGTGAAGCGCTCATCATTACAGAAAAAAATTGACGAGACAGCTTCAGACCCTGAAGCAACGTCTTATGCGTATACAGAAAACGGAGAAGTAAAGATCCCTCCATTAAATGATGAAGAAATAAATGCCTATAAACAGTACCTTGATAAACCTGCTGTAAGCGGCCTTATTTATTCAAAGATCCTTGATATAATTCAGGATGAAACAAATGCTTTCTTTTCATCAGACTGCACTGCAAGTGATGCGGCAAGTGCTGTACAAAGTAAAGTAACGCTTTATCTGAATGAACTTTTATAAACTAATAAAATCTGATCACAATAAGTAAATTAAGCAGGCTTACATGACAGATGATATTTTATAACAGGAGATTAAATGGTTAAAATAAAAAATCAAATTAAAAAAATATGTGCATTCTGCCTTGCATGCACTTTCCCTGTCACTCTTTTATCCTGCAGTGAAAAAAAAACAGTTTCTCTTCCCGGTCAGCCGTCTGAAACCGAACAGTCTGTAACCGAACAAATAATCACAGATGCCCCTGCAAAGCCGCAGAAGCTTACAAGGTTTTTCGATCAGGTCGAATTGAAATCAGGCAATCCGATATCAGACGACTTTAGAATTATCGGAAATACAACTGACAGTATATACTGTATGTCTTATTCATCTGCGGACATGTGCTCATATAAAACCTGCTGTACAAATTCTGATGATCCGTCACATTCAGGCGCAGCATCAGTCGTCCCGGATAACAGGGAAAGAGAAATAGTTCAGGTTGACAAAGAAGGAACTGTAATAAATACATATACTGCTTCTGACTGTACTGATGAGGGAGGCAGACCGTATGACATAAAAATTTTGCCCATAGATGAGAATAATCTGTACTATATGGTAACAAAATGCGGTGTTTCACCTGACGAGGACGAACACGGTATCTCATCTTATTGCGTTTATAAAGCAGGTGCACAGTCTCAGAGTGTAAAGATCTTTGATTCTCAGACATTTGATTATAACTATATTCCGCAGAGCTTCTGTATTGACAAAAACGGTAAAATACTGATTCCTATGATGGATTTCACTACAAACCATACCGGTATTTACGTCTATGGTTCTGACCCGGTCCCTGAATATACTATTGAATGTCCGGATGACAACGCGGAAATTACTTATATATTTACAGGGGCAGATAATTCACTTTACTGCATTGAACGCCATGAGAGCAAACTATACAGGATAGATACCCAAAAAGGTGAACTTACAGAAGTTTCCGATTTCACAGCAGCCAGCGAAAATACATTTTATAAAGGCAGCTGTGGATATGATTTTTATTATCAGAATAAGTACGGGATCATGGGATACAGTATACCCAACGGAAAATCAGATCAGATATTTATGAATATGGACTGTGACTGCGATACCTTCCCGTCAACCGCTGCTGTACTTTCGCCTGAACTGATCATAGCAGTTAATAATAATTTTTCCGATACAAACTGCAGACTGTGCAAATATGTTAAGGCCGATCAGGAAAGACTTGACGAGCTTAATTCGAAACAGATAATAAGACTTGCCGGCTGTTTGGATGATTTATCCGTCACATTAATGATACAGAAATTTAACAGTGAAAACGACGACTACAGAATAGCAGCAACGGATTATTCTGCGTATTCATCATCTTATGACACCAATAATATTACAGCAGGCATAAAATGTGATTCAGATATACTGTCAGGAGATATTCCTGATATATTACTTCCTGATTCCACAATGGATATACCGGCATACCTGTCAAAAGGACTGCTTGCTGATATGAATAGTTTTATTGACTCCGATGCGCAGTTTAACCGAGATGATTATTACAGCAGTATTCTTGATGCCTATACCTATAAAGAAAAACTGTTTCTTCTTCCTGTTAAGTATTCATCTGCTACATATGCTGTAAAAACATCATACTGGGGTGAACGTGACAAATGGACATATGATGAGTTTTTCTCGTTTGCCAGTGAACACCCGGACATTCAGCCATTTGACAGCGACTACAGATACATGATATTTATGTCTCTTATGGAGTCATATGCCTATGATCACGTAAACTTTGATGAACACAGCTGTGACTTTGACAATGATACTTTTGAAAAAATACTTCAGTTCATTAATGACGATACGATACCGTCTGAACAGGAAAAATCCGCGGAGTGGACAGACTTTACATATGCACTTAAAAATGATATGTCTCTTATGAGATATATCTATATGAATGATATATATGGACTTCACCGTATGATAAATTTATATGCTGGCGAAAATGTCAGTCTGCCCGGCATCCCTTCTGACAGTGGAATACATAGAACTGTAGAACCTGGTCTTAGTTTCTCCGTTACAGAAAACTCAGATGTCAAGGAAGGTGCATGGATGTTTATCCGTCAGTTTCTGACTGATGAATATCAGGACGGCATAATAATCAACGATCTCCCACTTAAAAAGTCGTCCTTATATAAGAGAACAAATCAGCTCTGCAATGATGAAACACTAAGAGAAACATACGATGAAAATGGTAATCCTTATACTTTACCTGCTGTGAATCTGGCGGAAAGAGAGTCATTCAGAAACTTTATGGAATCACCGGCCAGAAGCGCGATCTGCTTTCATAAAATAATGATTATAATTAATGAAGAATCAGAAATATTCTTTTCATCAGGCTGTACTGCCAGAGAAGCTGCCGTTTCAATCCAGAACAAGGTATCACGTTATCTGAATGAAATGCTGTAACTAGAAAATCTGCTGCTGTCAAACTTATCTTTCATAAAGATACTAACCCGGTTCTCCTTAATAAATTTATATACAAAACTGCCTCATGTATAATAATTATACATGAGGCAGTTTCTTATTAATATTTTATACGCTGTCCGGTCTTTCATTCAGAACAGTATATTTTCTTTCCTTTGCAACTGCTTTGTAAGCAGGTCTTATTATTCGTCCGCCAGTCAGTATTTCTTCCATTCTGTGAGCTGCCCATCCGGCAATTCTTGAAACGGCAAACAGAGGTGTATACAGATCCTCAGGGATCTGAAGCATTTTATAGACAAGTCCTGAATACATATCGACATTTGCACAGATAACCTTTGAATCACCCTTCACCTGTCTGAACACTTCAGGAGTCAGTTTTTCAATAGTCCTGAGAAGGTTGAATTCAGCTTCAAACTCTGTTCCCTTTGCAAGCTCATAAGCCTTCTCCTTGAGTATTACAGCTCTTGGATCACTCAACGTATATACAGCATGTCCCATTCCGTATATAAGGCCGCTGTGATCATTTGTTTCTTTGCCTATCGTTTTTCTTATGTAGTCAGCAACCTGGCCTTCATCCTGCCAGTTCTTTATATTTTTCTTGAAGTCCTCAACCATCTGAACGACCTTGATATTTGCTCCGCCGTGTCTTGGTCCCTTCA
Source organism: Oscillospiraceae bacterium (assembly GCA_030539275.1). GTDB lineage: Bacteria > Bacillota > Clostridia > Oscillospirales > Ruminococcaceae > HUN007. Next base: position 23,170 of record JAUNSK010000005.1, on the reverse strand, counting down.
GTGAGCCTATTGCAGCAGAGTATGCCGAATATGCATCTGTACCCGATGAAGTAAGCACTCTGCAGGTAAATGTTGAATTGTTGCCGCCGCCGTGTTCAGCATGCAGCATCAGCAGCGTATCGAGCAGATGTGCTTCCTGCTTTGTATACTGTCTGTCAAATCTGAGCATTGACAATATTGTCTCTGCAGTACTTTCTTCAGGACGAAGCGGATGGATAATCATGCTTTCGTTGTAGTAATGTCTCTGCTTTACCTGATATGCATGAGTCATAATTACAGGAAGACGGGCAATCATACATATAGCCTTATGCATTTCAGCTTCAAGTGATTTTTCTTCTTCATTTTCGTCATATGAATACAGTGCCAGTACAGATCTGGCCATTTTGTTCATTATATTTCTGGACGGTGCCTTAAGGATCATGTCGTCAACAAAGCTGTCAGGAAGCTCTCTCATTTTAGAGATATAATCAGTAAACATTTTTAATTCTGATGCTGAAGGAAGACTTCCGAAAAGAAGCAGGTACGCAACCTCTTCATAGCCGAAACGGCCTTCTTTTGTTACATTTGAAACAAGATCATTTATATTATAGCCCCTGTATATCAGTTCACCCGGGATGGGCTCGAGTTCTCCCTCATTAATAATATAACCATGTACGTTGCATATTTTTGTTATTCCGGCTACTACACCTGTTCCATCTGACTTTCTGAGTCCTCTTTTAACATGAAATTTTTCGTAAAGTGCCGGATCTATAGTGGAATAATCCCTGAGTTTACTGCATAAACTCTCAACAGGAGCTTGTCCATTTGCATTCATACAACACATCGTCCTTTCCAATAATTAAGAACAGCTGCATATCAGCTGCATAATAACACATATATAATAATACACTATTATTTGTATAGCTGTCAATATAGTGTTTATATGATGTCCTATTTTGCTGTTTTTAGAACGTTTTTGACTGATTTTTTGATTATTTTTTAATATAAATATAATTTATGGAGGTTTAGCCATGAGACATATGTTGAGTCTGATAATATCGTTTTGTGTTGTCACTGCTGGTATACCTGCTTTTTCAATGTTAGACAAACCCGGACCGGGACCTGCAGCTACAGCTGTACAGCAGGAAGACAGCCGAAGTCCGGACACACCTTATACGACTGCAGTGAAACCAGCTGACAGCCCGGACTCCGGATCGTTCAGTCTGATAGATACATTTCATGTATATGATATAGATTCGAAGCAGGTACTGGATGTATCCGCACGTGATTATGTCATAGGTGCAGTATGTGCTGAAATGCCGGCATCATTTGAAACGGAAGCACTCAAGGCGCAGGCCGTAGCTGTACACACATATGCACTGAGACAGGCACTTCTTCATCGTCAGAATCCTGATGATGAGATAGATGGAGCTGATTTCTCAAATGACTGCTCTAAATACCAGGCATTCTTTACAAATGATAAGATAAAAGAATATTACGGTGACAGTTACGATGAGTATTATAATAAAGTTGCTGCTGCAGTTGACGCTGTTTCAGGTCTTATACTGACCTGCAACAATGAACCTATCATTGCAGCCTTCCACTCAATGTCATCAGGCACTACAGAAAGTGCATCAAATGTATGGGGAAGCGATATATCATACCTTGTCCCCGTTGACAGTCCGGGTGATAAGCTCGCTCCTACCTACAGTGAGGAATACACCTTTACCCCAGAAGAACTTAAAGCAAGGCTTATATCAAAGTATCCTGATATACAGCTCGGTGATGACTATTCAAAATGGTTTGCAGTTACATCCAGAAGCGATTCCGGAACTGTTCTTGAATTTACCGCAGGCAGCATCACAATGAGCGGAAATGACCTGAGAAGTCTGTTTTCTCTTCGTTCTGCAGACTTTGACGTAAACTACAGTGAAGAAAAAGGGTTCAATATAATCACTAAAGGCTTTGGTCATGGTGTGGGCATGAGTCAGTACGGAGCAAACACGATGGCAGGTGAAGGAAAGACATATGAAGAAATTCTCAGCCATTACTATACAGGTGCAGTTATCAGCAGTATCTGACATTCAGTGTCCCGCAAAACGGGACACTGAATCTTTATATAAATTTAATAAATTTTTATCTGTTTGGACTTGACCATTTAACTATCATCATATATAATTGTACTTGTTAAATATATATTTAAGTCTGTACAAATAATGGAGGATAAACACAAATGCGAAAAACCAAAATAGTCTGCACCATTGGTCCTGCAACTGACGACGAAAACGTACTGCGCAACCTGATGCTCGGCGGTATGGATGTTGCAAGATTTAATTTCTCACACGGAAATTATGAAACACACAAGAAAAGATTTGAGCAGATTACCAGACTTCGTGACGAGCTGGGAGTTCCTGTTGCAACTATGCTCGATACAAAAGGTCCTGAAATACGCCTCGGAAAATTTGTAGACGATAAACCAGTAGAGATAAAAGACGGAGATACTTATACACTTACTACAAATGATATTCCATGCACAGATAAGATAGGAAGCATTTCATTTAAAAAGCTTCCCCAGGATGTTTCTATAGGAAACCGCATACTGATCAATGACGGAGTGATTGACCTTCTGGTTGAAAAAATAACCGCTGACAGTATCGTATGCCGTATTATCCACGGCGGTATTTTATCTAACAACAAGGGAATAAATGTTCCGGGAGTAAATCTCTCCATGCCGTATCTCAGCGATGCCGACATGAATGACCTTGAATTCGGTGCAAAAATGGGATATGACTTTATCGCTGCAAGCTTTGTCAGAACATCTGCCGACATAAATTATCTCAGAAAATATACACACAGTCTTGGCTGGTTCAATGTTCGTATCATTGCAAAGATAGAAAATCTCGACGGTGTTGAGAACATAGACGAGATCCTTGAAGCATCAGACGGTATCATGGTTGCAAGAGGAGATATGGGTGTTGAAATTCCTTTTGAACAGATACCCGCAATCCAGAAAACACTTATCCACAAGGGTTATAATGCCGGCAAACAGGTTATTACTGCAACACAGATGCTTGAGTCCATGATAACCAACCCTCGTCCTACACGAGCAGAGATCACTGACGTCGCAAATGCCATCTATGACGGAACAAGTGCGATAATGCTTTCAGGTGAGACAGCTGCAGGTGCGTATCCTGTAGATACTGTCAAAACAATGGCTCTTATTGCCGAGACAACTGAGAAGAACATAAACTATCGTTCACGTTTTGCAAACAGACCGCCTGATACTGATTCAAACATTGCCAATGCTATAGCACATGCCACTGTTACAACAGCGCATGACCTGAATGCACGTGCAATCATCACTGTTACAAAGGCCGGTTCAACAGCAAGACTTATCTCAAAGTACAGACCAAGTGCCCCTATCATAAGCTGTACAACAGATGAAAAGATACAGCGTCAGATGAATCTTTCATGGGGTGTTTCACCGCTTGTTATTGATGAAAAGACTAATTCTGACGAACTTTTTGAACATGCTATCACAGCTGCAAAGAGTGCGGGATTTGTTGATACAGGCGATACAGTCGTTATTACTGCAGGTATCCCTCTGGGCGTATCAGGTACAACAAACATTATGCGCGTAGAGGTAGTCAAGTAACTGAATGCATAATTTTTTTACGGTACAGCTTTATTGCTGTACCTTTTTTCTTTTAATGTATAAAAATAATGCATTTTATGTATAATATATGTATCTGTAATTTTAACAAAACTACTGACATCATTATTCAGATAATATTGCATATCCCACTAAAACAACGTGATCTGGTGTGATTATCTTGCAATATTTATTACGCTGTGATATAATGATGTGGATTGCAGTTCACTGGGTAATACAGCTGAATGTTATAATTACAGGTGTTCTGCAAAAAAATTATGCCAACTATTAATATATAATAAACGGAGGATTATAATGGACGATGCCATTAATGTTGCAGACATATTAAAGGATATTAATCGTGAAGTTGTATCAGAAGGAAAAAACTGCAGCCTTATCAGTTTTGAAGACTTCTGGATGAAAAAACATCAGTCATTCGATACAAGCTTCAGCAGACTGGCATTTTTAAATGACCTGGCTGTTCTTGAAAATAACAACCAGATAGAATACTATGCACAGCTTACTTCATTTAAAAACCGCTTTACCTCATTAGTATTCTTTTTCAAGAAGGTTATCCGTAAATCATTAAAATTCCTCATATACCCGATGACGATACAACAGAACTCAGTAAACCTACACACCATGCGCTGTCTTCAGCATCTGAGGGCATATGTTAATTCACAGGAAAACAGTATGAAAAATCTTTCTGTTCTTAACCACCGTATTCTTGCAAATTCCCAGAACCTTGAGACGATGAACGAACAGATATATACACTGATCACAGAGATCAATAATCTTAAACAGGAAAATAAGGAACTTAAAAATCAAATTGCAAAGATTGGCGGTGAATCCTCAAGATGAGAATAGTACAGATGGTTCCAAGCCTTAATTACGGCGATGCAATAGGAAATTATATTATCGCTATAAAACATATTATTGAGGATATGGGATATAAAACAGCAATCTACTGCAACTCAATACATGAAAAGATCACAGAACCTGATGTTTATCTGGTTGATGATCTTGATAATCTGAAAACAACAGACGTTGTAATATATCATATGTCAATAGGCTCTGAGCTTAATCATATCGTTGCAGATTACAAATGCCGCAAAGTAATGATCTACCACAACATTACTCCGCCTCATTTCTTTGAAATTGACTGTGCTGAGAAGGTAGAAAGCTGCAGGCAGGGTCTCGAGGATGTCAAGGCGCTTGCCGGTAAGTTTGATCACTGTATCGCTGTGTCAGATTTTAACAGGCGCGATCTTATCTCTATGGGATATGATGCAGATACTATAGATGTGGTACCGATCATTGTTGCTCTTGATGATTACAAGCAGAAACCTGATCAGGAGATCATTGATCATTATAATGACGGATATACCAACATTCTTTTTGTCGGACGAGTTGCTCCGAATAAAAAGCATGAGGATATGATACGTGCTTTTGCTTACTATAAAGAAAACGTTAATCCAAAATCCAGACTTATTCTTGCCGGAAGCCACGGCGGGATCAATAATTACTATACAGACCTTGTTTCCTATATTGAGGAGCTCGGCGTCAGGGATATAGAGTTTACAAGTCATATCTCATTTGCCGGAATCCTGGGTCTGTACAAATCTGCAGATGTATTTTTATGTCTAAGTGAACATGAAGGCTTCTGTGTACCGCTTGTAGAAGCTATGGTCTTTGATGTACCTATAATAGCCTATGACAGCTGCGCTGTACCTGAGACAATGGGAGGCAGCGGTATAGTCGTTGATAATAAAAATCCTGTCTTTTTATCAAAAGTCATTGATCGTGTAGTCAACGATGAACAGCTCAGACAGCATATGATAGAATCACAGAGAAAACGTCTTGATGATTTCAGATTTGAACCGCTGAGCAGGCAGTTTCGAGAAATACTCGAGAACTTCCTTGATGGAATGAAAAAAAAAAATAAAAAAGTAAACAGTCAGTATTCTGTTTTATATGATATAGTAAATAACAGAATGAAAAAAAGCGGCAGTGAAATACCGTTCTCTAAGGATGTATTTTTAAATTGTTCTGAGCTTGCACCGGGATGTGCTGACGTTGCATCTCTTATAGACTCAAATATGGACAACAAATCATTTTTTGAAGCCGCTTATTATACTTTTTTCTACAGGCTTCCTACCCCTGGCGAATATGAATTCTGGGATATAGATATAAAGGAAACCTCAACATATGATTTTCAAAAGAAATTGTCACAACATCTTGTAGATATAGTAAACTCGAAAGAATTTGCTGATATAAAAATAAATGTTTGCAGTAATTTATTTAAGAGATAACCGGACTTATGTATTAAGATAATTACCGCCAACATCAGAGGTGTAATAATGACTGGTAAAAAAATTTATACTGATATTACTAATATTCTTGAGATTCAGTCTTTTACAGGAATCCCCCGTGTACTGACCGAGGTAACAACAAGAATGATAAAGGCAGGCGCAGACATATGTCTGCTCTCATTCTCAAAAAAATACAATTCGTATATCGTTGTAGACAGCCAGAAGTTCGTAAGCCATATAACAACCGGCAGACCATATGCCGAGGAATGTTATACTGATATAACCGTCACCATTGATGACATATGCAGTGACAGTGTTTTTCTTGATATAAACAGCTGCTGGCATACGATTCCTCAGAGAAGCTGGTTGCTTCCAAGACTGAAAAATAAAAACGTAGAAATTATTGTACTGATTTATGATCTGATCCCGATTACTCATCCGCAGTTTCTTATTGATCAGACCAGAATGAAATTTATGCACTATATTATAGCTCATATGAGATATGCAGACAAGATCATTACAAACTCCATAGCAGTTGCCGATGATGTATATACGCTTTACCGTGAACTTGATATGAATCCAAAGCCCGTTACTGTAATTCCTCTCGGAGCTGACTTTACCCATAAAGTACACCACAGCATCGGCCGCGTATCAAGAACTGCAAAAAACATTGTATCAAACGGTAAATATATTCTCACTGTCGGTACAATAGAACCCCGCAAAAACCACAGTGTTATTTTTGATGCATATAACGAGTATCTTGAAGATGAGGACATTCAGCTCGTTTTTGCAGGTCATATAGGCTGGAATGTCGATAAACTTATTAATAATTTTAAAACACATCCTCACTACGGCAAAAAGCTTCATATCATTGACAACGCAAACGATGCTACTATAAGCTATCTTTATGAAAATGCCTTTGCAGTTGTATTTGCATCATATACAGAAGGTTTCGGACTTCCTACAATTGAAGCACTTATACACAAAGTACCTGTTATTGTATCAGATATTCCTGTTATGCATGAAACAGGCGGAGATTTCTGCAGCTTTTTTGATCCGGATAACGCAGAAGAGCTCGCATCTATCATTAAAGGATACCTTGACGATCCTCAGCTGTATGCACAGCAGAAAAAATATATAGAAGAATACAGAATCCCTGAATGGGAAGTTACCACTAAAAAAATTATTGAGCTTATAGACCTTCAGACAGAAGACAAGTTTACTCACTCACCTGTCAAACAGATCGTATATCTGTCTGCAAGACCTGAGCCGCTTCTGGACACGCTCCCGTTTATTGAAAGATTTATGAAATTCATCACCGAAATGGTTGTATGCTGTCCTGACAATATGGCTGAGTTTCTTAAAACAAACTACACTGGCAGACTTAAGCTCACAGTTATAACAGACAGCATGCTGCTTGCAGGACATGAGCTTCCTGAGGATCATTCTACCAGGAACTTTTTCCTCAGATGCCTTGCAATACAACGTGATGAAATAGATAACGAATTTATCATGAGTGATGATGACTATCGTCCTCTGACTGATATAACAGAAGAAGTATTTTTCAGCGGCGGACGCTATAATGCTTTTTACTTTATGGATATAGATAACTGGAAGCATACAGTAACAGATCTCTTTTCTTATGACTACTGTCACTTCAAGACTCTTGATTTTCTCAAGTGCAACGGATACCCTACGTTACAGTACTCTGCACATCAGCCGCAGATTATCAATAAAAAGTGGTATCGCCAGATGATATCTGTTCATCCGGACATTACAACAAAGGGTTATGACGAATGGAGCACATATTTCAACTTCTGTGCTGTTCGTCATAAGCAGTACTTCAGACAGGTTCCGTATGTAACTCTCGGCTGGCCTAATGTAGGAACATGCTGGAAGTACAGTGTAAGAAATAAAGAGTATTTATTTGAGAACTTTTATGAAAGCAACTACGACAAGGGCCGCATTTTTTACGGATTCTCAACAAAATACAGTGAAAATATTGAAGAACAGAATAAGCTTAAAACAGATATAGCTTTTCGTATACAGTCTGACTGTGAAGCAGGTTTTAATATATATGATGACTTCGCATCTTCACATGCCTCACAGTATCGTCAGATCCCTTCTGTATCAATTTACTGCCCGGATACTGTAAATGATGCAGTTACTATAACAGCACCTGAGTTTTATACGATGAAAAGTGATGTACTCAACAGGGTCAGATTCCGCATCGCAAGGGACAAGTACTCGCTTTGCAACAAGCATACTATGAAAATTACTGCAGAGATCCATGATAAAGACGGACGTTCACTATGTTCTTCACATGTAAAAGCAACACCGGTACAGACTGAAACCGGATGTCATCTCAGAGCTCATGTGGCTGGCAATCAGTTCACACTCAGAATAATCTGTCAGATAGAAAAAACAGGCTACCGCACACAGGTCGACATACCTCTAAATGTTCTGTAATTATCATTCATGAAAGGAATGACATAAAACATGATAGAAAAGCTTAAAAAAAATAAGTTTCTTTTTGAAGAACTTGTTAAAAGAGATTTTAAAAAGAAATACAAACGCACGGTTCTCGGAATGATGTGGAGTGTATTATCACCGCTGCTTTCTTTGCTTGTAATGAGCGTTGTATTTAAACAGTTCTTCGGAAACCGTACTCCGCATTATACAATATATCTTTTCGCGGGCAACCTGGTATTTTCATTTTTTAAAGACTCAACATCCGGCGGAATGTCGTCTCTCATGGCAAATTCAAACATTATCACAAAGATAAATGTTCCTAAATACATGTTTCTTATGTCTAAAAATATCTCATCCCTAATAAACTTTGGTCTGACTTTGATTATTTTCTTCCTGTTTACGGTCTTTGATCATATACCTATAACATGGAGATTTATCTTTCTCGTTTATCCGATAATATGTCTTATTGCATTCAATATAGGGGTCGGATTTATACTTTCAGCAATGTTTGTAGTATTCAAGGACACACAGTATCTGTATGATATATTCACACTTCTTCTGAGTTATATGTCAGCTATATTCTACACCACCGATTCATATTCACCTATGGTTCAGAAGGCTTTCTACGCAAATCCAATTTACGCATATATAACGTATTTCAGGCAGGTAGTTATTTATCAGGATGTTCCGTCCCTTAAGCTTCATATTCTGTGTCTCGGTTACGCTGTAGTATCACTCTTTATCGGCGCAATGATATACAAGAAAAATAACTACAAGTTCCTGTATTACATGTAAGGAGGGCAGAACGGACCTATGAAAATTGAACTGAATAACGTATGTGTACGCTATATAACCGGAGACTTTACTGATATCGGTTTAAAAGACTACATTATAAGAAAAATAAAAGGCACATATAAGGTCAAGGAATTTATGGCTGTAAACAACGTTTCATTTTCACTTGAAAAGGGTGATCTACTCGGTATAGTCGGCAGCAATGGTGCCGGCAAATCAACACTTCTCAAAGTCATATCCGGGATAATGTGTCCATCAGCAGGTACAATGGCCATAGAAGGCAGTATAGCCTCCCTTCTTGAACTCGGCTCAGGCTTTGACGGTGACCTGACTGTTACAGAAAACACATTTCTGCGTGGCGCTATGCTTGGCTATACACGTGAGTTTATGAACAGTATGTATTCAAAGATAATTGATTTTGCGGATCTGAACGACTTTCAGGACAGGCCGTTCAAACATCTTTCTTCCGGTATGAAATCAAGACTTGCATTCTCCATAGCGTGTCTTGTCAATCCTGATATACTTATCCTTGATGAAGTTTTATCTGTAGGAGACGGCGCATTCCGAAAAAAGAGTGAAGCAAAAATGCTCGAAGTTATCCGAAGCGGAACTACTACCATACTTGTTTCACATTCACTTGAACAGATCCGACGTATGGCAAACAAAGTCCTCTGGCTCGATAAGGGCAAACAGGTTGACTTCGGACCTACAAAAGAGATCTGTGACAAATACCAGGCTTTTTTAAACGGAAAACAATAAAGATTACAAGAACCTCACATTTGCGGTTATACCGGTTAAATGTGAGGTTCTTGTACTATATTTTATGAATGTTAATTTCTTAGCCTGAAGGTCTTTGGTGCAAGCCTGTAAGCAAGTATCAGAGCAACAGCTATGTAAATAATACAAAATGCTGATACTGCTGCACCAAATATAAGAGTGGGCATTTTAGTCTGAACAAAGACATAGCATACCATATATGTAACCCAGTTTACAACACCATATGCAGCATTCCTGCTCTCCATATTAACGTTATATGGCTGAAGAAGATAATACATGACCATATTGTGAACTGAAAAAAAGACCGACATTGCTATTATTGATATAAACAGAACCAGATAGTTCAGAGGTTCATCAGTACCTCCGGTCAGATACAGCAGCAGCGGAAGTCCCGTCGCAATAACTGCTGCAGGCATAAGGTTTATAAGGACAACATATCTGAGTCTGTGAGCGAAGAGCTTAAGCAGTGCTTCAGGCTTCCGGTAAAACCGGTATGTAAGCATACTGTGGTCACAGTTCATGAACATTGCCTGTGTTATAACTTTCCCCCTGTTTATAAGATACATCAGAAACAGAAAATATGGCAGATAGTTCATAAGTACCGATCTGATCTGAGGGTGCGTTGCGGGCATTAACATGACAGCTGCTGCACTGGCTGCAAGCAAAACAGCCGCCGCTGCAGTTATCCGCTTTGCAGACTTTGTAAGAAGTCTGGCATGACGCTTCATGAACAGCTCATTAAAGTATTTATACCCGCTTTTGCTGCTTGTCAATGAAGTATCCTGAATGATCTTCTTTTGCATGGATATCTGCTGGGCCTCTGCCATTGTTTTTGTATATGAGACATCAGCATATTGTTCATGTCTGAGCAATTTTCTGGAAACATTCCTGTAGAATTTGAAACAGATGATATAGCGCAGTGCAATGGCTGCAGGGATAAGCACCGCTGCTGAAATGATCCACAGAATCTTTTCACCAAGTACATATCCGGTAAATCCGGAAGCAGAAAGAGCAAGCAGAACAAGACTTGAAATGCACTTGATCAGTATTTCTTTTTTGCTTGTTTCTTTTTTTACTTTCGATGTATAATCCCTGAGTCCGACGGCGGCAAAGCATAGTTTGATACTGACAGCGTAAACCGGTATGCATAAACATGTTGCAGCACATGCACCGGATAATGATCCGAAAATCAGTGCAGACGGAATAAAACCGATAAATGTCCGCAGCAGAAAATACATAAAGTTCGTCAGAATATATTCTCTTGAATCCATGCGCATTATGAACATCGCATAAAATTTATCCTTTGAGGGATCAAAAAGCTGAGTGTTTATAATTCCTCCTATCAGTGTGAGGAATATAAGCATATTTGCAAAACTGTCTCCTCCCGGTGCTTTCATTATCTGAACAAGCAGCCATACGATAAGCAGATATACTGCTTTTCCGATAAACATAGTTAAAAACCCAGTAACTGCGCTGAGGATATTAATAAGAGTTTTAAGTACTGTGTTGGCATACAAAGATGCCGGCAGCAGCTTCCTTATAAACGGAAGGGATTTCAGGGAGTAGATAAAACTGTTTGTCCGATATGTATTTTTGAGTCTGAAAGATATAAGAAAACTGTCAATCATCATCTTCACCTCGCAGCGCAGATATTATTCTGTCCTTGAATGCATGATTATCAAGATTCTCCTTATCTATTTTCTCAAGTATACCATTGTTAAGAATAATGATTTCATCGCACAGATCAAGCGCAAGCTCCATTATATGAGTTGAAAAAATTATTATATGCTCAGATTTTATATTGCGCAGAAGCTGTTTCATCTCATCAGCTACAACAACATCAAATGATGTAAGCGGTTCATCAAGAAGCAGTACAGGTGTCTGTGCAATTAAGTTTACAAGCATCATCATTTTGTTTTTCATTCCATGTGAGTAATCTTTCATAAGCCTGTCACGGTCTGAATCTTTAATGCGCATCAGTTCAAAATACTCATCGATCGTCCTTAAGTTCTTTATTTTATCTTTATTGATATCAATGAAAAACTTCAGAAATTCCCGTCCTGTAAGAAATTCCGGCACCACAGGAACTGACAGCACATAACCTATATCATCAGCACACAGTGCACGGCAAATTCCGTTTTCATCTGCACTGATGCTTCCTGAATCTATCGGAATATCATCATTAATACAGTTGAACAGGGTGGTCTTACCCGCTCCGTTCCGGCCGAGCAGTCCATATATTTTACCTGTTTGGAAAGTGTACGAAGCCCCGATAAGAACCTCTTTTTTTTCAAAGCTCTTTTTAACATCTTTAATTAATAATTTCATATTGTTCTCCGGTCTTTTATTTTTTGTTTTTTATCTGACAGCTGAATCCTCAGCTAAAAAAATATATTCATTCAATATTTTACCACAATAAATTTATAAAATCAAATATGCTGTGCAGATACAATTTATCAGTACTAAAAAAGAGAGTACTATTTGATATGTGTCCAGAATTCTGGGTACATATCAATTCAGATACTCTCTTTTTGATTTTTATATAGTTAAACTTATACTCAATGAAATATGCTGCACCTGCATATGTTCAAACGGATCTACCGGCTGAACTTTGACCTCCAGTAACACAGCGTGTCTTTTATGGTCTGTTCTATATCTATCTGAGGCCTCCATGAAGTATGTGCATAGATCTTTGAGATATCTGCCTCTATAACAGGAATATCGCTCGGTCTCATCTTTGACTTGTCCACCTGAACTTTGATATCAACACTCGACTGTGACAATATCATGCACAGCATACTTTCAATACTCCTTGCATGTCCGCTTCCGACGTTGTAAACCTCACCGCTTACACCTGATTCCATAAGCAGAACATACGCCCTTACTACGTCCCTTACGTCCGTAAAGTCGCGCCTTGCGCTCAGGTTTCCTACATTGATAACCGGCTCCTGCATGCCATTCTCGATAAGAGCTGTCTGTCTGCAGAAATCTGAAACAACAAACTGCGGAAGCTGTCCTGGTCCTACATGATTAAACGCCCTGACTGCTACTATGTCCATGCTGTATGCACGTGCATATACAGAACCAAGCATCTCCTGACAGACTTTTGTTACAGCATATATATTTCCTGATCTGAGAGGAGTAGTCTCCTTTACAGGCACCTCGCCAGGTTCTATATATCCGTATTCTTCTCCGGACCCTATTAGCAGTACTTTTGACCGGCAGTCTGACTGTCTGAGAGCTTCAAGAAGATTAATAGTTCCCTTTATATTTACGTCTGCTGTAAGCTGCGGTGCTTCCCAGGACAGTCTTACAGAACTCTGTGCTGCCAGATGAAAGATCATATCAGGCTTTATTTCATTCAGCAATGAACTGATCTCCTGCTGATTCAGAATGTCCAGATCATATACATTTACATCAAGTTCCAGCATTTCATTCTTAAGCTTTGTCGCATACACATCATGACCGCACTTTGACAGATAATCACACAGATAATGTCCTACAAATCCTGCTGCGCCTATAACCAGTGACTTCAACCCTGCACCTCCTGCCCGGTAATTTCCTCATACATCTTACTGATTGAGTCCATAACTTTTTTCATATCATATTTTTCCCTGACACATCTTAACGCTTCCTGTCCGTACTGCTGCCTCATCTGATCATCATGAACAAGAGTGTTTATAGCCCCGGCAAGAGCTTTCTCATCCTTCGGAGGAACTGTAATTGCGCTCTCTCCGTCAAGACTTACATAAGGTACACCGGTAGGAAGTGATGTGTTTATTACAGGCTTAGAGTAAACCATAGCTTCCATCTGTACAATTCCGAAAGCTTCGCTGTTTTCTACTGAAGGCAGAACAAATATATCACAATCTCTGAGTGCAGCCTTGAGATCACTGTCTGAAAGTCTGCCAAGAAAATGTACGCGGTCTTCAATATTATCAGCTTTTGCTTCATTTTCAAGATCTTGTCTCAGTATACCGTCTCCGGCAATAAACAACTCACAGTCTGTTGTCTGACAAAAGGCTTTCAGAAGTACATCTACGCCCTTATAATATACCAGTCTTCCTGTAAACAGTATTTTTTTACTGTCCGGGTCAGTAAGCTTCTGAGTAAGAATATCATATGCCTCAGCTTTTTCGTAAGCTTCTATATCTATTCCGTATGGAATAACCCTGCACTTTTCCTTGTATGGTCCAAGATAAGCAGATCCTGTTATATGCCCCGGAGTAGCCACCAATATACAGTCTGCTCTTTTTAATAGTGCAGTCATAAAAGGCTTGTACAGCGTCATCATTTTCTTCTGCTTAACGATATCACTGTGCCAGCTTACAACAACCTTTCCTTTGTATCCGGATAACAGACATGCTATATCTGCCAGAGGAAACGGCATATGTATGTGAACCAGGTCAGCAGACCTTGACAAGCGTCTGAAATCACATAAAAACTGAAACGAAACCGGCATCGAGAAAAAAGTGCCGATGCTTGAGCTTCGCCTTACACTGACAGAGTTTATGATCTCATCAATTGCTTTTCCCTTTGGCTGACATACAAGAACCTTTATATCATATCTGTCACTGAGACCTTCTGCTATATCCTGAATGACTCTCTCAATACCGCCTATATGAGGACTGTAGAGCTTGTTCACCTGTAAAATCTTCATCATTACCTCATAACCAGACAGCTAACTCCGCTCAGCCGCTGTCTTATAAATATCATAGAGCTGCGCTGAAAAACGCTCCCAGGTAAATTCAGCAGCTCTCCTGAGACCTTTTTCTCTTAGCTCAAGCGCAAATTTCTTATCAGTATATACTTTTTTCATTCCCTGCGCAATTGACTGAGGTGAATAAGCATCAACAATGACTGCACTGTCTGCAACAACCTCAGGCAGTGAAGCCTCTCCTGATGCAACTACAGGAACTCCGCATGCCATAGCCTCAAGCGGCGGCATGCCGAATCCTTCATATATTGACGGGAAGACAAATGCCGTGGCACCGTTGATAAGCGGACACAGGTCCTCATCAGGAACATATTTTGTGAATATAACGCGGTCTGAAAGTGAAAGAGAATTAACTTTTTCATATATGCTGCTGTTGAGCCAGCCCTTGCCGCCTGCCATAACCAGGGATGGGGCATTACTATCACTGTCACAAAGACATTTATACGCTTCTATTAGTCTTTCAAGATTTTTTCTGGGTTCTATCGTTCCAAGATAAAGAAAATAATCACCGTTTATGCCAAGGCTCTCTTTGACCTTGTCTATCTGATTTAAGTCATCTACAGGATGAAATTTCCGGAGATTTACTCCGCAGTAAACAACCTTAACCTTATCAGCATAGGCAGGATAATATTTTTGTATCTCTTTTTTGCTGAATTCGGAGTCAGTTATTATAATATCTGCCCTTCTCATTGACTTTTTCATTCCCGTATTGAGAAGCTGCTTTGTACGCCATCTGACTGTCTCAGGATATGCCCTTACAACCATATCATGGATTGTAACGATCTTTACTCCTTTTACGAAAGGCGGAATAATATAATTGAAAAAATGTGTCACATCTGCTTTCTTTCCAAAAAACATGCTGTACGGGACAGGTATAATATTCATTATCATCCTGTACACAAATCCGGAAAAATGGGATTCATTCAGAGTACAGTTTTCTCTTTTATAGCGTGACAGCCGGGCGCGTTTGACCTCATGATTTTTCCTTGAGAAGTAATCAAAATAAAACTGATCCTCAGGGTGAGCTTTAGTCATTTCACTGACAAAACCTGCTTCGCAGTATCCGATTCCTGACATATTGTCACTTACCAGAGGCAGTACATCAAATGCAATTTTCAATTCAATCCCTACTTATCAATATTATTTTTGATCTTCTCAAATGACATTTCTTCAGCTATAAGCTTCATATCATTATCAACCATTCTCTTTACAAGATCATCAAATGAAATTTCTCTGTGCCATCCGAGAACCTTTTCAGCCTTCTCAGGATTACCAAGCAGAATATCTACCTCAGCCGGTCTGAAGAAATCTCTTGAAACCTTGACAAGAGTTTTTCCTGTAGCCTTGTCTATTCCCTTTTCATCAATGCCCTTACCTGTAAATTCTATATCAATGCCTGCATATCTGAATGCTGCATCTACAAATTCTCTTACTGTTCTTGTCTGGTTAGTTGCTATTACATAATCGTCAGGAGTATCCTGCTGAAGCATGAGCCACATTGCCTTGACGTAATCCTTGGAGTGTCCCCAGTCTCTCTTGGAATCAAGATTTCCGAGTTCTACACAATCCATAAGGCCGGCTTTGATTCTTGCCGCTGCATCTGTGATCTTTCTTGTAACAAATTCTTTTCCGCGTCTCTCACTCTCGTGATTGAAGAGAATTCCTGAACATGTGAACAATCCGTAACTCTCACGGTAGTTTTTAGTGATCCAGTGACCATACAGCTTTGCTACACCATACGGACTTCTCGGATAGAACGGTGTGCTTTCGCTTTGCGGAACTTCCTGAACAAGACCGAACATCTCTGATGTGGATGCCTGGTAAAAACGGCATTCAGGTTTTACAGTTCTTATTGCCTCAAGCATATTTGTAACACCGATAGCGTCTATTTCAGCTGTTGCGATCGGCTGTTCCCAGCTTGTTGCAACGAATGACTGAGCTGCCAGGTTATACACTTCGTCTGCCTGTGAGATCCTCATAGCATTTATAAGTGATATCTCATCTGTCATATCAGCATATATAAACTTTATCTTATCCTTGATATGGTCTACGTTTCCATAGTCAACTACACTTTTTCGTCTCATAATGCCGTAAACATTATATCCGTTTTCCAAAAGCAGTTCTGCAAGATAAGAACCATCCTGTCCAGTAATTCCGGTAATCAAAGCATTTTTCATAGTATCATCTATTCTCCTGTAAAAATATTTCAGGCAGTTTTTCCTGACTGATGGACCAAAGCCATTAAAAATTTATTGTGCGTATATATCAGATAAGATCACGTCTGTTGCAGATCTTCAGATTTTCTATTACCTTCTTGACTTCCTGTGTATGTTCCTTGTCACATACTAGAATAGCATCGTCTGTATCCACAACAATTATGTCATCAAGCCCTACTGATGCAATAAGCTTTTTGTTTGAACAGATTATGCTTCTGTTCGTGTTGATCGTAATTACATCCCCGCTTACATAGTTTCCATATTCGTCGGTTTTGTTAATCTTTTCAAGAGCAAGCCAGCTTCCGACATCATCCCAGCCGAAACTTCCCGACAATGTATAGATATTATCCGCTTTCTCCATTATGCCGAAGTCAATTGACTCTGACGGGAAGCTTTCAAAACATTCTGACAGTGTCTGTTCATAACTGTCAGTACCTATGCTGTCCTTTATTTTTAGCATGCCTTCATAAATGGTAGGCAGAAACTTCTGAAGATTTTTGCAGATAGAAGATACTTTCCAGACAAACATACCGCTGTTCCAGAGATATTTTCCACTGTTAAGATATTCTTTTGCAACATCAAGACATGGTTTTTCTACAAACTTTTCAACCTTGTATACACCCATATCATCATTTTCATCAGTACTGAACTTGATATATCCATAACCTGTCTCAGGATATGTAGGAGTAATTCCTACAGTAACAAGATTATCTTCTTTTTGTGCTACCTTAACTGCATGCTTCATTGTATTGATATATAATTCGTCATACTTTATCAGATGGTCAGAAGGAAGAACGATCATTACCGCATCATCATACTTTTTATTTACTGCTGCTGCTGCGAGTGCTATGCATGGTGCTGTATTACGGGCAACAGGTTCAGCAAGAATATTTGATACTGGGATTTCAGGAAGCTGTGTGCATATAATCGGCACATAATTTTCATTTGTTACAATAAATATATCTTCATAGGCTACAATGGGAAGAAGTCTCTTCACAGTCTTCTGAATCATAGTCTCTCCGTCTGAAGTAAGTGAGAGAAACTGTTTCGGATAAGAATTTCTGCTCTTAGGCCAGAATCTTTCTCCCCGGCCGCCTGCCATTATAACTGCTGTAACCTTCATATTAATTTACCAACCTTTCAGTTTTTTCGTCTGTTCTTATGTTTTGAGGCAAATTTTCAGGGATTATCTGTGTTTTGAACTGTTTGCACCGCCAAAACTTTCAATACTCTCTTTCTCATTAGTTTTTCCCGGAAAAATCATTATTTTCAGTGTCATGAAAAGAATTTTAATGTCATTTATTAATGAGTATTTTTCTATATACATAAGATCCATTTTAAGTTTATCATATGGTGTTGTATCATATTTGCCCATAACCTGAGCATACCCGGTAAGTCCTGCTTTTACTGTAAGCCTGAAACTGAATTCTGCCATAGTTTTTTCGTATTCGCCTGCAAGTTCAGGTCTTTCAGGACGTGGTCCGACAAGTGACATATCCCCTCTTAAAATATTAAAAAGCTGAGGAAGTTCATCAAGTCTGCATTTTCTTATAAATGCACCTACCGGAGTGATTCTGCTGTCAGAGTCAGCAGCAAGTCTGGCAACACCGTCTTTTTCGGCATCACAGATCATACTTCTGAACTTGAGGACATTGAAAACTCTTCCGTTTATCGTAAGTCTTTCCTGTCTGTATATAACAGGGCCGCCGTCATATAATTTTATGGCGAGTGCGGTTACTGCCATTACAGGTGACAGGACCGGTATCATTATAATGGAAAAAACAATATCCATCATCCTTTTGAAAAGTCTTGATTCAAAAGGCAGACCATAATTTTTGCACAGGAGAAGCGGTGAATCAAAAAGATTGATATCCTGCGCGCCCCTTATTATTATATCAGAAATTTTTGGCGTTAAATATACTCTTATTGAACGGTCAAAACAATATTTCAGTATATCATTTCTGAGCTTATCATCTACATCACATACAATTACGCCTTCATAGCCTGTTATCTTTGATTCAATAACAGAAAGATCAGCATCACTTTTTATAGATTCTGCAATTATATATTTGTCTGTTCTCATGCACATTTTGACAACAAGTGTACTCGCCATCCGGCTGCCGTACACGATTATCATTTTTCTGGGTGGATACAAGCTTCTGTAAACCTTTGAATATAACTTTGTCCACAAAAGCAAAATCACAATATCTATCAGCGTAAGCAGTATGATCGGAGCAACTTTCATAAAATCTCGGCCGATAAGACTTATCTGACAATATGCTATTATATTAACGCCTGCCAGAGAAATAAGCTGCGAATAAAAGGCATCATTTTCTTTGAGATAGCCCACATTATAACTGCCGTATATTTTATTGACTATTGCTGTTATAACTATATACACGCCTATTACCATCCAGTTTCCTTTCCGGTAATACGGCAGTACTATTTCATCAGAATAAAATATATACCACACTGCTGCAAATGCAAGCGCAAGCAGTGAAACATTTATAAGTGTAAAAATCCATTGAACCATCCTTTTGTACTGTTCTCTGTTTCTCATAAACATCCCGGAACTTATGCCTGGCATACTTCCCGGATTTCATCACCCCTTATATTAATCCAATAACAAAATATGGTCTGTGACAATCTATACATATTTTATTATAACAAAATACACAAAAAAGTCAACATAAAAATACTTACTATTTATTTTAATGATGTCTTGACAAGCAATGTGTTTTGTGATATAATTGTCTCAAGTTGTGAACAAAACATTTTATTACAGCTTTATATCGCTTAGATCATAGTTTTCAGACATCAGGCAAAAATCAAGCTTATTCAGTTTATTCACAATTTTACCATAGGTATTAACAGATAACTTTGTATATCTGTTGTATATATGCGGATGTGGCGGAATTGGCAGACGCGCTAGCTTCAGGTGCTAGTGAAAGCAATTTCATGTGGGTTCAAGTCCCGTCATCCGCACCAAAATACTCCGGTTTGATATTCTCAAACGGAGTATTTTTTTGCAGTTTTTTTGTTCAGGCTTAATTAAGCAATTGCTATGTTTGTATTTTTTATTAGTTTGTCTGCCTGTCCACTCTGAATATTTACAATCATTTCATTTTACACATACTGCAATTAATACGTCATTATACCATCTGACATCATAAAGGAGTCATTATGAAAAAAATATTATCACATATATTATCTGTCACTGCCTGTATCTTTATGTTTGTTTCATGTTCCGGACCGGGCATCAGCCAGTCATCATCTGACAGCAGTTCGTCTCTTAGTTCATCAGCACATGATCCTGATGATATCAGGGATATCCCTTCATCTGATCTGGTAAAAGAAATGAAAATAGGCTGGTCACTTGGAAATACACTTGATTCTGCTATTGGCTCAGCCGGAGGCAGCCCTGAACAATATGAAACCGGATGGGGAAATCCTCTGGTTACAAAAGAACTTATTACATCAGTTAAGGATGCCGGTTTTAATATAATACGTATACCCGTTTCATGGGGAGAACATGTAAGTCAGGACGAGAAATATACTATTGATCCACAATGGATGTCACGAGTACATGAAGTAGTAGATTACGCAATTGATCAGGATATGTTTGTCATTCTGAATACACATCATGAAGACTGGCTGTTTCCTTCATATGATACACTTGAAGCAAACAAAACACAGCTTTGTGCCATGTGGACACAGATAGGCAATTGTTTTGAAGGATACAATGAAAAGCTTATATTTGAAGGTCTTAATGAACCCAGAAAAAAAGGTACTGCCGTTGAATGGAACGGCGGAGATTCTGAAGGTCAGGAGTGCGTCAATCTTTTGAATGAAGCATTTGTAAAAACTATACGCTCACTTTCCGGCAACAATCCCAAACGTCATCTTATGATTCCTACCTATGCTGCAAGCAGCACTGACAATGCCATTAACTCATTTACAGTACCTGACGATGATAAGCTGATCGTCTCTGTTCACGCATATATTCCTTATTCGTTTGCGCTTGAGGACGGAGGCACAGATTACTGGGACAGGAATGATGCATCATGTACAAACGAGATTGATCATCTTATTGATCTGTTAAGCACTCGATTTACCCAGGGCGGCATTCCTGTTATAATCGGAGAGATGGGAGCGACCGGCCGCTCTAATGAAGAAAACAGATGTTCATGGGCGCAGTATTACATAAGTCAGGCATCACAGGCCGGGATTCCGTGTATATGGTGGGACAACGGCGTTTATATAGGAAAAGATCAGGCTTTCGGACTTATCAGCAGAAAAAGCTGTACATGGATCTACAGTGACATAGTCGATTCCCTGATGAGCGGATTAAAATAAAAGAAATACCCCGTATATTAATATTATATAGCTCAAGAAATACTATATAATATGATATACGGGGTTTTTATATAAAAACCAGTATTAATCTATCAGATTTAAACACTGTTATCGTTAAACATTATAACCTTCACACACATCTATTTCAGAGTTTTTGTATTCTGCATACAGTGCGTATATAATACCATTATTTTTTGTGATACAATTATATCAAACCCGATACTTTGAATGTTAAAAAAAGAAAAGTTTTAATGTTGGTTATTTCTATTGATTCCTAATCAGCCGCTCTCTCTTCGGTTATATAATTGTTTCATCAGGTGATGTAAAAAGTATTCATATTTTACTTGATCTGAACTTTACATCACAATAAAATACCATATGTTTTTGTTTGATGACGTCCCCGTAAGCCTGCAGTAACTCATTCCCATCATAACATATCTTGAATCAACAGCACCGCTGTCGGGGTCATTTCTGATATATTCAGCAGCTGCCGCAGGATCATCGGATTCAAGACAGTAACAGCTGAATTTACCCTGATAAAACGCCATTCCCGCAGGCAGCTCAATATCAACTTTACCGTAAGGTGTCTGATCATCTACACTTGCAGCGGCTGTCCCGATAAGTAAGTCAGCAGTACTGCACAGATCATAACTCATCTCTAACTGCCAGATTCCATTTTCACTTCTGAGTTTATTTATTTGTTCAAGCAGCGCCTCATCTTTATTGGCTGCTGGTACAGCTGTAGTAGTTACCGCAGAAGTCTGATCTGTAATAACTGTAGTTGCATCTGTTGTAGTTACCGTTGTCTGGACTGATGAAACAGGCTGTGTTGATGTAAGAGAGTTCTCATTCTTAACAGTCGATACAGTAGTTATTGATGTTTCCTGTAATGTAGTTGTAGTAACATCAGCCTCAGTAGTCAGAGATGTTTTCACTTCAGTTTGCGGATCATCAGTTTGAGCAGATGTAACCATAACTTCGCTCATGAGTACATTCTTAAGTAAAATCAGATCAATAATATTTACTTTGCCGTCATTATTAAGGTCTGAACACTTATCAATGCTCTTTGTCACACCAAGCAGATACTGTTTCATACATAAAATATCTGCTGCTGTAACTGAGCCATCTTGATTAACATCTCCGGCGATTACTGCATCCTGTGCCGAACACAGGGAAACCGCAAGCCCTGATGCCATCATAAAACCTGACAGCACTGCAGCTGCAAGTATATTTTTATTTTTCATATTTACTCCTCCATTAGTATTTTTACATTTTTAATTATGTTTAATATTAAATTTTATGGGTTTTTGTATTGCACATTATACCACCTCAAATTCAATATGTCAATTATTTACTTGTAATTACTTATAAATAATGGGTAAATATCTTTTAATAAAAAAATCTCCCTGTTAATCCACAGGGAGATTTTTTATCATTGCTGCGTCAGACTGTAAAGAAGACTACCCAGTATCCATTATCATATCCTACGCCTATATTATTGAATGCCGGGTCATTTATACCCTGACCGGGATTTTTAGCAAAAAACCTGACAAGCTGTGCAACAAATGAATCAGCACTGGTAAAATTTTTATTAGCATACTGATACGACTGATACCAGCCAGGTGCATCGTTGTTCATCAGTAAAGTATTGTACTGGCTTCCATCAGGCCTGTTTACCGAATATGACTGCTGCAATTCCTTCACACGTATATCTGCACAATAACAAAGTGTAGTATCCATCTTCAGAGTTCTATAGCCTGCACTAGTTCGTGCCTGGTTTATCTTATTGACTGCATCAATCTCAATTTCCTGTATTTGTGCTGATGCCCCTGGAGTTGTTGTCGTTGTTACCGTTGTTGTCAGCTCTGGTGTTGTTGTCGTCGTTACCGTTGTCGTC
>JAUNSK010000048.1 GCA_030539275.1 Oscillospiraceae bacterium | reverse complement strand
TGGCACTTCCTCTTACCAGTTACAATACGAACAATATGAAAGCAAAATAGAGCAGCTGCAGCAAGAATATGAAACTGCACTGGAAGATTACAATCTGAATTTTGACCTTCAGGAGTACGGAGTCAGTGAAAGCGAACTAGCTGAATCCGAAGGAAAAGCAGATAGCGCAAAACAGGCAATAGCGGATTATAAGACATCTTATTTGGTTGAGTTGAGACAGCAGCTTACTGAGGCGAAAAAGAATCTTGCGGATTATAAAAACCAGAAGAACGGTCAATTGAGTAAAAGAGAGTTACTAAAGAATAATGAATCACAACGCCAAAGCGACTTAAATACTTATGTAGCTGATTATAAATCCAGCCTAGATAGTGCTATTACGGAGCTTGAAGATACTATCGCCACACTAGAAGACAGCATAGAATCTTTGAAACTGGAAAAGTCAAAAAGTTATGAGTATTCCGACCATGAGGATAGTACTGTGAGCAGCCTGAAAATCAATGAATTAAAAACAACAATGGAGAATATAACATCTTGCGAAAATCAGATAGATGAATTGCAAAGCCAGCTGGATGCGGTGCAGTTCCAAATCGACAATGCGAATGTAACCGCAGCGATTGATGGCGTTGTCAACAGTAATGTAGACTTGGTAACAGGAGATGTCCTTGCTGCCGGAACACAGGTTATGACGATTATCCCAGAAGAAGACAGCGCCTATAAAGTAAATATTTATGTAGCGAACCGTAATATAGGAAAGCTGAAAAAAGGCATGAAAGTAAAGCTAAGCCTGGATGCACTGCCAAACTCCGAATACGGCTATCTGATCGGTACTATCACCAATATATCAGAGGACATCAAGGCGGATAGTGAAAATACATATGGATACTATTTAGTTGAGGCTACCATTGAAAATAAAAAACTGTATGACAAAAACGGAGAGGAAGCCGAACTGAAATCAGGAATGAGTGGCCAGGCAAAAATCGTTGTAGGTGAGAAGAGCATCTTCCGTTATGTTATGGAGAAGCTGAACTTATGGGTAAACAGTTAGAGAAGGGATGATGAACATGAGAAAAAAGAGAATCAGTATGGTTCTTTCGCTGTGTCTGGTTGTGGCAGTACTCTTTCAATGCCATAGTTATCTAGCTGCAGATGCAACTACATATTATCAAATCGGTAACGCAGAAACTGTAAAGACACTAGACGAAGCATTGAAACTATTTGAGGATAACAGTCCTGATATCAAGCAGATGAAACTTCAGTATGACGCTAAAATTTATGAATATGAGGCAGCAAAAGACCAGGAAGAAGATTATCAGGAACTTTATGTAATTAATGTTGGAAGCAGTGATTCCGATACATTGGATTCTGTAAGGGAACAATATCTTTCGGCACTTTTAAACCGGGAAGTATTGTCGTTTTACAGTAAGAATTATAAGGAACTGGTTTCCTATGAGGTCCTGAAGCAGAAATATAATTTCATAAGCATGTATTATAAGTTGATGACACTGGAGAAGCAGGAGGCATATTATACAGCAAATGCGAAATACCTTTCTACATGTAAGTCCATTGCTAATATAAAATACCGATATGGGCGTTGTACTGCACTGGAAGTCAGACAGATATCAGCCCAGATAGAAGAAAATAACTCCGCATTGTACGAAACAGAATCTGAGCAGGAAAAGCTTTCGTCTGAGTTAGAAGATATACTTGGTATAACTGTGGATTTCTCGGTTAAAATTCCAGTAAATACAGCAGCCACTAGTTATACGTTGTCAGATACCATTAGTCTGCTCAATAAAAATGAATACAGTTACGAAGAAGCTCTTGCCTACAAGGATGCATATTATGTCTGTAATACCTGTGAAAAAGCAGTCAATGGAAGCACTACATATAAAAAGAACAACGTATCCATGCAACAGTATTCCCTGCAGGCCGATTCGATAAAAAAGAAAATATCGTCTTATGCTAAATCTACAATATCCGTTTATAGCAAGTACTGTAAGAAACTAACCGCTACGCAGAACAAGCTCACTAACACCGAAACTGCATATAAAAACCTTAGTATGAAGTATCAAAAAGGAAAGACATCCAAAGTTGATGTACTGGAGGCGAACGTGAATAGGGCTGAAGCCGAGTTTAACTATTATTCTGCAGTATACAATAAGGAATTATGTGAATATGTGCTTAACAACAGTCTTTATCAAGAAAGTACAAACTAAACTTTCTAAGAACCAAGAATAGAACTGGAAGGTGATTATAATGAAGATAAAACGAATATTGTCCTATGTATGTGTCATGATATTAGCATTTGGACTTGGAATGAGGTATCAGTATATAAGTAGCCCATCATCTAATATTTCAGAGGCTTCCAATCAACCAACAGAACAAGTTGATTATGCCATTGCCGGAACAGACTCTAATCAGTCTAGTCCTTCAGATGATGCTGATGAACCAGATACTATAATAGAGCTCCCACCACAGATTGTACATAATGTAGACATTAGTTATCAGAACGCTGATGGAACTATGGATACAATCTCAACCACTGTTCCAGATGACCATGAATTAACCAAAGAAGAGATGCAGCAGATTATTGATGACTACAATAGAATCAATAATTATACAAGCTGGCTTGCTGAACATCCTGAAGCTGATACTAAGAAGTAATTATAAGATTTAAAAGGCGTGTTGATTGCAACACGTTTTTTAGTGCAAAAATTTCAAAGGAAGGCTCATAAAGTATACTTTTTAAGACCTTCCTTTATATTTCTATTTATAGTCTCATAATCTATAC
>JAUNSK010000004.1 GCA_030539275.1 Oscillospiraceae bacterium | reverse complement strand
AATAAAAACTTCACTGCATAATATTAATAATGCAGTGAATAGGGGCAAAGGGGGTAGAGTGGCAGATAAAATTGGAAAGTAATTTCTAATTGATGAAACTATAAAGTATTTTCTGAAATCTTTACCACATATGCCCCCGTTTCAACCTAAAGTAAAAAAATATCGTTGTAACTGCAATGTAGATACTTCAATTACAACGATATTTTTTTGCTTATGTGTAAGAACTAATGTAGAAATAAAAAGAAGTTGCATGATAAAATAAGGTTAATAGATTAATGTGGAAAAAGCAACTACATAAAACTAAAAATGGTAAGTGATAAGAAGTAGTCTTAAAATTGTGGTAAAGGTTGAAAATACTAAGGTCTTACCACAAAGATAAAAAGACAGACTCTGCCCCAAGGGGGTAAGTGAAGCTAGTAAGGGCAGTAGTACTGTTTCTAGAGCATATCAATCAACAGGAAGAATGTCAGATGATTTATTGTTAAATCCAAGAACAAATACAAATGGAACAAACAATTTAACTAAATGGAGAAGAAGTATTTCGAAATCTGATATAAAATCTGAAAGAATTAAATTTATTGGAGAAGATTCAATAAAGGTAGATAATGGAGTTTGGAGAAGTCTCGATGGAACAAGGCAGTTTAGAGTTGTTGAATCAGATTATTTTGGAAGACATGGTATTGGTTCACCATTAGTTCCCAATACCCCTCATGTTCATTTTGAATTCTTAGGTATGCCAAACACTGGTGGCAATAAACTAAAAGTATTAAAAAATGTTCATGTTCCATTAAAATAGGCAGAAGGAGAAATGTTAAATGATAAAAATTTCAAGACAATTTAAACGAGAGATTTATATGGTATTTGATAGTCAAGGTTGTGATGATTTGTATACCCTTTTTAATCAACTTCATGAAAATCAATCATATGAGATGAATATTGATTTTGATTTATTCATAATAAAAAATAAGTTAAACGGGAAAATGAGCAATTCTGTTTTTTTTGAACTTAATAATAAGGTTGACGGACTTGAAATAAGTTATACTGATGAGAGGGTTGTATGGAAAATGGATAAAGAGTCTTTAGAAATATCAATAGGTAGATTTTATGAATGTAAGGAAAAAAGAATTTTTACTCCAGCAGAGTTTATGTATGTACAGATAGATGGGAGGAAAGATTTCGATTATCTATACTGCAAACTTATTTAAATTATAGTTACATGATGATAGTCTTTCTTCAAATAAATAGATGGGAAATACAGGAGGATATTATATTTCCAAAGCTTTATTGGAATTAAGATTCAACTGGAGATGGATTATCAGTAACGGAGAGAATTAGAAAAACGCATAGGGCTACTATTGGGGATGCGGTGAAGATAGAACTGGGAAAAATACTGATGGAGACTAGAGATATTTTACGTAATTGTCAATAGGATTATTAATTACCAGGTAAAAAATATGGTGGTGATATTTTTAAAAATGATACTAAAGTGCTACCTGATGCACAGGGAAGAGTATGGCATGAGGCTGAGTAGGATTAGATTATACTAGGGGAAGAAATAATAATCCAGGTTATAGAATATTATATTCAAATGACGGCTTAATATATGGAACCTATGATCATTATAAGTCAATATGTTATATAGTGAAAAAAGAATAAGTTTATATGAGTTAATTAGTAGACTAAGTGATGAAGATGATGTAAGTGCTATTTCATCTATACATGAAAATCAAAACTTTTATACAATATTTAAAGATATAAATAAAAATAATAATTTGATAGAAGAGTGTGAATTAATCACAAAGATTGAAAAATTATTGCAACCATTTAAAAAAATGGCTGAGGAGCAAAAAATAAAATTGGAGAAACATTAAATACAAAAGTTACTAACAAGCGATGGATCAAGTTTGTGCGATTGGTACAAGATGGAGTCTGGAATTAAGTATACAACAGAGTATGGTACCGGAAAGATTCACTATTATAAAAATATTAAAACAGGAAAAATTAGTGAATTTGATATAAAAATGAAGATAGAGAAACCTAAAAGAATAAGAAAAGATGTCAAAGATAATTTTTGGATAATGGATTTAGATAAAGACTTTAATCCAACAGGAATAAGGAGATAGGAATGAGAGTAAAATGCATAATCAATAAAGAAAAAACTCATAGATTGACATTGAATAAAAATTATACAGTTTACGAAGCAAAATGTAGTACAGGAGATCAACCTACACAATACAATTTATATAGAATTGAGGATGACTATGGTAGTGTAATACCATATGAATCTAGAAATTTTGAAATTTTATCTGAAGTTAATGATAATTATAATAAAAAAATATTGGATAATAATGAAGTGATATTAATACATTCATTTATTGATATTAAGTATTTTTGGGCTAGGTTTTATGATGATGATCCTGAAATGATAGAGTTATTTATCAAAGCAAAGAAAGATATATATAGCAATGAAATGACAAATAAAGAAATTTTTGAAATTATAGATCAAGATAATTCTGATGAAAGAGATTTTTTGATTGATATGTTAATTGATAATAAAGATGATAATTATATAGAAAAAATAATTACTATTTGTAAAGAAAAATTATCAAAGTGGGAGAATAGTGAAAGTTTAGAATCATTATTTAAATATTTATGTACATTTAAAAATGATAAAGTTAATGATTTTTTCATTGAGTATTTATCAGAAAATGAAAAAGGAAATGATGTTTTAGATAAAATTGTTTATAAATATTTTAATTAATGATATTGAAAACACTTCTGATTAAATTCAGAGGTGTTTTTTCAAAACTGTTAAATAAGCAACAAGTCTAACTTGATGACATTTACTGAATTCTTAGATATGATAATCCGTCTGTGCAGCTATGATGCGGGAACAACGACCAAAGAATACTTCGGATATGATTCAAAAGGAAATATAACAGCAGAAAACAAAGTAATCAATGTGGATGGTCAGACAGCAAGTACTGCTGTATCAAAGACATTCAGATATGGAATAAACAATCAGCTTACAAATTATACAGACAACAATCAGACAGCGGCAAATAACAGCGCATATTCGATGAGTCTCGGAATACTGCCGTTTTATTTTCCAAACTTCATAAAGTACGATGATGACGGCAATATAATCTCCATGCCGTTAAACGGAGAAACAGCTGTACTAGAGTATGATGCATTCAATAATTTGACATCCTGTGCAGATATGAAGTATACTTATGATATAGAATCAAACAGAATAAAAACACAGGATAAGAACAAGACAACAACATATCTGTATGATACAACATCAGCTGTACCGCGAATACTTGAGAGTACAACAGACGGTAAGACAACGATATATGTTTATGGCAGAGAACTGATAAGTGAAGCAACATCAGAAAACAGCAGGTACTATCATTACGACTATCAGGGAAATACATCTGTATTAACCGGTAATTCGAGTGATACACAGTCACTTAACAGATATACTTACTGTAAAGGAAACCCTGTAAAATATACAGATCCGAGCGGAATGAGTCCAGAGGTCAAAGCCCAGAAACAAGCAGAGCTAGAAAAAGAAAAAAGAGAAAAGGTACATAATGTATTTGACGCAGCAGGAATGCTTCCGTTTATCGGAGGGATCTTTGATGCAACAAACGGACTGATATACTGGGCAGAGGGAGACGGAGAAGGAGTAGGACTGACTGCAATGGCATTTTTGCCTGTAGCAGGAATAATATCAACACCTGCAAAACACGCAGATGATATAGCAGAAGTAAGTGTAAAGTATGGCAGTGAACTGGCAGAGAATGTGCTCAAGGAGTCAGATGAGATTGGCGGGGTTGTTGAGAGGGTAGGCAAAGTTGATAATTATAAAAAAATGACGGAGATATTCTTACCAGATAAGTATTCTAATTTAAATAAGATTATTCAAAATGGTTATCAAAGTCCAAATTCAAGACAGACATATGCAAGATTAGGAAATGCAAGTCATGAAATAGAAACTTCAGTTGTTATTTCTGATGATTTTGGTCGTTTAAAATATCGTATTGATTATTTAACACATGGAAATGATTTTGCACATACTAATCCGTATATACGTAAATTTGTTGGTAACACAGCAAAAGAAGCTTATCAAATTCAGAAATTTAGATATTTTGTTGATGAGAGTACAGGTGGAATTCGTTTAGGTAAGGCAAATAATAATGGCACATATAATTGATTGGATTAGGAGGTTATTGATATGAAAGATATATCTGAAATATTTAATGAGGCAATATCAAAATCATTTCAATATAATTCGAAGAATGTATCAAATGAGTTGGAGAATATACCTAATATATGGTGTAGGCTTGAAGATGACTCACAAATGAATTGGTATTTGATAAGTGAAACAGACGGAAAATCTGTAAAGAGCTATTTGGGGTATTTATCAAAAAAGTACCCTGTAGCATTATTATATATAAAATGTCCTCAAAAAGTAAAAGAGTTATTAAAAGATAATAAAATATTAGTTGACGAATATAATGATAGATATTCATGTGATGAAAATATATTAAAAAAATATGTAGATAATGTGGTTATGATTGATGATAGATTCTTATATGATGATAAAATCCCTTTTGATGTGGATAAATTTCTGATAATAGATGAAGGAATTCAGTATATTAATCCGTATAATTTTTCTATTGAATCAATAAAATAAGAGTTGTGATTATTAAAATTAATGTAACTGTTTAGGACTGCAATATTACACGCTCGCAGAGTGGCGAAACTACCGCAAAGCAGAGACAAAGAATCCGGATCCGGCAACTGATGCTCAACAGCTGCACTCATTCGTGAGCTTGAACAGGAAAACAATGAGTTGCACCAGGCAAATAATATTTTAAGGACACACTCTGTGTTTTGCAAAAGACCGGAAGAAGTAAAGGCAGGTATACGATATCTGTATGATACAACATCAGAAAACAGCAGGTACTATAATTACGACTATCATGGAAATACATCTGTTTTAACCGGTAATGTGAGTGATACACAGTCTCTTAACAGGTATACATACTGTAAAGGAAACCCTGTAAAATATACAGATCCGAGCGGAATGAGTCCAGAGGTCAAAGCCCAGAAACAAGCAGAGCTAGAAAAAGAAAAAAGAGAAAAGGTACATAATGTATTTGACGCAGCAGGAATGCTTCCGTTTATCGGAGGGATCTTTGATGCAACAAACGGACTGATATACTGGGCAGAGGGAGACGGAGAAGGAGTAGGACTGACTGCAATGGCATTTTTGCCTGTAGCAGGAATAATATCAACACCTGCAAAACACGCAGATGATATAGCAGAAGTAAGTGTAAAGTATGGCAGTGAACTGGCGGAGAATGTGCTCAGGGAGTCAGATGAGATTGGCGGGGTTGTTGGGAGGGTTAGCGAAGCTGATTTCTATGTGGGACTAAAAGGTAAGACATTATCATCAGAGTATAAAGAGTGGATTGATACAAATAGAGGGAAATAATTGCTTAACTATGCTAATAATTCAAAGTTACAAAATGATATAAAACAGTTATTGGGGCACCCGCCAATATTTTGTGTAAAAGTTCCAATCAAACAACTCAGTAATATGTAAAACAAATATAGTGAGTCATATCCTCATAATTGCATATCCGAAAATTACACTGTAGTATGCGCGCCGCAGGCGTGAATGCTGCGGTGTTTTTTCGGGAACAATAGCATTTGAGGATTTCCTGTTATGCGCTTTCTCTGCCTTCAAACATTATTCTCAGCTGGTCAGAAACCATGTCCCAGTTATCTTCCCAGTCTCGTACGCAACTCTGAAAACTTGTCTGCCGCTTTTTCTTGAACCGCATAAGGGTTGGTAAGTGCTTCATCCTCGCTTAATGCCTGGAACACTTTCCTGAGATCATATATAAGAGCATTTATATCCTTGTAACTTACATATGTTGTTAAAGAATGGATCTGATAGATTATGCAGCGCTGAATCAGTGACTTTGGAAATACTGCATTTATTGCTTCTCTAAAGTCTGAAAGTCCGTCAGCACAGAATACGTAAACAATCTTGATTCCACGGTTTTAGAGGTCATTAATTACGCTCAGCCAGAATTTTGGACTTCCATTTTATACAATGCAGACACCTAGTACGTTTCTACTATTCATTATATCTGTTGTGATTGTGAACTTACGACTGTTTCAAATTCTCGTAACATTTCCTTTGATGCTTTTTCCATAAAAAAAACTTCCTTTCAGTTTTTACTCTTGTTCTGAGTATCGTCTGATTGGAAGTATTTAATTATTTTTACACAAAATTTTTCAGGGTCTCTTATTTAGTCTCATTTAAATAAAGTGAAACTTTGCTTTGTACGGCTGATACGGTTTCATCTATATCAGCATTTCCTTGAAAATAGGAGCCTAGTTCTTCATCAATTATTCTGTAAATTCTGCTGTTGTATGATGTATATTCTGTACAGTCAGCAAGTTCTATTACATCTTTCATCTGACTTTGAAGTTTGTCAGCTACAGCTGTTTCCTCAAATTTAAAAATATTGTCAGTATATGATTTCATTAATGGAATTGAATCTGTTATACTGCTCTGATATTCATCTGTCAGAAAATATTTAATAAATTCCCATGCACCGTCTTTATTCTGACAATCAGCCATAATTGATAATCCAAAATCAGGGGAAACAATATAACCGTTTTTATTTTCTGATGGATAACCCTTGAATAAAACATCTGTATTATTTAAAACATTAAAGTATTCGGCATTTCCTTTTATAGAATAATTAATTAATTTTATTTTTTTGTCTATTAAATCATTAAATGATGCAAATCCATATTCAGTATGAGTCAGATTTTTATTTATTGCAGTTATAATTTCCTTGAAATTCTGATTGTTGAAATCACAGCTGCGGGAATTAAAATCTACAAAGGAGTTTATAAACAGAGATATAAATGGACTGATTATATATCTATCTTCTATTTCACCAAAGGTATTTTTTGAATTTAGAAATTGCGAAAAATCATCAGCATTCCAGTTAATATTTTTGTTTCCGGAAAAATCTTCTTTTAACCCTATTGTAGTCATTACAGCAAACTGTGGGGTAATTTCATAAAGTCTATTATTATCAGAGTAGAGTGAAATGATATTTTCATAATAATCAGACTGATTGATTTTCTCATCTTTTTGTAGAAATTCAGAGAGATCTGCAAATATATCTTTATTATAGTCTGCAACCGAAAATGACGAATTAGAAATAACTACATCAAGTTGTTTATCAAGAAGATCCAGATTCATTTGTTCTGCACCTTCATCGTCAGATCCGTAGTCTTTGCATAATATTTTATATTTATTATTATTATTGTTAAAATCAATTATCTTATCATTAAGTTCTGAATAACTAATACCTATTCCGCCTATAGTAAGAGTTTGAATATCATCATGTGATTTGTCAGATTTTCTTAGTGTGTAATTTTTTTCGAGTTCACCGTTCTGAGAACCCATTATAATAAATTCACTGTTTCCTACACAGTAAAAATTACGTACAAATAAATTACCTATTCCGCTATCTGTCCAGTTAAGTATCTCTGTATATTTTTTTGTATCAAATGAATATCCGCATACAGTTCTTTGATTATTAATATAAATATCATAGTTTGAATCACCATCTGATATATTAGAAAAATCATTATTTTCAAATTCTCCTACGGATGTAAATTTCCCACTCTGACTGTCCATACAATAACAATTCTGTATTTCATGGCTTTCAGCACAGTTTATATATAATTTATCATTAAACATAAAATATGACAGTATACTCATAAAATTCGGAAGTGTTGCTTCTGAAATTACATTACCTGAATTGTCATAGACTGTAACTGTAAGTCCGCTATCAGTTTTGTTTCCAATAAATATATTTCCGGATAAATCACCCGTTATAAATAGCGGGTAAGTATCTATCTGATCAGTATATATTTTAAAGAATGAATGTTCTCCCGAATTATTTATAGTATGAATAATATGATTTCCTGATGAACGGTCTTCTTGTATATATACTGCATTATAATCTTCTTCTATATAGAATATATCAGCATTGTCGTTTATGTATGCGCGGCTGATATATCCATCACATTCTTTGATTAAATTAATTGTATCAGATTTCTGACCTGAGTTGTCGATAACTGTTACCGATGATACTAAATCAGTCTGATCTGAATTATTATTTTGATTCAGTATAATTATTTTTGTGTCTTCGGACATTCCCAGAATAATTTTATTATTGTCCGTGTTTTGGAACAGGAGTGATTTGCTGTCATTTGAATAATTATAACCATACACTTCCCCTTCCGTATTATATCCTATACATTCGTATCCTGATTTTCCAGGTTGTATATTACTGAAATCCTGGGTTTCATATCTCCCCAGAGTTTTCCCGCTATTACAATCCAGTGTGTTAATAAATAAAGTTTTGCTTTCATTTTCAAAGGATGAGATAACTATATTGTTGCTTTTGTTTTCCTGAAATATTCCTTGTATACTTCCACTCATATCATCATAATTGCATTCGTATACATGATTATACTCCTCATCAAATTTATGAAGATATATCTTGTTTTCAGAAGAGTTTTCAGCTAATACATATATATTTCCTGATTCATCGACATATAGAAAATATTTATCACAATTGTTAATATATTGTCCCAGATCAATAGTAGTATCGGACCATTCGCCGTTATTGTATATATAGAGTATATTATTGCCTTTAATTACATAAACATAGTTATCAGTTCCGTAATATGTTTTTACTTCTGCATAACTACCATCAAGTATTATCTCGCGTTTTCCTGATAAAAGATCTGTTTTGATTAACGAACAAGTATTTTCTTGCATTTGATTTGTTACGCCATATAGAGTGTATCCATACAACTGGTTTTCTACGCCGCAGTCATTTTCTATAGTGTCATATGAGTAAAGTACAGAACTATCAGTCCCATTAATTTCTACTGCTGATATGTCAGCACTACATGATGTATCACTGCCAATCCCTGCTATATATGTTTTTTCATCAATACTTTTAATATCATATATATTATAAAAGTTTTGTGATAGTTCTCCCAGTTCGTAATATTTTAAAGATTCATTGTCTGTGTTTTGCAGACTGTTTGTTTTAATATCAGTTGTTTGATCAGTACTGTTATTGTTTTTTAAAGTTTTAGAATCTGTACAGCTCGTCATTATTAACAACACCATAAATAATAATAAAAAGGTTTTGGCTTTTTTCATATTTCCCTCCAGATAAATATTATGTGTGTGCATAAACTATAATACACACACATAATAAATAAAAACTACTTGGTTAGCTTATTAATATTTAATCTGCCATGTAGCCATATAATCCAAATTGTAGTATCCTTCTCCGTTATAAGTCAGAGTTTGATATGTTCCATTGATCAGGACACGTTTTCTTTCATTGTTTGCTCTGTAAACACCCATTTTATCATTATAAACATATGATCTGGTTGTCTGGAATTCTGTCCATAATTTTGGAGAGAGTTCAGGGCCCCATGATTTTTGTTCAACTCTCCATGTGACTGGAGAATAGTAACTAGGTACATTGTCAAAAAGTGTCCAGTTTGATTGTGCCCATTTACCATATATGTAATTATCACGAACGTAATTTTCATCTGCATACCTTAAGTTTACCCAGCCATAGCTAGCATGGTTTGATGTTACGTCTCTAACAATAACTGCATGTCCATTTGGATCAGTATAACGATCAATCTTACCCATACAACCGCTTACTTCATCGATATATAGAAGTGAACCGGCTGGAATATGAGCTAAATCTGCTGAAGAGTAGTTAGGGTTTTGTCTAATAGTAAGATAATCTGATACATTTGTGTTAAACACACCCATGAAATAGTGATCATCTGCGCGTGCTGATACTTTTTGAGTTGGAAGAGTTACCGAACTAAAAATTGAAGCTGAAAGTGCTACTGTTGCAGCAGAAAACAAAAATTTTTTTAGTAATCCCATTATTTTTTCTCCTTGTTAATAAAATATTTTGGCTAAGTATTTTTATGCATAAATTTGTTAGCAAATTTATTATACAATATATTAAAAAAAATGTCAATAGTGTCGAAAAATGTTTTTTTATTGTTTTTTTACATATAAAAGTGCAAATTTTAGATTTATAGTCAAAAAAAACAAATAATTATATATTGCATTATGCTAAATTTTTCCTGCTATAAGATGTGTTCCTGTGATGAAGATACAATGAAGTATTATCTGGATAATAGGATTATGCATGATGATAGATTCTATCTAAGTAAAATGAAAAACTTGATGGGTAAAAATATATTTCTATAGTTCTGATTTATGAAAAATACGCTTATATAGTTCAGATGAACTAACCGCTTAAATGTGTTTAATCATACGTTATTACGCCTGTAATACTCTTTTTCATCTGAAATTCTGATCCTGAAAATGATACAGAAAATCACTTCTGTAAAACAGTTAAAAAGAGCATGATTATAAGTAATAAATCAACTGCTTACACAATACAATGTTTATATAAATTAAAATACGGCTGATGACAGTACTTTGAATGGAAATAACAGTATATTTATGTTTCTCTCAGAATTCCTGAACATGTTGAATTCTGGAATTGAAAATGTATGACTCATCAGCCGCATTTTATATATTTAATCATTGCGTTACGGAGGTGAAAGCGGAATTCCTTCATAATTTGTTATATTGGTTACAGGTCATAAAAGTTGCTAAGTAAAATAAAAAGAATCCGAGGAGGTAAGGAATGGAAATAGGAAGTGAGTTCTGGTTTGACAAAATTCCGGTAAAGGAAGACAAAGAGATCAAAGTGCCGGATTTTTTTTCGTTTGGAGAGGATAACAGACTTTTATTTCTAGGACGTACAGCTCTTGATGCAGCACTAGCCGATATTATGAAGAACAGGACTGTCCGTGTTGTTTACTGTCCGTCATATTGCTGCCAGTCCATGCTTGAACCGTTTATATCCAGAAACATAAAGATCAGGTATTATAGTGTAAATCTGAAAAATAATAAAATATCCATAAATGTGGATACAAGAATGGGATGTGATGTTTTTCTTGCTGTAAACTATTTCGGATTCGGATGCAGTGAGATGACTTCATATATTGAAGCCTTCAGACGAAGAGGTACAGCAGTTATTGAGGATATCACTCATAATCTTCTCAGTACTAAGGCCTACTGTAAAGATTCAGATTATCTGATAGCCGGACTCAGGAAATGGGGCAGTATGGTAGGAGGAGGACTGCTGTGCAAGATGCATGGTAAATTCAGTGAAGATCTGAAGTTTGTTCCTCCTGACGTTTCGCTTGTACGAACCAGACTCAGTGCCATGGTTGCAAAGGGTCATTATATGAGAAATCCAAGCAGTAAAGTAAAAAGCTTTTACACCTCTCAGTACTGGCATTTTAACTCTGCAATCATTAAAAACTATGCGAATTATACGACAGACCTGTATTCCGCAAGAATCATTAATAATATGAATATCGAATTGATGAGGTCAAGAAGACTCAGTAATGTAAAAGTACTTTACAGTGAACTCAGCGACACAGCTCATCTGAAGCTGATCGGCAGCCTGTCTGAAGGGGACTGCCCTCTGTATGTTCCTGTATCGGTAGATCCTGAGCTCAGAACAGGATTGAGGGAATCTCTTAAAGGACAAGAAATATTCCTTCCTATTCACTGGGATAAACCTAATGAGGAATGTGTCAGCAATCTGTATGATACGGAACTGTCACTTGTCTGTGACCAGAGATATGAACCGGTACATATAAGAAATATGGCATACGCTGTTAAGAAGTATTTAAACAGTATATAGAACACCGGTAATTAAACTTACAAAGAGCAGGGGTGATAACTACTGATATAAATTTATATCGTGTTTATGACATATCAGTCAGATCAGAAATACTTTTGTGTTACCCAGTGTATTGATATACACTGGGTAAAATATTTATTTATGAAAAATATAACCTAAACCAGCGAGCCTTAATATGCGCAATACCGTTCACTGTTATATTTGAATACATAGTTCATGGCATATGCATCTTACTCTGAAAAAAAATCTGCAACAGGAGGATCGATAATGAATAAAGATATATATTTTACAAAAGAATGGGCGCAGCTGTTTGCACAAATGGAAAATGGCTGCCCTGAAAATTTTACGTTCAGTTGTGGTGATGGACGAGTCAGTTATTCATTTATCAGGAAAAAGAAAGCCCTGAGAATAGATAATCAGGATTATTATGATATTATTTCACCTGGCGGCTTCGGCGGTCCGTACATAATGTCAGATTCACACAATTTAAGAAACCTGGCAGCGGGATTTGACAAAGCTTTTGATGAATACTGCCAGAATGAACACATTGTAACTGAGTATGTCAGATTCTCTCCGATTACCGGTAACGCATCAGATTTTAAGAACTGTTATGATCTGATAGAATACGAAGATATATATTACAAAGACCTCACGTCAGATGATATTCTTACCAGGGAAATGCCTCCTAAAATGCGCAGTGACATAAAAAAAGCACAGGAATGCGGTATGACAGTATCTTTTGATTTTACAGGGGACACTATACAGGAGTTTATAAGTATTTATCATAAATCCGGGAACAAAAACAATCTTAGTTTTGATGCATCATTTATTGAAGAAGGATTCCGAAGGCTGAGGGGCAGGATATTTATCATTAATGCAATTTATGAAAACGAAATAATTGCATCAGGTATTTTCCTTCAGTACTCCGGAGTTATACATTGTCATTATATCACTAAGAAAAAAATAGGATTAAATCTAAATTCTTCAAGCATGATAATATACTCAGCAGCGTTGTGGGGAAAAAGACATTCAAAAAAATGTCTCGATATCGGCAGACTGTCACGAAAAACAGCCTCGGAACTTTCGTTATCGAAAAAAGATCTGCTTACGGTTTATGCAGCTAAGAAAATCAGAATGCCTGAGATATATAAAATTTACAGTGAAGCCTCTATTAAAATAGAACAGGCATAAACACAAAAATAAATGCACTTAGCTCAAATAAAATGTATAAAAAGGATAAATTGTATATTAAAGGATATTTATTGCTCTGAAACTGTTGACAAATAGTACCATAACAGGTATACTTTAATTTGCCAATAGCAGAATGTGGATCTAATGTTATAATATACAAAATGTAATAATGTATATAAATTTAATTGAGGGTGATTATTGTTGGGGAATTTTAGTATTCGCAAGATTATTCTAATGGCATCGGATATGTTTATTGTTTTTCTTGCTGCTGTTCTTTCAAATTTTTTTCTGTCACTGTTCGGGATAGCCTGTCCTGAAGGAAGACTTTTATTTTATTCTGTTGCAGTTGATGTTGTGCTGTGTTTTTTAGCACTGTTTGCAGCAGGTGTATACAGGATCATGTGGCGCTATGTAGACAAAAGATGTTATATCAAGTGCTTAGCCGGGACGACAACAGGTACAGTGCTCAGCTGTCTGGTTCTTGTCTGCTTCGGTTATTCACTTCCTCTTGTATTTGTCATAACCAGATATATGATATGCAATACAGGCATAATACTTTTCAGATTTCTTTTTAAGGACACTTTTCTTGTTATAGCAGACTCGGCTAAGACCGGTTCAGACAAGAAGCGAACGATCATTATTGGTGCAGGTCAGGCATCAAGGATGATCATTAGTGAGATACAAAATGCAGTAAATGAAGGGCGCGCCGATAATATTGACTATATTCCGGTTTGTATAGTTGATGACAACGCTGAACTTACCGGTTCGCAAATAAACGGGGTTCGTGTAGTAGGAACAACACGAAACATTGTATCTGTCTGTGAACGTGAAAAAATAGAACTGATCATTTTTGCTATTCCGAGTGTAGATGAGGACGAACGTAAAAAAATACTAGATATCTGTTCTGAGACAAAGCTTCCGATAAAGGTCATTCCGTTTCTGAGCCAGATGATATTTGACGACAATAATACTGGTATCCTTAGTCAGGTAAAAGATATAAAGGTTGAGGAACTGCTTGGACGTGAGCCGGTTACATTCAACAGGGAAGAGGTCATGAGTTTTATCTCAGGCTCAACAGTAATGGTAACCGGAGGCGGCGGTTCAATAGGATCTGAACTGGTGCGTCAGATAGCGAGATACTCACCGAAGCAGGTTATTATCGTTGATATTTATGAAAACAATGCATACGAAATACAGCAGGAACTTGTGATGGAGTACGGTGACAGTCTGGGTCTTGTTACACTTATTGCAAGTGTGCGCGACTATGACAGAATGAGCAGTATATTTGACCAGTACAGACCGGATATTGTATTTCACGCTGCAGCACATAAGCATGTTCCGCTTATGGAAGATTCGCCACAGGAAGCTGTTAAAAATAATATACTTGGTACTTTCAATATGGCAACACTGTCTGATTATTACAGAGTCAGAAAGTTTGTAATGATCTCGACCGATAAGGCAGTAAATCCTACAAATGTCATGGGTGCATCAAAGAGATGCTGTGAAATGATAGTACAGTATATGTCCCAGCAGAAGGACGTATATACTGACTTTGTAACAACACGTTTTGGAAATGTGCTCGGATCGAATGGTTCAGTTATCCCGCTTTTCCGCCGCCAGATAGAATCCGGCCGTCCGGTTACAGTAACTCATCCGGATATAATAAGATATTTTATGACTATACCTGAGGCCGTTTCGCTAGTTCTTCAGGCAGGTTCAATGGCTGACGGAGGTGAGATATTTGTACTTGACATGGGAGCACCAGTCAAGATAACTACACTTGCTGAAAATCTGATAAGAATGTACGGAAAAGTTCCTTATAAGGATGTTGAAATAAAGTTTACAGGACTCAGACCGGGAGAAAAGCTTTTTGAAGAGCTCCTTATGGATGAAGAGGGCCTTAAGAAGACTAATAATAAAAAGATATTCATCGGAAATCAGATCGATATCGACGAAGATGATTTTATAAACAAGCTGTCTGTTCTAAAACAGGTTGCACTTGATAATAATGAAGAACTTACGGTTGCCTGTCTTGCTGGTATGGTGCCGACGTTCAGGCATAAGGAGTTTAAGAATATTACAATGGCGGGATAATTGCCGGTCGTAATGTATGACATTAAAATTATCCATTAAAATCTGTATATAAAGTTCAATGACAGAAAAAAACTTTTGAAAGTATCAAAGTAAATTAATATATCGTAAACAATTCTTGATACATTGTATTTAAAAAGATTAAAAAAATTGTTTTAAATAAAAAGTTGCTATATTTCTGTATTTATGTTTGGAGATCTATTTAAAGCATTTATGGCAACTTTTTATTATCTTCAGTTATTCTAATATAAACCAGATTTGAGGTTATGAATAAGTTGAAATCTGATATGTTCGAAAGCAGCATATCATATCAATTCGTTTGGCATTACGATTAATAGCGGTTATATCATTTTGTGATTTAACCGGTGTTTATTGTAATAGAT
This sequence comes from Oscillospiraceae bacterium, assembly GCA_030539275.1. Classification (GTDB taxonomy): domain Bacteria; phylum Bacillota; class Clostridia; order Oscillospirales; family Ruminococcaceae; genus HUN007. The sequence goes on along the minus strand of JAUNSK010000004.1, from coordinate 178,680 downwards.
TATAAGATTTGTGTGGCAGGTCAATATTTCATAGTTATTATAGTGAAATTATTACTAATTATAATACAAATAATTTATAAGGGGGAAACTATACATGGCACTTAAATTAATGTACATAACTAATGATCCACTAGTTGCTGTTGTTGCAGAGAAAAGTGGAGTTGATAGAATCTGGATTGACCTTGAATATATGGGTAAAGAAGAAAGACAACACGGTCTGAATTCGGTAAAATCCAACCACAAAATATCAGATATTATTTTGTTGCGTCCATATATTAAGAATTCGGATCTTATGGTAAGGGTTAATCCGCTTCATGATAATTCAAAAGAAGAAATTGACGCAGTTATTAATGCCGGTGCCGATCTTGTAATGCTGCCTATGTTTCATACAGCAGATGATGCTAGGAGATTTGTTGATCTGATCGGAGGCAGAGCAAAAGTAATGCTGCTTACAGAAACTGCAGAAGCGATTGAGAATCTTGAAGAAATTGTGAATGTTAATGGAATTGATGAAATTCATATAGGGTTAAATGATTTGTATCTCGCATATAGAATGAAATTTATGTTTGAATTACTCGTTGATGGAACTGTAGAAAGAGCTTGTAATATCGTTCGTGAAGCCGGAATCCCATATGGTTTTGGTGGTATTGCAAGATTAGGAAAAGGTGCACTCCCAGCAGAGTATGTTATAGCTGAACATTATCGTTTACGATCATCAATGGCGATACTTTCAAGATGTTTTTGTAATGTGAATACTGATTGCATTGATAATGATATTGAAGAACTATTTATTACTGAGATGAAAAAAATCCGGGAATATGAAGCATATCTTCAAAATCAGGATGATTCTTTCCTTAATATGAACAGATTAAAAGTTAAAGATATAGTTGAAATGATAATAAAGGGAGATTGATATTGTTTTGAAAAAACGACTTATTTACAGCAGGTTTGTGAAAAGAGCAATTGACTTTTTTTGTGCCTTAGTTGGACTGTTGATTATATTTCCTTTGTTTCTGATAATTACATTACTGGTAAAAGCAGATTCTAAAGGTCCTGCTTTTTTTATTCAAGAACGATTAACCTTAAATGGTAGTATATTCAATATGTATAAATTCAGAACTATGATTGTTAATGCAGAAAAGCAAGGTACAGGTGCTTATTCTTTTGAAAACGATCCTCGTATTACAAGAGTAGGGCGCATTTTGCGCAAATTAAGCCTGGATGAACTTCCTCAGGCGATTAATATACTTAAGGGAGATATGAGTATTATCGGGCCAAGACCCATTTTGACATATCATCCGTGCAAATATGATGAATATAATGCGGATGAAAAGAAAGTCTTTACAGTTCGTCCAGGTATTACAGGCTGGGCTCAGGTAAATGGAAGAAATACTGTTGATTGGGTAAAGAGGTTTGAGTTAAATGAATGGTATGTAGATAACATTTCATTTACCTTAGACTTTAAAATATTCGTTAGGACTGTAGTACAGGTGTTTTCCAGAAAAGAAATTGAGATACAAGAAGAGACTGCTACTGTATTTAAGGAAAGAAAAAAAGAGGAATCATCTCATGTTTAAAGAACACAATAGATATTCAATTAAAGAGATTCGTCAGCTTGGTGAAAATTCATTACATATACATGGAGTCTCAAAAGAAGATGCTGCTATAATAATTGACTCCATGCTAGAAGCTGATATCAATGGTGTGGCGACCCATGGGATACGTATGTTGCCTGGATATATATCAAGAATTGATTCTGGTCAATTCAGTTTGAAAACCTCAGAGATAGTAAAACAAACACCTGCATTCACTATGATCGATGCAAAGAATAGTATTGGTGCTATTTCTGCTTATAAAGCAGTTAATGTGGCTATAAATGGTGCTAATCAATATGGAATTCACACTGTTTTTGAAAAGAACTGTAATACATATGGAGCAGCTTTTTACTATGCTGAACTGATGGCAAAGAAAGGCATTGTTGGATTTACATGCTGCAATTCACCAGCGGCAATGCCTGCGTATAATGGTCTGGAATGTATGCTGGGAACTAACCCATTTGCTTTTGCTTGTCCAACAAAATCAAATGAAAATATTATAATAGATATGGCTACAAGCGTTGTTGCAAAGTCAAGATTTGAAACAGCAAGACTTAATGGTGAACAACTGCAAGAAGGCTGGGCCTTAACTAAAGAAGGTAACCCAACATTAGATCCAATTGAGGGTATTCAAGGCTTTGTGCTTCCAATGGCTGGTTTCAAAGGTTATGGTATTGCTTTGATTATTGACTTGCTGTCCGGGCTTATGAGTGGATCGGCCTATTTGAATAGGGTTGGTAAGTTTTATTCCAAAGATAATTCCGGGATGAATGTAGGAAATATGTTCATTGCAATTGATCCTCGAATTGTTTGTGACGGTGACTTCTATAATGAGGCGGATGAATTTTTAAGAATCCTGCGTGATTCAAAGTCCATTCCAGGAAAAAAAATAATAATTCCAGGTGATGACAGAAAGAAATTCAAGGACACCTCAATGAAGTATGGAATTGAGTTGACGAATAAAACAGTAGAGAGTTTGGAATTACTTTTTACTGTAAAATTGAAGAAAGCTTAGATTATGAAAAAAGAGAATATAGAGTACATATCTTTTTTACAGTTTGTTGGACCTATTTTTGTAATATTAGGACATTCACTTAATGGCATTGACACAAATGGTGCCTGGTACGTATTTTCCAAACAATGGATTTATATTTTTCATATGCCTTTGTTTTTTATGATTTCTGGTTATCTTCTGGCTCATAATGGGTGGTTAAATAACAAAAGTTATAAAGAGTTTATTAAGGCTAGATTTATAAGACTCATATTGCCTTATTTGGTTTGGAATTTACTTTTTATAGTACCCAAAATGATATTTAAATCATATTTAAATGACAGCATTCAGTTTGATGCTGGATTTATAATAAAGGTTTTAATTACACCTAGACAAAATATTTGGGGGCACACTTGGTTCCTGGTCGGATTATTTATTGTTTATCTGTTTACTCCATTATGGTGTTATTACTTTAAAAATATAACTATTAAAAAAATTGCTTTATTTGGCTGTATAGGAATTTTGCTTTATATTTGTCCATTAAAATCAGAAGTAATGTGCATTTCCGATTTGCACAAAGACCTGCTGTTTTTTTGGATCGGTTGTTCACTGGGAAAAGTGGATGAAGATAAGATTGAACAACGGCTACGCATATATTTATCGATCAGTATTATTGGAAGTCTTATTTTTTCAGTTGTGTATTTGTTCTATTACAAAATGGATTGGTTTAAGTTCATTCCTTGTACATTCATTTTGTCATCACTGTTTCTTATAGGATTCAAAATCAAAAATAATCCGGGTCTAATAAATAATTTGTCAAAGAGATCATTCGGAATATATATAATGCACTGGCCTGTTATGCTTTCTTGTAGAATTGCACTACTGCAGATTTTTAAGCTTAATACAACGGTAACAGTTATAATAATGATTATAGCTGGATATATAGTGCCAAATACTCTTATTGATATCCTGAAGCATATAAAAAATAAAAAAATTAAAACAGTTTGTAAGTATCTATTAGGGGTTTAGAATATGGATTTAATGATAATATCAAATTACTGGCATTTTGAGTGTGAAAAATCCAGCAGCAGATATCTGTCCGTTGCTGATATGGCATCGGATGCTGGCGAAGAGGTTGAAGTTGTAACATCTTCTTTTTATCACACAGCAAAAGAACAACGTACATTATCTAAAAGCATTCTAGAATCTTATAAATATAAGACTACATTGATCTATGAACCAGGATATAGAAAGAACATTGATCCTTTAAGAGTTTTAAGTCATAAAAAATTCTCGATAAATGTAATTAATTATATAAAACAGAGGAAAAAACCTGATACTATTTACATGTTTTCTCCGCCTATAAATTTGGCGTTTGCTGTGGTTGAATATTCAAAAAAACATAATATCCGAATAATAATTGATGTTCTTGATCTATGGCCTGAAGCTTATAATATGCTTACACCATCATCATTGCGATGGATAACAAAGTTTCTATTAGGACCTATGAAGAAAAAAGCTGATTATGTATATAGAAATGCAAATGATGCAATTGCAGTATCTCAAACATATGCAGATAGAATAAATTGCGTTAGAGGAGACGATGCATTTTCGGTTTATATAGGAATTGATATGAAAACATTTGATAGTGCATATTACAAAATTGAACGATCAAAAAATCTTCATACCTTAGTGTATATAGGGATGCTTGGAAAAAGTTATGATATAAAGTGTGCCATTGATGCTATTAATCATCTAAACAGAAAAGATATAAAGCTTCTGGTAATGGGTGATGGACCATTAAGAGAGGTTTTTGAAAAATATGCAAATCAAAAGCATATTAACTATGAATTTACAGGCAGGCTGCCTTATGCCCAAATGATACAACGCCTGGTGAATTGTGACATCGCTTTAAATGTAATTACTTCTGGAGCTGTACAGAGCATAATCAATAAACATGCCGATTATCTGGCAGCAGGTTTACCTGTAATCAGCAACCAAGAAATTGCGGAATTCGGAGATCTGCTTGAAGAATATCAGTGTGGTATAAATTGCAAAAATGGTGATTATGTAAGCTTGGCAAAAGCAATTATTAGACTGATCGATAATTCAGATCTGATGGAAACTATGGGCAAGAACGCCAGAAAGCTTGCTATTGAAAAATTTGATAGAGATAAAACATATATTAAAATTATTGATTTAATTAAGAAGAGAGATAAAAATGAAATTACAAGTTCTTATATCAACTATGAATCAAACTGATTATTCATTACTTGAACGAATGAATATACATACAGAAGCCGTTGTAATAAATCAGTGTAATAATAATTCTGTGAAGCAGTTTAAGCATAACGGAAAAAATATTTATTGGATTGATTCACAGGAACGAGGTCTAAGCAAAAGCAGAAATCTTGCATTAAGCAATTCATCTTCTGATATATGCATTTTAGCTGATGATGATGAAGTGTTCTGTGATAATTACGAAAACGTAATTATTTCGGCCTTTAAGAAGTGGAACGAATATGATTTGATCAGTTTCCAGGTGCAAGGTATTGAAGAGATGTTTAAAAAGTATAGCAATATAGGCTATGATGTGAATTATTTAAAATCAATGAAAATAGCTTCAGTTGAAATTGCTTTCAAAATAGAGTCAGTAAAAAAATATAACATACTGTTTGATGAACTACTTGGAGCGGGAACAAAATTTCTGATGGGCGAAGAAAATGCATTTTTGTGGAACTGCTTACGAAGTGGACTTAAAATTCGGTACAATCCGGAAGAAATATCGTATTTACACATCGGCAATTCCACATGGAATAACGGAAGAGATGAGAAGTTCTTCATTGGTCGTGGAGCATCCTTTACAGGTATGAGTAGAACAGCATCATTACCTTTAATTTTACAATTTGCAGTTAGAAAACGAAAAATGTATAGTATCAAGATGATTGACGCAATAAAATATATGTTAGCAGGACGGAGTATGTACATTAACAGTAAAAATAAAAATATTAATGATTAAAATATAGGAGATATAAGTTGAAACATATTGTGTTCGTTTTAGAATCATATCCACCAGAGACAAGTGCAACTGTGACATGTGTAAAAAATATTATTGATATGATAAAAATGAAAGATGAATATAAGATAACCTGTATTTGTGGTACAAATGGTCAAAGTACAATTGATAATGTCGATGGAGTTCAGATATACAGGATACATCATAAATCATATTCATATCGTGTTAATAAAGATCAAAATAGATTTATTAAACAAATGCGTATCTATGCACATTTTGTACATTCTGTTTTTGTTCTTCCATTTTTTCCGAATGTTGAGTTGGCTTTCTCAGAGAAAATCTATAAGATATTAAATAAAATAAATAAAAAATCGAATATTGATTGTGTAATTGCTTCTTTTCGGCCCTTTGCAACAATGGCAGGAATGATAAAATTTAAGAAAAAGTATAAGGATGTTAAAACTATAGCATATTTTCTTGATATTATGAGAGGTGCCAATCCTCCAAAAGGAATGAATAAAGAAAAGTATATTAAGTTTAGTGAGGAGAGAGAAAGAAAGAACTTTTGTTTTTTCAATGCCATAATTATGCCTGAAGCAAGTAAATATATATATAATACAGCAGAATATATTAATTATGGTTCAAAGATTTACTATTGTAATTTTCCTGTTCTGATACCTAAGGCCAACGGGAATTTGTCAAAAGAAATTGCTAAAACAAAGATGATAGCCGTATTTGCCGGAACAACAGACAGTCAATTTCGAAATCCAGAGATTGCAATGCAAATCTTTGAAAAAATTAATTCGATGGGAATTGATATTCAATTTCATATTTATGGAAAAAGTAATATGATCCAATTATTAAGTAAGTTTCAATCAGATTATCCTGATGCTTTTCATTATTATGGACTGGTTAATAAGGAAAAGGCAGATTCAGCTTTAAATCAAGCTGCATTTGTAGTGAACATTGGAAATAATGTTGCTGGAATGGTCCCAAGTAAAACTTTTGAAATTATGAACTTAAAAAAGTCAATTATTCATTTTACTGAAGGTAAAGCTGATTCTTCTGCAAAATATATTGAAGACTATCCTGACTCAGTTATTATTGATGTAAATGACAACATAGATGATTCGGCTAGAAGACTCATGGAGTTTATCAATGGTAAACACGTTACGGTTACAAACGAGCTTTTATTAGATAAATTTTATTCTGCTACACCCGATGCTGTAGTTGAGTTAATACAAAAAATTGTTGAATAAGTACTTGCAGTAGGGGTGGTAAAAATGCGTAAAATAAGAGAAGTAGAAAAAAATGACTATGCATCGTACTTTATTATTTCCATGATAATTTTTTTATCAAGTAGTTTTGTAATCACAAATAGTATTTATCCATCCTTTATTACAATAGGATTGTGGTTTTTTACATTTGTTTACATTATTGTTAAGAATATATACACACAATTTGACAATATTTATAATATAATTGTAATTGTTATCTTAATGATGATTACAACGATAATTAATAAGGAAGAAATTCGTCCTTTTGTGTTAATTACATTTACATACCTTTCTACATATATATTTGCAGAATCAATAGATTTTGAAAAATTCCGAAAAGCATTTGTAACTGTAGTTTATATATTATGCATTATTTCTCTTATTTGTTTTTCGGCATACTTAATTATCCCTGCATTAAGTAAAATAAATGTTGTTTATAATGTGCACGGAGAAAAATACTCAAATTTGTTTATCTATGTTAATACTAATAGATATATAAGAAATACAGGAATCTTTTGGGAACCAGGAGCTTTTCAAACTTTTATCAATTTAGCATGTTTGCTTGAGATTTCAAAAGATAATATCAATATAAAAAAAGTACTTATTTTTTTTCTTACAGATATTACTACATATTCTACAACTGCATATTTAACAATGATTTTTCTTATAATCTTATTTTATATTAAGCAAGAAAAATCTTCTAAAAAGAAAAAAATTATGTCCTTATTTTTGGGCGTTGTTTTAATTTTTGTTTACTTTAATCAAGATGTATTATTTGGATCAAGTTTTAATGGACAAATTACTGTATTCGGCAAGCTTTCGAACTTTGATGCTGATTCTTCAGATTCAATTGGTGAGGGATCTGCTTCAGTTCGATATAATGCTATCATCCAGCCAATTATATGTTTTTTTCAGAAACCGCTTTTTGGTAATGGTAATAATGGTCTTGCATTAAAAACATATGATTATACTTCTGGAATGAACACGTGTACTTTTGTTAATTATTTTGCTGTTTTTGGATTACTCTATGGTTCTATTATGACAGTTGGAATCATTAGATTTCTAAAAAAATGTTATTACAACTTAATGGAAGTGATAGTGGCTTTAATTATTTTCTTTTTCTGTACTATGTCTGAAAATTATATCAGTAACACTGCAATATTATTATTTATATTATTGGGGTTAAAAAAAGAAATGATTTTAAATGAGGAGGTACATAATGAAAATAGTCTACATTAATTCTGTCAATTATGGAAGTACAGGAAAGATTATGCTTGGAATATCTGAAGTGGCATCCCGTCATAAGATAAGTGTCTTTACCTTTTCACAAGCGAGCAGAACTCAAAGAAGAGGTATTAAAAATCATTTTTTTATTGGAACAATTATTGAACGATATTTATGTCATAAAATTAATTCAACTACAGGGTTTAACGGAACATTGAACATAATTGGAACATTTCTGTTAATTTCAAAACTAAAACGTATCAATCCGGATATTATTCATATACATAATCTTCATAATAACTTCGTAAACATCTCAATACTGTTCAATTATATAAAAAAGAACAATATTCCAATAGTGTGGACTTTGCACGACTGTTGGTCATTTACAGGGCAATGTCCTTATTTTACACTGGCAAAATGTGATAAATGGAAAACAGTGTGTTATGATTGTTCTCAATATAGGGAGTATCCTGCTGCCAGTGTTGACAGAACAAAAATCATGTGGCAAATGAAACGCAAATGGTTTACTGGCATAAAAAATATGACGATCATTACTCCGTCTCAATGGCTTGCTGATTTAGTAATGCAATCATACTTAAAAGATTATCCTGTTAAGGTCATTAATAATGGAATAGATTTAAATTTATTTAAGCCGACGGAGGATAAATTACGTGATAAATATCATATAACAGCAAAATATATTGTTCTTGGCGCAGCATCCGGCTGGGGCATACGCAAGGGATTTGATGTGTTCCTCAAACTTGCACAAAGGCTTGACAAGAATTATCAGATTGTGCTTGTAGGTACTGATGACAATACTGACAAGAAGCTTCCCGCAAATATAATTTCTATTCATAAAACTCAGAATCAGCAAGAATTAGCAGAAATATATTCTGCAGCAAATGTGTTTGCTAATCCGACTAGAGAAGAAAACTATCCAACTGTTAATATGGAATCTATTGCTTGTGGAACACCAGTTGTAACATTCAGAACAGGTGGCAGTCCAGAAATTCTTGATGAGACCTGTGGAAGTATTGTTCCATGTGATGATATTGATGCTTTTGAAAAAGAAATCAGAAGGGTATGTAATGAGAAGCCTTTTAGCAAGGAGGCCTGTCTAAATCAAGCAAAAGCACAGTTTGATATGAATGACAGGTTTGAGGAATATATTGAGTTGTACAAATTAATATTGAAGCAGGTGTAATTAAATGAATATAAAAAATAAAATCGCCAATGTTCCTCTTCTTGGACATGGTTTACTAAAGTGCAGAAAATTTAGAATATATATAGAACTGTATAACAAAACAAAGAAAAAGATTATGATTTCTACCAAGTTTACTGGAAACAGAATTTTCTATCTAGGTATTCCGGCACATTCAAATCTGGGCGATCTTGCACAAGGTGTTTGTATTAGACGTTGGCTGAAAAAACATTATCCGGACAAACACGTTGTAGAAATCGAAACTAATGCACTTGTCAATACAAGTTTTCCTTTGCTTGATATGTTAAAAAAAACATATCAACAAGGTGATTTCATTGTTTTTCAGAGCGGATATACGACCACAGACTTAGGTGGTTATGCGGATGAGATGCATCGGGCAGTTATACAGGTTTTGCCTGATGCTAGAATACTAATGATGCCGCAGACGATTTTTTTTGAGCATAAAGAAAATGAAGATAAGACAGCTAAGGTTTATAGCATGGCAAAAAATATGTTGTTCCTTGCAAGAGACCGTGTGTCTTTTGCTATGGCTTGTAATATGTTTGACAATACCCATATAAAACAATTTCCGGATATTGTTACTACTTTGATTGGAACTAAGGAATATAAGCATAAACGAGATGGAATCCTTTTTTGCTGCCGTGATGATGTAGAAAAATTCTATTCAGACAAAGATATTGCAGATTTGATAAAAAAATGTGAGGATTTTTCAACTGTATCCAGAACAGATACAACAAAGTATGGTAATAGACTGGAGATCGTCAATAATGCAGAGAAATTTATTTATGAGGAAATCGATAACTATGCACACTATAAGGTGATAATAACTGACCGTTATCACGGAACAATATTATCACTCGTTGCAGGAACCCCTGTCATTATAATCAAATCAAACGATCATAAAGTAATAACAGGAGCTGAATGGTTTAAAGGTGTATATGATGATTATGTATATGTGGCTGATTCGTTGGATAATGCTTATGATATTGCTAAGAATCTATACAATAAAGAATTAGCTCACATGTTATCTCCTTATTTTGAAAATATGTACTATGATAAACTTCCTCGGATATTTAAAAGCTTAATTATTGAATGACTATATAAAATATTGATGATTGAAGTTTTAATCACATAGTATATAAGCAGCCATATAAAGTTTCAAAAAAATATGGTCACTAAAAAAATCTGTGATTGGATGGTTGATACCGAAATGAGTAGTAATTCTAGAAAGAAAAACGCAATACTTAATATATCAATAGGATATATTTCTCAGATTTGCATCTTATTATTATCTTTCGTCAGCCGAAAAATATTTGTAGTCTTTCTTCCTATTGATTATTTAGGAATAAATGGTCTGTACTCAAATGTTTTATCAGTTTTGTCAATAACAGAACTGGGGCTGGGAAGTGTTATGCAATTTTCTCTTTATAAACCGGTTGTTGATAATAATAAAGATTTAATTAATGCTCTTCTGAGATATTACAAGAAAATATATTATTTAATTGCTTTAACCATTACAGTATTGGGATTACTATTAATTCCATTCTTAAGATATATTGTGAAAAGCGAATTAAAGCAGAGCGATCTGATTACGTATTATATCTTATTTCTTATAAATTCTGTAGTATCATATTTTGTTGCACATAAAATAGCATTGCTATCAGCAAATCAGGATAACAGGCTCCAAAAAATTATAAATATGTTTTCTACAGTTGGGTTACAGTTCCTACATATTTTAGTATTGGTTATGTGGAAAAACTATATTGTTTATATAATAGTAACATTACTTACTACAATAGCAAGTCAGATAATACTAAGCAGTATTTGTAATAAAAGATATCCATACATAAAAAACAGAGTTGTGAATGCCACTCCAGATAAAAAAAATATTCTAAAAAATATCAAGTCTACTTTTATTTATAAGATAGGTACAGTGATCATTAATAATACTGATAATATTTTGATATCTATGATTGTTGGAACAGCTACAGTCGGATTATATTCAAATTATTGTTTAATTGTAAATGCTGTACAAGGATTTATCTCAATTATTACGGTTTCATTAATTAGTGGAGTTGGAAATATGTCCGTAGAAAAAAATAAAGATAAAATGAATAAACTATTTAATTCTATGTTGCTATTTTATCATTTTATTGCTGCATTTGGAGGCATTTGTTTTTACTTTTTATTAAGTGATTTTATATCAATTTGGTTGGGAGGCAGGTTTGTACTAGATAATTATACTGTTTTTGCTATTGCATTTAATTATTATTTAACTAATGCAATAAGTCCTATATGGATGTATCGTGAATCAAATGGATTATTTGTTAAGGTAAAATATTTAATGCTCACTACTGCAATTGCTAACATTGCATTATCGATAGTATTTGGCGTATTATGGGGAACATTTGGCATTCTATTAGCTTCGGCTATAGCAAGAATAACAACTGCTGTATGGTATGAACCATTTGTATTATTTAATAATGTATTCGATACTCCAGTAAAACAATACTGGATAAAACAATTAAAATATTTGATTTTAACTATTTCATCAGTTGCGGTTTGCTTAATCATTTCAAAGTTGATCCCAGATGGATTGATTTTTATATTGATTAAAGCAGTTATTTATATGATTATATGTTCTTTAGTTTTTATAGTAAGTAATATAAAAAGTGAAGAGATTTCTTATATAAAAAATATAGTCAGAGGTATTATCAAAAAGAAAAAGATTGCATAAAAATTAATTAAGGAGAGAATATATGTCATTATTTGTTTCAAAAACCTTACTTATCACCGGCGGCACCGGAAGCTTCGGAAATGCTGTGCTGAACAGATTCCTTAAAACAGATATAGGAGAAATACGCATTTTCTCCCGTGATGAAAAAAAGCAGGATGATATGCGGCATGAGTATCAGGCAAAAATGCCTGAAGCCGCAGAAAAAATCAAATTTTTCATCGGGGATGTCCGTGATATTGCCAGTATAAAAAATGCAATGCACGGAGTTGATTACATATTTCACGCTGCTGCATTAAAACAGGTTCCGTCATGTGAGTTCTTTCCGCTCGAAGCAGTTAAGACAAATGTACAGGGAACGGACAATGTTTTAACGGCTGCAATAGATGAAGGTGTACGCAGCGTTATCTGTCTTTCAACTGACAAGGCAGCTTATCCCGTAAATGCTATGGGTACTTCAAAAGCCATGATGGAAAAGGTGATAGTAGCAAAGTCAAGAACAGTTAAGCCTGAAAAGACAAAGATCTGCTGTACTCGATACGGAAACGTTATGTGCAGCCGTGGATCAGTTATTCCGCTATGGATCGAACAGATAAAGTCGGGAAAGCCGATAACAATAACTGAACCTAATATGACAAGGTTTATAATGTCACTCGATGAAGCAGTTGATCTTGTGCTGTTTGCTTTTGAAAATGGTGTGAGCGGAGATATTCTTGTTCAGAAAGCTCCGGCATGTACTATCGGTGTACTTGCCCAGGCTGTCAAGGAATTGTTTGTGACTGAGGATGATATCAGAATTATTGGTATTCGTCATGGTGAAAAGATGTATGAAACTTTGCTTACTAATGAGGAATGTTCTAATGCTGTAGATATGGGTGAATTTTATCGTGTACCATGTGATAAACGCGACCTTAACTATGATAAATACTTTAAGAACGGAGATACAATGAGAAATCCTCTGACTGAATTCAACTCCAATAATACAGAGCTGCTTACGGTTGAACAGGTTAAAGCCAAACTTCTGACGCTTGATTATATCAGAGCTGAGATCGAAGCCTGGAGGAACAGATAATGAATATTCTTATTACTGGTGCAAAGGGGTTTGTAGGCAAAAATCTGACTGCTAATCTATATAATATAAAAGACGGGAAAAACCGTACCCGGGATATCAGTATAGATAACATATTTGAATATGATATTGATACAGATCCTGCAGAGCTTAATAAATACTGCAGTGAGGCAGATTTTGTTTTTAATCTGGCAGGAGTAAACCGTCCTGAAAATAACTGCGAATTTATGAGCGGAAACTTTGGCTTTGCATCAACTCTTCTGGATACTCTTAAAAAGTATAGGAATAATTGTCCTGTTATGCTTTCAAGTTCAATACAGGCTACTCTCATAGGCAGATATGGTAAGTCGGATTACGGAAAGTCAAAGCTGATGGGTGAAGATCTGTTTTTTGAGTATTCGCAGCAGACTGGTGCAGAAGTTCTTGTATACCGTTTTCCAAATCTCTTCGGAAAGTGGTGCAGACCAAATTACAACAGTGCTGTAGCGACATTCTGCTATAATATCGCAAATGATATTCCTATTGTGGTGAATGACCGTTCTACGGAGCTGGAGCTTCTGTATATCGATGACCTTACGGAAGAAATGCTTGATGCTCTTGAAGGAAAGCCACACCGCTGCTGTTATGACAGTCTGAAACCAACTGCTAAGAAAAACGGAAGATTCTGCTATGTGCCTGTAACTCATAAGGTGACACTTGGTGAGATCGCTGATCTTCTGGAATCCTTCTCAGGACAGCCAGAAACCCTTGAAATGCCGGAAATCTCTGAAAACAGCTTTGCAAAAAAATTGTATTCTACATATCTTTCGTATCTGCCGGCAGATAAAACAATTTTTGAACTGAAGATGAATACTGATGAAAGAGGAAGCTTTACGGAACTCCTTAAGACACAAAAGTGCGGCCAGTTTTCGGTTAATATAAGTAAACCAGGTATTACAAAAGGTCAGCACTGGCACAACAGTAAATGGGAATTTTTCATAGTTGTTTCAGGACATGGTCTGATTCAGGAACGCAGGCTCGGCTGCGATGAAGTTATGGAATTTGAAGTAACAGGTGAGAAGATCCAGGCTGTTCATATGCTTCCCGGTTACACACACAACATTATTAATCTTTCTGATACTGAGGATCTTGTTACTGTTATGTGGGCAAATGAACAGTTTGACTCAGCTCATCCCGATACTTTTTCTGAAAAAGTATAGTTGTCCTGATAACAGTATTTAATCACAAGTGTTATGATAAAATGCTGCGGCTGGATTGCAGGAAAGAAATTTTTTATACAGATTTATAACAGAATATCTTATACCTGTCTGAGGGAAGATGGAAGCTGTTGATGTTATGCAAATAAGCTGATATTTTCTTAAAATGATTATTATAAGGAGTATTAATAAATGGATACAAAAGCAACTTTTAAAAATAACGGAAAACTAAAGCTATTGATAATAGTTGGAACACGCCCGGAGATAATACGGCTTGCAGCAGTAATAAAAAAATGTCGTATGTATTTTGATACAATTCTTGCTCATACAGGACAAAACTATGATTATAATCTGAACGGGGTATTTTTTCATGACCTCGATCTGGATGCTCCGGATGTTTATCTTAGCGCTGTCGGGGATGATCTCGGCGAAACTATGGGCAATATCATTTCTGAATCCTATAAGCTGATGATCCAGATAAAACCTGATGCAGTTCTGGTATTGGGTGATACGAACAGCTGCCTGAGTGTTATCGGAGCCAAGCGTCTACATATTCCGATATTTCATATGGAAGCCGGAAACCGCTGTAAGGATGAATGTCTGCCTGAAGAAACAAACCGCCGTATTGTAGATATAATATCTGATGTGAACATGTGCTATTCAGAGCATGCCAGAAGATATCTTGCAGACTGCGGAATTCCGAAAGAACGTACGTATCTTACAGGATCTCCAATGGCAGAAGTGCTTCATGCAAACCTTGATAAAATAGAAAAAAGCGATATTCATGAGAGACTCGGATTAAAAAAGGGTAAGTATATTCTTTTGTCAGCCCATAGAGAAGAAAATATTGATACGCCAGAGAACTTTACTTCTCTCTTTACTGCAATAAATAAAATGACAGAGAAATATGATATTCCTGTTTTGTATTCATGCCATCCCAGAAGCCGAAACAGACTTAAGTCTGCATGTTTTGAACTTGATAAGAGAGTGATTGCTCATGAACCCCTGGGATTTCACGATTACAATTGTCTTCAGATAAATGCTTTTGCAGTTGTATCAGACAGCGGAACTCTTCCTGAGGAATCAAGCTACTTTACAAGTGTCGGGCATCCGTTCCCTGCAGTTTGTATACGAACATCGACTGAACGTCCTGAAGCCCTTGATAAGGCCTGCTTTGTTTTAGCAGGTATAGATGGTAATTCTCTTCTTCAGGCAGTTGATACTGCGGTAACAATGAATAAAAACTGTGATTATGGAATTCCTGTTCCGGATTATTGTGATGAAAATGTATCGTCGAAAGTTGTTAAAATTATTCAGTCATACACCGGAGTAATAAACAAAATGGTCTGGAGGAAATCCCAGAAATAAAATTATATTGCATTAGATAAGAAAATCAGGTCAAATTGAGATCTGATTTTTTTATCATTAATTATTTAACAAATTAGTATTTATCATATAATAATTAGGGCAAAAGCTTAAAAATGGAGTTATATGTATTACTAATATAATAAAAAACATAATATACAAAAAATACAATATAAAATATAGCCAATTGCCTAAATTTAAAAGTACATGGCTAAATATTACTTTTTTGTATTGACATATTTGCTAAATATAACTATAATTTAAGTATCTGTTCAAAAGAATTTCAGAATAATTATCAAAATAAAGTACTTATAGTAAAAAAACACACTTATAGATAAAAAAGACAGTATAGCAGACAGCATGTTTTGACATAAGGGGGATTATCTATGGAAAATTTTAATTTTCGTAAAGTTGTGCTTATGGCGGCTGATATGTTTATTGTATTCATATCGTCTGTCTTAGCCAATTTTTTTATGTCACTTACTGGTTTTGGAGAAATTGGTGCAAGGCTATTATTTTACTCTGTACTTATTGATGTTCTTTTTTGCTTTTTTGCTCTGTATGCATCAGGTGCATACAGAATTATGTGGCGATATTTTAATAAGCGATGCTATATGAAATGTATTGTGGGAACGACATCAGGCTGTTTAATGAGTTGTCTGGTACTATTTTGCTTCGGATATGTTCTTCCTGCGACTTTTGTTATGGCAAAGTACTGTTTGCTTACTTTTGGAATTATGTTGTTCCGTTTTGTATTCAAAGATGCATTTCTTGTAATTTCAAATTCCTCACAGAAAGAAACTGTTAAAAAGCGTACTTTAATAGTTGGTGCAGGACAGGCAGCAAAAATGATAATCAAGGAAATTACAAATGCTGAAAAAGACGGACATACTGACATAGATTATCTTCCTGTTTGTCTGGTAGATGACAATTCCCAGCTTATCGGAAGTGAGATTCATGGTGTTCGTGTTGTTGGTTCAACATATGAGATAAAAACAATATGTGAGAGAGAAAAAATAGAACTTATCATATTTGCTATTCCATCCCTTGATGAGGAGGAACGTAAGAGAGTTCTTGATATATGTTCAGATACAAAGCTTCCGATAAAGGTCATACCGTTTCTCAGTCAGATGATGTTTGATAATGAGAATACAAGTATTCTTGGACAGGTCAAGGATATAAGAGTAGAGGATCTGCTCGGCCGAGATCCTATCACATTTGATAAGGCTGATATATTCAGTTTTATATCAGGAAAGGTATGTATGATAACAGGCGGCGGTGGTTCAATCGGTTCAGAACTTGTCCGCCAGATCTCCAGATATTCTCCCAAACAGGTCATAATAGTCGATATATATGAAAATAATGCTTATGAAATACAGCAGGAGCTTGTAATGGAGTATGGTGACAAGCTTAACCTTGTTACTCTTATTGCATCAGTAAGGGATTATGAAAGAATGAACTGCATTTTCGAACAGTATAAACCTGAAGTAGTATTTCATGCTGCTGCACATAAACACGTTCCTCTTATGGAGGACTCGCCGATGGAGGCTGTAAAGAATAATGTACTTGGTACATTTAATATGGCAACTTTAGCGGATTTTCATAAAGTAAAGAAGTTTGTAATGATCTCAACTGACAAGGCTGTAAATCCTACAAATGTTATGGGTGCTTCAAAGAGATGCTGTGAAATGATAGTACAGTACATGGCCCAGCAGCCGGATGTATATACGGAGTTTGTTACTACACGCTTTGGTAATGTTCTCGGATCTAATGGTTCAGTTATTCCTTTGTTCAGACGTCAGATAGAATCCGGACGTGCAGTAACTGTAACACATCCCGATATAATCAGATATTTTATGACTATTCCAGAGGCAGTATCATTAGTTTTGCAGGCTGGTTCCATGGCTGACGGAGGAGAAATATTTGTACTTGATATGGGGGCACCTGTAAAGATAACCACACTTGCAGAAAACCTTATCCGCATGTATGGAAAAGTTCCTTACCGTGATGTTGAAATCAGGTTTACAGGACTCAGACCCGGAGAAAAGCTTTTTGAGGAGCTGCTGATGGACGAAGAAGGACTGAAAAAAACAGCTAATAAAAAGATTTTTATAGGAAACCAGATTGATATTGATGAGAAGAACTTTATTCAGAATCTGATTGACTTAAAACAGGCTGCACTTTTAAATGATGATATGCTGACTATTCAGTGTCTGTCTAAAATGGTTCCTACTTTCAGGCATAAGAGTATTAAAAAGGTTGGAATAGCCTGTGTATGATGAATAAATAATTGTATTTTTTACATATACAAAGAAGTAACTGGAAAAATATTTATTAAAAATATTTACTTATTTGTTTAATTATGCTATAATATAAAGGCAAAATTTTGAAAATAAAGTTTAAAATAATCTTAGCAATATCTATAAATGAAATATATATTTATAATTAACACAATTAGTCAGGAAGGGTTATTATTATGGAACTAAAGCCTTTTGAAAAGAAAGTATGGCTGTCTTCTCCTACGATGCATGGGGTAGAACTAAAGTATATTACGCAGGCCTATGAAACAAACTGGATGTCAACCGTAGGTGAAAATATCAATGAAGTGGAGAATGTTACATGTAAAAAGGTAGGATGCAGATATGCAGTAGCACTGTCAGCCGGAACAGCTTCTCTTCATCTTGCAGTTAAGCTTGCAGGAGTAAAACCCGGAGACAGGGTTTTCTGTACAGATATGACATTTGCAGCTACTGTAAATCCTGTAAGATATGAAGGCGGTGTTCCTGTATTCATTGATACAGAATATGATACATGGAACATGGATCCTGTTGCTCTTGAAAAAGCATTTGAGATCTATCCGGATGTTAAAGTAGTCGTTGCTGCTCATCTGTATGGTACACCAGGTAAAATTGATGAGATCAGAAGTGTTTGCAGTAAACATAATGCAGTTATTATTGAGGATGCTGCCGAATCACTCGGTGCTTCATATAAAGGAGTTCAGACAGGTACATTTGGAAAATATAGTGCTATATCGTTCAATGGCAACAAAATAATAACCGGAAGTTCAGGAGGCATGCTTCTTACAGATGACAGGGAAGCCGCTGAAAAAGCCAGAAAGTGGTCGACTCAGAGCCGTGAGAGCGCACCATGGTATCAGCATGAGGAAACAGGATATAACTACAGAATGAGCAATGTAATAGCAGGAGTAGTCAGGGGCCAGTATTCATATCTTGAGGAACATATAAGACAGAAGAAAGCTATCTATATGAGGTATAAGGAAGGCTTTAAAGATCTGCCGGTCAGTATGAATCCATATGATATAGAAAATTCTGAGCCTAACTTCTGGCTGTCATGTCTGCTTATAGATAAGGAAGCAATGTGTTCACAGGTGAGAAGTGACAGTGAGGCACTATACATTTCCGAAGCCTCGAAAAGCTGTCCTACACAGATACTTGAAGAATTGCTTAAATTCAATGCTGAGGGTCGTCCGATATGGAAACCTATGCATATGCAGCCTGTTTACAGAATGAATGGATTTATTACACGTGACGGTAATGCTAGAGCAGGAACAAATGCATATATTCCAGGAGAAACCCGTGATGCAGGAATGGATATTTTCAACAGAGGATTATGTCTTCCAAGTGATAACAAAATGACTCCTGATGAGCAGGATATGATTATTGAGATAGTCCACAGATGTTTTGAATAGGTAAGTGGTGACATAAATGCAGAGAAAACAGGGATTATATGAAAAATACATAAAACGTCTTATTGATATAGTATGTTCACTTTCTGCTATACTTGTATTCTGCTGGCTGTATGCAATCATAGCTTTATTGGTAAAAATAAAGCTGGGGGGTCCGGTATTGTTCAGACAGCCAAGACCGGGAAAGAATGAAAAAATATTCAATATGTATAAGTTCAGGACTATGACTGATGAGCGTGATGAAAAAGGTGAACTTTTATCAGATGAAATCAGACTGACCAGATTTGGAAAATGGCTCAGAAGCACAAGTCTTGATGAACTGCCGGAGGCTTTTAATATTCTTAAAGGAGATATGAGTATTATAGGTCCGAGGCCGCTTCTTGTACAGTATCTTCCTTTATATAATGAAAGTCAGAAACACAGGCATGATGTTCGTCCCGGTCTTTCCGGCTGGGCACAGATAAACGGAAGGAATGCATTAAGCTGGGAAGAAAAGTTCAGGTATGATGTTGAATATACTCAGAAAATCAGCTTCCTGTTTGACTGCCGGATAGTATATCTGACTGTTTATAAAGTTTTTAAGCGTGACGGAATAAGTCAGGCAGGAGAAGCAACGATGGAAGTGTTCACAGGAAGTAAAACAGAGGATGATGAAGTAAATGTCTGAAAATGTAATAATAATCGGCGCTAGCGGGCATGGAAAAGTAATTGCTGATATTGTTATCAGCGCTGGTGATAAACTTCTTGGATTTATAGATGATGATGAAAAAACAGGAGATACTATCCTTGGGTTCAGGTGGCTTGGCACATGTGACAGAATAGAACAACTAAAGGACAGCTCAAAGTTTATCATAGGGATAGGTAATAATTATACAAGAAAAAAGATTGCAGATAAGTATTCTTATCTCAGATGGTATACAGCAGTACATCCGAGCGCAGCTATTGCATTTAACGCAGTTATCGGTGAAGGTACAGCTGTAATGGCTAATGCCGTTATAAATACCTCAGCTGTGACAGGAAAACACTGCATTGTTAATTCCGGGGCAGTTGTAGAACATGACTGCCGCATTTCGGATTATGTACATATCTCTCCAAACGCGGCTGTTGCAGGAACAGTGAAAATAGGTGAATGTACTCATATAGGAATAGGTGCGAGTGTAATAAATAATACTGATATTGCCTCACATGTGATTATCGGGGCAGGTGGAGTTGTAATAAGAAACATAACAGAAAGGGGCACTTATGTTGGCGTGCCTGTAAGGGACATAAGTAAAATATGAAAAAAGCTTTAGTAACAGCAAGTGTCTGGGGGTTTATAGGTTCATTTGAAAAAAAAGATATTCAGATCCTGAAATCAATGGGATGTCAGGTTTACTGTGCTGCTAACAGATTCAGTGATGTAGAGGAATTCGGCGATAAAGGACAGCTGGATGATATGGATATCGTCAAGTGTCAGATAGATTACAGCAGGTTTCCTTTCAGCAGGAAAAATTTCATTGCTTATAAACAAATAAAGCAATTATTAAAAGAAAATAAGTTTGATATTATTCACTGTCATACTCCGATAGCAGGAATATTAACAAGAATAGCAGCAAGGAAGTATAGAAAAAGCGGAACAAAAGTTATATATACCGCTCATGGATTTCACTTTTTCGGCGGATCTCCAAAAAAGAACTGGTTGTTATATTATCCGGTCGAAAAATTATGCTCAAGGTTTACGGATACTTTGATTACTATTAATAAAGAGGATTATGCACTGGCCCGGGCTGAAATGAAAGCAGAGAAAATCTGTTATGTCCCCGGGATTGGTGTTGATATAGAAAAATTTTCATCTGTCACGATCGACAAACATTTAAAACGAGAAGAGCTTGGTGTGCCGGAAAAAGCAGTACTGTTGTTTTCCGTTGGTGAGCTGAATGTAAATAAAAATCATCAGACTGTTATCAGGGCACTTGCGGATATAAGAAACTCAAATGTTTATTATATGATAGCCGGTTCCGGAGATAAGTCTGATGAGCTTAAACAACTGGCGAAAGATCTTAATATAGATGATCATGTCTTGTTTCTGGGTTACAGAATGGATGTAGCTGAGCTGTACAGGGTCAGTGATATTTTTGTTTTTCCGTCCTACAGAGAAGGTTTGTCAGTTTCATTAATGGAAGCAATGGCATGTGGTCTGCCTGTTATCTGCAGTAAGATAAGAGGAAATGTGGATCTGATTGATGAAGATACGGGTGGAATGCATTTTGTTCCATCAAGCTGCAGTGAGTTGGAAAATGCTTTATGTTCGTTAATAAATGATGAAAATAAAAGAATGTTTATGGGCAGTTATAATGTGGAAAAGATTCAGGGCTTCAGCAGTTCTGTAGTTCAGAGTTTAATGGAAAAAGTATATTCAGGGGAAGAGAAATGAAACCAAAAATCAGCTTAATAATTCCTGTTTATAATGTAGAAGAATATATATCAGAGTGTATACAGAGTATTTTATCACAGGAATATCATAACTATGAAATTATATTGGTGGATGATGGTTCTACCGATAACAGTGCAGCAATTTGCGATGAATACTCTGAAAAATATAGTTTTATTAAAGTTATACATAAAAGTAACGGTGGATTGTCAGATGCAAGAAATGCAGGAATAGATAATACTGACGGGGAATTTATATTGTTTATCGATTCAGATGATTATATAGAAAGATCCTCTCTGAAAAAAATAGTTAATGTGATAGATAATTTAAATGTAATTCCGGATATAGTTTTTTTAGAGGGAGTAAAAATTTTTCCGGACGGGAGTATTGCAGCGCTTGATAACTTTATTAATGGAAAAAGCATAAACAACAACGATAAGAATGCTGTACTTAATTACATTGCCTCTCTTTCCAAATTTCCAGGAAGTGTTTGTACCAAGCTTATAAGAAGAAATTTTCTAACTGATAATTCATTATATTTTCAGAAGGATCTGTTGTCTGAGGATATTGACTGGATGATAAATGCATTATTAAAAGCTGAAAATTACGGTTATTGTGAATCAAGATACTATTATTATCGTCAGAACCGCAATGGTTCGATTACTTTCAGTGCAGGGCTGAAGAGCGTGGAATCCTTGCTTTTTATTATTTCTAAATGGTCATCCTTTCAATCAGATCACACAAAAGAAATTAATTCTGTCTTAGCATATGAATATATGATTATGCTTTTTAATTATTCAAAATTGAATAAGAGCAGTAAAAATAAAGTCAGGGACTCAATCAGAAAATATAAATATGTGATGAACTATGCAAGAACCAGAAAAACTAAACTTGTATCATTAAGTCTGAAAATTTTAGGGGTAGACTTAACATCAGGATTGTTAAAAGCAGCATATAAATTTTGCTGATCAAATTAATCTATATTCAGACTTGTATATGGCATAAGAAGCATTTCTTCTTATACTATAATAATAATTATTTTCATATCAGATTTTTATCAGCTTATCAGTTTATATACTGTCAGATAACTGAATACAGCCGGATGGCTTTATTAATAGAAAGTGGGATTATTCAATGCGCGTTTTGTTTTTAAATACAGATATAGGTTATGGAGGAGCAGAGAAAATAATGGTTTTTCTTGCTAATTCATTATTGCAGTATAACATGGATATAACATTTCTGACATATAGAAATAAGGAATGTGTATTACAGAAACTGGACCCTGGTGTAAAGCATGAGCATCTGGATATTTCTGATAAAGGAGGCAGTATTGTTTCTATAATAAACAGCGTGAGAAAAATTCATCAGTACATAAAAAACAATAATTTTGATCTGGCCATAGCATTCCTGTCACCTTCTCAGATAAGACTTGTACCCGCTTGCTGGTTTACGAAAACAAAGGTATTGCTTTCTCAGCGTGCAGATCCGTACAATAAAGGCGCGAGCTTTATATCTCATGTCATAGCAAATGTTATTAATACGATCTTTTCAGCAGCTGATCTGTTTGTATTTCAGACAGTAAAAGCTAAGCAGTTCTATTCAAAAAAAGTACAAAGAGCCAGTGCAGTCATTCCTAATCCGATAAAGCCTCTGGTAAGGACCTGTGAAAGAAACACTCAGAGTACCGAGAAAAGTATAGTGTGTGTTGCACGACTTGAATTAAAACAAAAACGTCAGGATGTATTGATAGAGGCTTTCAATAAGCTGAGTAAAGAGTATCCGGAATATGTTCTGAAGTTATATGGTGATGGTGAAGATGAAAAAGCAATAAGAGGACTGATTGGCAGAAATGAAAAAATAAAATTATGCGGAGTTGCCACAGATGTTGCTGAGGCGATACAAAATGCAGCAATGTTTGTCTTATCAAGTGATTATGAAGGGATACCAAACGCGTTGCTGGAGGCTATGTCTATCGGACTTCCCTGCATTTCAACAGACTGCAGTCCGGGTGGTGCAGCTATGCTGATCGACAACCATAAAAACGGAATAATTGTTGATGTGCATGATGCAGACAAGCTTTATAAAGCAATGAAATATTATGTAGAAAATCCATCCGAAGCAGAAAAATATGCGAAAGAAGCTGTAAATGTCAATACTAAATTTTCACCACAGAAGATAACAGAAATGTGGGTATCATATATAAATAATAAAATGGAATGAGGCTATGATATGGAATACATAAAATATTTGCTAAGCCCTGTATATGGATATAGTATTTGTATTTATACCGCTTTGTTCTTTATAGTTACATATCTGGCTTTTATAAGTCAGAAAAAGGAGGAAAATACGCCCGAAGAGGCCAAACGAAAATTGCTGTATTTTTCTCTGAGTTTTATTCTAGTCTGGTTCTTTTACGTTTTCAATAATACCGGAACAGATCTGCCTGTTTATATAAACATATATGACAGTTCCCAGCTTGATCCACAGTGGATAAATGCAAATGGACTGGAGAAAGGCTACAGGGTAATAAATGCTCTGCTTCATTTAGTAATAAAAGATCCTTATATAGGTATAGGTTTATTAAAAACTGTACAGATCACCTTAGTTTATATCTGTATCTATATAATGAGGGATAAAATTAATTTAGGATATTCAATAATGGGTTATATGGCATTATTCTATTTTCAGTCATTTAACCTTATAAGACTTTCACTTGCAGGAAGTATCTGTTTGCTAAGCTTTGTTTTAGTATATAATAAAAAATATCTGCTGTCTATTATAATAGGAATTGCTGCTGCGACAATACACACAACTGCTGTAATTTTTCTGTTTGCCGTATTATTTTATGCTTTTTATAATACATTTAAAATGTATAAGACTTTATGGCTGATGAATCTGCTGCTGGTAATTCCGATCATAATCGTATTTGGCCGCAGAATCATTATTTCAATATTGATGAACAGCAACTTTATAGAGCGATATAATTCATATACAGAGGATACAGGTTCAATAGGCGTTATGCAGATTATATTTTATCTGCCTGCTTTTATAATGTTTTTTATTATATCAAGAGCCGGGTTCAAAGAAAACGAACGTATCACGGATCTATGTTATATTCTTACTCTGTTCGGTTTTGCTGTTGCAATGCTTGGTTATTCAATAGGTCTGTTCGCACGAATGTCTTTCTATTTTGCGCAGACGTTTATCGTTTTTATGCCTTATTATATTCAGAACAGGAGTGAAATAATCAGAAACAGAACATTCAGAATGTTGTCTCCGGGCACATTTTCCGGTGTTATTACTTTCTACTGGATATTCAGATTTGTCACCACAATTTCAGGACTGTTTATTCCAAGCGGATTATCTGAATATAAATTAGTTTTTAAATAACTGTGTAGAGTTATAGGTGGTTTATGATGCTGCGGTTAAGCTTACAATATCTTTGATACAATGCTTTATTCTGGTGATCAGTTGCGATGATCATATTAACCTGAAAAGCTCAAATTATACATAACAGTGTGGAGGTTTATATGCTTGAACAAAATGTAAGTCTTGAAAATAAAAACATACTAGTTACCGGATGTGCTGGATTTATCGGGAGCAATCTGGTGAAGAAACTGTTGAAGGTGTACAAATCTCTGAATATTACTGGTATTGACAATATTAATGATTATTACGATGTGTCAATTAAGGAATATCGTCTGAATGAAATCAATAGTATTGTTGAGGGTGAGCAGTCTGAAAGATTTACTTTTATTAAAGGAAACATTGCAGACAGGGAACTTATAAACAGGATATTTGCACAATACAAGCCGGCAGTCGTTGTGAATCTTGCCGCCCAGGCAGGTGTACGCTACTCAATTACAAATCCTGATATTTATATAGAATCCAATATATTAGGATTTTACAATATTCTGGAGGCATGTCGTCATTATCCGGTTGAGCATCTTGTATATGCAAGCTCATCAAGTGTTTACGGATCAAATAAAAAGATCCCATACAGTACTGATGATAAGGTTGATAATCCTGTTTCTCTCTATGCAGCAACAAAGAAAAGCAACGAACTGCTCGCGCATGCCTATTCAAAGTTATATAATATCCCTTCAACAGGACTCAGATTCTTTACTGTTTATGGTCCTGCCGGACGTCCTGATATGGCATATTTCAGCTTTACAAATAAGCTTGTAAACTCAGAAACGATACAGATATTTAATTTCGGAAACTGTATGAGAGATTTTACATACATTGATGATATAGTTGAAGGAATAACCAGAGTAATGAAGGTTGCTCCTCAGAAGAGATCAGGCGAAGACGGTCTTCCTGTCCCACCTTATAAAGTTTATAATATCGGAAACAACAAACCTGAAAATTTACTTCAGTTTGTCACGATCCTGCAGGATGAACTCATACGTGCAGGGGTACTTCCATCTGATTATGACTTTGAAGCTCATAAGAAGCTTGTACCTATGCAGCCGGGAGATGTTCCTGTTACATATGCTGATACATCAGCTCTTGAATCAGACTTCGGATTCAAACCGGATACAGATCTGAAAGAAGGTCTTAGAAATTTTTCAAACTGGTATAAGGAATTTTACTGTGACAATAAAAAACAAATGCAGATTGATCAGGTTTATCCGGTAATTGACATACAAAAAATCTGATAATAAAATTCAGACTGGCATTTTGAATACATGAGTCTTAAGTATTTTACGGAGAATATACATGAAAACAAAAGTAATAGAATTTATAACAAGCCTGGGAGATGGAGGGGCAGAGACATTAGTAAAAGATTATGCGCTTTTACTTGACAAAGATCTGTTTGATATAACAATACTTACCCGTTATCCCATCCATGGAACAGCAAATATGAAAATACTAAATGACAATGATATTAAGATCATAACACTCAATTCCTCTGATTCGGTTTTCGCTAAGATATTTAACAAAATCACAAAACCGGTTCGTATTCCTCTTAAGCTCAGGAGTATTATCAGGATGGAAAAACCTGATGTTATTCATGTGCACCTGTGTCAGCTTGAATACATGGGATATGCCGCAAAATACTTAAAAGATATCAGGATCTTCTATACTTGTCATAATATAATTGAAAAGTATTTCGGCCCGGACTGCAAAAAAGAACTGAAGGCTGCACAGATGCTGATCAGGAATAATGGGATGAGATTAATAGCATTACATGACGATATGCGCAGGGAACTCAATACTCTCTTTAATACAGATAATACAGTTGTTATCCGAAATGGAATTGATTTTGAAAGATTTAACAGTATCGATATAACAAAATCAAACGAAAGACAGCTGCTTGGAATACCGGAAAATGCTTTTGTTATCGGCCACGTTGGCAGATTTACACATCAGAAAAATCATCCTTTCCTTATAGAGATATTCAGGGAAGCTTCGGCAAGAGATAAAAATGCATTTTTACTTCTGGTAGGTGCCGGGGATACAGCATATGTTACAGAAAAGCTGAAAGAATACAACCTGGAAACCAGATGCATGATCCTTTCAAACAGATCTGATATCCCGCAGATAATGAGAGCAATGGATGTATTTGTTTTTCCATCACTATATGAAGGTCTAGGAATTGTGCTTATTGAAGCTCAGGCTATGGGGCTCAGGTGCATAATTTCAGATGCAGTTCCGGATGAAGCGGTAAGGACCAGAAATGTAATTAAGTGCTCACTTGAGGATTCGCCTGTGGTGTGGGTCGATAATATTTACAGTAATAGTATTAACTCAGGATCATACGGGACACTTGATGACTATGATATGAGAAAAGAGATAAAAAAACTTGAGCAGTTATATTTAAACCAGAGAAGGCAGAAGGTGACAAAGTGAATTCAGACATACAGGTAAGTATCATTTGCAATACATATAACCAGGAAAGTTATATCAGAGATGCTCTTGAAGGATTTGTAATGCAGAAAACTGATTTTAATTTTGAAGTGCTTGTCCATGATGATGCATCGACTGATAAAACTGCAGATATCATCCGCGAGTATGAAAAAAAGTATCCTGAGCTGATCAAGCCCATATACCAGACTGTTAATCAGCATTCGCAGAATATAAAAATCAATGTCACATATCAGATCCCGCGTATGAAAGGGAAGTATGCTGCACCATGTGAGGGCGATGATTACTGGACAGATCCTTTAAAACTACAGAAACAATATGACTTTATGGAGTCTCATAAGGAATATTCGATGTGTGCATGTGCAGCAACATGGAGAAATATGCGTGATAATATAGATGAAGATCAGTTTATTATTGATTCGGATAAGGATGTCTCCCTGAGTGATCTGATACTTGAGACAAACGGCCGGATATTCCCAACTGTATCTGTCTTTATTAAAAAGGAGCTTTATGCTGACTATCCAACCTGGCGGCTGTTATTCCCGGTAGGCGATCTTGCATTCTTTATGATCGCCGGGATGAACGGAAAAATCAGAATGCTTTCAGATAATATGTGTGTTTATCGCTGGCATGCAGCCGGATCATGGACCAACTCCATGGAGAATGAAGAAAAGAAAAAAGTATTCAAGCGGAAGTTTATAAAGGCATTTGAAGAACTTAACCAGGCTACGGATCTAAAATATAATGATCTTATATCTGAGAGATTAAAAAAAGAAAAGTTTGATCTGGCAGTTCTTGAGCATGACTGGAAGAAGATAAAATCTGATGAACTGAAGGACATTGTGAGCAGCATGCCTCTTAAAACCAGAACTGCAATATTTGTAAAGTGCAGATTACCGTGGCTGTTTCGTATACTGAGCGGCGATAAAACAAAATAATAACATTTTTAATATAGCTCAATATAGTACTTCTAAGTACATAAGTATTTGTCTTTTTGCTATATGGCTTTATTTTATGATATTGAATTGAGGAAATTATGAGTAACAAAAGCAGTGTATTTACAAATCTAATATGGCGTTTGGCAGAGCGATCCGGTGCACAGCTGGTCTCATTTGTTGTCTCACTTGTTCTTGCACGATTACTTGATCCGGAACTCTACGGAACTATAGCTCTGGTAATTGTTTTTACTACTATTCTTCAGGTGTTTGTAGACAGCGGATTAGGAAACGCTCTTATTCAGAAAAAAGATGCTGATAATATAGATTTCTCTACAGTATTCTATACTAATATTGTATTTTGTCTTGTTCTGTATATCATTATATTTTTATCTGCCCCGTTTATAGCGGCGTTTTTCAAGGACCCGCAGCTGATACCGCTGGTCAGGGTACTGAGCCTTACGGTTCTGATTTCCGGAGTTAAAAATGTCCAGCAGGCTTATGTTTCAAGAAATATGCTGTTTAAAAAATTCTTCTTTTCTACTCTGGGAGGAACTATAGCGGCTGCAGTTGTCGGAATTGTAATGGCTGCGAGCGGTATGGGAGTCTGGGCACTGGTAGCACAGCAGATCATAAATCTGACAATTGATACTACGATACTATGGTTTACAGTTAAATGGCGTCCTCTGAAGGTGTTTTCTTTTGAGAGATTAAAAACCTTATATTCATTCGGCTGGAAACTGTTGGTTTCAGCTCTTCTGGATACTTTATATAATAATGTGAGACAGCTGATAATAGGAAAGCTTTATACAAAGACTGACCTTGCCTTCTATAACAAGGGAAAGCAGTTTCCGAATATTATCGTTACAAATGTAAACTCTTCAATTGACAGCGTTCTGCTCCCTGCAATGTCTAGTGAACAGGATAACAGTACACATGTAAAAAACATGACGCGCAGAGCAATTAAAACCAGTATATATATTATGGCACCGCTTATGATGGGACTGGCATTTACGGCACCTGTGATAGTTAAACTTCTTCTTACTGACAAGTGGCTTCCATGTGTTCCGTTTCTGCGTATATTCTGTATAACATATATGTTCTATCCGATACATACAGCAAACCTGAATGCTATTAAGGCATTGGGACACAGTGAGATTTTTCTGAAACTTGAGATTATTAAAAAAGTTATAGGTTTAATACTGATGATCTCAACTATGTGGTTCGGGGTTATGGTCATGGCATACAGTCTTTTATTAAGCAGTGTTATCAGTCAGATCATCAATTCATGGCCAAACCGCAAATTGCTGAACTACAGTTATATTGATCAGATAAAGGATATCATGCCGGGAATGCTGCTGGCTGTATTTATGGGGGCCTGTGTAGGTTTTATAGGATATCTTAAGATAAATACATTAATAGTACTGGCAATTCAGATCGTTGTAGGAATACTTGTTTATGTCGGAGGTTCTGTTATTTTAAAATTAGATTCATTTAATTATCTTCTTGGAATTATTAAACCTGTAATCGGCAGATCGTTTTCAAAAAAGACTAAGAAAGAGGCGTAGCAGTGAAGAAAATTTTAATGTTAGGCGGTTCAGCACAGCAGGTAATCGCCATAAGTACAGCCAAGAAACTAGGGTATTTTACTGTATTATGTGATTTCCTTACTGATAATCCGGGTCAGTTCGAAGCAGACAAGTTCTATTTAGTCAGTACTACAGACAAGGAAGCAGTACTGGATGTTGCAAAAAAAGAACATGTTGACGGCGTACTGGCTTATGCATCTGATCCGGCTGCCCCTACAGCAGCATATGTAGCTCAGAAAATGGGCCTTCACTCAAATCCGTATAAATCCGTCAGCATTCTGTGCAATAAGGATATGTTCAGAAATTTCCTTAAGGAGAATGGTTTCAACACTCCTCTTGCATGCGGATATTCTGATCCGGAGGATATTAATAAAGATATAAATAAATTCAGATTTCCGATTATTGTTAAACCGGTAGACTCATCAGGCAGCAAAGGAGCAACTGTTCTGCATTCTATAGCTCAGTTATCCTCAGCAGTAAGTTTTGCTTTTTCATATTCAAGGTGTCACAGGATTATAGTTGAGGAGTATATTGAAAAAAAACATCCGTATCTTATCGGCGGAGACGTATTTATAGTTGATGGGAAAATAGTAATGTGGGGATTAATGAATTGCCACAGAGATCAGTGTGTCAACCCTCTGGTGCCGGTAGGAAAGAGTTATCCGCCTTCTTTAGCACAAAGTGATATTCAGTCTGTAAAGGATACTTTACAGATGCTTGTTGATAAGCTTCAGATATCTTCCGGCGCAATGAATGTTGAACTTATAGTAGACAAGGACAATAAGGTCTGGCCGATAGATATAGGTCCACGCAGCGGAGGCAATATGATTCCGGACTTGCTTGGAATGATTTTCAATGTTGATTTAGTTGATATGACTGTCAGACAGTCAATGGGTGAGAGAATTACAACCACTATTGCTGATGGTAACAATTATTATGCAACACATAATTTACATTCAGATAAAAATGGAATTCTTAAACAAATTATTTTTTCTGATGAAATAAATAAATATATAATAAAAAAATGTCTGTATAAAAAATCAGGAGATGAAATAGAGTATTTTAATAATGCTTCTCACGCGCTGGGAATAGTATTCTTTAAGTTTGATAATAAGGAAAAGATGTTTGACATTTTGCAGAATATTAATAAACACATATGCATAGAGACTCAGACGGAGGAGAAAAATGAATAAGACAGCAGAGGAATTGCGTAATGAGTTCTGGGATAAAGACAAAGAACAGGGAGGAGTCATTTTCAGTCAGTATGAAACTATAAAGAAAGTTTTAAAAACCGGCGATATGGATTGGATACAACAGCAGTATAACGCAATAAAGGTTCATGCAATACAAATGACAGATTTCTATAAAAGCTATTGCGAAGATGATCAGTTTCCTGTTGTAAACAAAACCTTTCTTATAGAGCATAAAGATGAGTGTACTGCAAAAGGTGGTTTCATGAATCCGTTACATATCAGTTCTACAAGCGGCAGCACAGGTACTCCTTTTTCTGTTGTTCAGGACTATATGAAAAGAAAGCGAACAATAGCAGATCTGAAGGTGTTTGGAGAGTTGTGTGACTATCCGTCTCATGAACGCATGGTGTTTTATCGTGTTATTAATGAAAAACTGCATCGTACTCCCGAACAGGAAGATATGGAAAATATCTATTATATAGATTCATCAGACTTAGGATCGGCCCATCTGGAAGAAATGCGCAAGGCTTTGATAGAAAAAAAGCCACGAATTATCTTCAGTTATGCGTCAACACTTGTGGAACTAGCACGTTATATTGATTCAGTCAGTGATTCGTCTGTAAATTATGGGTTGACATCAGTGCTGACGGCAGGCGAGGGCATTTCAGATAATAACCGATTATTTCTTCAGAAAGTTTTCGGATGTAAAGTCTATCGACGTTACTCTGACATGGAACTCGGAATTCTTGGTCAGGATATGGGCGACGGAGGCTCATATACACTTAACTGGGGCAGTTATTATTTTGAATGTCTTAAAAAAGATAGTGATGAACCTGCTGAATCAGGGGAAGTCGGACGTATTGTAATAACTGATTTATTCAACTATGCTTTTCCTATGATAAGATACGATACCGGTGATTTAGGGCTAATGGAATATCCGCAAGACAGTACTTTGCCCAGACTTAAAGAAATTCTGGGAAGGAGCAGGGATTGTGTATATACAGTGGACGGAAGACTACTGTCACCTGCGAAGATCTCTGTTTCTATGTGGGGCGCTGAAGGGATCAGGCAGTGGCAGTTTATTCAGGAAGATGAAAAAGAATATACATTAAAGATAAATGCTGATCTGAATACTGATACAGACCAGATTATAAAAAAATTAATTACCATACTCGGCGAAACAGCGGTAATAAATATTAAGTTTGTAGATGAAATTCCTGTAGTCTCATCAAACAAACGCAGAGCAGTAATTTGTAATTATAAAAAAAGCAATAATTAAGCATGTCGAAAATGATAACTCTCAAATACATTTGAAATAAAATATAAGGAGAAGATGCTGATATAAAAGCATAAGAGGTGGATAATATTCCTGCTTTTGCATTTTGTATATGTATATCGGTAATATGTCTATGGAAAAAAGAATAATACATATTGAATCTTCTTCAGAGATTGAAAAAATACTGGAAATCTTTACTCCGTGTTTAAAGTCTCTGTCTTCAGGAGAAGTAAATAAAAGAAATTTTGCTCAAAAATTATCTTCATTCGGAAACGTATTTGTAATTACAGATGATACCGGATGTATGTTTGCATTTTCGGCTTTTTATTGCAATGATATTATAAACAAAAAAGCATTTCTTTCATTAATTGCCGTAAAACCTGAATTTACTCGAATGGGTTTAGGAAATATGATGCTTGATTTTGTTTCTGAATATGTTAAGAAATCAGGTATGACGAGTTTGTTTCTGGAAGTCAGAAAAACAAATAGCAGTGCTGTGAAGTTTTACAAAAATCAGGATTTTGAATTTATAGATGATGAAAGTGAATATTCATATTATATGAGAAAAATATTATAGAAAAAAGATTGGATGTGATTTAATGACAGGTAAAATATTAGTTACTCGTTCATCCATGCCGGAGTATGAAGAATACTGTGAGGAGATCAGAGATCTGTGGGAGACTCATTGGCTGACTAATATGGGTGCTAAGCACAAACAGTTTCAGGCCGATCTGAAAAGCTATCTCGGAGTTGAAAACATAGATCTTCTTACAAACGGTCATATGGCACTTGAGCTGTCGATTCAGGCAATGAATCTGCATGGTGAAGTAATTACAACTCCTTTTACATTCGCTTCAACAACTCATGCTATTGTAAGAAATGGTCTTGAGCCGGTTTTCTGTGATATTGATCCGGTCGATTTCACGATGGATGCATCAAAAATAGAATCTCTTATTACAGATAAGACCTGTGCTATTGTTCCTGTACATGTTTACGGAAACGTATGCAATATCGAGGAGATCCAGAGAATTGCAGACAAGTACAGCCTTAAGGTCATCTATGATGCAGCACATACATTCGGAGTGAAGTATAAAGGAAAAAGCACAGCGGATTATGGTGATGCATCATGCTTCAGTTTCCATGCTACAAAGGTATTCAATACGATAGAGGGCGGTGCAGTTTGTTTTCATGACCAGGATTTCGGACTAAATCTTTATCGTCTTAAGAACTTTGGCATAAGAGGACCTGAGGTTGTAGACGGAGTAGGGGCCAATGCCAAGATGAATGAGTTCTGTGCAGCAATGGGAATCTGCAATCTCAGACATTTAGAAGCTGAGATCGAGAAAAGGAAACTGGTAGTAGAACGTTACAGAAGTCATCTTGATTCTATAGACGGTCTGCAGCTGAATCCTGTTCAGAAAGATGTTGATGCTAATTATTCGTATTTTCCTGTTGTGTTCAATGAGAAGGTATTCGGTGCCAGCAGAAATGAAGTGTTTAATGCACTTGCTGACAACGGCATAGGTGCGAGAAAATATTTTTATCCGCTTACCAATACATTTGACTGTTTCCACGGCAGGTATGATGAGCATAAAACACCGACAGCATTACATATGAGCAAGAGAGTACTTACACTTCCTTTATACGCTGACTTAAGCCTTGAGGACGTAGACCGTATTTGTGATGTTGTTCTTAAAACAGCAAAAAAGACTAGCGTCAGGATAGCAGATATGATACGATGATGGGATATAAATAAATTAACTGCTCAACAAAAAATACCGGAAACCTTAAGCAGGTTTCCGGTATTTTTTTATTTTCGTACTTTGACTTTTGAACCAGCGTTTGTTTTCTTTTTATTTTTGTTTTCTGTTTTCCCCTGAGTATATTCATACCTTCCATACACTCCTTTGGTTTCGCTGGTTGTCTGTGATGAGCGGACAACATTATTAAGAATAAATCCAAGTATATGAATATTAGGAACACTCAGGTTATGTATTGCTTTTTCAAAGTCGATGAATTTTGTATGTCCGTAATTTCCGATAAGAACCATTCCTGCAGTAAACTTTGCAACACATATTGCATCTGTGACTACATTTACGGGAGGTGAGTCGATCAGTATGTAATCATATGTTTTTGCTGCTTCGCTGAGCAGATTTTCCATTTTTTCTGAACACAGCAGTTCAGATGGATTTGGTGGTTTCGGACCGGAAGTCAGAACGTCAAACGAGTAGCTTGTGCTGCCTTTTTTGCTGCGAACCGTCTGAATGCACTTGTCGAGAGTAGACATCCTGCTAAGAACACTTGTAACGCCTTCCTTGTTGTCAAGACCAAAATGCGAGTGAATAGAAGGCTTTCTGAGATCTGCATCTATCAGCAATATCTTTGCATCCGTCTGAGCCATTGTTACTGCAAGATTTGCGGCAGTTGTAGATTTTCCATCCTGTGGATTTGCACTGGAGATAACAAAAGAATGATGGTCTGAGGCGGCTAGTGAGAATATGATATTTGTTCGTATCGTTTTAAATGATTCTATAATGCTGAATGAGCAATTGTCTGCGTCAGTAAGTGTCAGTGCTTCATTTCTGTTTTGCTTTCGTTTATTGTCAGATGATTTGATTCTTAAGGTTTTATAATCCCTGTCTACAGTTCCGAGCAGCGGGATCGAGAAAGTATTGCTTATCTGTTCAGGATTTTTTAAGGAATTATCTATAAGATAAATAAGTATTATTATCAGACAGGCAATAGAAAGACCGAGAACAGCTGCCAGCGCAACATACCTGTTTTCATCCGGAGATGACGGACCATTTGCAACCTCAGCTGAACCTACAACAGCAACTGAACCTGCACCGACCATTCGCTCAAGAATATCAGGTGCTATTTCCTCGTAATAATTACATATTGCAGCGGATATGACAGCGTCTTTTGTCTCAGATGATATAGAAAAGACTTCTGTATCGTTTATTGCACTCATATTAATGCAGCTTTTTAGCTCAGTCTTGCTTATCTCGCCATAGGGCATTGAAAAAACCTGTGAAATGCGTTCGCTGCCGTACTGCTCTGTAAGCATGGATGCGATCTTGCTTATTACAACGTCATCCTGTAGAATAGTCATATATGTAGCTGCAAGTGACTGGGCGGCTGACAGGTCTCCGGCGGCAATGTAGTCTTTGTCATCTGTTGTCTTTGAGTTACGAACATACATAGTAATTGATGAAGTGTATTTAAGCGGAACACAATTTTTAACATACAGATACCCTGATGATCCTCCTAAAACTGCAAGTATGATAATAATCCATAGTTTTGAAATAAACAGTCTGATCAGCTGCTCAATAGTAAGCTCTTTTTTCATAATTTGAATGTTACCGGACAGTCCCGGTTACTACCACCTTTCTGTCAAGAAATATTACTCTATTTGCACAGTACGATTAATATAATATAAATATGCTAATATTTGTATTATAACATCGGCTAATGTTAAAAGTCAACATTGTTTCATTTAATTGTAACTATAACCATATATTTCTAACCGGAAAGTGTAAAATTATATATACTGACAATTAAAGAAAATAATGTATATATAATGATATATAAATTAAATTAGTTAAAAATTAATAGAAAGTGAATAAAAAATGATATAAATTATAATTTATTTCTACTAATTGTTAAAGTTATATTCATTTTCACAAAAATATGAAAATTATTTTTAAAGTATTTTGTTATCAATAGCCATATTTAGTACGTTGTTTTTATAACAAATTTCTAATATTGAAATTTACTTGACATTTTAATGAATATTATTTATAATTAAATAAAAAGTTTTCGAATATTTTTTCATATCTTTGTATAACTGATGGCATTGTGAGACTGCAGAAAATGGAAAAGTTCACAGAGTTACTCAGTTTATTGTTTTGCTATGAAATCGAAGCAGAAATATGCACTGTACATATTAATATTCATAACTGGTTAATAAATGTATAAGCAAATAGAATATTGGGGGGTTATGATGGTCAGTGAAAAAACTGTAACCTTCGATAAAGTAAAAATCGAGGAAAAAGAAGAAGAATTAGACCATTCTAAGGTGTCATTTCAAAATAAACATACAGATCGAAAAATAAATAATAAAAAAGTTAAGAATAATGTAAGATATCAGATTCTGTACTTTAATGATGAACAGCTCAAAAAACTTGAAACAGGAGTTACGGAAACTCTTAAGTCATCAGATGAAACCATCAGTCCAAACGGCGGAAAACTATATGTAGCAATAAAAAGGTTACTGGACATTGTTTTGTCACTGTTATCAATAATTATTCTATCACCACTATTTGTTGTAGTATCGGTATTGATTTTTTGGGAAGACAAAGGAACACCGTTTTTTTCTCAGCCGAGACTTACGAAAAACGGAAAGCCATTTAAAATGTACAAGTTCAGATCAATGTATCTGGATGCTGAAGAAAGATTTGAAGAAATTCAGAAGCTCAATGAAACTGACGGACTCGCTTTCAAAATGGAGAACGATCCAAGGGTCACCGCAATAGGGAAATTTATAAGAAAAACCTCAATAGATGAACTGCCGCAGCTGATTAATGTTCTGTTGGGCCATATGAGTATAATAGGACCGAGACCTCCTCTTCCGCGAGAGGTAATTCATTATACTCCTTATCAGATGAACAGACTGGTTGTCAAAGGAGGACTTTCATGTTACTGTCAGTGTTCAGGCAGAAGCAACATGGGATTTGATGAATGGGTCGATTCTGATATAAAGTACATAAAGGAAAGGTCACTGATTGTTGATGCGAAGGTAGTAGCAAAAACCTGCCTTGCTGTTTTAAGACAAAATGGTGCAAAATAAAAAATAGAAGGGCAGAGATTAGTTCAGATGAAGCATATTTTTATTATAGGAAGCAAAGGCATTCCCGCCTCTTACGGTGGATTTGAGACCTTTGTGGACAAGCTTACTGCAAACAGGAAATCTGATAATATAAAATACTATGTAGCATGTATGTCAGATAATAATGATACGTTTGAATATAATAATGCGCAGTGTTTTAATGTTAAAATACCTTCAATAGGTTCAGCAAAGGCAGTATATTATGACATAGCAGCATTAAAAAGATGCATCTCATACATAAAGGAAAATAATCTTACTGACTGCATAATATATGTACTTGCGTGCAGAATCGGACCGTTTATCGGACGCTATAAAAAACAGCTCAGTGATATGAATGTCAGACTGTATGTTAATCCGGACGGTCACGAATGGAAAAGAGATAAATGGAATGCTGCAATCAGAAAATACTGGAAGATCTCTGAGAAGCTAATGGTAAAATATGCCGATTTACTGATCTGTGACAGTAAAAATATCGAAAAATACATTCAGAATGACTATGCACAGTTCAAACCTGCAACAACATTTATAGCATATGGTGCTGATAAGGGTAAATCAGAACTTGCTGACAATGATAAAAAGCTTAACGACTGGTATACAAAATTCGGACTTTCAAAAGGTTCCTATTATCTTGTAGTAGGACGCTTTGTTCCGGAAAACAATTATGAAACTATGATCCGTGAATTCATGAAGTCATCTACATCAAAAAGTCTTGTTCTTATAACCAATGTTGAGAAAAACAAGTTCTATGAAAAGCTCAGAGAGACAACAGGCTTTGAAAAAGATAAGAGGATCAGGTTTGTAGGAACAGTTTATGATGATCAGCTTCTGAAAAAAATACGTGAGGATGCATATGGATATTTCCACGGACATGAGGTTGGCGGAACTAATCCATCACTTCTGGAAGCACTTTCATATACAGATCTGAATCTGCTCCTTGGTGTTGGCTTTAACCGTGAGGTAGCT
Organism: Oscillospiraceae bacterium; assembly: GCA_030539275.1. Classification (GTDB taxonomy): domain Bacteria; phylum Bacillota; class Clostridia; order Oscillospirales; family Ruminococcaceae; genus HUN007. The sequence continues at coordinate 140,160 of JAUNSK010000004.1, read as the reverse complement.
GAGGACGGAGCACTGTACTGGGACAAATCAGAAGGAAATCTTGCATCACTTATTGAACGCTGTGATAAGCTTGATGCTGATGAAATATTATCTACAGGAATGAAGGCAAAGAAGCGAATCAGCGATTATTATAACTGGGATTATATCGTTGATGAATATGAAAGAACTTTTAATTCAGATAAAGGTGTGAAATCAGTTAAATGATCAAAATTGATGAATCAACGGTCGCTATATGTATGGCTGCATATAATGGTGAAAAATATCTCAGAGAGCAGATATTATCAATAAAGGAACAAACCTGCAGGAACTGGATCCTTTTCATAAGGGATGATGGCTCAGGTGATAAAACACCTGAGATCATTGATGAATTTGTAAGCAGTTACCCTGACAAGATAGTTTGCGTTAAGGATAACGAAGAGGCGCACAGTTCAAAGAAAAACTTTTCATGTGTTCTTAAGTATGTCAGAGAAAATTATCCGGATATGCGGTATTTTATGTTTTCAGATCAGGATGATTACTGGAAGAGCAACAAGATCGAAATCACTTTGAATAAAGTCCGCAAATCAGAAAAAAAATATGGAAAGACTCCGGTGCTGGTACATACTGATCTTGAGGTCGTAGATTCAAAGCTTGATACTCTCGGGGACTCTTTTTTTGCATACAGATCTCTTCAGCCGCAGGTGAAAACACTCAACAGGCTTCTTGTTCAGAACAATGTTACAGGATGCACTATGATGTTCAACAGGGAACTATGTGATCTGATCGATATAAGTGATGACAGGGTTGCCATGCATGACTGGTGGATTGCTGTAGTAGCATCTATGTTCGGACATATCGGCGTTGTAAACGAAGCAACTATCAAATACAGACAGCATGAAGGAAATGTTGTCGGTGCTACAAAAGTAAATTCAATAGGTTTTATTTTCAACAGATTATTTGTTGACAACAGAGTAAAGAGAACTATAATCGAATCAGTACGTCAGGCACAAAGTCTTCTGGAGATCTATAATGACAAAATAACAGAGGAACAAAGAATGGTACTTGCAAAATATGCAGAGCTTGAAAAGTACAACAAGCTGCAGCGCATAAACACTGTACTGCGATACAAATTTCTTAAGCAGGGTCCGGTACAGATTATCGGGCAGCTTATGTTTATCTGATGCTCTGAATATTTTAAAGAGGTGGGTGTTTTAAGTAATGAAATCTACGTTGTCAATCAGTCAGATTATTTTGTTTCTGTTTTTGACACTTTATCCGATATTACCTGATTACTGCAGATTTGCATCTGTTCCCAGTTACTCACTATTAGTAATATTGTTGTCGGGACTCTGGGTTCTCTTTGACGGTACACGTTTTAAGCTTGCCCGTGAGTTTTTTGGCGTTTTCATATTATATTTTAGTATTGAGATATTGTGTATGGTGCTTCATTCGGAAGTAATTACACTTTTCAGATTTGTAGTAGAACAAATGCTTGTTCTGTTTATTCTGACTAACACCCTGAGAAAATTTGATTTTAATTATTGTCTGAGGCTGATCGTAGTTACTTCAGGAATAGTTGCTTTTTCAGGTGTTTTAGAGTATATTTTTGAATTCAATATATGGAGTCTTATCGAAAACTATTCATATAGTACTGCTTCACTTGGAAGTATTGAGTATTTTCGTCTTGGCAGTATAAGAATTGAACAGTCATTTAACCATGCGATCAGTTACGCTGCATATATAATGCTCTCTGTATTTTTATGTATTTATGTTATTAAGACAAACAGCAAATTTATATACAAGGCAATTCTGTGCGTTCTGCTTCTGAATCTGCTTCTGACAAAGACAAGATCAGTTCTTCTGATAACAGCTTTCGGAATACTTCTTATATATCTTATCAATAAGGAACATAAAGTCAGGACAAGAAAACAGGTTCTTCTTGGTGGTGTAATAGTTTCGGGTGCGATCCTGGCTTTTATAATTGCTTTGATATGCAGCAAAGGCATCAGATCAAGTTTCCAGCAATACTTCTATATGCTTGCAGGTCTGTTCAGCAGTGACTATCGTTCAATGGTCGGTGGTATTGATAATCCGTTCACTTACAGATTCAGTTTGTTTACTGAGATATGGAACAATCTCAAGCATAACCGTGTATTCGGAATCGGGGTAAATGCAACAGATAATATGAAGATAGCATTCTTCAATACTCAGTATAATGTAACTCTTTATAATAACTCTATTGACAACACATATCTGAGAGAGCTTTCGAAGTACGGTGTGTTCGGGCTCAGTTCATATATTTTAATGTATGGTTATTTCCTGGTTTCAGGCGGTAAGCATATGAAAGCCAAAAAAAATGATCTATTCTATAAGTATTTTTTCATTATTGTACTCACATATATGATAGTTCTGTTTACTTTCCCGCAGATGCAGGAATACAGACTTTTCTTTGTAATTATCAGTATGTTTATAGTTTACAGGGATGAGCACGATGAAACTAATACTCAAGTAAATAAGGTAGGAGCTTTACAGGCATGATTTCAGTTATAATTCCTGCGTACAACAGAGAAAACTCTATAAAGGCTGCTGTTGAAAGTGTATTGAACCAGACATACTCTGACCTAGAACTTATTGTAGTTGATGACTGCTCTACTGATTCAACCAGAGAAGCAGTTGAGCAGATTAAAGATAAAAGGCTCAGATATATATGTCTTGAAAAAAACAGCGGTGCCTGTGCTGCCAGAAACCGTGGAGTTTCAGCTGCACGCGGCGAGTATATTGCTTTTCAGGACAGTGATGATATCTGGATGGATAACAAGCTTGAAAAACAGATGAAAGTTTTTGAAGAAACTGACTGTGACATTGTATCCTGTGCAATGCTTGCATATTCAGGAGATACAAGCTGGGTCGTTCCGGAGGAATCCAGAAGGACACAGGGATATAAAAGTCTGGATGATATTCTGAAAAAAAGCTTTATAAGTACTCAGACTATAATTGCTAAAAGAAAATGCTTTGACGATACGCTGTTTGATGTTCTGATGCCGAGAATGCAGGACTGGGACTGGGTAATCAGGGCAGTTCAGAAGTACAGCCTTTACTTTATTGATGAACCTCTTGTTAAACAGTACAGACAGGAAAACAGTATAACTGCCAATCCGCATAAGGGAGTGGTAGCAATGAAGCGAATAAGTGAAAAGTATTCATATTTGCTCAGTACAAATAAAAAGACACTGGGGATATTCTATGACGATTACGCATATTTTCTTGCTCTGGACAACAATTTTTCTGAATTCAGAAAAGCGGCAGGAAAATCACTTAAAGCGTCGTTTGGGTTAAAAAAGCTAGTCAAGTATATTCTGGTCAATTTCAGATTATATAAACAGCCGCAGTAAGGGGGAGCCTCAGGGAGATATGGAACCGGTTAATGGAATGGTCAGCGTGATCATCACTACTTACAACAGGGAGTGTGACATTCTGAAAAGGGCAGTGGAGAGTGTTCTGTCCCAGACATATAAAAACATAGAAATACTTATTATAGATGACAACAAACCAGATTATGCAGGCAGTGCTCAGATCAAACAGGAGATGTCAGAGTATGACTGTGTCAGATATATAAAGCAGCCTCAGAATATGGGTGCACAGGTCGCAAGAAATACAGGAATATTTGCTGCACGCGGTGAGTACACTGCTTTTCTTGATGATGATGATGAATGGCTGCCTCAAAAACTTGAGAAGCAGTTAAGTATTTTCAGGAGCAACCCGTCTGCTGGACTGGTTTTCTGCAACGGATACAGAGTACTGGTAAACAACAGCGGTGAACAGAGTACAACATATAACCCATTTTTCAAAGAGAATGTAACGTTCTCAGATATGCTGTATATGGACTATGTCGGAACTACGACACAGGCAATGATACGCAGGGATGTGTTTGCAAAGGCAGGCCTTTTTGATACAGATTTTCCAGCCAGACAGGATTATGAAATGTGGCTGAGGATCAGCAGATACTATGATGTCCAGGGATGTCCGGACAAGCTTTTTAAACATTACATATATGAAGGCGAGCGTATCTCTGGGGATCCACAGAAGGGTCTTCGCGGATATTTTTCAATACTCCGCAAATACAATCAGTATTACAGGAAAAATGCAAAAGCAAGATCACAGCTTTATTTCTTTATAGAAAAGAATTATAAAGCCGCAGGAATGAAGTTTAAGGGTAATTATTATATGATAAAAAAACTTATGCTTGATCCCGGACGTATAATAAGAAAGTTACGTAAGAAAGGTGATAACTCATGAAGATTTTTGTTATCGGTGAAATAAGAGGTGCTTACAGAACCAAAAATCTTTTGCATACTCTTATTGACAATAAAAAAATTTCATGTCGTTATAACTCTTTTTACGTACCTCAGTCAGGAATAAAACGCTTTATATACAAGCTGTTTTTATTCCCGGGTGAGTTTTTTGATTTACTAAGATCTGATGTTGTTTTTGTTGCTGCCATGCAGCATGACAATAAGCTTATAAAAACTGCTCATTTTCTTAAGAAAAGAATTATAACAGACTTTTATATTTCATTTTATGATACAGAGGTAAATGACCGTAAAATATGCAGGAAGGATTCAAAAAGAGCACGTATGCTCAGAAACTGTGACAGGTATGCACTTCAGAACTCAGACACTCTTCTGTTTCTGAATTCATCTGAAGCCAGGCTTTTCTGCAGTGCAGTTGATGTTGATGTAAAAAGCATAAATGCGAAGGTCATTCCATTGTGCATTGATGAAAAAGAACCTGTAAAGCTTGACTACTTTACAGGGAAAAGAGATGTTCTCAACCTTTGCTGGACAGGAACATACATCCCGCTTCAGGGACTTGAAAAAATCATTAAAGCGATGAAAATCCTCAAGCAGAAAAAAGTCGGTTGTCATCTGTATATATGGGGTGATACCGATGAGAAGGCAAAACCATATTCAGATATGATAGACGAGTATGATCTTAATGACATGATCACTGTTCATAATGAGTGGGGAAACGTTGACAAGTGGAAAAGCTTTATAGTAGACACATGTGATGTTTCTATGGGTATTTTCGGTGATTCGGATAAAGCCAGAACAGTACTTGCAAACAAAGTAGTCGACGGAGCTGCATTTCGCTCGCCGGTGGTTACTGCTGAGTCAGACGGCCTTTATGAGTATTTTGACGGAAAAAATGATCTGTTTGCAGTTCATAATACACCTGAAGCCATAGCTGATGAGATTGAAAAAATTTCAATGATGAGTTATGATCAGATAAATGAACACGTTGACAGATCATATGGCATATATAAAAACAACTTTACCTACAGTTCGTACAGGGATACTATTTACAAACTGATAGGACTTGAATAATAAGTATCTTAATAAGGGGTTTATATAATGGAAAATGAGAAGATTTCCGTTGTAGTTCCGGTATACAACTGTGAAAAATATATTGGGGACTGTATCGAAAGCATACGCTCACAGACCTATAAAAACATTGAGATCATTCTGGTTGATGACGGATCAAAAGATGCATCCGGAGTGATTTGTGACAATTTTGCAACCCAGGATGACAGAATCAGAGTAATACATATCAAAAACGATGGTGTATCACATGCCCGCAACACTGGAATTGAAAACTCAACAGGGGGCTGGATCACCTTTGTTGACAGTGACGATTATATAGAGCCGGATATGTGTGAAAATGCATATAATAAGGCTTGTGAAAACCATACTGATATCGTTATGTGGAATATCGTCAAGCATAAGGAAGAGCAGAAATTTAATTTTGCGCCTGTTGGTTCAGACGATATACTGTACGATAAACAGGACTTTATAAATATTCAAAAAATGATTCTGACAGGTGAAACACCGACAGGTGATATTCCGATAAGCATAAGAGGTCCGTACTGTAAGCTTATCAGAAGAGATGTGGCACTGAAATGCAGATTTCCTGAAACGCTGAGTTTTTCGGAAGACTGGTGCTTTATGCTGCAGCTGCTTGATCACGCAGAGTCACTTTTTTATGTTAATAAGCAGTTTTACCATTATATTGTGCGCAAAAACTCACTTTGCAATCACTTCGACTACAAGTATTATGTAAAGATATATAAATTTATCAACTGGATAAACATCTATATGGAGACGACTCACGGGCAGGATATGACAATAAAGAAATACGTTGAGACCATGAATATGAATTATTTATTCAGAATGATCGACTACTACTTCTTCCTTGTAGATTCTGTATCGATGAAACAGCGAAGGATGTATGTCAGTGAATACGAATCCCTGTCTGAATGCGGATTTTCAGATGAGATCTTAAGTGAATGCAAAGATAAAAAGGCTGTTCTCAAGTACACACTTTACTCAAAGAAGCTCTTCTGGCTTATGTCAGTATGGAGATTTTATCAGGTGACAAAAACAGCAGCAGTTATCAGACTCAGAAATATAAAAAATAAATAAGAGGTGAAACATTGCATGTCTGACACACTGATCAGTATTATTGTGCCAATATATAATGTTGAAAAATATCTTGACGAATGTGTCCGCAGTCTGATTAACCAGACTTACAGAAATATTGAAATTATTCTTGTAGACGACGGATCTCCTGACAACTGCCCTCAGATGTGTGATAAATACGCGCTGACAGACAGCCGTATAAGAGTAGTACATAAAAAAAACGGCGGACTGTCAGATGCCAGAAATGCCGGTATTGAAGTGGCAAACGGAAAATACTATGCATTTATAGATTCAGATGATTATATATCTGTTCTTTTTATTGAAATGCTTTATAATGCTGCTGTTTCAGAAAATGCCCAGATCGTACAGACAAATCTTGTAAGATTCAGGGACGGGGAAATGCCGGTTGAGCCTGACACAGCCAGTCCTTCAGTTAAAACTTATACAGGCAGGCAGATGAACTATAACCTGTACGGTGAAATATATGTTCCGACTGTAGTGGTCTGGAGCAAGCTGTACAGGGCTGAGCTGTTTGATAATATACGTTTTCCGGTCGGTAAAATCAATGAAGACGAGTTTACAACATACAAGCTGTTTTACAAGTCAGAGAAGGTCTGCTTTATTGATCTTCCTTTGTATTTTTACAGATTTAACAGTGAGAGTATCATGAACTCATCTTTCAGCCTCAAGCGTATGCATAAGGCTCAGGCTCTTGAGGAGAGAATGAAATTTTATCGTGACCGCAATGAGAATGAACTGTATCTGCTGACTGTGAAGGAATTCTGCAGATATATCAGGATGAACTATTACAAGATAGAATACTATATAAATCCTCATGATGAGATCCTCAGTGAGATCAGAATGAAGCTTAAGAGTCTGAAAAAAGATTTTGCTCAGGTTAAGGATGCGGATAAGCAGACAAAAAAATTTGTCAGATCTCCGCAGCTGTATGGAATTGTATATATGAAAGTGTTGCCTAAACTAAGGAGATATATAGGTAAACTGTTCAAAACATCAAATCAGTAGAAAGGAATGCCTCAGGCATACGGAGAAAAACTGCTATGGTTATATGTGAAAAGGAAAAATGTACAGGCTGTATGAGCTGTGTTAATATCTGTCCTCGCGGATGTATCTCGATGGTCAGCGACAACAGAAACATTCTGCACCCTTCGGTTGATACAGATAAGTGTGTCAATTGTCAGAAATGTGTCGGTGTTTGTCCGGCAAACAAGCCCACCGAAGAAATTGCAAATGAACCGCTTGAAGCGTATGCAGCGTGCGAAAAAGACTTAAGCAGCAGAAAAACAAGCTCATCCGGTGGTATTGCAGCATCATTTTACAGAAAAGTGCAAAGCATGGGAGGAATCTGCTATGGTGCGGCATTTGACAGTGACCTGAAGCTGACAGTTCATAGTGCATGTAATGAGGAACAGATATCTGAGTTTAAAGGATCAAAATACACACAGGCTTATATCGGCGGTGCTTATAAGGAAATCAGAAAAAATCTGCAGGATTGTAAACAGGTTATTTTCATAGGTACCCCATGCCAGGTTGCCGGTTTAAAGACATTTCTGGGCAATAATGAGAATGACAAGCTGATTACAGTTGACCTGATATGTCACGGTGTGCCGTCGCAGCATTATCTCAGAGAACATTGTGATCATATTGCAAAGACTAAAAAGATAAATAAAGATGATATCAGTAAAATAACATTCAGAGGAGAAAATGACTGGTTTCTTTCTCTTTATGATAAAAACTCTAAGTTATTGTACTCCTGCAACAGATTTGAAGATACATATTTTCTTGGATTTCTCAGAGGTCTGTTTTACAGGGAATCCTGCTACAGCTGTAAGTATGCATGCAGCAAAAGGGTGTCAGATATAACAATAGGAGATTTCTGGGGACTTGGAGAGAGTCAGGTATTCGACAGAGCTGACAGAGGTAAGGGCGTATCTGCTGTTCTTGTTAATTCTGAAAAAGGAAAAGAATTTTTCAGCAGTGTCTGCGACGTACTCAGATATGAGCAGCGTGAAGTAAGTGAAGCTGTTGCGGGTAATGCACAGCTCAAGCATCCGGCGCCGAGAAATGAAAAATATGATCAGTTTTATCAGTCTTATGAAACACAGGGTTTTGAAGAATCCGCAAGACAGTGTCTCATACAGGAGATAAATGAAAATATTAAAAAAAGAAGAAAAAATAATTTTAAGAATTTTTTCAGGATTTATAAAAATAAAGTTATCTCAAAAATAAAAAGATGTGTGAAAGGTTAGCCGCAGATATGAAAAAAGTTGGAATCCTATCTATGCAGAGAATAGTCAACTATGGTTCTTTTATGCAGGCCTTTGCTTTAAAGAATATGATTGAGAATGAAGGCTGCAGTGTTCAGTTTGTCGACTATAAGGTTGAACCGTGTCTGGTAGAACCTTCGCCGGCCAGAAAAGAAAAATCTCTCACAAAAGGTCAGCTGATTGCTGCAAAGGTCAGATGGCATATCATGCATGCTGTCAGGACGCTCCGTGGCAATGAGGTTGTTTACAGTGATGAATGCATAAGAGATATGAATAATAAATATGATGAATTCAAAGCTGCGTACAATGAAAAGTATCTGAGAATCCTGGGAATAAGCAATGAAAGAAATGAGAGACCTTCTCTTGATACGCTTGTTATCGGAAGTGATGAGGTATTCAACTGTCTTCAGACAAATCCTGATGTCGGATATTCAAAAGAGCTCTTCGGTTATTCAAACAACGCCCAAAGGCTTATAAGCTATGCTGCATCATTTGGAAATACGACTTCTGAAGGACTGGAGAAGTACAGTATTGATACGCAGATAAAACAGATGCTGGGTAACTTTGACAGCATATCAGTCAGGGATACAAACTCGGGAAAGATAGTAAAACAGCTTACCGGATGTGAACCCGAATACAATCTTGATCCTGTACTGATGTATGATTTTACGTCTCACATCCCGAAGATAGACACACCGGATAACTACATAGTTGTTTATGCTTATAAATCAAGAATATCACTCCAGGAAGCAAGAGAAATCAGGATGACTGCAAGGAAAATGAACAAAAAGCTCATCTGTATAGGCGGACCTCAGTATTTCTGTGATGACTATATAGCATGCGATCCGTTTACGGTGCTTGCATACTTCAAAGGTGCTGATTATATAATTACCGATACATTTCACGGCAGTATTTTTTCAGTAATATGTAATAAGAAGTTTGCAGTTCTTATCAGAAAAAGTATAGACGGAAAGTATGGCAATGAAGAAAAGATAGGTGATCTTCTCAGAAGGCTTAAGCTTGAAAAGCAGACAGTACCTTCTCTTGATAGTCTCAGATCTGTTCTTGAGCAGGATATAGATTATGAAACAACAAACAGGATAATAAGTGAAGAACGTGTAAAAGCAAGAGAATATCTTAAAAATAATTTATAATTGGTGATGAAATGAAAAATAAACAAATGGCCATAAATATGGTCGCCAGCATATTTTCATTTATAGTACAGATGTGTATCAGCTTTTTCGTTACACCGTATATCAGGGAAACACTTGGATACGAGGCATATGGATACATAACTCTTACAAATAATATTGTAAATATGGCAACCATAGTAACTGTAGCTATAAATTCAATGGCCAGCAGATTTATTGCGGTTTCATATCACAGCGGTGATATGAAAAAAGCAAATGAGTTTTACTCATCTGTTTTTATGGCGAACGTAGTGATGTCTGCTGCGGTAGTGGTTTTCTCCGGATTTATTATTTTCAATCTGAACTTTGTTCTCGGAGAAGTAACGCCCTCACTGACCGGTGACGTTAAGATAACTTTTGCACTTGCTTCTCTTAATCTTATTGTTACACTGCTTAGTACTGTCTTCAATATTGCAGCTTTTGTTAAAAACAAGCTGTATCTGAATTCGATAAGGCAGATAATAGGTAATCTTCTGAAAGCAGGAACGATCCTCGGATTGTTTATCATATGTAAACCTAAGATTTTCTTCGTATCAATTTCAGCTTTGGTATTCACTGTATTTTGTTTTGTTTCAAATTACAGTATTTCAAAGAGGCTTCTTCCGGAATTTAAGATCCGCAGGGAAAACTTTAAAATGACTGCTATAAAAGCACTTATTACTGCAGGAATATGGAACTCGGTCAATAATCTGAGCACTACACTCCTGACGGGACTTGACCTGTGGATCACAAAGAGATTTATAGGTGAATATGAAAACGGACTTTTGTCGATCGCAAAAACAATTCCTACAAATGTAATACTTCTGCTGAGTACTATCGGAGGAATTTTTGCACCTCAGTTTACACAGCTTTATTCACAGCATAAAACAAAAGAGCTTACAAATGAAGTAACATTCTCTATAAAGGTGTTTTCTCTTATCATGGTAGTACCTATAGCAGGATTTATTGCGTTCGGAACGAATTTTTATCAGTTATGGATAACAGGTGCTACAGCTGAGGAAATAAGGACTATTCAGATACTGTCAATTCTATCATTGGGTCCTAACCTTGTGAGTTCATATATTTATAGTCTTTATTCTATAAACACTGTAACGAACAAACTCAAGGTCCCGGTTATTCTCACACTAATATTAAGCGTTCTGAGTACTGTAATAGTATTTATTCTGCTGTCAGTTACCGATATGGGAGTATATGCAGTTGCAGGAGTAAGTTCAGCGATCCTTCTGTTAAGAGTTTTATTTTTTGTTCCGACCTATGCTGCACACAACCTTAAACTTAAACTTACAACGTTCTATCCGCCTTTCTTAAGAGCAATTTTCTGTTCCGCAGTACTCCTGGTGTTCTTCTACACAATTTCTCATTTCTTTAAAGCTCAGAGCTGGGGATCATTCCTTGTTATTGTACTGGCAGCTGCTGTTCTGGGATATGTTATTAACTTCCTTATTGTACTTAACAAATCTGAAAAAGAAAAAGTTATGAAGATGCTAAAAAATAAATTAAGGAGAGCATAATGAAAATAGGAATTATTACTGTTCATGATTCAGCAAACTTCGGATCGATCCTTCAGGCATTTGCATTAAAGACTTTTCTTGAACAGCAGGGACACAGCGTTGTATTTGTAAAAACAAGAGGACGAAATAAGGTCAGAGAAATTTTCTTCGGAAAGTTTGCTAAGGATAAGAAAAAATATATTAAAAATTTCCGCAATAATTTTAAAAAGTACAGCCTGTTTATTTCGGAGATCAATTTATTTAAAGAAATAGAATACAGCAAAGTCAACGACAGCGATCTTGACCTTGTTGTTATCGGAAGCGATGAGCTGTGGAACTTAAACACACCTGTTTTCACAAATGAATGGTTTTATGGTGCAGGAATAAGCAAACGAAAAATAACATATGCTGTCAGCTGCGGAAACTGTACTGCAGAAAAGTTTAAGGGCTATCCTGAATTGACTGATCATATAAAGGAACTTGAAGCTGTTACGGTAAGGGATACCGAAACATCTGATCTGGTAAGGGAAATAACCGGTCTTCAGACACCGATCGTATGTGATCCGACATTTTTAATTGATCCTGTTATGTTTGATAAGAAGAAATTTAAAAATCCTTTCAAACAGAAATTTCTTCTTTTGTACTCTTATTCGGTACCTGTTTCGATCCGTCAACATACAATGCGTTTTTGTCATGAAAATAATCTGTTATGTGTCAGTGTCTGCATGAATAATCCCTGGGCGGATGTTAATATCCAGTGCTCACCGTTTGAGTTCTGCAGCTTGTTAAGCCAGGCTGAATATGTAGTAACTACGACATTTCATGGAACTATATTTTCTGTATTGAATAAGAAAAAATTTCTGAGTATTCCATACAGTCAGAAGGTTGAAAACGTACTCAATGATCTGAGTCTTACTACACAGATCATGAATGAAAATGATGATTATGAAAAGTTCTCATTTATCATAAAAAGTGAGCCTGATTACGACCAGGCAGATAGTAAAATTTACAAATTCAGAGAGAAATCAGTAAAGGTACTTGAAACTGTTGCTGATATCTAGTATTATATATGGAAGTGAGTATATGCATCTTAATCTAAGCAGGTATAAAAAAAGACTGAATCAGAAGATAAAAGAGACAAGCAAGTCCAACAGAGAAAAATTTATTCTTCCGGTCAGCAGAAGAAAACTGACTAATTCTGACTTTACGATTCTTGCAAATACTTGCATCGGCGGAATCATATATCATGACATGAACATGAAGTTTTTATCGCCGACAATAAATCTATATATCAGGCCTGATGACTTTGTCAGATTTCTTGAGAATCTTGACCACTATCTGAAGGCAGAAATAACTCAGTATGATATTCCTGGTCTTAAATATCCCGTAGGAAAGCTTGATGACATCATTATTTTCTTCAAGCATTATTCCTCACTGGAAGAGGCTATTCTGAAATGGAATGAGAGAAAAACCAGAATCAACTACGACAATCTATTTATTATGATGACTGACAGATGGTGTTGTTCAAGGGATGCACTCCAAAGGTTTGAAAAACTGCCTTTTTCACATAAGGTATGTTTTACTGCTAAAGAATATCCTGAATTCGCATCATGCCGTCGGGTAAGAAAAAATAATGATGACAATGTCTGCGTTGGTGTTATTACTGATGTGGTATCAATAACAGGTAAAAGACTATATGAATATGCTGATAATTTTAATTATATAGATTGGATAAATAAAAAAGGAGAATGAGAATTATGAAAATTGCAGTAGCAGGAACAGGTTATGTTGGTCTTTCAAACGCTATACTTCTTTCACAGAACAATGAAGTATATGCAGTTGATATTATTCCGGAGAAGGTCGAGATGATCAATAATAAAAAATCTCCGATAATAGACAAGGAGATAGAAGAGTATCTGGCCCAGAAGGATCTGAATCTTACAGCTACTACTGATGCTCAGACAGCATATAAGGATGCTGAGTTTGTTATCATATCAACACCTACAAACTATGATCCGAATAAGAATTATTTTGATACATCCAGCGTTGAAGCAGTCATAGAACTTGTACAAAAGATAAATCCTCAGGCAATTATGGTTATCAAGTCAACAGTTCCTGTTGGATATACATTATCAGTAAGAGAAAAGTATGCAACTGACAATATTATCTTTTCACCTGAGTTCCTCAGAGAAGGAAAAGCATTATACGATAATCTGTATCCATCAAGAATTATTGTGGGTGCACCGCTTGATGATGAACGTCTTTCTCAGAAGGCAAAGGAATTTGCAGGACTTCTGAGTGATGGAGCTATTAAGAAGGATGTCCCGGTTTTATTTACAAATCCGACTGAAGCTGAATCGATCAAGCTGTTTGCAAATACTTATCTTGCACTGAGAGTTTCCTTTTTCAATGAGCTTGATACATATGCAGAGGTAAGAGGTCTTAATACAAAACAGATAATTGAAGGAATAGGACTTGACCCGAGAATCGGAAATCACTACAACAATCCTTCATTCGGCTACGGCGGTTACTGTCTGCCAAAGGATACAAAGCAGCTGCGTGCAAACTTTGAAAATGTACCGAACAATATTATATCTGCAATAGTAGATGCCAACACTACAAGAAAAGACTATATAGCTGAACAGATCATAAGCAGAAATCCGAAGATAGTAGGTGTATATCGTCTTACTATGAAATCAAATTCAGATAACTTCAGACAGTCATCTATTCAGGGTGTTATGAAGAGAATAAAGGCTAAGGGAATTGAAGTCGTAGTATATGAGCCGACAATGAAAGATGACAGCTTCTTTAATTCAAGAGTAATAAAGGATCTGGGCGAGTTCAAATCAATGTCTGATGTTATCATAGCTAACAGATATAACGATGATATCGCTGATGTTCTTGATAAGGTCTATACACGTGACCTGTACTTCAGAGACTAAAACTTACTTTACTAATCATCTGCAGGAGGATATTTTTTAATGAAAATACTTATAACAGGAGCAAAAGGTCAGCTGGGAACAGAACTTCTGACATGCCTGAAAAACGGAAGATCCGAACTCGGTGTGCTTTCAGATACGCTGAAAAATGCACAGTACAGAGGAATAGATGTTGATGAACTTGATATTACAGACATAAATGCTGTTGATACTCTTATGGCCGAAGAAAAATATGACGTTATTATCAACTGTGCCGCATATACAAACGTAAACGGCTGTGAAACAAACAGGGATGATGCATTCAGAGTAAATGCAATAGGTCCGAGAAATCTTGCAGTGTCAGCTCAGAAATACGGGGCTAAGCTGCTTCATGTTTCAACTGATTATGTTTTTGCAGGTGACGGTACAACACCTTATACAGAATGTGATGTATGTGATCCTCAGAGTGCATATGGTGCGACAAAATATCTTGGTGAACAGTATGTCAGGGAGTTCTGCAGCAGATATTTCATAATGAGGACTTCATGGCTGTACGGTTATTACGGAAATAACTTTGTAAAAACCATGCAGACACGCGGAAAGACAAAAGAAGAGATCACTGTTGTAAATGATCAGAGAGGAAATCCGACAAATGCTGCAGATCTTGCACATCATATTCTTAAAGTAATACAGACAAATGAGTATGGGGTTTATCATTGTACAGGCGAAGGTGAATGTACATGGTATGATTTTGCCTGTGAAATAATGAAGCTGTCCGGACTTTCATGCATAGTAAAACCATGTACTACTGACGAATATCCGACACCCGCGAA
The DNA here is from genome assembly GCA_030539275.1 of Oscillospiraceae bacterium. Classification (GTDB taxonomy): domain Bacteria; phylum Bacillota; class Clostridia; order Oscillospirales; family Ruminococcaceae; genus HUN007. The sequence continues at coordinate 124,986 of JAUNSK010000004.1, read as the reverse complement.
GCGTCCTGCATTCTCATCGCTTGACAATATGATGCTCAGATGCACTGTTGGAAATGAAATGAGAAACTGGAAGGATGCTCTCAGCTATTTTATTGAACATCAGAAATAATATATTTAGTTTTATGGAGGAAGAAAAATGACTATTATCGTTACTGGCGGAGCAGGATTTATCGGAGGCAATTTCGTTCACTATATGCTTGGTAAATACCCGGATGACAGAATAATCTGTCTTGACTGTCTTACATATGCCGGAAATCTCGAAACACTCGCTCCTGTAATGGAGAACCCTAACTTCAGATTTGTAAAGGCCGATATAACTGACAGAGAAGCAGTAAACAGACTTTTTGAAGAGGAACATCCTGATATCGTAGTAAACTTTGCTGCTGAATCACATGTTGACAGATCAATAGAAAATCCAGGGGTTTTCCTGAATACTAATATTATCGGAACTCAGGTTCTGATGGATGCATGCAGAAAGTATGGCATCAAAAGGTATCATCAGGTATCTACAGACGAAGTTTATGGTGACCTTCCTCTTGACAGACCTGATCTTTTCTTTACTGAAACAACTCCAATCCATACAAGCAGCCCTTATTCAGCATCAAAAGCAAGTGCTGATCTGCTTGTACAGGCATACCACAGAACTTTCGGACTTCCTGTAACGATCTCAAGATGTTCAAACAACTACGGTCCATATCATTTCCCGGAGAAGCTTATCCCTCTGATGATAGCAAACGCACTTAATGACAAGCCGCTTCCTGTTTATGGTGAAGGCCTTAATGTAAGAGACTGGCTCTACGTTGAAGATCACTGCAGAGCAATTGACCTGATAATCCGTAAAGGAACAGTCGGCGAGGTATACAACATCGGCGGACACAATGAAATGAAAAATATTGATATCGTTAAGATAATCATCAAGGCACTGGACAAGAGTGAGGATCTGATAACATATGTTACTGACAGAGCAGGTCATGATATGAGATATGCCATTGATCCGACAAAAATACATAATGAACTCGGCTGGCTTCCCGAGACTAAGTTTGCAGACGGAATCCAGAAAACAATAAGCTGGTATCTTGATAACAGAGACTGGTGGGAACATATTATAAATGGTGAATATCAGAACTATTACAAAGATATGTATTCTAAGAAAAGCGTTCTGAATAAATAATTAAAATAAAAATAACAGGAGCATTATTAAAATGGGAAAATTTAATTTTATCAACACACCTATTAAAGATGTTTATGTAATTGAACCAACAGTCTACGGAGATCATCGCGGTTATTTTATGGAAACATATAATTACAACGAATTTGCTGCCGCAGGACTTGATATGAAATTTGTACAGGATAATGAGTCACGTTCAAAGAAAGGCGTTCTCAGAGGTCTTCATTTTCAGAAAACTCATCCACAGGGCAAGCTTGTCCGCTGTATAGAGGGCGAAGTATTTGATGTTGCTGTTGATCTGAGAAAAGACAGTGAGACATACGGCAAATGGTTCGGTGTTAAATTAAGCGCAGAAAATAAAAAGCAGTTCTATATTCCGGAAGGATTTGCACATGGTTTTGTAGTTCTTTCTGACACTGCTGCATTCTGCTACAAGTGCACTCAGTTCTATGATCCGACTGATGAAGGCGGACTTATGTGGAATGATCCTGACATCGGTGTTGAGTGGCCGATAGAAGACGGTATGGAAATTCTTCTTAGCGATAAGGATAAGGTAAATCCGGCATTTAAGGATCTGGGAACTCTCTTTTAATAATAAAAACCTCTTTCAGACGCATATTTCTGAAAGAGGTTTTTTACGTTAAGGAATATTTTTATTCTTTTCTGATCCCGTCTTCATAAAAGTTTTTTCTGAGAGCGGCTTCAGTAGGGATAAGTGTAATAACTATAATAATTGTCTGTATAGTGCACATCAGTATTTCAGCTGTATCTATACATTTACTGCCTTTGTTAAAGATCAGAAGTATAATTATCAGGCTTGCGATAAACATTACTGTGCCTGTCAGGCACCAGACTTTTCCCATATACAGATGAGCAAATCTCCAGGTATCTTCATTTTTCATTGACATGGATGTGCGGTAACCAAACAGATGATTTATTTTTTCAGGTGCTTTTTTACGGAAATAAAATCCGAAAACAAGCATTAAAGACGGTATCAGCAGTCCTGAAAAGACCAGCAATATAATATCTCTCATAATTTTACCTCCTTTATTTACTAATATTATAGCATACAGCAAATTTATTTTCAATATCATGATAAGCTATATTTGCTTTATAAAGATTATTTTTGATTCATAAAAAAATAATTCAACCAGTTTATTAAATTCCAGAAAAATTTTATGTAGCATTTTAATAAGAATAACAGTATTATTATAAGAACAGAAATATCTGCTTTTACGAATTTTATTTATATATAAGTTTTGGGAGGAATTTTAATGAAAAAATCTTTTTCTTGCGTTTTATCACTAATATTAGCAGTGTCGGCGTCAGCATCATTATCGTCCGGCAACATCAGTGCATACTCTCAGGACAATAATGAAAGCATGTATGTGCAGGCTCAGAGATCCACGTTCGGTGATGTTTTTGATGAGGCAGAGGGAGAGTACATCCCATGGTATTCATTAACTTCGTTTAGTTCACAGGATCCTGTTGCATATATCCCTGAAAAAGTAAAGGACAATACAATATTTGACCTGATGTCTTATAGCTGTAACTGTACGAATGTAGAGAGTCTTGTTCTTCCGAAAACAATTAAAGCCATATCACCGGATGCTTTTAACAGTACTCAGACTCTGAAGTATCTGACGATTCCTGCAAATGTAGCTGTTATAGGAGATCAGTATTTTGCGCAGGATGTTACTATACGAGGCTATATCGGATCATTTGCTCAGAGATATGCAGAAAAATACGGTTATGATTTTCAGATGATAGGTGACTGTGACGCAAATGGCACCATTAATGCATCGGACATACTGAAAGCAAAGCAATATCTTCTTAATACCGGTGAAACACTTACAGATGATCAGGCAGTTCTGTGTGATTATAATCTGGATAAAAAGATAAATGTCGTTGATTTTATCTATATTATAAACAATCTTATAAGCGATAAAACTGTTATATATGCAGATCCTAACAAGTCAGCAGTTGCATCTCCTGATCTAAGTAAAACATCCAGAATAAATAATTACAGTAATGAAGGCTTCAATGACTTTACTGCTAAGATGATCAGTACTCTGTATAAGGACAATGACACGGAAAATGAGGTTTGTTCACCTCTTAGTATGTATATGGCATTATCACAGGCTGCTGAATGTTCAGACTCAGAGACACTCGAAGAATTTCTGAATGTGCTTGGTGCATCGTCACTTGAAGATCTAAGGACCACCAATTCATCCCTCTTTAACAGTCTTTATTTTGATGATCTGTCAAGCTATATGAAAATTGCAAATTCAGTCTGGTTCTATAACAGATACAAACTTGAACAGGAAACTCTTGATGAACTGTCTTCAAGTTATTTTACAGCTGTATTTTCAGAGGACTTCGCAAAGCAGGCTGAGGTAAGCTCGAAAATAAACAATTGGATCAATGATAATACGGGCGGAAAATTAAAACCTGAGTTCTCAATAGACCCGGATAATGATATGATGGCTATTATAAATACTGTGAACTTCAAAGATAGCTGGTCTGAAAATTTCACACCTGCTGCTGATGCAGCTTTCACTAAAAAAGACGGCAGTGAGGAAATCTGCAAGTTTCTAAAGAAAACTTTTTTATTTGATAAAGCAGGACTTGGTGATGACTATACAAAGTTTTCTGTAAATATGCTTGACAATTTCAAAATGAACTTTATCCTTCCTGATGAGGACAGCAGTGTAAATGAGATCATATCAGATCCTGATACTCTCAGTGAAATTATAGATGATACTATGACAAAGAAGTCAGTCACAGTTAATTTCAGTGTTCCGAAATTTGATGTCAAGAGTAAATATGATTTTTCACAGACTGCTGAAGAACTTGGAATCAATTGTGCATTTGATCCTGATGCAGCAGATTTCAGCAGAATTATAGACCCTGACAAGAACGGTCTGGGAGCTTATATAGGCAAAATAGATCATGAAGCAGGCATTTCAATTGACGAACAGGGATGTGAAGCAGCAGCATATTCTATTATCACAATGGAACCAACCTCTTTACCTTCAGAGAATAATACAATTGAATTCAACCTTGACAGACCGTTTATATACTATGTTTCTGACAACAACGGAACACCTGTATTTATGGGAATAATTAATGATCCTACGCAGAATTGATTTATAATTACGGGACTGTAATAAAGTCCTGAGCTAACAGGAGCTGTCCTGAAAAGGCAGCTCCTGTTTTATTGATATATGGGGAACACAACGGCGGAGGTTTACAAACATAGTATATCAAAGATAAATTTTTTTTAGTATATATGTAGCTTTTTGATAATCTGAGAAGTATTTTTTTTAGTATAAGTTTCTCAAAAAATTTGATGAAGAATAGAGGAGGATAAGCAATGAAGAAGTTTTTAGCATCAGTTTTATCGTTTATCTTGGCAATGTCGGCATCAGCATCCATACCAACTGCTGATATCAGTGCAGCTTACTATCCATCGGGTAATAAGTATGAGGATGAAAATATCCGTGCTGAAGTAGAAATGGGAAACTACGGCAGCGTTTTTGATGAACAGCAGGAAAAATATATTGACTGGTATTCACTGTCTTACTTTAGTTCCAACAATCCTACAGCATATATTCCCTCAGAGGTAAACGGCAAGTCAGTCTTTGATATCAGGTCATTCGGATGTGACTGTACCAATATTGAAAACCTTGTTTTGCCAAGCAAGCTTAAAATAATAGCAACAGACGCACTCACTAGTACTGATTCATTAAAATATCTTACTGTTCCGGGAGAGGTTATTGATATTGAAGACAATATTCTTCCTGATGATCTTACGATCAGAGGCTACATAGGTTCTTATGCCCAGGCATATGCCAATAAAAAGGGATATGATTTTCAGATCATCGGCGACTGCGACTGCAACGGTACTATTTCAGCTTCAGATATTATAAAGATCAAGAATTATCTACTGAACACCGGTGAAACACTGACCGGGGATGAGACAATAATGTCTGATTACAATCTGGATTCAAAGATCAATATAATTGATTTTATATACATCATAAATAATCTTATGAGCGACAAAACTGACTATAATGCAGATCCTAATAAGTCAGCAGTTGCTGCTCCTGATTACAGCTCTGCAGTAAGAACAGCAGATTATAAAAATGAAGGCTTCAATGACTTCACTGCAAAAACTATAACTGCTCTGTATAAAAACAATGATACGGAAAATGAGGTGTGTTCACCGCTTAGTCTGTATATGGCATTATCACAGGCTGCTGAATGTACAGATGGTGAGACACTTTCAGAGTTCCTTGAAGTGCTCGGGGCATCATCGCTTGACGAACTGAGAACTGATAACTCAGATCTCTTCAACAGTCTTTATTTTGATGAACTGTCAAGATATATGAAGATCGCAAATTCCGTATGGATCAATGATATATATACAGTTGAGCAGGAACCGATTGAAATGCTTGCTCAGAAATATTTTACTGCAGTTTTTTCAGAGAACTTCTCGCAGAAGAAAGAAGTAAGCGATAAAATCAGCAACTGGATAAGCGATAACACAGGAGGAAAGTTCAAACCCGATATAGAAGTTGACCCGACTTCAGATATAATGAAAATCATTAATACTGTTAATTATAAAAACACATGGATCGATAATTTTTCTAATGCAGCAGACGGAACTTTCACGAAGAAAGACGGCAGCAATGAAACCTGCAAATTCTTAAAGAATATATATGATTCCGGTACAGTAGGAATCGGTGATGATTATACCAAGTTTTCTATTGCCATGCATGACAGATACAAAATGAACTTTATCCTTCCTGATGAGGACTCAACAGTTAATGATATCGTTTCTGACAGCGACACTCTTCTTGAAATAATCAATGATACTATGACTAAAAAGAGTGCCAGGGTAATTTTCAGCGTTCCGAAATTTGACGTAAAGAGTAAATATGAGTTTTCTGATACTGCTAAAGAGCTTGGAATAAGGAATGCATTTGATAGGCTATCAGCTGACTTCAGCAGAGCAATTGATCCTGACAAAAACAATGGAACAGGTGCATACATCTCTGACATAATTCACGAAGCAGGTATTGCTATAGATGAAAAAGGATGTGAAGCAGCAGCCTTTACTCTTTTAGAAATAGAAAATACAGGATTTATGACATCAGATGAAATTAATTTTGAACTTGACAGACCGTTTATATACTATGTTTCTGACAACAATGGAACACCTGTATTTATGGGAATAATTAATGATCCATCATAAAATTTAATTCCAGGTCATCCTATTTTTCATATAAAACAGGAGTTATCTCCGGAATGAGAACTCCTGTTTTATATTACAGTCAAGATGTAAAATTAATGCAGCAATAAATAAAAATGGTACATAATATAAATATTCACAATAGTAAACTTCAGGTAAAGCTCTGGCAGAGAAGGTTACCGGAACTCATCTGTTATGGCAGTCCGCTTCCTTAGAATATTGAAAAAATATACTCTGAACTTGACAGACCATTTATATATTATGTTTGGGACAATGCAGGCAATACTATATTTACAGGGATAGTCAATAATCCTAAAATTATTTTTAGTAAGGTGTTTAAAAATGTTTTGATGACATTTCTGACATTAATAGTTTTTTAATTTGTGAAAATAGTAAAATATATATCGAAATATGTCTAAATAACTTGTAATTATGACATATATGAGTTATAATAAGGTTACTGAAAGGGGAGATGAAAATGAAATTAACAATAGTCATATGTTTATTTGCTGTACTGGTATTTTGTTTCTATAAAATAATTTTTAATATATATTACAGCATAAAAATCAAACAGCTGATAAATAATGAAAGCTGCAAAAAGCTGGCTCTGTTTTCATACTGCACCTCAAAGGAAAGAAATATAATAATAAATGCATGCATATCATGTGATTATATGGTTGACAACGAAGACGGGACAGTTACTGTTATAGATGAAACCGGTCATGAGCTTTTTGTCATATCAAAATATGCTCTGAATAATAATATGAAAATATAAAATGTTGATCAAAACAACAGCTGCCATTATGGTTCTACTTAAAATGGCAGCTGTTTTTATATGGTTTATGTTGCACAATGTTATATATTATGGTATAATTTTTATAAAAGATTACTTAATATTATATACAGGGAGATGTAAAATGAACAGATCATCAATTATTAGTCTGGCTTTCGCTGCCGTATGCCTTTTATCGGTATCATGCGGCCGGAATTCTGTTTCATCCGGATCAGGTATAAGTACACAGAATTCTACGCAGCAGGTCACTTCCGCAACAGAAAATGAAGTGACACAATCAACAACTAAAGAATCTGTTGTTTCAAACGAACAGACAGATAATGATCAGAATACAGGAAATTATGAATTCCATGCAGATACAGTTAAGGCTGAGGATATATATAACTGTAAAGTCTATAACGTGCCGGAAAATATAGACGGATATGAATACTATCTGCTTGATATATATGACAAAAACAAAATATTAACGCAGGTTTTCGAGTCTGGTACAGAATCTGTAAATTCAGCAGTCCAGGTTGGTGTATATGATCTGACTGACAATAGTTTTTTAAAAATGTTTGAAATGAATTCAGACGATGCATTGGCGGCCTACGATAATGATTATTATATCTTATATGAAAGAGAAGATCATTCGGCTAATTCAATGTCAAATGATTACTCCCGGATTTATCTTTATAATGCAAAAGATCAGACTCAGCAGCAGATCATGAAATTTGATGAAATATTTTCGTCGAGTGCAATGAATGCCGGTACACTGCTTTATAATAACTGCGTATATTTTACTACAATTACATACTGTGAAAATGCATTCAATTCAGAAAAAGGTGATATTTATTCAATATTCAGGTATGACATTCAAACTGGTGAGCTTACAAAACTATGTGAAGATGCATACAACCCGATCATTGCAAATGGAAGACCAGCAGCATATTTCTATGATGAGAAAACAAAAGATTATACTGCAATCAGACCAATAGATACAGAAAATGATGATTTCAGTTTTAATATGGATAATAATACGATGTATATCAACATTACAGATGATGGGGTTTTTGCTGTATACAGAAAAGGACAAAAGAAGACAATCAGAGAACTTGATTCACAGACAGATATACTGAGTACAGATCAGTCCGGCATGGAATATTTTGAAGATTTAAAAGTAAACAGCAGCTATGCTGTATGGAATGACATTTCTGGTGAAAAGCAGACACCATACATATATGATCTGAGTGAGAAAAAACTTGTAGAATTCAGTAATCTGCATGATGGTTATTACAGATGCTGCATTAAAGATGATTACGGGTTTATCGAATCATTTGAATATACTACTGATTGTAAAAAAACAGGTCATACAGTATGTATATTTGAAAAGAAATGATTATTGATGACACAGCAAAAAGACTGATATCAGGAAAGACGCTCTGATATCAGTCTTTTTTTGATTTGATTAAGGTTGATTTGAAGGAAAATATATGTTAAGATAAATAAAAAACCGGAGTGGATATTAATGAATAATTATGAACTTTTAAGCAGGCTTAGCAAGGATGAGCTTATTGATCTGATAGAAATATACTCAAAAAACTGGCTTGCAATGGATGGCGTCTGGTTTCAGTCAGTTGAACGAAAGCTTGGAATGGACGAGGCTATGTTTCATGATAAGGAAGCCTGGAGCCGATTTACCGTGATCGAAGCCGGCCGGATCAGGAAATTTCTGCAGCTACCTGAACATCCCGGACTTGAAGGACTCAAAGAAGCACTGAAGTTAAGGTATTATGCAAATATCAATGATGATGAGATAATTATCAGTGGTGATACACTTATTTACCGTGCAGTCAACTGCAGAGTCCAGACTGCAAGAAAGCGAAAAGGAATGGAATTTCATCCATGCAGAAGTGTGGGAATCGTTGAATACAGCGGCTTTGCCAAAACGATCGATGACAGGATAAGCTGTGAATGTCTGAGCTGTTATCCTCAGGTCACTGATGATACATGTTCATGTTCATGGAAGTTTACTCTTGACGGGTCTGTTTGTTGAAATTCTGCGGATCTCGTTTCATTCCACCCTGCATTCCGCCTCCATGCTGACCTCTGCCGCCCATCATATCCTCGGGCATCTCAGTGATCTGCTCACCGTTTACAGTTACAGTGCCGCCTCGGATCTCGCCTGCAACATCATAGTCAAAAGAGGATGTCGGAGCTGTAATATTAATAATACCGTCATTTACATATATAGTGCCGTTTGAATCGACCGCATCAGTATCACCGGCTCCCATGGATATAGTGGTGCTTCCGCCGTTAAATTCTATAGCTATATCATATGCTGTACTTTTCTGGGCAGCGTTGATGCCGTCGTCTGATGCATTAATGTCTATTGTGCCGTCGTTTATTGTTATATTAGTGGCTTCGATTCCTTCACTGCATGAAGAAATAGTTATAGTACCGCCGTCAATCACAACTGTTGTTGTACCCTGGATACCGTCATCTGCAGCACAGATATCAAACGTGCCTCCGCTTATATATACAGAACCTTTTGTAAGGTCATCCTTGTTATTGCACTTTATTGCATCTTTCTGTGATGTCAGATAAAAGCTTCCGTCACAAACAGAAATGCTGTCATTTGCTTCGATGCAGTCTTCTGCACTGTTTATGGTATATGAGCCGCCTGTTATGTAAAGATCGTCTTTTGCTGATATCCCGTTTCCTTTACCACAGCTTAAGTTCAGGGATCCTGTGCCGTTTAGTGTAAGATCTGATTTTGAGAATATAACTGCATCAAGGTTTGTATCGCTGTCTGCTGCAAATTCGTCTGTTGTGCTGAGTGTATTGTCACTTTCAGTTGTTGTGATAAAAGCTTTGTCACAGGATCTGATATATACAGCAGGAGCGTCTGTATTTGTGATATGCAGTCCGTCCAGTACCAGCTGTACTTTTGCATCATCCGGTGCTTCAACGGTAATAGTTACATCATCCGCTGTTCCGCTTAGTTTATAGACACCTTCTTTGGTAATGCTGACATTTTTTCCGTTTTCAATGCTGATGCTTTGTGAATCGTTCAGATCAGGGGTCTGTTCAAGATCTCGTTTTGAAAATATTTCAGATGTATTATTTTTAGCAGAACTTTCGGAATCTGTACTTTCCTCAGAAGATGTATCGGTTTTGTCCGTGCTTTGCGCATCAGAAGAAGACGTGGTCGTGTCAGCTTTTGATTCGTAGGTAGATGTCTGGTCTGATGTTACAGATGAATGCTTTGATGAATTGTCTGTGCATCCGGAAAATGATGCTGCAACAGCTATGCTTGCCAGTATAAAACTTGCCATATTTTTGTTGTATTTATTTTTTATCATTTAAAATTCCTCATTTCGTACCTGGTTTATTTGAGTTTATGATGATATTGTACCAGCATTCTATGTCAGAATTATGGGCGTTTGCTGAAATATTATGTGATAAGGTGAAATATGATTTCACACATTAAAGCTATATGTATATGAAATCTGAAATTATTAATAGACAACAGATCCGGTGAGCTGAAGTTTAAGCTCACCGGATCTGTTGTTTATATCGGTATTACACTTAATGAAATTGTTATCTCATTTATTTATCCCGTATGTTCTTGTAACTGAATCAAGAAAGAGCGGAAGCTTTGGAGGGAAAAATGTGAAGTAAATAAATGCTGCAACTATTACAATGATAATTACTATTGACAAGGCGGAAGTAAATTTATCAGGCCTTGCATATTTCAGGAAATGCCCCGCAATACTCAGTGCCAGGAATGATGTGATAAAAACAAGCGATATGTCTGCAATAAGTGAATGAATTCCTAACGCACCTGTATATGAATAATACAGAAGTATAACAAACAGTGGTGCAGTTATAAGTGAAACAGCAGCGGATGTAAGCCAGGTGCTGCGCGAAATATCCCATAAGTCTTTTTTAAATAAATACATTATGATCCACCATATCAGCAGTGGGAAAAAAACTATTTTAAGATGTTCCCATATACTTTCATTTACAGGTGAGATAAGCGCGGCAAGTGTATTTTCACCGGTGATCTGATACAGCATGTGAAACAAACTGCCTGCTATTCCTAATATGATCGAGTTCATCAGTACTGAGGATATACTTAGTGAGGTGTTGTTTTTCATAGTAATCACTTCTTTGCATAATATTTTACCTATTTATATGCTGTTAAAAAGGATAATATGAAAATCAAAGACATAAGACGGGCACTATATTAAGAAGAATGTTGCAATGCAGAAGATAATTTTACAGTATAGAGTCAGTCAGGTATATTTAATAAATTAAATAAAAATAGCCTCCGGTCAAAACAAGCAGTTCTGCCGGAAGCCGTAATCGTTATGAAAGAAAATCACCGATATTATCATCAGCTTCATCACACATGTCTGATTTCTGAAGCTCTTCAGTAATCATTTTAAAAACAGCAACATAAAATTCACCTACACACTCACCGTAGTCGGAGTTTGCACTGCTGTTTGAGGATGTCATTTTTGCAACAGTAATATCCCTTGTCATTTCAGCCGCCATTTTATACATTTCACTTTTTTTCATTCTGCATAGCCTCCTATAAAAAATTTATATACTTATATCATCGGCCGCAGAGTCAGAAATTCAATAACTAAATATAGAAAAATCGCCAAAATAAACTACTATGTCTAATAATCACTGGTTTCTTTAATTTTTTTGTACTTATTCGTGAGATGCAAATAATTTAAAGCACATACTTTTATGGTAGAATCGTGAACCACGTAAGCTGCTTATTCAGGATATCCCGCTAAATCTCAAAAGACCTGATAACTTCATTAAGCTGTCCGGATTTTGTAAGACAGGAAATATACTCATATACACAGTAACAGTTTTTCAGATCGTAAGAGTCGAGTCCCTGATACGCACACAGTTCATCCCACAGGTCTTCATCATCCTCAATCTGATACATACCGCTGGACAGATCGATACCGATAAATACTTTTTTTCCGTTTCTTTCAAGGTAAAAAGTTACCGGCTGAGGCTCTTTTCCATCAGGCAGTTTTTCTCTTAACGGTTCATTATCCATAACATTGCTGATAATAACCTCGTCAGCCCGCTTATCATGAAACGGTATCAAGGTATAGTTTGACTTCAGATAATTGATTAGCTCCTGACCGTTTTTTCTGTTGGGTTGTAATATATCTTTGTATTTTGCATATGTTTTCTGCCACTGTGTTATCATTTCCGGGGTAGGGGGAGTTCTCAGCATTTATATCACTCTCTTTTGGTGTTGTAAGTTTATACAGTTGATTTAATAATAATAGCATAACGGATGAAATTGGTCAAATAATTATTAAAAGAAATTATATGTGTTAAATTGAATTCAAGTCCTATAAGCTTTTTTACGACGTCAAGTCGCTCAGTTCAGCTCTTTGAGCGGCTTGGCGTATGGTATTTTCTGTATCAGCTTATATTTTTGGCATGTAACAAATTCACCAATTAAAAAAATAACATAAAGAACCCGCATAACTACGTCATTTCACGTAATTATGCGGGTTTCTGTTTGGCGGAGACGGTGGGATTCGAACCCACGGAACCTTTGAGTTCAACTGATTTCGAGTCAGTCCCGTTATGACCACTTCGATACGTCTCCATAATAAATGGTTTTGTTATAAATACAAATAAATCACAAAACCAACTATCATATTATATCAGAATTTTTCCTCAAAATCAAGACCTTTTAAATAAAAACTAATGTAATACAACAAAATATTTACTCATATATATTACTATAAAATGTGTTGCCTGCACAGGTAATATGCAATTACAGCACGTATCTGAACAAGGCATTACTTAAAATTTTATTATCAATATATCCAAGTTTTTTTGGATAACTTTGTGCGGATTATGGTTGATAATATATCGGGGTGAGATTAGTGAATGAAAGATCAGCGTCTGATTTTCAGGAAAGGGCCATTATTTTAGGGGAATACATAATAGAAAATAAGTCAACAGTACGGGCAGCTGCAAAACAATTCGGCATTTCAAAGTCTACAGTTCATAAAGATGTAGCTGAACGTCTGCCAAAGATACAGCCTCAGCTTTACCCGCTGGTAAAGCAGGTTCTGGAGAAAAACAAACAGGAAAGACATATCAGGGGAGGGATGGCAACAAAGAGAAAATACGAACAGCTGGCTGTAATACATAAAAAAGCAGCGCTGGAGCATCAGCAGGAGGAGGTTAAGAAATAATTGATATTATTAGTTATGCCGCCGGTTCTCATTCCGGCGGCATAACTATTTACTATTATAGGGACATAACAAGTTTTCAAATATTGATTTTTATCATCATTTATGTTAAAATCGTTCTTGGACTAAAAAATGAATAAGCTTTATTATTATAAAACTGAAAGGCGAACATCAAATGATGAACGAACCAAAGCTGGAGCTTGTATGCTCGGATGTTGCAGATGCTCTGCAAAAACTTGAAGATGCAAGTATAGACCTTATTGTGACTGATCCACCGTATAATATAAATAAAAACTATGGCAATAACAAAGGCATGCTGGAATTTGATGAATACCTGGACTTTACAAGAAAGTGGCTGCGTGAAGCGGACAGGGTTCTTAAGAAGAACGGCACGATCTATATTTTTATGGGTATGAGATATATTTCATACATATATTCAATACTTGAAAGAGAAATGGGATACAGATTCAATTCGTGGATTACCTGGTATTATACTCAGGGAATGGGAAAGACAAAGGGATTCAGTCCGCGTCATGATGATATCCTGATGTTTACTAAATCAAATGATTTTAAATTCAATCTGGACAGTATCCGTGTGCCGCAGAAATTCTACAGGACCGTAAACAATATGCGCGGCGCAAATCCGGGAAATGTGTGGGAATTTTCTCACATGCACTACTGCAACAGACATCGTCTTGAACATCCGACACAGAAGCCGGAGGGATTGTATGAAAGAATGATACTTGCAAGCTCTGACGAAGGAGATACGGTTCTTGATCCTTTTGTTGGTTCAGGAACAGCACTGCGTGTATGTCAGAATACAAACAGGAACTGTATCGGTATTGATATAAATCCCACATATATCTCAATGAGCCGTAACAGACTTATAAGACCTTTTGAGGGATTTGACTCGATCGACGAGCGCATGGAGCGTGTTCCTAACGACCTCAATGATCCTGAGATCCGAAAGGAATATATTCTTAATCATGTAAAGTGGTTCTTAAAAAATCATGAATCTTCAATACCGTCATTTGTAAGCGAGGTCAGAAAAAAATACGGAGCTAAAATGGAAAAGGACAATCAGATGTATATTCTGGATGAGCTGGAAAACGGATCTCCTAAGCTGTTTTAAAATAAAAAAATGCTGTGCAGAGCGAATGACGACAAAATGTCATTGCTCTGCACAGCTTTATTTGTATACTGCGCTTTATTACATATTTTCAACTGCTTCTATTGCAAGAATATCAAGGTGCTTCATAATAAGCTTTCTTGTAAATGCAATAAGAGACATCCAGTTGTTCTTCTTAGCTTCGTCTTCCTCGCTGAGAATATGATTGTCATGATAAAATCTTGAGAAGATAACAGCGAGCTTGTATGCATTTTCACAGATATAGTTAGGTGCTTTTTCTTCCATAGCACGCCTGAACACTTCGCCGGTAAGGAGAATTGTCAGTATAAGCTCTCTTTCTGTATCTGTGTAGAGGTTATCAACGTTGTATGTGGTTTTATCATACTGTGCTTTTTTGATAATAGAGTTTATTCTTGTAACAGTATAGAGAAGATAGGTGCCTGTCTTTCCTTCAAATGAAAGGAATTTGTCAAGATCAAAAATATAGTCTTTTGAGCGGTGATTGATAAGATCACCGAACTTAACAGCAGCTACACCGACTTTTCCTGCAATATCCATATGATTCTCATCTGTAACATACTCTGATTTGTTAAGCTTTGAAACTGCTGCATCTGTTACAGTTTCGAGAAGATCAGACAGCCTCATAACTCCGCCGTCACGTGTCTTGTAAGGTTTGCCGTCACTTCCGTTCATTGTACCGAAGCCAAGCAGAGCAAGCTCGGTATCGACAGGCACAAGACCTGCTTTTCTTGCACATCTGAAGACCTGTGTAAAGTGAAGATCCTGACGCTTGTCCACAACATACCAGATTTTCGAAGGTGAGAAATCCTTGTTTCTCTGAATAATAGTTGCAAGATCCGTAGTTGCATATATGCTTGAATTGTCAGATTTCTTTATGATAACAGGAGGCATCGGGGCATTGTCTGTCTCAAGACTTACGTCTACTACCATTGCTCCTTCACTTTCATACAACAGCTCCTTGCGTGTAAGTGTCTCAACAAGTTCATCAACATATTTGTCTGCGTCACTTTCCCCGTACCAGAGATCAAAATCAACACCGAGTTTCTCATAGTTTGATTTAAGGTCTGCAATGGATACTCTGAGAATTTCCTTCCATAAAGCTATATATCCGGGTCTCTGGTTCTGAAGATCAGCGGTTGCCTGATGTGCTTTTATTTTAAATTCTTCGTCAGTCTTGCTTTTCTTGCTGGCAAAAGGGTAGATCTCATTCAGCATGTCAGCTGTAAGTTCAGGTATTTTACCATCTGTAAATGAAGCATCAAAGCAGCTCCATTCAGGATTTCTTTCTTCAAGTTCAGCAATAACAAGACCTATCTGAAGTCCCCAGTCGCCCAGATGTACGTCAGAAATAACCTTGTATCCGCATGCACGTGCCAGTCTTTTCAGTGATTCGCCTATAATAGCGCTGCGAAGATGTCCTATATGAAGAGGCTTTGCAACATTCGGTCCGCCGTAGTCAATTACAATGGTATCGGGATTCTCAGCCTGAGGCGTTCCGAGAAACTTGTCACCGGCTATTTCATTAAACAGCTCCAGAAGGAATGAATCCTTTACTGTCATGTTAATAAATCCGGGTTTGCATGTTACAGCCTTTTCAAAAACAGGGTTTTCGCTGAGGACAGCAGATACTTCGTCTGCGATCATAAACGGAGCTTTACGGAACTGCTTTGCAGCCGAAAATGCACCATTGCACTGAAACTGACACAGATCAAGACGGTCAGAAACCGTAACATTTCCGAGAGATCTGTCATATCCGCACTTTTCAAAAGCATCAGAAACAACTTCAGTTAATATCTGGGTAATAGTTTTCATTAAGATCAGTACTCCTTTTGATGTTATGTATAAAATAATATCACATTTATAATGAAAACGCAACATTACACGGCAGTTCCCTTTACAAATTCATAAGAATATATGGCAATTACAGCAATAGATGCTATGGAACATATCATAAAGAGCAGGGAATTTACAAGACCGTCAGAGTAGCAGATCCCCAGAGCAGCTCTCGGACGTTTGAGCGGATAGAAAAGCTGAATACGTTTTTTATTGAGCATATCTATCAGAATGTGAGATGCCATCGCTGTTGCTGTATACAGGGATGCCTGAGGCCACATAAAATATACAGAGCCTGTTACAGCTGCAAGACCGGCTATCGAATGCATAAATGAGCGGTGAGGCTGACGTTCACCGAAAATGCAGACCAGAATAAGAGCAAAAAAACCAAAAATGCATCTTACAAGATTTGAATTGTTCATAAATCGTGTCCAGAGCCTGGCATCAAGAAAATAATCTGCTGCAATTATAGCTGCGACAGCACAGAGTGTTACTCCTGTAACTTTTTTTAGTCCCTTTTTACTTTCAGATGTTGTAGCGTCAATATCGCTGATAACTGAACCTATTGCAGCTGCACCAACACAAAGGATAATGTCCTTTGGCTTTGACGGATGAGCTATAAGAAGGGCAGAGGTGATTCCGGCAGCAACATGTGTTTTAAATGTCATAATTAAAATTTACCTTTCTATTGCTTATATTCTTTTATATTATACATTTTTTCGCCTCAGAAAGCAATAAAAAGTGTTATCAGCATATGTACAGTAATTCTGCTAAGTTATACCTGCCTTGTATTAAAAAAAAATTAAAGAAATCATTGCCTTATTATTAAAAATAGTTTATAATATAGAGTATGTACTTTGAGAAAGGGTGTTATGATGGACATAAGACCGGGAGATACCTTGATCATGAAGAAAAGTCATCCATGCGGAAACAATGAGTTTTACGTTATTCGTTCCGGTATGGACTTCAGACTGAGATGTATCAAATGTTCACGAGAGTTTATGGTGCCCAGAAACAAAATTGAAAACAAGATAAAATCTGTTGTCCGGATTCAAAAGGAACCGTAGCTGGCTGAGATTACAGCAACTGATAAAAATAAAATTAAAGGATGAAGCACATGTTTGAGAAATTAGAGCTCATGGAGCAAAAATACGAAGAAATCAGTCTTAAGCTTTCGGATTCTTCTGTAATAAACAACAACAGTCTGTATACACAGCTGATGAAGGAATATAAAAATCTTACCCCGATTGTTGAAAAATATAAGGAATATAAAAAATCCAGATCCATGTTTGAAGAAGCCGAGGAACTTCTGTCTGGTGCCGGAACTGACAAAGAACTTAAGGAAATGGCTCAGGAGGAGTACGAAGAACAGAAGAGCTGCATGGAAAAGTATGCAGAAGAACTTAAGATAATGCTTCTGCCTAAGGACCCTAATGATGATAAAAACGTAATTATCGAAATAAGAGGCGGAGCAGGCGGAGAAGAAGCAGCACTTTTTGCGAATTCACTTTACAGAATGTATACAATGTATGCTGAATCACGCGGATGGAAACAGGAAATACTTAACTCAAATGAAACTGAACTCGGCGGCTTCAAGGAAATCAGCTTTTCTATCCAGGGCGACGGTGCTTTTTCCCGTTTCAAGTATGAAAGCGGTGTGCACAGAGTACAGAGAGTACCTGAAACAGAATCACAGGGAAGAGTTCACACCTCTACTGTTACAGTAGCTGTACTTGTTGAGGCTGATGAGGTTGAACTTCATATTGATCCGACGGACCTTAAAATAGATGTTTACAGAGCCAGCGGAGCCGGCGGACAGCATATTAATAAAACTGAATCTGCAGTCAGAATAACACATCTGCCAACCAATACGGTTGTAGAGTGTCAGGATGAACGAAGCCAGCATAAAAATAAAGAGAGAGCTATGAAGATTCTGTGCTCCAGATTATACGAAGCATTGCAGCAGGAGCAGAATGATAAGGTAGCATCAGAAAGAAGAATGCAGGTAGGTACGGGAGACAGATCAGAGCGTATAAGAACCTATAACTATCCTCAGGGCAGAATAACAGATCACAGAATAGGACTTACTCTTTACAAGCTTGATGATGTCCTTAACGGTAATCTCGAAGAAGTGATCGATTCACTTGCTACCGCCGATCAGGCAGCAAAGCTTGCTATGCAGGATAAAATGAACTAAGGTTTTTATTTATTAATATATTCAGAAGGAGTGTAAGATCCGAATACATTGGGATCGAAATAGTTTATGAAGGAAATTAAATATTTATCAAATACTGAAAATGATCTTGAAATTGCCGCTTTGCTGTTAAAGAACGGAGAAATAGTCGGCATACCTACTGAAACAGTTTACGGACTCGGCGCAGATGCAACAAATGCAGATGCTGTAAGAAAAATATTTGAAGTGAAGGGCAGACCTTCTGATAATCCGATGATAGTTCATATCTGTGACATGGATATGCTTCGTGAATATGCAGATGATATTCCTACAGTCGTATACAGACTGGCAGAAAAATTCTGGCCGGGCCCGCTTACGATGGTATTGTCAAAGAGAAGCAATATCCCGGATGTTGTGTCTGCCGGTCTTGATACTATTGGTCTCAGAATGCCTGATAATGAAGCTACACTTAAGATAATTAAAAATCTTGGCAGACCTGTTGCAGCACCCAGTGCAAACAAATCTGGTTATCCAAGCCCTACAACAGCTCAGCACGTATATGATGATATGAACGGAAAGATTGCTGCTGTCGTAGATGCAGGACCTTGTACTGTAGGCGTTGAATCTACTGTTATCTCATTTGAGGGTTATGATTCAGTACGAATACTCAGACCTGGATATATTACACCTGAACAGCTCAGAACTGTTGTTGACGATGTTGTTGTAGACAATTCAATAACAAGCGATGAGCCGGTAAATGTTCAGGAGGTACGTTCCCCGGGTATGAAATACAAGCACTACTCACCGAAAGCAAGAGTAATTCTGGTTCGTGAGGGTCTTGAAATGTTTAAAAAGTATGTTTCTCAGCAGAGTGATGAGAATGCATACAGCCTTATTTTCGATTATGATGTACCGGATTTTCCATACAAATACATGACATACGGAAGTACTCCAGAGGAACAGGCACAGCAGATATTTGCTAAACTCAGAGAAGCAGATAAGATGGGTATAGAAACACTGTATGTCAGAGCACCAAGAAAAGAAGGAGTAGGTCTGGCAGTTTACAACAGATTAATAAGAGCAGCCGGATATGAGGTGGTAGAATCGTGAACAGTTTGGACGGAGTGATGGTTGTTGGATTGACAGGTCAGACTGGTTCAGGTAAAACTACAGTATGTAAACTTTTTGAAGAAAATGATTTTGCTATAATTAACGCAGATGATGTTGCACATAATATTGTCAAGCCTGGTTCAGTGTGCCTGAGGGAAATAGCGGATTGTTTTGGAACTCAGATCATCAGAGACGATGATTCACTTGACAGAAAGAAGCTTGCACAGCTGGTTTTTAATGACTCAAAAAAGCTTGAGCTTCTTGACAGTATCACATATCCGTATATTACATCTGAAATACTTAGAATGATACGCTTCAATTCAAGTATGGGTAAGAAGCTGATTCTGCTTGATGCACCTACTTTATTTGAAAGCAGGGCTGATGATTTCTGTGAAATAATTATTTCTGTTATTTCAGACGAAGACATCAGGATCGGGCGTATTATGAACAGAGATCTTCTGACTGAGTCAGAGGCCCGCAGCAGGATAAATTCACAGCACAGTGAAAAATTTTTCATAGATAATTCTGATTTTATAATAAAAAACGACAATGACATTGACTCACTCAATGAAATTGTAAGGGAACTTTCTGATAAAATAAAGAAATACTATAATGATAAATTTAAAGATACGGAGTGATTGTTTTGAGTAAGGATAGCAAAGAAAAAAACAGTGTAAAAGATCTGAAGAAATCTCTGTTTTATAACAAGAAAAATGCATATCAGATACTGAAAGACGATGAGATCAAAAAAATCAACAAATTCTCTGAAGGCTACAAATCATTTCTTGATGCTTCAAAAACAGAACGTGAAGCATGTGAATTTGCTGTCGAGGCTGCCAGGGATAACGGATTTAAAGAATATAAGCGCGGTATGAAGCTTAAGGCAGGTGACAAGATATATGTCAATAACAGAGGAAAGGCAGTAATTCTTGCCGTTATCGGAACCGATGATATTTCCGATGGCTTAAGGATCTGTGCTGCTCATATTGATTCACCTCGTCTTGATCTGAAGCAGTGTCCTGTGTATGAGGATTCAGAGCTTGCATTATTTAAAACTCATTATTACGGCGGTATAAAAAAATATCAGTGGACTACAGTTCCGCTTTCACTGCATGGTGTGCTCGTAAAGAGTGACGGATCAAAGATTACTGTAAATATCGGTGAAGATCCTGAGGATCCTCAGTTCGTTGTAAACGATCTGCTTATACATCTTGCAGCTGATCAGATGAAGAAGCCTCTGATGTCTGCCATTGAAGGTGAGGATCTCAATATTCTTATCGGCTCAAGACCATTCAAATCAGATGAGGGCAGTGATCTTGTAAAACTGAATATTCTTAATATACTTTATGAAAAGTATGGTATTACTGAAGAAGATTTTCTCTCTGCTGAACTTGAGGCTGTACCTGCATGTAAGGCGCGTGATATCGGTTTTGACAGAAGCATGGTAGGCGGCTATGGTCATGATGACAGAGTATGCGCATATCCTGCTCTTGAAGCAATTCTTACTGTAGAAGAACCTGAAAAAACATCTGTAGTGGTTCTTACAGATAAGGAGGAAACAGGAAGTGAAGGAAATACCGGACTTCAGTCCTCTTATCTCAGGTATTTTATAAGTGATCTTGCATCTGACTTCGGTGTCAGGGATACTACAGTATTCTCAAATTCTCAGTGCATGTCATCTGATGTTAACGCCGGTTTTGATCCGACATATCCGAATGTAATGGAAAAGATGAACTGTGCTTTCCTTAACTACGGAGTAGTGATAACAAAGTATACAGGTTCAAGAGGCAAGTCAGGTACATCTGATGCTTCAGCTGAATTTACAGGCCGTATCAGAAATCTTCTCAATAAGAACAATGTTATCTGGCAGACAGGTGAACTTGGCAAGGTAGACTGCGGCGGCGGCGGAACAGTAGCTGCATATATTGCAAACCTTAACATAGATACTATAGACGTTGGTGTTCCGGTTCTCTCAATGCATGCACCTTTTGAAGTAATTTCAAAAGTAGATGTTTATATGGCATACAGAGCATTTAAGGTATTCCTTGAAGATTGATTTTAAAGATTTCAATAATTATACTAAGCTGTCAGAACAGATTTGTCCTGACAGCTTTTTAGTACTTATAAAATAATATTTTCTGATGATTTTGTATAAAATATTGACTATAACTGTTTAGAATTCTTGCTCTAAAAACGATTACATGGTATAATTATCTTGATAACTGGTATCAGTTTAAAAATACAGTATCATTAAATTCAGTTAAATCAAAAATGCGGGCCGAGCTTCTTTTTAACCCGTATTCATCAGGGAGGTAAATATGAAATTCTCAAAATTGCTTTCATTTGTGCTCTCAGGGGCAATGATATGTTCGGGGCTTTTTTCAGTGCCCGCAAGTACTTTTAAAGTTAGTGCAGCATCTGAAAAGAGCCGTGTTTCGGTCCATGATCCGTCGGTTTTAATGGATGATAATACCGGGAAGTATTATATCTTTGGTTCTCACATCGAAGCTGCCGTTTCAGATGATCTGCGCAACTGGACAAGATTTTCAAACGGCTATGACAAATATTCAAATAAGCTGTTCGGAAATCTGTCACAGAATCTCTCTAAAGCATTTGAATGGGCAGGTGAGGATCTCGAGGACTGTGCCGGAGGGTATGCAGTCTGGGCACCTGACGTAGTATATAATCCTGAGTACATAAATACAGATGGTACAAAAGGTGCCTATATGATGTATTTTTGCACATCATCAACCTATATGAGATCATGTATCGCATACGCAGTGTCAAAAACTGCAGAGGGCCCGTATACTTTCGCAGATACTCTTATATACTCAGGATTTACTGCAAATGACAGCTATGCTGTAAGTGCAACCAAAAGAGTAAACAGAAAATATACATCCACAAATATAGACGAACTTATCTCATCAGGTGAGGTTACCTACAATAACAGCTGGTTCAGTTCTGACAACTTCAATAATACATTGTTTCCGAATGCGATAGACCCGACAATCTATTATGACACAAGCGGTAAAATGTATATGTGCTATGGTTCGTGGTCAGGAGGAATCTTCACTCTCCAGATAGATCCTGCTACAGGAAAATGTATTCATCCGAAGACAGGTACAACATCAGACGGCAGGATGATTGACAGTTATTTCGGAACAAAAATATCAGGCGGATACAAAAAATCAGGCGAGGGTCCGTTTATTGAGTACAACGCTGCGACAGGCTTCTATTACCTCTGGGTCACATATGGAGGACTGACGGCTACAGGCGGTTACAATATGCGGGTATTCCGCAGTGAAAATCCATGTGGTCCTTTTTCTGATCCTTCAGGAAAATCAGCTGTCCTTGCTTTGGGAACAAATCTTGACAGTACCGGACTAAAGGTTATGGGCAACTATAAGTTCAGTACAACAGACACAGCATATATGGCAGAGGGACACAATTCTGTTCTGAAGGATGATGACGGCAAATGGTATCTTGTATATCATACAAGATTCAACAGCGGATCTGAGTATCATGAAGTCAGAGTACATTCCATGTATTTTAACTCAGAAGGCTGGCCTGTTGTATCACCGTATGAATACAGTGGTGATGTTATCAGTGAGACAGGGTATGATGAAACTGACATAGCCGGAACATACGAGTTTATAAATCATGGCAGTGACACTTCATCTGCGATACACGAGTATTCAAAGATAACCCTGAACGAAGACGGGACTATAACCGGAGGCGCGCAGGGAACATGGAGTGAATCTGGTGACAGTGCCGAAGCGGTGATCGTAACAGGAGGCAAGAGGTATACAGGATACTTTATGACATCCAGAGAGGAAGATGTATCAGGCAAAACAGTAATGACATTTTCAGCCGTTTCGTCAGACAATCAGACAGTATGGGGAGTTAAAACTACAGGATTCAGCGGCAAAGACAGAGATAAAAAACTTGATTATACGAACATTAACAGCAGCCTTGTCTATAATGCACTCACAGCAAATAAATCAGAATCAGCTGTCAAAATAGGAGATACCCAGCTGCTGAGCGGTGTATCCTATTATATTACTAATAAAAACAGCAATATGGTTCTTGATGTGAAAGACGGCAATACAATGGATCATACAAATATCTGTCAATGGACAAAAACCGGAGGAAAGCATCAGGAATGGAGGATCATCGCACTTGAGGATGGTTACTGCGTGATTGTATCACTTGCAGATGAAGGTAAATGTATAGCTGTCCAGAAGAATTCGGCTGATGACGGGGTAAATATTGAACTGCAGACATTTGAAAATACAGATAACCAGAAGTGGAAGCTTATCAGGAATGGAAGCAGTTATGCAGTAGTTTCGAAATGCTCAGGTGACAAGGCCGGTATGGATATATATGAATGGTCAACAGAAAACGGCGGAAATCTTAATCAGTGGAATTACTGGGGAGGTGACTGTCAGTTGTGGTATATCGAACCGGTATATCCGTCTGTTAATGAAGGCGTATATTCGATTAAAAATATAAGCAGCGGAAAATGGATAAATGATAATTCGTCAAATGCAGTACAGTCAGACAAAATACAGGCGTGGAAGTTTGAGAGGCTTACAGACAATACCTATGTGATAAAGAAAGCCTCGGGGTCAGCTCTTACTGTGGAGGGCAGCAGTAATATGGATGGTGCAGATATAACTGTGTCACCATATAAAGGTGATGATTCGCAGATATTTAAAATAATCTGCAATAAGGATGGTTCATATTCATTTCTGACAAAGTCTTCAGGATTCACTTCGTGTCTTGATGTGTATGAGATAAGCACACTGGATCAGGCAAAAATCTGCCAGTGGAATTTCTGGAATGGTGACGGTCAGAAGTTTATTATTGAAGCCTGCAGTCAGGAAAAAATAAAGGGAGATGCAAATGCAGACGGTACACTAAGCGTAAAAGATGCAGCAGCTCTCATAAGATTTCTTATTTCAGGGGTTGAACCTGAGGGATGGACCGAAGCTGATATTAATGACGACTCAAATGTAAATATCCTTGATTTCATTCTTCTTAAAAATCTTCTGATGCAGTGATCAGTCAGTATATAAGTCCGGGCGTTGATCTATACTCTTTTATAAAATAATAAGCCCTGAATTTCTTTTAAGGAAATTCAGGGCTTATTATTTGTTAGTCCCTTTCATCATAAATACTGACTGAACCTGTTTTACATATGTCATAAAAATGCTCTGCTGTCATCAAAGTCAAAGCTTCTTCCATAAAATAATCTCTTATTGCAAAAATGAATAAACTTATATATTATGTATTATAATTCATATTATATCAACAGCAAATGCCGGCCTTCAGGGCATGATCATTTAACAAAACAGCGTAATTGCTTAGCTTGGATATATTTTCCCAAAAAAAACAAGTGATTATTAAATCGACACAATAGTTAAAGAGAGACGTGTATAATTATTATTGATGATACATGAAGGCAGTGATTAAATGCAGATCATATATGTTGATGTCCTTATAGTTCTTAATATTTATGTTACATACCTGCTTATAAAAGCAACTGCGAGGTTTTCACACATAGTACCCAGACCACTTAATCTGATATGTGCATCAGTCGCCGGAAGTATGTTTTCACTTGTAATACTTATACCGGAAATTAATTCATTGCTGATGTTTATTATCAAAGCCAGTGCGTCATTCCTGATAGTTTTTCTCGCTTTCGGCAAAAAAAGATTTGCTGAATATATTAAGACTGTCATATTTTTTTACATTATAAATTTTGCATTTGCAGGAATAATTCTTGCTTTGAAGTATTTTTTCAATCCTCAGTTCGTTCATCTGAATAATTCTTTTGTTTATATGGACTTTTCACTGCTGAGTCTTGTTATATTTACAGCAGCAGCATATTTTATAATCACTGCTGTACGTTTTCTGATTGATAAAAGCAAGGAATCAAGCGGTGAATACTCTGTAATAATTAAAAATGCTGATAAAATATTTACTGTGAGCGGTATAGCAGATACCGGCAATGCACTTACAGATGTATTCAGCGGAAGACCTGTTATAGTATGTCCGGCCAGTGCTTTTGAAGATTTTTTGAAAGAACAGGCGGACAGCGTATCACTGTATGAATATATGACTGGTAATAAAAGTATGAAGGGGGTCAGGCTGATTCCATATGCAACGATCGGGGGTGATGGTACTATTCCGGCATTTATACCGGATGAGGTAATTATAAGATCAGATAGTAAATATAAGGCTGTTGATGCGATGATAGGAATAAATCAAAAAGAAACTGCGGCCATTTTTAATCCAAAGATATTAATATGAAACGCCGCCTGCACGGCGGTTAATTAATAATGCATATTATTTTTTTCTGAAAGGAATGTTGGCAGATGACAAAAATCAAGGCGCTCTTTAAAATAATAGTTGATTGTCTTAATAGTTTCAGAAGGAAAATCAGTGGCTCAGACGTCTACTACATCAATGGCTCTGAAAAACTTCCTCCTCCTCTTAGCAGGGAAGAAGAAGCTGAAACTTTTGAACTTCTTAATACAAATGAGAAACTTGCAAGAGAAAGACTTATTGTGCATAATCTGAGGCTTGTGGTCTACATAGCAAAAAAATTTGAATCCTCGGGGGTAGGTGTAGAGGATCTTATTTCAATAGGAACAATAGGCCTTATAAAAGCAGTTAAGACATTTTGTCCTCAAAAACAGATAAAGCTTGCGACATATGCCTCAAGATGTATAGAAAATGAAATACTGATGTTTCTTAGAAAATCATCACAGTATAAAAATGAGATATCAATAGATGAACCTCTCAACATTGACTGGGACGGCAATGAACTCCTGCTGTCTGATGTGCTTGGTACTGATGAGGATGTTGTGAACAGGGAAATAGAAACAGAGGCAGAGCACAATATGCTCATCGCAGCGGTCAATACATTAAAAGGCCGTGAACGTATGATAATGCAGATGAGATTTGGTCTTATTGACGGCAAAGAAAAGACTCAGAAGGAGGTTGCGGATATTATCGGTATTTCGCAGTCGTATATATCACGTCTTGAGAAGAGAATAATTAAGAAGCTCAGATTAAATCTCGAAAAGATTTAATTATCCGGGGCATTCTATTGACTAACTGGATAATTTATCGTATAATAGTAAAAAATAACCAATTAAGAGGGGACGTCAAAATGAAATGCTATAATGAAACAAAGGATGCAGTTTATTATCTTGTGTACGAGTTTGATGGGGAAGATAAGATAGACCAGACAGCCGCAGGAATGATTGCAAACAATAAGATAAGCGGCATAATGCCGTTTACAATTACACAGATGGACAGCTGTGTAAAAGTCAGATATGATATTACAGCAATGATCTCAGTTTCTCAGTGGCTCAGTGAGTATACGTGCAAGGAAAGAGTGATAAATGTCATAGATACTGTTCTGAGTGTTTTTGAACAATCTGAGAACTATCTTCTTGACAGGGATTCTGTAATTCTTGACTGTGAAAAGATATTTTATAATGTTAAAACAAATAAGATATGGCTTGTAATTTTACCGGTGCTGGGTAAAAATATCGGAAACCCGACTCTCGACGTATTTCTCAAGTCTTTTGTATGTGGACTTAATGCTGATCATAATGAAAACTGTGATTACATAGGAAAGATGCTCGCTTACCTTAACGCCAGAAGTGATTTTGTTCTTGCTGATTTCAGATTTATTATAGATGAACAGAAAACAAGACTGCTTCCTGAACATCTTGAAACTCTGGCAGAAAATGAAGATGTGCAGGATGATACAGTCGAAGAAACCGATTCTGAAGAACAGATAAAGTATACCCTGTGCAAACATGATATCGATGAACCGCCGGCTGTCGCACAACAAAAGCAAAGCGCTGAAGACGAAAAAATGACTGATTTCAAAATGCCGCTGAATCTATATGCAGATTCCGAAAAGGAAAACCAGGACAATAGAAATAAAAAAAGCTTGTTTGCCAAGATCTTCAGTCAGTCAAAGTCGAAAAACAAGACAAACAATAAAATAAGCACAGTCTCATTTGATGCACAGGATGATAATGAAAGTATTAATCTTCAGTATTTTGATTCCAGCGGAAATGTATCTAAACAAAATACTGTTGCTCCTGAGAAAATTCTTGAAAATGAAACTTTAAAAGTTACAGGCTCATTTCTGCTCAGAGTCAGAAATAATGAAAAAATCCCGATCAACAAGAATTCATTCAGACTCGGATCTGACAAACGTGCAGTAGATTACTGTATAGCTGACAATCATGCAGTAAGCAGATCTCATGCACAGATCATACTGAAAAACGGTGCGTACTTTCTTGTTGATAATGACTCAACAAATCATACATACTTAAACGATCATCTTATAAAAAGCGAGCATGAGATGAAGCTTCTTGACAGGAGCAGAATAAGACTTGCAAATGAAGAGTTTATTTTTTATGGGTAAAGTGAAACAGGCTGTTTTGTACTTTGTTTAACATTTTATCATTTTTTTAATGTTTTTGTCAGTTTTATTGAAAATACATACATAAACACTTGACTTTTCATGTAATAAAATGTTACACTAAAATTGTATTCAAAATCAAAGTGTATGATTTTTTTTACACTTGGTACGAAATAACAACTGACTATGAGGTGAATTAATTGGAATTTAACAAAACACAGCCTTTAAAAAATCCAGCTCTTGTTTCTGCTATGAGGGATATAAAGCAGCAGCACAGCAAGGATAATGAAATAAAATTTCTTGAGGAACTTAAAAAAGCACATTTTATTTCTCCTGCGATTATTGAGGTTAAGGACGAAAACGGCAACTTTGTCAAGACAGAGGACAGACCTGAAGATCCTGAGAATACAAGAATTAATTTTATGATGCTTGCAGTAAAGGACGGAAAGAGATTTTTACCGGCATTTACAGATGTAGATGAGCTCAGAAAATGGCGTAAGGAACAGAAGGTACAGACTGTTGTTACGACATTTGATCAATATCTGGCTATGATTCTCGGAGATCCGGACGGACCTTCAGGCTTTGTAATAAATCCTTTTGGCGAGAACATTATTATGCACAGAGAACTCCTTGAGCAGCTCAGAGAAGCACAAAAAACAAATGAAAAAGTAATGATCGGGGATCCGAAGGATTTTCCTCAGGATATGGCAGATGCACTTTCGGGCTTCTTCTCAGGTGAAGAAGCTGTAGACAGGGCATATCTGCAGATGATGAAAAGAGGAAATACGATAACATATCTGATAGTAGTCGATTATGATACACAGGCTGCAGACAAGAAAGTACTTTTTGATTCAATAGCAAGGACTGTCAAGCCATATCTACATGATGGTCTTGGATTGTCAGTTGCTTCATATTCTGACTCATTCGGAAGCAGAGTAGCAGCAAATAAGCAGCCTTTCTATACAAGATAACCGGACAATCTGCTTATAAGTAATATGAGATAATATAAGAAAATAAACTATTACGACAAAATACTAAAATATTTATCATTTTTTTTGAGATGTTATTGACATATTTATCTTTTGATGTTATACTATAATCATGGTAATACTTATGGGGGATTATTACAGTATTACACTTACTAATTATGAAATCTTCTAACAAATAGTGTTTTTCTCATATCTCCTTTTAAGCACCTCATTTCCATGGAAATGAGGTGCTTCCCTCATGTGTAAAAAAAAATTAATTTATTATTGACCTTCGGGGTGAAATACTGTATCATATAATATGTGTATGTATATTATTTTATTTCGGAGGTCTTTTTATTTTGAAAACACTGGTATCTGCTTCTATTTTAAGTGCTGATTTAATGAATTTGTCCGGGGAATGTCAGAAATTAAAGAAAAGCGGCGTAGATATGCTGCATTTTGATGTAATGGACGGTCATTTTGTCAATAATATTTCTTTTGGAGTGCCTGTACTTGAATCACTGAGCCGCAGCACTGATATCTTTATGGATGTTCATCTGATGATCAGTGACCCTCTCAGGTATACAGATGTTTTCGCTCAGGCCGGAAGTGACTTGATTACATTTCACGCAGAAAGTGACAGCAATACAGCTGAAACTATCAATGCTATAAAAAAACATGGTATCATGGCTGGAATATCCGTTAAACCTTCTACTCCGGCTGAGTCGGTTTTTGAGTATATTTCAATGGTCGATATTGTGCTTGTTATGACTGTTGAACCAGGCTTCGGCGGCCAGGGTTTTATTGCCGGAATGATCCCGAAGATCAGAACACTGAGACAATATATTGACTCACATAATCTGAAAACGCGTATACAGGTAGACGGAGGAATAAATGAAAAAACGGCTCCTCTTGTAAGAGAAGCCGGTGCAGATATTCTTGTATCAGGAAGTTATCTGTTCAGGTCACCTTCAATGAAGGATGCTGTGGACAGTTTAAAATGACATTTTTCCGGTAAGCTTTTCTATTGCGTTTTCGTCAAAAATACACTGACAATATTCAATTGTCCTGCAGCTTTGTAAATCGCTGCTTATGCAGTTTATTCCTGACTGAAATCCCGAATTCAGAATCTCATTGCTGTATGTGCTTTGCGTTGTAACTAAAAGTCTGTATATGTTATCACAGAAATACAGGGAACTCTGAGAAGTATATGAATGATAAAATTTGTCGAGGAAAACTGCCAGCAGTATGAGCGACCGCGGTACAGTTGTTTCAAACATAATAACATTGACTGATACGTCTTTATTGTCTGAATTATCTGATAATTCAAAGTCTTGTGAAAAGTCACTGTCCATAAAATCAACCAGCTCATCTTCATCATATAAGCTGTTGTTTACAACAGATATATACAGTATGCATCCGCTTTCCCGGCCGGAAAAAGCCTCGATATACAGATGCTCATTGAAGAAGTTAAGTCCTAATTTTATGTTGATCTGATTTATTACATCAGAGACAAGTGATCTTGTGTTTTTATCGTCATTTTCAAGACTGTCAAAATCAACATTATGCTCGTAAAGTTCAGATGCTGTAAGAGATACCTTTACGGTCAGACTGCTCAGCTGTTCAATTATCATTTAAACACCTCTCATATCTACTATCATTACCGCCGGTCATATATATTATGCGGTGTGAGCAGCTACAGTAATATTATATACAGTATTTGAAAAATTGTGTTTAAAACCAGGAAGGAGAGTTATTTAAAAATGCAAAAAAAGAATAAAGGTATGAAGATTTATAAGCAAAGGAAAAAGGGTGCCGAAAGACAGAGCCAGATGGTATCAGTCCTCGGAACATGTGCAGTAATGCTTGGTGTCGGAATATTCGGATATTATGTAGTTGCAAAACCAATATGGGAAATAATGACTGATAAGGGTGATGATGATTACTCACAGTCTGTCGACGTAAGCTCAACAGCTCAGACAACTACTCAGGAAGTATCACAGACTGAAGCGACGCAGACTAAGACAACTACTGTTTCATCTGAAAAAGTTACTACAACAGCTCCGGCTGAAACAACACAAACAACCACGCAGGCAACAACAACGACTGCTCCGGTGACACAGGCACCGGTCTCAAACGAAAAATCTACAGGCGGCTGCTACTTCATATCAGCTGATGATATGGCCGGTGCTGATTCACTCAGTCAGGCTCTGAACCGTGTTAAAGAATACAAATATGCAGTAGTTCCTCTTAAAGTAACAGGCGGAAAGCTGCTTTACGCATCCGGGATAGAATCAGCTAACCTGTCTGGTGCTGTCAGCTCAGGAATGACTCTTTCAGAGATAGTTGATGCTATAAAAAAATGCGGTATGGAACCTGCCGCAGAAATAAGCACAATAGCCGATAGTATTTATCCTGCAACTTACAAAAAGTCTGCTTATCAGTTTGCTGACGGTGTAACCGGTGAATGGCTTGACAACAAATCAGAATCCGGAGGAAAACCATGGATGTCCCCGTTTGCTGATCTTACAAAAAGTTATCTTTCAGACATTATCGGAGAGATCTCTTCAGCAGGAATTAAGAAAATTATATGCACAGATACATACTTCCCTGCATTCAGAGATAAGGATATCGGATATATCGGCGATATAGTAAAGCCTGAAACAAGATACAGCGGACTTTGCGAACTTATTAATCATCTTTCCGATAAAGCAGAGTCAAATGGTGCAAGTCTTATGCTCGAGGTTTCTGCATCTGACGTTATAAATTCTTCATCTGAGGTATTCAAGCCGGAATCATATGGAGATATGTACGCAGTTGTAAATATTAATATGAATGATTTTGGTTCACAGAGCATATCAGATATTATGGCGAAAATAAAATCTAAGAGCGGTTCAATGCAGATAGTACCATGCATAAGCGGCAGCAGTTCAGGAAGTCTGTCATCAGTTATAGAATCACTTGAAAAACTTGGTTATGATTATTATATGGTAAAGTAGTATCCTGTGTGCAGACTGATCATTTAAATAATATATCTATACGGAAAGAAGTGAAAAATATTGCAGGAAGATTTTACTGATTTTATAAACGGGTTTTTTGATCAGCTTGTAACTCTTAAAGGTATTGCATCCGCAGTCGCACTGCTGGCAATTGATTTTTGTGCACTTGTATTATTTCTCAAAGCATCACGTGAGAGAAAATTTTGTCAGAATCAGTGGACAAAACGTTTTTCACACTACGCTCTTGTAGCTGATAAGAGGGTAATTCCGGTTGAAAATTCAGAAATACTGCTTGGACGTCATCGTTCAGCTGATATTCAGTTTCCGGATCTTTCTGTGTCCAGATACCATGCGGTACTGACTTTTTCAGACGGAAAGCTGCTTATAGATGATCTCAATTCCAAGTCGGGTACTTACGTTAACGGAAAAAGAATAAAATCAGCCGTTCTCAAGATCAATGATGAGGTAAGGCTCGGTGCAATGATTTTTTATATTAAGCGAGTAAAGGAAGTAGAGAATGGGTAAAGAAAAAACTAAGCTGAATTACTTTTTTGTTAAGCTTGTTATAGTAATAACCCATACTGTACTGCTTGGCAATATATATCTTAACGGTAATCTGACTGATTATACAGAAGCAATAAAGCTGACAGTATTAGTGCTTGGATCGGATCTGATATATTTTTCCGTGATCCATCTGTTTGCTCAGGATGTATATACTCTGGATCTAATACTTGTTCTGATACTTAACATCAGTCTTATTTTTCAGTCGTCATTCGGCGGGATAGACTTTAATCTTAAACATTTCATTACGACGGCAGCTGCCTTTATCTCGTGCCAGGTCGGATTTTTGCTGACACGAAACAATTTCAAGGCGGAGCAGAGGCAGAAGTACTACTATGCAGGAATATGTGTTCTGATGGTGGTGATCATTCTCTTTACAGGAAGCCGCAGTATGTGGATCAATTTCGGTGGATTTTCACTGCAGCCTTCAGAATTTATTAAGCCGCTTTTTGTATTTGCATGTGCTACGTCTCTGTATAAACAGCAGAACAAGAAAAAACTCGGTTTTTTATATGTAACACCTAACAATATAGCGATGATAGCTATGACAGCTGCAATACTGGGCCTTCAGTGGTGGTGCAGGGATCTCGGAAGTATTCCGACATTCGGAGCCGTTTTTGGATGTGCTGTTGTAAACAGGCTGTGTTACCCTCGTGCAAAGTTTTCAAAGAAGAAGATAGCTGCGCTTATCTGTATGGTTCTGGTATTTGCTTTTGCTGCAATAAAGCTGGCACCGGGCTATGTTAAGGACAGACTGTATGTTGATATATGGGCTGACCAGTATGGTAACGGATATCAGCAGTGCCGTGCGCTTATTGCCATAGCTGAAGGCGGATGGTTCGGAAAAGGTCCCGGATCCGGAAGTCTGTGCAATGTCGCAGCATATGATACAGATATCGTATTTTCATCTGTTTCAGAGGAATGGGGTATGCTTGCAGCAATATTATTTGTTCTCCTGATACTGCTGATGCTTCTTATGCCTGTAATAAATCCGCCGAGGTGTTATTATCACGGAACTATTGCAGCCGGAGTTACAGCTGTATTTGTTGTACAGATGTCTCTGAATATATTCGGTTCATGCAATCTTATTCCTTTTACGGGAGTTACTTTGCCGTTTCTCTCAAACGGAGGAAGCTCGATGGTTACAAGCGGATTCCTTCTTGGTATGCTCAAGGCAACTCAATCACCTAAGTTTGTCAGAAATATTGTTGTAAGACAGCCGGCAAATGCGTCTGAAAGGAGAAAGGTAAATTGAGAAGCATAAAAAGGAATCTTGTTCTGATAGTTACAATACTTGTCTGTTTCATTTCAGGACTTATCTATCTGACATACAAAATATACAGAGACTCATCATTCTATATGATCCATTCAGAAAACGCTGTACTTGGAAAGGTGTACGACAGGAAAGAAAATGTTCTGTTTGACCAGAAGGCTACACCTGATACATACGGTGCAGACCATTTTACTGACGTTGCAAGTCTGATAGGAAATAACGACAAGCAGATGACAAATACACTTGTATCTAATAATCTTGAACTGCTCAACAATTATTCGTTCTCACAGGGCATTCATTCAGCTGACGGACAGAGTGCTGTTTATACTACACTTGACCACGAAGCTAATCAGAAAGTATATCAGGCTTTCGGCAATAAAAACGGAACAGCCATAGCATATAATTATGTAACAGGTGAGATCCTTGTCTGTGTCAGCAAACCGGGGCTTAATCCTTTCAACGGTTATACGGACCTGGAAGAAGGAAGTCTTCTTTGCAAGGCATTTTACAAGTTTACACCTGGTTCAACACAGAAAATATCAACTCTTGCTGCAGCAAGAGCTTCGCTGGGTGAGGATCTTCTGAATTCAATGTCTTTTTCCTGCTCAGGAACATATTTAAACCGAGGCGGACAGACTATTTACTGTCATAATCTTTCGGGACACGGCGAAGAAAATATTTCATCTGCTTTTGCAAACAGCTGCAATGTTTTTTTTGCTCAGCTTGTTGAGGATGACAGATTCAATCTGAATGATATAATTAATTCATATAAGAAAATGGGCTACAGTGTAAACAAATCTGATCCGTATGTTATGGAGATCAACGGCATATCAGTGCAGACTGCTTCAACTACACTGACTGACAAGTATGATTTTTCTACTCAGTGGGGATGTATTGGTCAGGGCGAAACCATGGTAAGTCCATGCATGCTTATGACATGGCAGAGTGCCATTGCAAGTGAGACAGGAAAATCTGTTCTGCCGTATCTGATAAGTTATTCGACCCGTGTTGACGGTTCAAAAGAAAACTTTGCAGAAAAATCCATGAGTCGTGAATTTTTTGATGCACCTACAGCGGCTTATGTTAAAAACATCATGATCCAGAACGGTCAACGCTATACTGATACGATACCCGGATTTACTCTTGGCATCAAGAGCGGAACAGCACAGGTCAAAAACGGAGATGAAGAGAATTCATTGCTGACCGGTTTTGATACAAATCCTGACCACCCAATTGCTTTTTGTGTTCTGATCGAAGACAGACATGACGGGGATATCAAGACAGACTCAATTGTAAATACAATACTGACATCATTAGACTGATCACATTACAACGCCCGTTCAGACCGATTCTGGAGGGGCGTTCAGATTTTTTAGGAATTTCACTAATATACTCAATATTTTACGACGGAGGAATAAATGAAGAAAACAAAAGATCTTACACTGGGAAAACCGGTGGTACTGATATTTATGTTCGCACTGCCGCTGTTTCTGGGAAATCTGCTGCAGGAGATATACAATATAGCTGATACAATGATAGTAAGCTATAACCTGGGACAGAATGATTTTGCAGCAATGGGTGCAACAGCAGCTATATTCAGTCTGATCATAGGCTTTCTCAACGGTACTGCAAACGGCTTTTCACTGGTAACTGCAAGGTATTTTGGTGCAAAGGATTACAGCAGTGTAAAAAAAGCAATAGCAGCAACACTGATTCTCAGTCTGGTCATCTCAGCTATAGTAACTGTTGTAAGTCTGATATATGTTGATGATCTGCTCAGGATCCTCGGCACACCTGATGAAATAATGGGTTCTGCAAGCCGGTACATTACGATCATCCTTTCCGGTGCAGTAATTACAATGAGCTATAATGCGATGGCAGGCATAATGCGTGCACTCGGAAATTCGGCGGCTCCGATCATTTTTCTTGCAGTCTCAAGCATATGCAATATTATTCTTGATCTGGTATTCATCAAGTGTCTTAAAACAGGTATAGGAGGCGCTGCTCTGGCAACTGTTATTTCTCAGGCCATATCTTCTTGCGCATGTATCATTTTTCTGAAGAAAAAGTACGCGTTTATTCTTCCGTCTCTTTCAGATTTTAAGATATCTGCCGGGTTTGCCGGAGAACTTCTGATGACAGGCTTATCTATGGGAATGATGATGTCACTTGTATCTATAGGTACAGTTGTAATGCAGAAATCAGTTAACAGCTTCGGAACCCAGATAGTTATTTCACATACCGCAGCAAGAAAAATAAGCCACATTTATATGATGTTTTTGTCTACGATCTCTACCTCATCTGCGACTTTTGCAAGCCAGAACTTCGGTGCAGGCAAGTTCAGACGGATTCGTACAGGAGTTATCAGATCTGTAGAGATAGACTTTGTATGGTCGGCATTTGCCATGCTTCTTACATTTGCAACAGCGCCTCAGATCATTCATCTTCTGACCGGGTCGTCAGATAAGCAGGTCATAGAGACAGCCGCAAAATATCTTTATTATAACCTGCCGTTTTATTTTGTACTCTCACCGCTGCTTGTACTGAGAAGTACAATGCAGGGAATAGGCAAAAATGTAATTCCGCTGATATCCAGCTCTATTGAGCTGGCCGGAAAGTTTCTTGTTGTTTTGTGGGCTGCTCCGAAATTCGGATACTTCGGAATAATTATGAGTGAGCCGGTAATATGGATAGCGTGCTGTATTTTTCTTAGTATTACATTTTTTCTTGATCCAAGAATCAAAAAAACATTTCACAGTGATGAAAGTGAATCTGAGCAAAATTTTTTATGAAAATTGTTTAACTATTCCCGCAAATGGGAAAACTTTTAATACATATATTGACTAAAACAGTTAAAAAGCTTATAATTATTAGTAAGAAGGTGGGGATGCTATCTGCTTATAAGGCAGCTGAATACTTAATTGTTTCAGAAGATCTGATTTAGTTCGATTGCCCGCTACAAACTTTACTTGATTTGGGGGTACTGCAGTGGTTGATTATTTCTTGGATAAACAGATGGTGCAGCATTTTTTAGAATCCTACGACGAAACCTCTATCTGGTGCGTTCCGGATGATGAAGCAGCATTAAAAAGCAGACTTTCAGAGGCAGTCGGCAAAAACGATAGTTTACATATTTATAAATATATTGATACATCTGCAGTTCTTGCAAAGCATAAAGAAGCAGATGACGTTATTTTTGTACTAGCTAACAAGGAATGTGTTATGGTTCATTTTCCGGATACAAAAGACAGTAATGACCGCATTCATCTTGTTTATTTCAGCAATCTGAATGCAGTATTGAAATATATGGCCAAGCGCTACAGGATGGAATGCCTGGGTGAAAAAGAGATAGTACTTACAAAAAGAGACCGGTCAGAAATACTGATCTTTCTGCTTGAACTGATAATGATGTTTGTTATGCCGGCTTCTATACGTCCTCTGGCAATGATCCTGTCAGGGTTGGTTTTAGGCCTGATTATTCTTCTGGACTGGAAAGAAAACGGATTCAATTTATTCCGTGATAAGAAACAGGATCATATAAATGTTCTTCCGCTTCTGCGTTTTCAGATAGCATATGTGCTGCTGATAGGTATTTTTGTTATAATAGGGATAATAGTATTCTTTATTTCTGTTTTCAATCATTAGTCTGATTGATATTTATTTCAGAATGTGTTAAAATAATAATTGCAGAGTATAAGATATGCAGTATAAATTTTAAGAGGTATCTATGGAAAATATTCAAAATCTTATAGATTCAGGTTCAGGCCACATAATGCTTCCTTCCGGGGAATTCAAAGGCCCTTTTATAATAAAGCATCCCTGTATTGTTGAAGGTCGGAATACCACACTATGGTGCAGCGAAGACAGTGTGGTGATCATACGTTCAAATGGAGTCACTCTGAAAAATCTCAGAATAGAGATGGTAAACCCAAGACAAGGAGAGACATTTTCTGTTGATGCTGCGGGATATGGGGCAAAGCTTGACAGTACAGAAGTCAGCGGTCAGACTAACGGACTCGGATGTGAGGACAGCATTATTGAAATGACCAGACAGTACAGGCTCGGAGGTTTTAAGGCAAACGAGTCAAATTCATATTATATATCTGTATTTTCTCCTGATAAAGCAGAACTTGTTACAAATATGCACGATCTGACTTTTGAACCGACAGTACTGTCGGGCGGAGCAAACAAAATTAAAGTTACTGTTTCTGCGCTTCCGGATAAAACATTTCTTTACGGAGATGTTCTCATAAAATCAAATGTTATCAGAAGATTTTACATAAGCGGATATTCATCTGCAGATTCACCGGTTTGTACGCAAAAGGTTCTGCCTCAGGAAAAGCCGGGAAGCTATGATGAAAGTAAGCTTGTGCAGGTTTTTACAGTACAGCAGCCTGTTAATAATTCGTCAGTACAGCGTCAGACACCTATAAAAAGGGCAGCTGCACCTGAGACACGCAGCATAAACGTGCCGTCAAGGCTGCTTAACAGAGGGGAACGGGTTTCTCTTGAAGGTTTGAGTGACAATGTTATGACAGTAAAAATGGGGTTCAAGTCCCTGTTGAAAAACATGGATATAGATCCGTATGTATTTATGCTTGATTCTAAGGGAATAACAAGTTGTGATGATGACTTTATTTATTTCGGAAACATGCAGTCTGACTGCGGAAGCATTGTTGTAAATCAGGATAAGTCAATTGATGTTCTGCTCTCTAATGTACCATCACACATAATGAAGGTTACTTTTGCATATTCAATATATCTTCCGGGACCAAATGACAACTTTTCTAAAATTATAGATCCATTTGTATCGATCACCCAGTCCGGCAGGGAAATATTCAGATTTGAAGCTTCCGGACTTTTTTCAGAAACAACAATAACATTTTTCGAGTTTTACAGATATCAGTCAAAGTGGAAGATCAATGCTGTCGGATATGGCTACAGGGATGGTCTGAAGCGTTTGTGTGCCTCATACGGACTGATAGTGTCATGATAAAAAAATGAAAGGAGGAGGCTGCTCTGTCTCCATACTTTACAGGCAGCGATAATAATTATGAATAATTTTAAAGTACAGATGCTCAAGCCTTTGATTGTAGCCCTTTCTTTTATAGGATTCCTGGTTTTAAAGATCAATTCAAAGAAAAAGAACAAATTAAAGTAGAAAAAATAGTCTGTCTTATTCAAATGTCGAATAAGACAGATTTTTTTTAGCTATATTGACATACAGTGGGTTTGGTGGTATAATAAGTATTGTTAGCTTTTGCTAACTCATAGTTTTGTTAAGGAAGTGGATTTGACATGACCGCTCTAAATGGCGATATAGGCAAAAAGTACATTGTACAGTCTATTAAACTCGATGAAGATATTGAACGCAGACTTGAAACTCTGGGGCTGACATCCGGGACATCGTTTGAGATACTGGGGAAAAAACGCAGAGGTTCAATGATAATCAAAGTAAGA
Organism: Oscillospiraceae bacterium; assembly: GCA_030539275.1. Classification (GTDB taxonomy): domain Bacteria; phylum Bacillota; class Clostridia; order Oscillospirales; family Ruminococcaceae; genus HUN007. The sequence continues at coordinate 85,556 of JAUNSK010000004.1, read as the reverse complement.
GGAACGAGATTTGCTATAGGTGCTGATATTGCTATCGGGATAATTACATCAGAGGGTGACAGTAAATGAAAGAAATTGCAGTAGGTTTTATAGGTAATCCGAATTGTGGAAAGACAACATTGTTTAATGCATATACCGGAGCAAAACTGAAGGTGGCCAACTGGCCCGGAGTAACAGTTGAAAAAAAAGAGGGAGCTCTTAAATATCATGATGTGGATTTTAAGCTTGTAGACCTTCCGGGAATATACAGTCTGACGTCATACACAATGGAGGAAAAGCTTTCAAGGCAGTACATACTTGATGATGAAGTTGATGTAATCGTAGATGTGGTAGATGCATCCTGTCTGGAAAGAAACCTTTTCCTTACACTTCAGCTTATCGAGCTTGGCAAACCTGTTGTCCTTGCACTCAACATGATGGATATTGTTGAGGAGAGAGGCATGGAGATCGATATGCACAGGCTTCCTGAGATGCTTGGAATTCCGGTCATTCCCGTGTGTGCAAAGAAAAAAAGAGGCCTTGATGTTCTTATTCATGCTGTTGCACATCACTGTAACCTCAATGATACGGAGATAACACCAAAGATACATCATCATCCAAAAAAAGAAGTGAACAGATCAACTCACATTCACGATCATCATGGAGAGCATACAGTAGTATATTCTGATGAAATCGAGGATTATATTGATGTTCTTTCAAACGAGCTGATAAAAAAATATCCTTGCGTACATAATGTCAGATGGAATGCACTCAAGCTTATAGAAAAAGACAGTGAAATATTAGAAAAATACAATAAGGTCGAACTTCCTGAAAAGATAAGGACTCAGGAATTTGACAAGAGGATCATAAATGAAAAATATGATTTTATTGATGAGATAGTAGATGAAACACTTGTAAATAAAAATTCAAAATCGGAGCGTACTGAGAAGCTTGACTCATTACTTACCCACAGAATACTGGGACTGCCGATATTTCTTGCTATTATGGCAGTTGTATTCTTCCTGACGTTTTCTGTCGGAAATGTTCTGGTAAGCCTGTTTGATTTCGGAATAGAAAAGTTCAGCAGTCTTATCAGTTCACTGCTTGTAAATATAAATGCCGATGATGTTGTAACATCGCTTATTATGGACGGAATTATACCGGGAGTCGGCGGAATTCTGACATTCCTGCCTAACATCTTTATTCTGTTTCTTGCCCTTGCATTTCTCGAAGACAGCGGCTATATGTCGCGAGTCGCGTATATCATGGACGGGATTATGTCCAGGATGGGACTGTCGGGCAGAGCATTTATACCTATGCTTCTTGGTTTCGGCTGCAGTGTACCGGCTGTTATGGCAGCCAGGGCACTTGAGAATCCGAAGGATAAATTAAAAACCATTCTGGTTACACCGTTTATGTCGTGCAGTGCAAGACTTCCGATATACGTACTCTTTTCCCAGATCTTCTTTAAGGAAAATGCGATGCTTGTTTCATTTTCTATGTATGTTATAAGTATTTTTGTTGCTATTACAATTGCAGTTATACTCGGAAAGGTCGATAAGAGAAAATCGGCAAACAGTCTGCTTATAGAGCTTCCTGAATACAAATCACCAAATGCAGGAAGCATAATGATATATGTCTGGGAGAAGGTAAAGGACTATCTGAGCAAAGCCGGAACAACTATATTTATTGCATCCATAGTTTTGTGGTTTATAATGAATTTCGGTGCTTCAGGAATGACTTCTGATCCTTCATCAAGCTTTGCTGCTTCAGTAGGCAAGTTTATAGTGCCTGTTCTTGCGCCTATCGGTCTTGGATACTGGCGTATAGGCGTATCTCTTATCTCAGGGATTGCTGCAAAGGAACTGGTAGTTTCAGGATGCGGAGTTCTCTATTCTGTAGCCAACATCAATTCACAGGATGGCCACGCAGTATTCGGTGATCTTCTGAGAGCGGAAGGATTCACAAGTCTTAATGCTTTTTGTCTGATGGTATTCTCTTTGCTGTATATTCCATGTATAGCTACGATAGCTACTATTAAAAATGAGACAAAATCAGTCAAATGGATGTTTGCGTCTATAGGGCTGCAGCTTATGACTGCATGGATAGTTTGCTTTGTGATCTACCAGGCAGGATCACTGATTTTCTGACGGAGGATATAATGAAAATACTGATCGTGGATGATGAGAAAGCATTTGCAGATGCTGTTGCCGCTATGCTTGAAGATGAAAACTATCAGGTCGGCATAGCTTATGACGGAGAAAGCGGACTGAATGAAATTCTTACAAACATCTATGATCTTATTATTCTGGACGTTATGCTTCCGCGCATAAATGGATACGAGATAGCAAAGAAGCTTCGCTGTCTGAAGATCTCTGTACCGGTAATTATGCTCAGTGCCAGGTCATCGCTTGATGATAAGATTGAAGGACTCGACTGCGGCGCTGATGATTATCTGACAAAGCCTTTTCATTCACGTGAGCTTCTTGCCCGGATCAGGGCTCTGACCAGACGCAGGGATAAGATCGTAAATGATTCGCTGGCATTTGGCGACATTTCACTGAACAGATATACGCTTGAGCTTGAATGCAGCAATAGTGGTGAAAATATAAAGCTTGCGTCGAAGGAGTACATTTTAATGGAACTGTTCATCTCAAACGCAGGTCAGATCCTGACACGTGAGCAGATAGCATTAAAGGTATGGGGATATGAAAATAACAGTGAGTATAATAACGTTGAAGTCTATGTTTCATTTTTAAGAAAAAAGATAGGGTTTATAGGGTCATCAGTAAGGATCCGTGCTGTCAGAGGCGTTGGATATGTATTAGAGGAGTAAGTATGATAAAGAAACTTCAGAGAAAAATATTCCTGTTGCTGATGACTGTATTATCCGTGATCCTTGTGTCTGCACTTTTTACAGTAAATTCTGTTAATCACAGATCTGATAAAAAACAGACTGCAGCTATAATTGATAAACTGATGCTGCTTACTGACAATACTGATGAACACGGCCGTAAATTTAAAAATAACAGTGCTCTTGCCTCTGCTCAGTACTATGTTGTTATTACTGATGATACAGGCACTCTCAGAGATTCACAGATAATTACAAGCAATGCACAGCTGTCATATGATGAGATAAGCAGCTATGCATTTTATGCTTTCAATGACAACAAAGAATATATGAGATCGCACCACATGGCTTATAAGACTTTAAAACAAAATGACAATACGACTAAGATCGTTATGCTTGACAGAACACTTGCAGATGAAACCCGCATGCAGCTGATGGCTGTATCATTGACAGTTGCAGCAGGGGGGGTATTTCTTATCTGTATTTTTTCTGCCATGCTGTCGAGAAGTCTGGTAAAGCCGGTAAGAGAAACGTTTGATAATCAGAAAAATTTCATTTCAGATGTCAGTCATGAAATTAAAACACCGCTTGCAGTTGTAAATGCGAACGCTGAAATGCTTGAGCGTGAGATAGGTGAAAACAAGTGGCTTTCATATATTCTGCAGGAAACAGGACGTATGAACAGCCTTGTAAACAGTCTTCTTGATCTTTCAAGAGCCGAGCGTGATACAAAGGAAAAAATATGCGAAAGCTTCAATATTTCTGCATGTGCGCTCAAAGCATCGATGGTTTTTGAAAGCATAGCTTTTGAGCACCACCTGAACCTATGCACTGATATAACCCCGGATATTTATTTTGACGGATGCAAAGATCAGATACAGCAGCTTTTTTCAATTCTCATAGACAATGCTGTTGATCATTCATCACGAGGCACACAGGTAAAAGTATGCCTTAAAAAAATGAAAAAGAAAATCATTTTGAGCGTGTCAAACACCGGTGAGCCTATACCAGAGGACGAGCAGGATAAGATATTTGAACGCTTCTACAGACTTGATAAATCAAGGAACAGGGACGAAAATCACTACGGACTGGGACTGGCAATTGCAAAGGCTATTGTATTGCAGCATAAAGGTCAGATAAGTGTTGATTGTGATAATATGGTGACAAAATTTACAGTGACTTTTCAATCTTCATAGTAATTTTTCAATCTTTCTTCAATAGTTGTCTGATACAATAAAATCACCATATAACAACAGGAGTGATTTTATGAATAAAAATTCAGCAGTCAGATATATAACTGATGCAGTAATTACTGTTTTGCTTATAGTTCTTATGCAGTATCAGGTAACAGGAAATGTAAGTCATGAAATAATAGGAATCGCAGAATTCATACTGTTTATTATTCACAATGTTCTCAACCGCAGGTGGTTCAGAGGATCACTTGAAAGAATTACTTCATCGAAAACCACACTGCGCATAAAAATATGGACTGTAATTGATTATGTCCTTATTTTTGTAATGATATTACTTGCGGTAACGTCAGTTATGATATCACATCTTATAAATCTGCCTCTTCAAACGGATATTTCATTCTGGGCGTACTGGCATAAGACAGCTGCTTATGCATCACTGATAATTATATCAGTTCATCTCGGACTTCACTGGAAAGCAATAATATCGGTGATTTACAGGCAGCTTGAGATCGACAAGGATAATATTTATGTAAAGATAATCGTGAGAACTGCGGTTCTTGTAGTTTCTTTATTCGGTATCTTGAATCTGTACTCAAGATATTTTAAAGATGATGAAATAAAGGATGAGAAAAAGGCACAGACTTTACCTGAATCAGAAAGTCTCAGGACAGATAACCTTTCACTTATCAAAAGCACTCAGACAGAAGTTCAGATATATAAGCTCAGAGGTGCAACGGAACGTGTGTTCACAGAAAGCATAGGTGATGATGAAACATCTGATGATTTCCTTTCAAGGCTTGTCTGTACCGGATGTTCCAGGCGCTGTATACTTACAAATCCAAGATGTTCAACAGGTGCATCACAGCAGAAGCAGGCACTTGAGTACTTTAACTCATATACAGAGTCAGCAAATCAGCAGCAGGAGAGTGACGACACATCTTCTCCTGAAGTGACTAAAGAACCGGAATCATCACAGCAGCCAGGTAAAGGGACACAGCCTTCATCCGGTACTCCAGCTGAAAGTAATAAGGAAGAAAAGCCGGATGACTCACAGACAAAGCTTCCGGAAACTCAGAAGCCGCAGAAAACTGAGGAAACTTACGACACAGAAATTCGACCCTCTGCGGATGAGGAGAACTGGTTTGATCTAACAGCAGGCTTTGGTTCAATTATGATACTCTTTATTGCAGGTACATATTTCACAGTTGAAATAACTGGCAGGAAACATAAGAAAAAAAAATAAACTATATAAAAAAAACCCGTTGTCATGACAGTTGATCAATGTCATGAAACGGGTTTTTCTGATTATTTATAATTGCAGTACCGGAAGATGTATCTAATAAAAAGCATTTTTTATACGATCTTTGTTGTCCAGTTCTCCAGATTCCATACATCAGTAGCCACGTCGTTATAGAACTCAGGTTCATGGCTTACAAGTAGTACGGTTCCTTTGTATTTCTGTATTGCTTCTTTGAGTGCATCCTTTGCAGCAACATCAAGATGATTTGTAGGTTCATCAAAGATCAGAAGGTTGTATTCGCTGAGCATAAGACGGCAGATCCTTACTTTGGCATTTTCACCGCCTGACAATACCTTCATCTGAGAAGTAATATGTTCGTTAGTCAGTCCGCATTTTGCAAGAGCTGCACGTACTTCCGCATTTGTCATTGCAGGGTATTCGTCCCAGATCTCCTGGAGTGCAGTTTTGCTTGATGCTTCTTCTTCCTGCTCAAAGTAGCCGAACTTGACAAACTGATCAAGTTCAATAGTTCCCTGAATAGGTTTAATTATGCCGAGAAGAGTCTTTAGCAGAGTTGATTTGCCGAGACCGTTTACACCGCGGATGGCTATCTTCTGATTTCTTTCTACCTGAAGATCAACAGCTCTGGTGAGCGGCTCATCATAACCGAGTATAAGGTCGTGAGCATCAATTACAACTCGTCCCGGTGTTCGTGCAGACTTGAATGAAAATACAGGTTTGATCTTTTCAGGTGCTATTGTTATTATATCCATCTTGTCAAGTTTCTTCTGACGGGATTTTGCCATATTTGTTGTTGCAACTCTTGCTTTGTTGCGGGCTATGAAGTCCTGAAGGTTAGCAATTTCCTTCTGCTGTTTTTCATATGCCTGTTCAGTCTGTCTCTTTTTAAGCTCATACATTCTCCTGAATTCTTCATAGTTTCCTGTATATCTTGTAAGTACAGCATTTTCAATATTGTATATTACGTTTACGACACTGTTCATGAAAGGAACGTCGTGTGAAACAAGGATAAATGCATTTTCATAGTTCTGCAGAAAATTCTGAAGCCATGCTATATGATTTTCATCAAGGAAGTTTGTTGGCTCGTCAAGAATAAGTATCATAGGGTTCTCAAGCAACAGCTTTGTAAGAAGTACCTTAGCTCTCTGTCCGCCTGACAGCTCGGAAACGTCATGGTCAAGACCTATATCACCGAGTCCGAGACCGTTGGCATATTCGGTTATTTTGCTGTCGATCGTATAGTATCCGCTCTGTTCAAGCATCTCCTGAATCTCGCCGACTTCTTCCATCAGTGATGACATTTCATCATCTGACGCGTCTGACATTTTCTCATAAAGATTCATCATTTCAGCTTCAAGTTCTGTAAGATGAATAAAAGCTTCTTTAAGAACGTCCCTTATTGTTTTGCCGGGTGTCAGTGTACTGTACTGATCCAGATATCCGGTGGTTATGTGCTTGCACCATTCGATTTTCCCTTCGTCCGGTGATATTTTGCCGGTAATTATATTAAGAAAAGTAGTTTTTCCTTCTCCGTTTGCTCCTACCAGTCCGATATGTTCTCCCTTGAGAAGTCTGAAAGAGGAATCCTCAAGTATTTTTCGCGCACCAAAGCCGTGCGAGACATTTTCAACTGTTAAAATACTCATAAATACTTTAGCCTTTCTTATATTTCATTTTTTTTCGCAGTCAGCAAGTAAAAGTATATCATAATAAAACAGCTGAGTCAATGTTCACGTTAAATTTCAGCTTATCTTCTGACGTGAAAATCCTGCATATGAAAACGGGATGGTCAAAGCGCTGATCATAATTGCAAATGCAGGCATGAAAATATACGGAGGTATTACAAGTCCGGCGATCTCGTACTGATTTGATGAAACGACAGCCCATATATTCATCATGTTTGAAGGGAGCAGCTGCAAAAGATCGTATAACAGGATATTATTTTCTGAAACATGAATAAACATTGGTACAATAAGAGTAAGAGAAATAATTACTATAACTGCGAATGAAGACCTGAGTTTAGACGAAAGAAGTGCAGTCAGTGCAGATGACATAATGCAGGCACACAGGATGCTGAGGCAGTATATAGCTGCAGCGCTTAAATACGTCATGTTATAAGGTATCAGCATGTACATAAGCTGTATCGGTGATGAGGCACCGTCACGCCCCCACATTAGCATGCACTCAGCGTAATTTATAAGCATCAGAAGCAGTGTAAATGAGACGGTGATGAGAAAAACTACAGTCAGTTTTGCACGGATAAGCTTTCCCTTTCCATGCTTTGTACTCAGAATTATAGGTGCAGTATTTGCCCCGAACTCTCCTGAGAAAACAGGTGCCAGAATTATTGCACACACTGCAGCAGATATCATTGCAGTTGAGTACATAATGACCATAAATCTTCTGTAGCCGTCTGTATAGTCATATTTAAACGGAGTTGTTATCTCTGAGTCCTTTTTAAGAACAAAACTTTTAGCATTTTCACTCATAGAAGTATCGTTTAATAGCTGCGACTGCAGCTCACTGCGCATTTCATAAATATGCCCGGCTGTTTGCGGGGTAAGCTTCTGAAACTCCTCCATACTCATGTGCGGCGAAGTTACATTTCTGACGATATTGAAGATCTCACTGTACTGACGTGCTTTTTCCTGATACTCTTTTGTGTCAGTATAATATGTCTGCGAATCAGTCTGCGGAACAGATGCATAGGCAGTCCGGGCTTCTTCTATAAGATCTGCATCAATTTCACGCCCGGACAGTTTTCTGGCATAACTGCGGTCAGTGACCATCTCATCATATTTTGAACATACTACATTCCCGTCACGGTCATAGCTGTTTCCTAAAATAGTGCCGTAGACACTTAATGCGGATACTATTAATCCTATAATTATTGCTATTGCCGAGCTTTTTCTGAATACAGATTTTTTGAACTCAAATCTTACAAGATCATAAAATATATTCATTTTTTCTCCTCTCTTTCCTCGCAGAAATAATACAGATACAGATCCTCAAGAGCAGCCTCTTTGCTTACTGCGTTGACACATGGCTTTTCATCGCTGACCAGCCTCATAAATACGCCGTCCTGTTCATTTCTCAGGTTTATTACAGGATATTTCTCAGAAAATCCGAGAGCTTTATCATTACTTACTGTACACTCCCAGACTTTTGATTCAATAGCTTTCAATATATCACCGAGCTGGCCGTTCTGGATAAGATGTCCTGATTTCATAATAAGGATTGTGTCAGCAATATGCTCTATGTCTGATACGATATGAGTAGACAGCAGCACTATTCGTTTGGAGCTCATCCCTGAAATGAGATTTCTGAAACGTATACGTTCCTTAGGGTCAAGGCCTGCTGTCGGTTCGTCAAGGATAAGTATCTGAGGATCATTGAGCATTGCCTGTGCAATTCCGAGCCTCTGCTTCATGCCTCCTGAAAATGTCTTGATTTTTTTCTTTATTACTTCTGTAAGTGCTGTCAGTTCGAGCAGTTCCTCTGATTTTTCCTTTGCACGCTTTTTGGGGATCCCTTTAAGAGCTGAAATATAGAGGAGAAAGTCCATCGCAGTAAATTCAGGATAGTAACCGAAGTCCTGTGGCAGATAGCCTAATAAGTCCCTGTAATCCTCGTGACTTACATCGATGCCATTGTATGATATAGTACCGCTGTCAGGACGCATTACTCCGCACATCATACGCATAAGAGTTGTTTTTCCTGCTCCGTTTGATCCGAGAAGACCATAAATGCCGTTTCTCAGATCAAGGGACACATTATCACATGCTGTTTTTTCTGCAAATTTCTTTGTTACTGAGTCAATTTTAAGTTCCATTGCCTGTCCTCCTGTTTTCTTATTATCTGTCTGCATTCAACTGCTGCTAAGAATGCTCCTGCAGCAAGAGCGGTGATCATAGCTGAAATACATAATCTGTTTGTCTCATAATTAAAGCTGCTGCCCGACAGAACGATGATAATGCTCGTCAGTACAGCAATTACTGCACATACATATATATCAGTAAGGGATGGGAAGTGATTTATTGAATAAAGAGACAGTGCGCTCACTGCTGTAAACGGGACGAATATCCTGAGCGTTGTGATGAAGATATCAAAACCATAAAATGAACTGAATATCAGTACAGAAATTATGAGAACAAGTATATTGTATACTCCGAGAATAAGCATTCTTGCAAGAATGAGATGACTCAGACCGAAACGGCACCCTGCTTCAATATCAGTCATCAGGCAGCGTGAAGAGCGGGATATCTCTGCAGCTGATAATAGGCAAAGATAAGGTACGGCTGCTGCTGCAGCTGAGATAATGCCTTGTGAGAAAATAAAGTTAGGCGTTTCATTTATCAGATCAAGTCCGCAGACAGTCAGTAATAAAAAACATGCAGCTGCAAGCCATACACGTTTCCTTATATAAGCAAACTGTGCCAGTACAAAGTCAAATATATTCATTTTAGGATAATGGAGATCTTTAAGAAATCTATCCCGTTTCTCTGATGATTCAAGATCATATGCAGTTGACAGTTTTTGCTTAAGTTTTTTATCCATGAAAATCCTCCTTCTCAAGTTTTTCTTTTAAGGCCCGTACTGCTGCTTTTTCGATCCGGTAAACACTGAACCTTGAAAGATTCATTATAGCTGCTGTATCATTTACATAAAGACCGTTTACATATCTCAGAATAAGTACTTCACTCTGCATGGGAGGCAATTCTTTTATGGCCTGTCTGACGACAACCCTGGTGTCAGAACTTTCGGAAAAATCCTTATCAGGCAGTTCATCTGTCAGCTCCTGCATCTTTACTTTGCGGTAACTGTCTATACAAAGATTTTTAGCTATGGTGTACAGGTATCTAATCATGTATTGTCTGTTTATTTTTGTTTTCTGTGCAAAATACCGAAGAAAGGTTTCCTGTGTGATGTCCTCGGCGGCAAATGAGTTGTTTGTTTTGTAATAGCAGTAACGGTACAGCTTGTCATATAAATCACTAAGTTCATTCACTTTTAAAACCTCTTTTCATAGTGTATAACGTTTTGCATGCACAGAATGTGCGCCTCTGAAATAAAATTTTCCTTGACGTTTAATAAAAAATTTTGTTATAATATAAATAATGGAAATGTAAAAGAATTATGGGGGGATTAAATTTGGAGGATAAAAATATCGCGCTGCTTATTGATGCTGATAATGTCAGTGCAAAGTATGTAAAGAGCATATTTGATGAACTGAATTCATACGGAACAGTATCAATAAGAAGAATCTACGGTAACTGGCAGAAAACATACAAATGGGATGAGAGAATTCTTCTTGAGTATTCAATACAGCCTATTCAGCAGTTTGACTATACTGCAGGAAAAAATGCAACAGATATGGCAATGGTCATAGATGCAATGGATATACTATATACTAAAAATGTTGATATTTTCTGCATTATTACAAGCGACAGTGATTTTACGAAGCTTGCTATGAGGCTGCGTGAATCACAGGCTTTTGTTATAGGTATGGGTGAATCGAAAACACCAATAGCTCTGACAAAGGCATGCAACAAGTTCGTACATCTTGATCTGATAGCACCTGATATACCGAAAACCGAGGAGTCAGAGAAGCCGAAAACTGATGAACACAGAAAGACGCCTGAGGACGACAAGAGCGTTCTGTGCGAAACACCGAATGTCACTCCGCTCGAAAAGATCCAGGAAGCTGTTATGAACAGGATAGTTGAATCTGACACAGTAACGCTAGGTGAGGTCGGATCTCTGCTCGGTAAACAGTTTACTGACTTCGATGTAAGAAATTACGGTTATACAAAGCTTAGTGTTCTGATGCGTGAAGAATTCAAAAAAATAAATCTGCTTGAAGAAGGAAACAAGTTCTATGTAACCATGAAAAATGACGTAAGCATTGACATGGTACGCAGGGAAATTATAGATTTTATTATGGGCTGCGGCGGAGAGGTAAGCAATCTTTCAAAAATACACGATGCACTCAAGAAAAAACATAAGGACTTCAGTCTGAAGGATTATGGCTTCAGCAGATTTTCAAACTTTATCAGAAGCATCGATGGAATTTCTGTATACGGAAACGGAAACAAGGTAAAGCTTGAACAGGCAAAGAAAAAAACAAAGCCGGAAAGCACTAAAAATAAATAATATTTTTTTTGTTGAATTATGCATAAGTATTTGCTATAATATAATAATGAGTGTGAAATACGGCAGTCAGGCTGCCATGTTTCCAGGCAAATTTTCAACCGAAAGGACAATTTTTCAATGAGCGAAGAATGTACACATGACTGTTCATCCTGTTCAAGCAAATGCAGCGAAAAGCAGAGCCTTATCGAACAGACAAATGAATTTTCACATGTAAAAAAAGTAATAGCCGTTGTAAGCGGTAAGGGTGGAGTAGGTAAGTCACTGGTAACATCTACTCTGGCAGTTGCGGCAAACCGCAATGGATATAAAACAGCGATACTCGATGCTGATATTACAGGACCATCAATTCCTAAGGCATTCGGAATAAAAAGCAAAGCCCAGGGAAATGATCACGGAATCCTGCCTGCAGTAACAAAAACAGGAATAGAGCTTATGTCTCTTAACCTTCTTGTTGAAAACGATACAGATCCTGTTGTATGGCGCGGACCGGTTATTGCCGGAACAGTAAAGCAGTTCTGGACAGACGTGATCTGGGATGATGTAGATTATATGTTTATTGATATGCCTCCGGGAACAGGTGATGTTCCGCTTACTGTATTTCAGTCAATTCCTGTTGACGGAATCGTAATTGTAACATCTCCTCAGGAGCTTGTTTCAATGATCGTCGGCAAGGCTGTCAAGATGGCAAATATGATGAACATTCCGATTATCGGACTTGTAGAAAATATGAGCTATGTTGAGTGTGACTGCTGTCACAATAAGATCAACATTTACGGCGAGAGCAGACTTGAAGCAGCAGCTCAGGAATACGGCATAAAGGCTCTTGCTAAAATACCTGTAAAACCGCAGATCGCTGCAGCATGTGATGCAGGTACTATTGAACTGTGTGAAGATGCTGACTGGCTTAAGGATGCATTTTCAGCTGTTGAAGAAGCAGTACCGCTTGATAAATAATATTTAAGACTAATACAGCCATAAGGCATATCGAAACATGCCTTATGGCTGATTTTTATTATTCGTCAGTTAGTGAGGTTCGAAACGGAGCTGCAGGAATGCCGTTTTTGCCGTACAGTGTTACGTCTGCATAGTTTACAAAGTTGTATCTTAAGTAAACAGGCTGTGCAACATTTTCTGATGTCAGACGTATCCTGTCATTATCTATAACGGCACTTGCCTTATAGAACTTTTTGTCATATGAAGCAAGCTCAAAGCCGCTGATATAGTCACCGCGGACTTCAAATCCATCTGATGAATTATAAAATTCTACTGTCATCTCAGAGCCCTGCGTGAATGATGACTTGTAAAGCGGGCCGGACTTGTCACTGTGACCGTAACACAAGGCGAGTGTCTGGTCAGCAAGTCTGCTTCCAAGAACGGATTTTACCGGCGGATGAATATTAAAGTGTTCACCAAGGTCAAGCGCAACTGTCATGGCTGTATTTTTAACTGTTGTATATACTCTTTGCTGGGCTTCACGTATGTATGCCCAGGAAGTTTCATTTTCACGTCCCGGTTCTGAGTACATCGGAAGCTGAACAAATATAAACGGAAGACTGTCATCTTCGCACAGAGTACGCCAGCACTCAATGAGACGCGTAAATAAGCGATAATAAAGTCTCGGTTTATGGTCATCACTTTCTCCCTGATAGTACCAGATACCGCGCTTTGAAAATCTGTACATGCGGCTGAACATCGTATGGAACAGACCGTTTGGTCTGTACTGAGAATAAGGTCCGAGCGGAGGACACCATTTGTAAGGACCTATTTTTTCTGCTATCTGACTCCATGTCAGGTCAGGAGATTTCCGCAGAAGCTCTGCCTGGGCAGCTTCCCATTGCCTGAGCTGCGATTTATATTCCAGATATTCATTTTTAAGAAGTTCATCACTTTTGTTTCCGATCTGTGACTGGTAATCTGTAAGATACTCGTTTAGCGCCAGGTCAGATAAAAGTGTATCCTCATCACACCAGCAGGAGGCAGAGGTACCTCCCCAGAAGCAGGCAGCTATTCCAACAGTAATACCTGACAGATTTTGCGCGAGTTTCTTTGCTGCATAAAAAGCAACGGCTGACCATGAATCAAAGTTATCATCTTCAAGCTTCGACCATCCGCTGTTTTCTTCATTTTCCCCGAAATTATCAGAAAAATATGACTGCTTAGGAGTTTCATAATAACGTATGTCAAGATCCTGATTATTTTTTATCTCTTCTTTTACATCGTGATAATCAGGGCAGTTTCTCAGGATAAATTCCATATTTGACTGTCCGCAGGCAAACCAGACTTCACCGGTCATAACGTCTTCATATGTAAACTCTGTCTCGTTATCAGTTATTTTCAGTATGTACGGACCTCCGGCTTCCATAGGAGGAATTCTGATACACCAGTCAGTGTTTGTGACCACCGATGAATACTCTTTGTCATTTATCTTTGCAGTCACAACAGATGATTCTTTTCCCTGACCCCATATAAGAATTTCTTTGTTTCTCTGAAGGACCATTTTATTTTTAAATATTGCAGCAGGTTTAAGTTTATCCATACTTGCCTCCGTGAATAAATATACATTATATGACTGAATTATACATTTTTATATATTTAATTATGTTAAGTATATGATATATTTTACTGCTTGTCAATATAATTAACAATTAATAAATGATATCAAAACCGTTTATCTGTGTGTATTGGTTACATTCAGAACCTGACCGGAAAACAGTTTTCATCTGCTTTATTGCTAATATGTCCTAAAATACGCTGTTTGCATAATTGTATATGATATGTTATACTATTAATGTTCGCTAAAAAATTCTTAAAATCCGGGAGATATTAAAAATGACTGAAAAATTGTATTACAAAGATGCAAAAATCAAAAAATTCGATGCTGTTGTTTTGTCCTGTGAAGAGAATAAAGGCAAATTTGCTGTTATTCTGGATAAGACAGCTTTCTTTCCTGAGGGCGGCGGTCAGCCATCCGATACAGGTTTATTAAACGGCGTTCGTATTGAAAATGTTCAGGAAAATGGTGATGCTATTGTTCACTATGCTTGTGAACCGATTGCTGCCGGTACTACAGTTTCAGGTGAAATTGACTGGGATAAGAGATTCAGATTTATGCAGAATCACAGCGGAGAGCACATAGTATCCGGTATCATTCATTCTATGACCGGTTTTAACAATGTAGGTTTTCATCTTGGCAGTGAGGATGTTACTCTCGACCTCGACGGTGTAATGACACGTGAGCAGCTGAATGTTGTTGAACGTACAGCAAATCAGGCAATATATGATAATATACATATTAATGCTGAGTTTCCTGATGGGCAGACACTTAAGACGCTTGAGTACAGAAGCAAGCTTGATCTCACGGAGAATGTCAGGATCGTGTCTATAGGAAAGTATGATAAGTGTGCGTGCTGCGCACCTCATGTTGACTATACAGGCGAGATAGGCATAATAAAACTTCTGGATTTTGAGAGTTATAAAGGCGGCATACGTATTCATATGCTGAGCGGATCTGATGCTGTTGCAGACTACAACAGAAAATATGCCAATGTAGCTGCTATATCAGCTTCGTTATCAGCAAAGCAGAATGAAACTGCAGCAGCTGTTGCACGTATCATGAATGAACTGATAGAAGAAAAAAGACTTGTCGGCGAATGGAAGAAGGAGTATCTGCAGCTTAAGGCTTCACTTCTGACACCAGCGCAAGAAAATATGTGTATTTTCGAAAGCAAGTGTGACATGAATGATCTGAGATTTCTTGTAAACAATGCTGTATCAATATGCAGGGGCATCTGTGCTGCATTCAGCGGCAGCGATGAGAACGGATACCAGTATGTAATGGCAAGCAACTCGGAAGATTTAAGAAAACAGGCTAAGGATATTAATGCCGCACTCAATGGAAAAGGCGGCGGATCGGGAATGATCCAGGGAAGTGTAAAGTGCACAAGGCAGCAGATAGAGGATTACTTTAAAGTAAATCAGTAATCCGTATGATCAATAACTGCAGGATGGTTCACAATTTAATGCGGAGGTAACTTAATATGTTGATTGACAGGAAGATCTTTTTCTTGGTAGCTATAGTTTCTTTGGCACTCACAGGTTGTGTAACAGACCAGAATATTATCAGCAGCACAGCCGGAGAATCGTTAATACAGCAGACACAGAATTCTCACACAGAGGCTCAGACTACTCAGGAAGATGAGGACAAAACTATCGGTTCGTATACCGATGAAGAATTATTCTCTGCTGCGTCAGAGCTTTACAGTGCTGCATGCAGGATGGGTGAGCGTTATATCAGCGGACACGCTTACAGCGTAGATAAAAGTATTACTGCAGATATTGATTCAAAAAAAGCATATAAGGTAAATGACTTTATGGTTTCAGGGGCCGCGGATATTCCGAATCAGTGGAATGAAGTTTTCTCGGAAAAATATCTGAGTGTATACAAGGATATGTTTTCAGCTTATTCTCAAAAGGACAATACGGTCTGGGCAGTACAGAATGCTACTGTTAAAAATCCTTTATATAAGGATACTCAGATAAGCAGGCTTGTAAACAGGAACGATGATGAAATTGAATTTACTGCCTCATCGACATACAGCGATGCGGATGGTGGTCCCGACAAAACCATAGACGTTCCGTTCTCTATCATATATAATGATGAGAAATTTACTGTAGGAAAATTTGTAATGCCATACTGAAAATAAAAGGAGGATCATGCTGTGTATATTGCAGACGAAAACAGATATGAAAAAATGATTTACAACACGGTTGGAAAAAGCGGACTAAAGCTTCCGGCTGTTTCACTTGGATTCTGGCAGAACTTCAGCTACAGGGATCGTTTTGAAAATATGGAGGACATGGTCCATACAGCTTTTGATCTTGGTATAACACATTTTGATCTGGCAAACAACTATGGCAATCCGTTCAACGGATCTGCTGAGGAAAACTTCGGGAAGATCCTCGACAGGGGAATGCGGGTTTACAGAGATGAAATGTGCATCTCCACAAAAGCAGGATATGATATGTGGCCGGGTCCTTACGGGGATAAGAACGGTTCCCGAAAGTATCTTATTTCTTCACTTGATCAGAGCCTGAAACGTATGGGACTTGAGTATGTTGATATTTTCTATCATCATGTTTTTGATCCGGGCACTCCGCTCGGGGAAACGGCTCTGGCACTTGATCATATAGTCAGAAAGGGAAAAGCTTTATATGTTGGAATTTCAAACTATAATTCGCAGCAGACAAGTGAAATGATCAGCATATTCAAAGAACTGAGAACTCCGTTCATAGTAAATCAGCCTTCCTATTCGATCCTCAACAGATGGATCGAAAGGGATGGACTTGATAAATATGCAATGGAATCCGGTATAGGACTGGCTGTATTTTCACCACTTTATCAGGGATTTCTGACTGACAGGTATCTTCACGGAATTCCTGAAAACTCAAGACTTGCAAAGGGCAGCACATGGATAAAACCGGAGCTTACCGACGAGATGATCACAGTGCTCTCAAAACTTAATGAAATTGCAGACAAGCGCGGACAGACCCTGTCTCAGATGGCGCTGTCATGGGTGCTTAGCAATAAAAGCGTTGCTACTGTACTTATCGGAGCCAGCAGTCCGGGGCAGATAACGCAAAACGTAAAATGCATAGAAAACCTGAACTTCTCTGATGAGGAAAAACGAAATATTGACATTATAACCGAAAAAGTCAGAAAATAGAACAAGAACATATTGACAAATGAATAAAACATAATCCGCAGCACAATCTATAAATAAATATTATAAATTAAAGGATGTACGTCTCTATGAAAAAACTCACTATTATCTTATTATCATTAATAATATCAGCAGCAGCTGTTTCATGTGGTTCTGACAATTCAGACAAGAACAGCTCCGGTAACAGTTCAGCTTCTTCAGACGCAGGCACTTCACAGACACAGACAGAGACACAATCACAGGATCAGACTAAGTCTGACAAGTCCGCAGAAGATATTCTTGCTTCAATAAAGGAAGTATACGGTGAGAACTATCTTCCGGTTACACCTATTTCTGATGAAATGTTAAGTGATCAGTTCGGACTTTCATCTGACATGTATACAGATATTGCAGCTGAAATGCCTATGATCGGATTCCATCCTGACAGAGTAATAATCATCAAGGCTGCAGAGGGTAAAGCAGAAGAAGCTCAGGCTAAGCTTGAAGCTGCAAGACAGAAGCTTGTTGATGATTCAGTTCAGTATCCTGCAAATATTGCAAAGGTAAGTGCTTCTCAGGTTGTACGAAACGGAGATTACGTAGCATTCTTCCTTCTGGGTGCACCGGATGACCGTACTGAGGCAACAGAGGAGGAAGCTCTTGAGTTTGCACGCAGCGAAAATGCAAAAGCAGTAGACAAGTTCAATGAACTCACAAAATAAAAACAAGGCCCGTGGTCTTATAAGCGCACTTTTATTTTTTATCACTATAACACTTGTTATGGTGATAAAAATTTTTGTGCCCGACAAAACATATTCAAAGGAAGAACGAAGATATCTACAGCAGATGCCTGAGTTTTCGTTAGAGAGTCTGAAGAGCGGAAAATATACAAGCGAGTTTGAAAACTATCTGAATGATCAGTTTCCTCTCAGAAGCAGATTTGTTGCCGTAAAGACGCTTAGTGAATATCTGCTCATGAAAAATCAGACAAAAGGCGTATATTTTGCACGTGACGGCTATCTTATCGAAAGTATGAGCGAATATGATAAGGATGTATTCTACAAAAATCTCGCTTATGCAGACAGCTTCCTTTCGGATGCCAGCAAAAAAACGATCAGCTGTACGCTTATGCTTGTTCCTACTGCAGCTGCCATCCTTGACTATAAGCTGCCGTCTCATGCACCGGAAATCAATCAGCATGTACTGATAAATAAGGCATGTGAAACTTCAGCTTACGCTGCAGATATCTACGATGATCTGTATGAACACAACAGTGAATATCTGTACTACAGAAACGATCATCACTGGACATCGCTAGGTGCATATTATGCATATAAGGCATACTGCAGGTCACTTGATATTCATGATGCAGGGCTTACTGACTTTGATACATTTGATATCACTGATAATTTTTTCGGTACGACCTATAACAAATCAAATTTTGCTCTGGCAGAACCTGATGTTATCACCGCTTTCAGTTCACCGCATGTCACAGGAACAACATATAATTTTACTGAGGTATCAGACAGCATATATGAAATGTCATATGCGGACAGTTCTGATCCGTATTCTGTTTTCCTCAACGGCAATCAGCCGTTCACACAGATAAGCACTGATATTACGAACGGCAGAAATCTTCTTATTATCAAGGATTCATATGCAAATACTTTTGCTCAGTTTGCAGCTGCAAGCTTTGAAAACGTGTATATGATCGATCTGAGATATTTTAAGACAAACCCTCTTGAGTATGTAGATGAATACGGTATAACTGATGTCCTTATCATGTACAATGTCAAAAATTTTACTGAGGATAAAAATCTGTATAATCTTAAATCATAAATCAACTTCAAACAGACTGATCAAGCATTTTTGTGCTGTCAGTCTGTTTTTTTGTTCTTATTTTATTTCTTATTAGCAGAATCCCGGTCAAAGACATAATATATAAGGAAAAAAAATATATGGAGTGATAGTTGTGAATGGAAATATCGGTTATCTGCGTGTAAGAGTCTTTGAATCTAAAAAAATGTTCCCCATTAAAAATGCACGTGTAGAAGTCAGCAGAATGGAAAACGGCAGCAGGAAGATATACGCCAATGTTCTGACAGATGAAAACGGCAGTACAGGGGAAATTTCACTTCCGGCAATGCCAAAGAGCTATTCTCTTGACAAAATGTTCAGTATGACAGGGGAAAAACCGTATCTGGAGTATGATGTGTCTGCTCAGGCAGAGAATTTCAGACCGGAAATGAATAAAAAAGTCTCAATTTTTGAGGACATAGTATCAGTTCAGTCCATAGAACTGATTCTCGAAGACATTTCCCGGTAAGGAGGGGAACAGCTTGAATATTGACTTTGCAAAAATACCTGAGGAAATTACGGTACATATGGGGTGTCCCGATATCGAGGCACTGAATAAAAATGTCTTTTTTGTAGACTATATCAAAAACATCTCGTCCAGAGAAATATGTCCGCTCTGGCCGGAAAATGCGATCGTTGCAATAATGTATGCCGTTTCAATGTGTGCTTTATACAAGTTGAGGAGCAATTGGTACAGGAGCATAGGTTATGATTTTGATATTACATCTGACCCTGAAAGTGACATGTACTATGATCCTGAAAGGGAAATATACCTTAATATAAGCCTGCTTGCCGATGAACTTTTCAATACCTGTGCCTCGGTTACCGGAGACTTTATTAACCTTGTAATAAGCAGCAATGATGAATTTGAGGAATACAAGAAATATGCACTCAAAGCTTCACTTGACGGAATGGATCCTAAGGAGATACTCACATCATATTACGGCAGCAATATCAGAATTTCTGAAAATGACGCCGGCAGTGATGATATTTATGAAAGCAGTGTATTTCCTCTTAAGCCTGGTGATAACTGTGAGATAGTAAAGACGGTACAGGATAATCTGAATTTTCTGTCTCATGATTTTCCGGTTATTCCTCGTGTGATACCTTCCGGGAGTCTGTATACACTGAGTGTTGAGACTGCCGTCAGGAGCTTTCAGAAAAATTTTTACCTGAAAGAAACAGGAACTGTCGATCAGGCTACCTGGTTTAAAATAAGAAAGTATTATTTTGACGCTCTGAGATTATCGGACTACATATATGATGCGAGAAAGATTCTTGACGATTCAGAAAATATTACTGAACATGAGCTGTGGAGCTGTCTTAATGTAATTGCCTACTTCAATCCGATGCTCAATATAGTAACCTGCAGGGATTACAGCTATGATCTTCTTCTGTATAATATCAATCAGTTCAAGAAGTACTACATGAAAGATAAACCGGATCTTGACAATACGATCGTGATACACAGAATAAAGAAGATATTTTCAGTTATATCGGATAACATTCCTGAAAGATATTTTAAAGATATAGCAAAGCCGTTTTCAGGACGTATGCTCGAGCCTGGCACGAAAGGCAATGATGTTGCATGTCTTCAGTCATATCTGAGGGTTATTTCATTGAATATCCCCAAGATCAGTTTCAGCGAAGTAAGCGGCGAATACGATAAGGACACACTTCGTGCCGTTAAGGAATATCAGAAAATTTATGGCCTTGCTCCTAATGGTGTAGTTGGTCCGATAACGTGGAACGGGATCGCAAAGCTATATAATTATTTTTCTGCTGCTACTTGAAAAATATGACAAATTATGTTATATTAGACATATAAAAAGAAAAAGTACAGGAGAACAATACAAAATGACAAAAAACAGAAGAAAAAAATTTTTGCAGTGTCAGCGGGCCTCTGTGTCTATTATGCTGTCACTTCTCACACTGCCTGTCTATACATTTGCAGGTACTGTCGCAGACTTAAGCAGGATCTCGGCGGGAAGACAAAAGATCTGCGGTGCAGGTGAACTGGCCATGAATTCAGCACTGGCTTCCTATGATGATGTACTGAAGTCAGTGTATGGCCTTTTCGCGGTATCCGGTGATCCACAGGAGTTAAGTGATAATCTTGAAGCATACTTTGAGCAGAACATAGGCGGTACATATCTTGCAAGCAGGTCAGACGAAGATACCAGAAACTATATCAACAGTATAAGAAGCATGTTTTCTGATCCGGAAAACATCTCATTTGATAATCTGGTTAAGCTTCAAAATGAAAGCTTCAGACTAAGCGGAGTTGACAATGCAGTTCTTGCGAATACGGCGGTACTGGAAAATCAGATAACGGAATACATGAAATACCGCGGTCCGGTCAGTATAGGCAGAGGCATCCTTTCGAAAATATCTGCTTACAGGAACATTTCCGGCCAGAGTAAGGTCGTAGATGCAAAGATCGAATACAGCAAGTCACAGTCTGATATTCAGGACAAGCTGGAAGGCATTTATAAAAGTATTTCAGATTATAACGGCATATGTGAGGATATAAAGCCAGAGGAGTGCATTGAGGAGCTGAAAACCTGCTGCAGGGAAATAACGCTTAAGGCAGTTTCACAACAGTCAGATGATGATCAGCAAAGGATCAGCGATCTTCAGCAAAAGCTTGACAATGTACGAAGCAGGCTGTCCGGAACAGAAGAAATGTGTGAGACAGCAATTAAATATCTTGAGGATGCATCACGGACTCTGAGCTCAGAGACAAATGATCTGTTGTCATGTATAGAAGAGCTTGAGTCAAAGGGGGAAAACTGGTCACAAAGTATTGATAAGCTTGAGAGTGATGAACTCAGGGATGCAATGAGAAGTGATTTTGAAAGCAGTGTCGGCTGTGCAGACAAGAAAAGCATTCGCAGACTTAAAGAAAGCCTTGATGCAAAAGCAAGTGAACTGAGTGATATAGAGGACAAACTTAAGAACGTAAGCTTCTGTGGTGAAAAGCTCATAGATTCGCAGTCTGATGTGTTACATTATACAGAACTTATAAAACACAGCTGTGCTGCAGATGGATCAGGGACGTCTGATGCTGATAAGCTTGCTGATACACTTACTGAAGAAGGAACGATGCCTGCTGTGCCGGGTAAGGTAACATCAGACGAAGAGTTTTACGGATATCTGTGCAGGGTCTGCTCACAGGATAAGGCGCAGTCTCAGGAGAACAGTCAGGCTCAGAATATAAGAGATAAAATAAGGTCATTTGCAGATACTTCAAAAATATCCGGTGCGGATCTGTCAGAGGCGGCTGGCACAAGTTTAAGCGATAATATACCGGATGAGCTGCTTGACGGCATTTTGAATTACTCAGGCGGTGAAGAAGAATCCTGTGAACTTTCGCAGGATAATTCTCCGACGGAGAATGATGATGAGATGCTTGAAAATCAGCAGAATATGCTCAGCAGCAGCGCAGATTTTCTTTCAGGGATGGGTGATCTGATAAAAAATATCACCGGAGAAGGAGTACGAAATCTTTACTTTGCCGAGTATGCTTCTGAGATGTTCAGCTGCTATACGAGTGACAGAAAATCAGACGGAGTAAAGAGTGAGAAAATATCTCCGACTACACTCAGCGGTATTGCTTTGTCACCTGAAAACAATGTTCTCTATAAGAGTGAAGCGGAATATATACTCTGGGGAAATGAGGACATGCAGAAAAATCATCAGTATACAAACGCCCTGATATTCGGTACGAGATTTGTCACAAACACAATGTACGCATATACTGATGCACAGATCAAAGCATTTACGCTGTCCTCTGCTGCAGCAATAGCAGGCTGGACGGGCTTTGGAATTCCGGTAGTTCAGAATGTTCTTATTTTGTCCCTTGCTCTTGCTGAATCAGTCTATGATGTTAATGTACTGCTCGACGGCGGTACTGTCCCTGTTTATAAAACAAGTACGACCTGGGTAATGAAGCCCACAGGAATAGTGAACTGTGTCAGAAACAACAGCTCAGCGATAGTATCGGCTGCTGTTTCAAAAACCGGTGAGGCAGTTGACGACGTCTTCACGAAAATAGACATTCTTTCCAGTGATAAGATCGATGAACTCACCGGCTGTGTTACAGGTTACATAGACACTGTTTCCAAAGAGGCATCACAAGCGGCTGTCAATGCTGTAATTGCGCCGCTTCAGGATGTAGTATACAGTGTTCTCAACAGCGCAGACGGGACAGTTACCAAAGACAAGATAGATACGATGATAACTGATAAGCTTGTCAGTCTCAGAGGTGACGAGTCTGATATATATTCGCAGGCAAAAAATTATGTACTCGATCTGACTCAGGAAAATATGTCAGTGATAACTGATGCCATATATGATAAATATACTCAGGTCCTGCAGAGCGGTACTGCTAAAGCAGATGCAGCATTTGAGGAGGCTACCGGGAAAATAAACAGCATTTTTGAATCAATGAGCTCAAAGATAAACAGCAGGATCGCCGGATACAGTGAGACTCTTAAACAGAAGGCATCTGACGGGATAAGCCGGGCAGGAAGCAAGGCTAAGGAATATGCATGTGATACCGTAGAAAAGTATACGACAGGTTTGACTGCAAAGGTTTCTCAGAAATTTGAAGGAGAAGCGCTTAGTGATGCAAAGTCTGTAAAAACTGCGAAAGGAAACATGCTGAGTATAAGCTATAAGGAGTACCTAAAAATATTTATGATGCTTGCAGCTATGTCACCTGAAAAAAAGGACGCAATGCTGTCGCGGACCGCTGTACTCATTCAGATAAATATGACTAACGGTATGAACAATGTCTGCTGTGACGGCAGAGTACTCGAAAAACCGGAGGCCTTTGATATTACCAGTGCTTATACAATGGTTGAGGTAAATGCCAGTGCAAAAATACACACATGGTTTGCGTCAGCGATTGTGCCAGATGTAAGCTGTAACGATAACGGCAGTGTTAAATACCGGTTTGATCCGTCCATGATAGGATCGGATGACAGAGAAATAATATACAATGATATAATGAGTTACTGATATCAGATAAAAACAAGCAGTGTATGATCCGTTTACTTTTTAAGCTGCCTGTGATATAATATATTCGTCGGACTGTCTTAAAATATGGCAGAATGAAAACAGTACATAACAGAAAATATTATTAAACAGGGTGTGATTATTATTTTTACGCAGGCAGTAACACAGGCAGCAACAACTATTTCAGAAACGACACTGGATCCTTTAACAACAACAACAACCGAACCTAATGTAGCTGAGGCTATAGCAGGTGAAGCTCATGAGGCAGTAAGTATTTTTACAAAGCTTACAGATATGCTCGCAGCAAAGGCGCCGGCTCTCATATTTGCTCTGATCATCCTTATTATCGGACTTATTTTTACGAAAATAACACTTAAAATATTCAATAAGGTCATAGGCAAGGCAAATATCGAAAAGACCACACATTCATTTCTCAAGTCATTTGTTCGAATCGTACTTCTGACTATTGTATTTATCATGTTCCTGACTCTTCTCGGTGTTCCTATGACTTCAATCGTAGCAGTAGTAGGCGCCGCAGGTCTTGCACTCAGCCTTGCGCTGCAGCAGAGTCTTTCAAATGTTGCAGGCGGACTTCTGATAATTTTCTCAAAGCCGTTCAAGGCAGGAGATTTTATCGAGACTCATAATGTATCTGGAACAGTTGAGAGCATAAGCATATTATACACAAAAATTTCTACGATCGACAACAAGATCTCATATGTTCCGAACGGTATCGTTGCGAATGAGACTATAACCAACTATACAGGAATGGAACGCAGGAGACTTGATATAGAGTTTTCAGTAGATTATAACGATGACTTCAGGGTAGCAAAACGTATTATTGAAGAAGTCATTGCAGACAGCAGGCTTGCACTGCAAAATCCTGCGCCGGTTGTCAGAATGAGCTCACATGCTGAAAGTGCGATCATACTTCTTGCTAAGGTATGGGTAAATACTGATGATTACTGGGATCTCAAGTATGATCTTCTCGAACAGGTAAAGCTTGAGTTTGACAGAAATAATATTTCTATTCCGTTCAATCACCTCGATGTTCATATTGAAAAAGAAGCTGATGAGCAGATAAGAAAGGATCTATAATGGCCGTAAAATCAAAAAATCTCTATGTATGCAGCAGCTGCGGATTTGAAAGTTCAAAGTGGAACGGAAAATGCCAGAACTGCGGAGAGTGGAATACATTTGAGGAAAAAGAGGTAACAGTATCATCATCAAGGTCTTCATCGTCAGCAGGCAGATCAACAGCTATAAGTCTTTCAGACAAGATCTCCGTACTGTCATCAGTAGATGTAAATGACGATGTAAGATACAATACAGGTCTTTCTGAACTTGACAGAGTACTCGGCGGAGGACTCGTAAAAGGTTCTATCGTTCTTCTCGGCGGAGAGCCCGGTATAGGAAAGAGTACGATACTCCTTCAGATATGTCAGTTTATGGGCGATAATTATTCGATACTGTATGTATCAGGAGAAGAATCAACCAGACAGATAAAGCTTCGTGCAGACAGACTCGGAGTTACAACAGAGAATCTTTACCTTCTTGCATCAACCGATGCAGAGGCTATATGTACAACGATTGAAAGCAGCAAGCCGGATATAGTAATAATAGACTCTATCCAGACCATGAACTTAAGCCAGGTAAATTCAAGCCCCGGAAGCATAACGCAGGTCAGGGAATGTACAAATATGTTCATGCACACAGCAAAGAAAAATGAGATCCCGATATTTATAGTAGGGCACGTTAATAAGGACGGTGCTATTGCCGGACCAAAGGTCATGGAACATATAGTAGACTGCGTTCTATACTTCGAAGGTGAAAGACATCTGAGCTACAGACTGCTGAGAGCCGTCAAAAACCGTTTCGGTTCCACCAATGAAGTCGGAGTTTTTGAAATGGCTGACGCAGGCCTCAGACAGGTTGAAAATCCTTCAGAAATGCTCTTGTCCGGCCGTCCTAACGGCGTATCAGGTATATGTGTAGCTTGTATCATGGAGGGCTCACGTCCTATTCTTGCAGAGGTCCAGGCACTAGCCACCAAGAGCGGCTTTGCAGCACCAAGGAGAACGGCAACAGGTTTTGACTATAACCGTATGGCGATCATTATCGCAGTACTTGAGAAAAGAGCGGGACTGTTCTTCGGAACACTTGACGTTTATCTGAATATTGTCGGCGGCTTCAAGCTCGATGAACCCGCAGGTGATCTTCCGGTAGCTCTTGCCCTGTACTCAAGCATGATGGACAAACCAATCGACGAAAAACTCATAGCCTTCGGCGAACTTGGCCTCGGCGGCGAGATCAGATCCGTCTCCCACATCCAGAACCGCCTCCGTGAAGCAGAACGCATGGGATTTGAAACATGCATAGTCCCCAAACAATCCCTCCGCGGCATAGTAGCATCAAACTACAACATGAAAATAATCGGCGTCACAAACTTCCGACAAGCCTTTTCATACGTAAAGTAGTATTTTTTATATGCGATATTAAAAGCGAATGTATCTGCGAAGCCCTGGGCGACCGCAAAGCCCAGGTCGCTTCCGCAGAAGCGATTCTTTTTTCAAAGATAAAAATAACGAATCCTCAAG
Organism: Oscillospiraceae bacterium; assembly: GCA_030539275.1. Classification (GTDB taxonomy): domain Bacteria; phylum Bacillota; class Clostridia; order Oscillospirales; family Ruminococcaceae; genus HUN007. The sequence goes on along the minus strand of JAUNSK010000004.1, from coordinate 58,944 downwards.
TTGTAACTGCGAAGGTTCAGGGCGACCGCAAAGCCCTGATCGCTTCCGCAGAAGCGACCTTTTCTTTTTATAAATATAAAATAAAAATTCTCAAGCTATATCCGCGAAGGTTCAGGGCGACCGCAAAGCCATGATGACTTCCGCAGAAGTGATTCTTTTCTTTAAAAAGTAAACAGAAATTCAAAATATATCTCCCCAATAATTAATCCACACAACAATCTTACAATAGTAAAAACCTGTAAAAAACATCGTTTATAAATATATTCCGCTTGACAACACAACAGCCATGCTGTATAATTAAACTATTGACTTTTATCAGAGGGGATGTGAGTGCATGATCGACAGAAGTAAATTCAAGACTATTTCGGACAACCGTAAAGCAAGACACGATTATTTCGTTCTTGAAAGTTTTGAAGCAGGAATAGAGCTTGTAGGTACAGAAGTCAAGTCATTAAGACAGGGCGGAGTAAACCTCAAAGACAGCTGGTGTTCCATCGACAACGGCGAGCTTTACATCAAGGGAATGCACATTTCACCATATGAAAAAGGCAACATCTTTAACCGTGATCCTATGCGTGTACGCAGACTTCTGATGCACCGCAGTGAGATCAACAAACTGTTCGGAACAATAAAGCGTGACGGTCTTACACTTATCCCGATCAGTATTTATTTCAAGGGATCAAACGTCAAGGTCCAGGTAGGCTTATGCAAAGGTAAAAAGCTTCACGACAAACGTGATGCAATAGCACAGCGTGATGCCAAACGTGAGATCGACAGAATGATCAAAACCAGAAACAACGGTTAATGCTGATTATCCACATGAAATCTTCCCATAATTTATATATACGGGGGCGTAAAGGTTTCGACGGGGATTTTGCAGCATAATAAGCGAGTAGAGGGCGCACCAACTCTTTAATCGGGTGTAACCTAAATATAAACGCTAGAAATAGTATAACAGTAAGCCACAACAATGGCTTACAGCTTCAGGCAGCCTAGTCTCCCTGATCGTTCCTTATAAGAGTACCGCGGCTTATAACGAGCGCTAATTTAGCGGTCAACGATTATCGTGTTTGCTCTGGCATGGTAATCGTACTATAGAGCTACCGGGATCTTCAGCATGTCCACCTGCGGGAGTTTCCGGGAATTTAAATGATGGACTACACTCGTAGAAAGTTATGTGAATAGATTTTCGGACACGGGTTCAATTCCCGTCGCCTCCACCATAAAACCCACGAAAATTATAATTTTGGATTTTCGTGGGTTTTTCATATTATAAATAAAAAATTAGCTTCATTATAGAATTTTATAAGGAATAAATGGTAGTATGATATAACAAATTTCTTATATTATTGACATAAATATAACTACATAGTATATTGTGTATATACACAATGTAAGGAGAAGACGATGAAGAAAACTTTATCAGAATGCAATTGCTTATATTTAAGATGGATTACAAGCCGCACTATTGGGATGTATGATAAGTATCTTGCACCAATTGGCATTACAGTACAACAATATACAATATTAAGACATATTTCAAGTTTATCACCAATAACAGTTACTGATTTAGCGGCTATATTGCAATTTGAACGTTCTACTATATCAAGAAATATTAAGGTTTTAACAGATAAGCAGCTTGTAACATATACTAACCTAAAGGGACGTGCAAAACAGCTTGAACTTACCGAGGTAGGAGAGGAAATTCTTTCTGCTGCAAATATAGGATGGGATAAAGCTCAAAAAGAATTCGCTGATAAATTAGGAACAGAACGTATGAAACAATGGAATGAACTATTAACATGCCTGCTTGAAGAATAAAATCACAGGCATTTATTATTTTAGCTTTATTGTGTATGTACACGATACTGTGAAAGGCGGTACTATGTATGATAAATAAAACACTAGCACAAGAAATTTATGATAATGCACTAGAGTGTGGATTCGATAATTGTGGTATTATACCACTTTCTGATTTAGATGGTTACAAGCAGCGTCTGGATGAACGTAAGAAAAAGGTTCCTCAAAGTGAACAATTTTATAATGCTATGGATGGATTTACTAAAATACAAGAACAATATCCTTGGGCAAAAGCAATAATTATTTGTACTACATGGATTGGGAAATATCGATATCCAGAATCTCTGCAAGGTAAATATGCCAAGGCTTTTTTCCTATCACCAGAAAGTGCTCCAGATAGCAAAGCTAATCAAGACAAAATAAGGTTTGAAACATGGATGACCGAAAATAACATATGTTGGGAAGGTGGAAAAAAATATGGCGCACTTCGTAATTTTCCATTACGTCATGCAGCAGTTAAAGCGGGTTTGGGAATATTTAGAAAGAATAACTTCTTTTATACTGAAAAAGGTTCATATGTTGAATTAGAGGGATATATAATAGATAAAGAATGTGTCTTAAAGCAAACTACTAACATAAGAGCATGTTCAGAAAGTTGTACTCTTTGTCAAAAGGCTTGTAAAACTCATGCACTTTGCGCTCCTTATACAATGAATCCTATGGCATGTATTTCTTTTTGGACAACGTATGGTCAAGGACAAATTCCACCCCATCTTGAAGAAAATCAGTTTTCAGATTGGATTTGTGGATGTGACGACTGCCAAGATGCCTGCCCTAATAATATGAGACATGATTGGACTAGTGGTGAGGCTTTCCCAGGGTTAGATGACATTATAGAATTAGCTCAGCCTGAAAATATATTAAAAGCTTCTGATGATTCTTTATGTAAACATATAATTCCAAAAACAGTAGAACATATTTCTCCAGAAAATATAAATACTCTTCGTGTTTGTGCTAAGCGTGTACTCAAACAATCAGGTAGCAAGTAAGAGTTAATAAATTTCACACAAGCTATTTAAGTTTGATGAAAACAGATGTTAAGATAGTATAATGAAGTTTTGTGTGGATTTCGAAGGTCACGCTTCGCCTCCACCAAAATGAAAACCGCTTAATTACGTTGAACGACGTAGTTAGGCGGTTTTCTTATATTTACGTAGATGAAAAAAATCCTTAATTTATAGTAAATATGTCGTATAAATGACTTATCACATAATAATCAATGATATACATTTTCGACATTGTCTCATTTTGTAAACACCTCTCTATGCACATTTCTTACAAGCCGTATATCCCTGGGCTAAAGCTTCTTCAATAGTCAATTCAATAACTCCGTCCATAGTTCCACACTTAGGATCATTATGATATTTCTTTCCGTTTCCGCTGTCAGCAATATATACTTTCCATTGTGATCTGTCAGTAACACTTGGTTCATTTGCCTGCTGCTGTACTGGTTCAGGATCAGGAGTCGACGGATCTGTTACAGCTTCTGGAGCAGCTTCGGTGACGATCATATTATCAAAACCGTCCGAAGGAAATGCCTGAGATTCTGATAATTCATTATAATCATTGTCGCAAAACTTAATAATATCATTTTCAAAATCTATAATTCCAAAACCATTTGTAATCGCGCCTTGATCGTCCAGTTTACCATACTTGCCATATGTAACAGGGGAACTGAAAGTTGGGAAGTATATGCCTGTACCATCAGAGTACTTAATACTTAGCCATTCAAGACCGGCACCGCTATTGTTTACAAACTCCTGAAGCTGCCGAGCTGTAATGTTTGTCATATTAGATTTATCGGCTTGTATATATGCATATTTCATATTCTGAGGAGAGGTTTCTTTATTAAGTTTATAGTTCATAAGAGGATTGCTTGAAGCAGTCGTAACGGTTGTCACTTTTGTAGTTGATTTTGTAGTAGTAGTTTCACTCACGGTGGTTTCGGCAGCTGTTGTAACGTTCGTTACTGATATAGTTTTATCTTCTATTTTTTTATTACCATTAGTAGCCTGTTCTGAAGCGGCTCCCAGTGCAAGAGCTATAAACCATATTCCAATTAATCCAGATACTTTAAGCTTGCCTGACGTATTAGATTTTAAAAGAAGATAAGTTAAAGTTAAAGGCCAAATAATTATCAAAAGCAGTATTTTCAAAAATTTTTTCATATTCTCTCATCCTTATGTCATAATCTTATAGTATTTGTTATGCTATCACTAGAAAAGATTGTCTTTATAAAAGAAATATACATGTAAAATTAAGTAAATCATATAAATATAGCATAAAAAAGCTAAAATATGTTATATAATATATTTATTATTTAACATATTTTAGCTACAGTCAACAATATAAGTCAAATTACATAGTAAATTATTTATACACTGCATTTAATTCCAGATAATAATAATATCGAGCACCATACTGTATCTTCATATCAGTCGTTTTAATCAAAACTCTCTGGCTCACGTCACAGGGTGAAGTGATAGATGATGATGAACATTTTAATCCCGGCGGAACAAGTCAGTTATCAACAAACCTGTACAGTTACAGGGTCCGTCTTGAGGACGGACGAATTGTGTCCACACAAAAATACACGACTGATTTTTTGAGGCAATTATCAAAGAAAACATGTAGCGTTTATGAATATAAGAACAAATATATTTTCTGTGATTTCAGATAGAATTAAATATTCATATAAACTATGTGCAGCAATGTTATAAATCCACCTGTGAAAATAAAGTATTGTTAGTTGAATATGGATGATATGTATTGACATTTGATGTAAATTGTATTAAAATATGTATACAATTCTGCTAAATAAACCTTGAATTTGAATTATTATAAACAAAATCCACTGGATTATATTTTGAGGTATGATTTTAGTTTTTAATTTATTGATTCATAAAGGACAATCCTCCATGCTGTAACCTGGAGTCATAAAAACCTCGGCCCCATCGTCAAAGAAGCCGTTAACTGCATTTTTGTTAAACGATATGCCGACATCCCTAAATATGCAAAATGCGAATCCATATCCCCGGCAGAACTTGAAGAAGAAATCGATGGCTTCCTTGAGCCCGACGAACTTTCTTACATAAATAATTATGATGTTCCATGCTCTGATTACATTAAGGAAAGGACAACTATGAAAAAAACAATAAAATTAATGCTTGCTCTGGCTTATATTATATTATCCGTATTGTGCGTTCCTTTGTCTTTCATATTTATCTCGACTCTCTGGGTTACTTCACCCGGTTCGAATGACTGGCAGGAAGATGCTATGTTTATTCCCGTGGGATTCATTTTCCTGATCTTATGGGCTGTTTCTCTTGTGGTCATAATAAAGAAAATATTAAATAAAAAAAGCTGAAACAGGATTAAAATATATCGGTAACACAACAAAGCGATAAAACTCAATATATACAAAAGCGTTCCCGTCACATAAACAGGAACGCTTTTAATGCGCAGGGAAAATTTTTATTAAATAAACCTCTAAGGTTTTTCGTGCTTAAAAACTGATGCGTAAATCATATCGTATGTAGGTTTGTCTAATAGTACTATTGACTGTTTTCCACTCAGAAATGTTATTTTGTACATACCCTCATCTTCGTGATTGCCGATCTTATGAGATTTATCAAGCATTTCGTAAGTAAGACCGTTGAAAACGACCGTTGATTTATTGTAAATTTTTGATTTGTCAATATATTCGATATCAGATACAATAAAGTGCGTCAGAGATAATCGAAAATGATTTAGCTCAATATAAGCCTTATGTTCGTTTATATATATATTGTGGCCTTCCATATAACCAGCTAAAACTTCCATAGGATCCTCCATTCCGCTATACGTTCACAAGTAATACACTGACTGTAGAACCGTACAGATTGATAAGAAAATAGCTGCGTTTCTATACCATGGCCTACATAAATGACAGTAACTGTACTTATGTAAGAGAATGATTATTAGCGCAGATGAATATTGACAGAAAAATAGTAATTAAACTGTTTTAAATATTATACATACAAGCGGAAGGACATTTTTGTTCTCCGCTTATTTAATTATTTAATTAAAAATACATGTGTAAAATTACATGTTAAAACACATCAATTTATTTATTACAATATAATATACCGTAAATTGTTTTTCAAAACAATAAATACTAAAATTTATTTATATTTATATTATTTATCAGCTGCTTTAACATCAATTAATAAAAAATGAAATAATCAGATCAGATTAGGCTTATATTAGATTTTGTGACGTATTATACCGTGCAAATATTTCTGTTCAAAAATAATACTTTATTTTGTTGATAATTGTGTTTTCAGACGATTTTTCTTATTGTTCTTGACTTTTAAAAAAGTGATTGTTATAATTACGGAGATAATATTGCTATATTAATGCAATATTAAATATATTATTTGGAGAAGTTATAAATGAAAAAACGGATTTTGATCTCACTACTCGCCTCTGTTGTTGCTGTTGCAATAACAGCACCAACAACAAGTGCTTTTGCAGAAGTTACAAACCCTGTAAAAGTTACATCAACACCACAATATGTCGCAATGGATTCACAAAATATGTATTATTTTCTTTTGTCAGAAAAAGTAAAATTTCCTAACGGAACATATTGGGCTGGCGGCAATCCGGACAGCTATATTACTGTTCCATGCAGCAATCATTCAAATGATAATAAGTATAAACCTGATCAGAGATTAAAAGCAAGTATTAATTATAATCTTGGCCAGGTGTTTGGATATTATGCTTCAGACATTATGCCGTATGGTTCATATGGTTCATATGATCAGAGTGGTTCTTCAACTCAGTGCTATGGATTTGCAGAGAAATTACAATCAGATTATTTTGGCACAGATTCATCTGTTCAGGTAGGACTTAAACGTGTTGGAAACGAAATACAGTATATGGATGGAACAAAGTATGAACCAAGAATCGGTGATCATCTAAGATTTAATGACGGCGTTGCAGGTCATAGTATTTTTATTACATCAGTCAACGGAAACCGTATCATATATGCAGATTGCAACTCTGATGGTCATTGCATCATCAAGTGGAACCAGACAGCATATCTGGATAACCTGAATGTTAACGGTCACAAAAGAATAGACTTTGTAGGCAGACCAATGATGGTTGGCGATGTTACCGGAGATACTATAATAGATCAGGCAGATGTTACAGAGCTCGGAAAGATGATAGTCGGCAATCCTACAGTTGCAAAATGTAATCTGAACTATCGCAGTGTTGCCTGTGATATTGACGGCAGCGGAAAGGTAGATTCGTATGACTTACTGCTTCTTACAAGAGCCTTAAATAATAATACAACTGATTACTATGGATATCTTTATCAGTAAAAAACAAGCTGACTGATATACTTTATCAGCAAGAAACAAGTTATCATGAGTTGTTGGATCATCAGGAATTTACTGAACTTTATGCTTCAGTCAGGATATCTTAAATACCAGCCCTGGAATTATTCAGGGCTGGTATTCTTGTATCCAGATAAAAAATATTGTACCTTTATCAAAAAAATTTCCAAAACCTCTTGACAGCTAATATTTATTAGCTTATAATAAAGCTAATAAATATTAGCCAAAAAGGAGAAAAATTTATGAGTACAGAAAATACAAAGAAAAAAATACTAACAGAGGCCTTAAAACTGTTTTCCAGGTATGGGTATGAAGCTGTAAGCGTTGAACAGATCGCATCTGCCGTTGGAATTAAAGCACCGTCTCTTTATAAGCATTATAAGAGCAAGCGTGATATTTTCAACAGCATAATAAAGACGATGGATGATCAGGACGCCGAGAGAGCGCAGGAATATAAGATGCCTGAAGGGGAGTTTGATAAGATAATTGAGGCCTATCAGGGGATCCCGCTTGACCAGATCAAGGCGTACAGTGAAGCTTTATTTCTTCATTGGACAGATGAAGATTTTTCGTCAGGCTTCAGAAAAATGCTCACTCTGGAGCAGTACCGAAATCCTGAAATGTCTGAGCTTTATAAGCGTTATATTTCGACCGGTCCTGTTGAATATATGCAGGAAGTATTCAGACCAATGGCAGATAGTGATACCGACCCGTTCCAGCTTGCACTTGAGTTCTATGGACCTATCTATCTGCTTTACAGCATTTATGATTCAAAGGGTGATAAGGACAGACTTACCGGGGCTTTGAGAAAGCACATAGACAGATTTGCACAGACACTGAATGTCCGTGCAGAAGATGACACAAAAAATGAATAATGCAGCGAGAAAAAGCTTCAGACACTGATTTAATTCAGATAAATAAATATTATATATAAAAATTTATATGCCAAAAGCGACACAAGAGATTTTAAATATACAGAAATGAGGAGATAATATGAAACTTTACTTTGGAAATACGACAACTACGGTTACGACAATTCTCCTGACCGGACTTATTGCATTTGTATCTTACAGCATAATAAAGCATGAAGACATCCAGTTCTGGGGACGCCGCAGTCTGTTTGTTATAGCATACGGTCTGGTGATCTGTTGTTATGCAGCTGCAAGAGACGGACTGGATAAAACTATTCAGAATAAAATTGACGGCAGCTGTGCCCCGGGAATATTTGAACTTATAAGTATCCCTGATATAGTCGGCTGTATCGGTGCCGCTCTTATCATCATTGCAGCAATTGCAACGCTGTTTACGAGAAATCAACATGCCCGTGAAATATGGTTTTACTTGATGTCCGGCGGTGCAATGCTGAAAATAGTAACTGTTGAAATATCAAGGCTGCTGTTATGATCACCACAAATCCTTCTTTGTAGCTCCCCTGAAAGGGGAGGAGGACCGCAAAAAGTATCCGGAAAATATTACTACACACAGTTTGAGTAAAGTCTTATTTGACTGTATAATAAAGAATTACTCATCTACTAATTCAAATCTGTACTTTTGAGTGACATCAGGATATTTTTCATGGTCAACTTCAGAAGTAAACATATCATATGGTCTTATATATGTTTTGAAATCACCGTATAGTGCTTTATATACAACAAATAACTCACCGGTTTCTGAATGTTGAGCAACATCAATTACCTGATATAAATTTCCCTTAAAGTGTTTGTATCTGCGTCCTTTAATAATTTCGTTCATCTTTCTCTGATCCTTTCTGAGTTATGGCTGCTGTGTGATTTGCAAACAATACAAATAAAATATATTAATATATCATTGATACTTCAAAAACTTTTCATACATACTTCCTGGTAATCTCAGGATTCTATTAAACATTTATATTATATCATAATAAATAAAATAAATATACACTGGTGTTTAAATAAAAGAAAGCATTTGCCTGAGATAATGCATGTACAGAACCATTTCATGCACAGATAACCCGCCTGATTACGTCAGAAAACGTACTCAGGCGGGTTAATAATCTGTTCAGATATTTCTCTATCTGCTCTTGCTCTTCCTGGAAGAAGAGGGAAGCAGAACTTTCATCATTGTTCTTTGTGCTTTTGCTTTTCGGCCTGCTTTAGTTGTTGGAATTCCTGTAGCTCTTGCAATTTTTCTTTTGGCTTGTGAAACACCACATAGTTCATTGATGATTTTTTCTAATGCTGATTTTTTAGCCATAAAGATTACCTCCTGTTCACGTCATTATTTTTATAAGATTTGTTTTGAAATCATTTTAAAAACACTATGAAATAGTTTTCCGTCAGAAATCTGATATATATCTAAGAAAAATCCTGCACTGCTAAGTAAAATGTATCATAAATCAATCAAGGCGTTTTTTATATAATTATCGTGATTATAACGAATAATTTACATAAAATATGTATTAAACTATTTATTATATATTATTATACAACGAAATATTACAAAGGTCAATAAAAAAGTTAAAGATTATACTAAAATAAATGAGAAGAAATTGAATGGCAAGTAAAAAAGCCGGGCAACAATAATATTTTCTATGATGCAAAACCGGATAGTGTTCAGAAAGAAAAATAGAATCCTGTCTTAGAAAAATAAGTGAAATTGCCGATATAATTAATGAGTATAGAAAGCGGCAGACCGGTTTGGGGTCACAATTGTCAGCAGTGTGTTGCCTGTATAAACTCATGTCCGGCCTGTGCGATACAGTATGGAAAAACAATGATGAATAAGAAACGATATGTAAATAAAGCAACAGGTGTTAAAGGATTAATAAAGCAAGCTGAATAAGCTTTATAATATAAACAGATTTTATCTGACAAAAGAAAGTGAAGGTGTTCCAATGGATCAATTAAAAACAACAATTATCAACTACTGCGACGGAATCTATGCGATAGATCAGCAAATGGTCCGCGCATTTCTGATTGTCTCAAAAACAAAAGCACTGCTTCTTGATACAGGGGCAGTCAGGACTGATATTATAACAAGAATAAAAGAAATAACCTCTCTTCCGGTAGATGTCATCCTGACACACGCAGATGGCGATCATACAGGCAATCTACAGGACTTTTCGTCGGCTTTTATAAATGAAAACGATATGCCGGCAGTTCTCGCAAATGAGACATATAAAGATGTCAGCCTGCTGCCTGTCAATGAAGGTGATGTTTTTGATATAGGGGACAGAAAGCTCAGAGTCATATTTACACCGGGACATACTGCAGGTTCAGTCTGTCTTCTCGACGAAGAAAACAAAATTCTCTTTGCAGGAGACACAGTTTCCTATGGTCCTGTATTCATGTCAGGAGAAGGACGCAATATTGACGATTATCTTGTGAGCCTCAAACGTCTTGAACTGATGAAGGATGACGGAAAATATAATACAATATACTGCTGCCATAACACATGTCCGTTACCGGCGCAGACAGTCAGTGATATGATAAAATGCGTCCAGGGAATTCAGGATAAAATGATCACAGGGTTTAAGGTAGATATTCCTTTAGTAACTAATGGTGTGCCTTACATCTATAAATACGGAAAATGCGCTATTTTGCTTGAAGAAAATAAAAACGGATCAGGTCAGACAAATAGTGAGAAGGGTTGATGACTACATGAATTATGAAAATCCAGAAATGCTGTCGGGCTTCAAAAAGAAATCCTTCAGTCTGCCGTACGGCGGCGGTGAAATATGGTTTGAGCATTTAGACAGTCTATATGATAATGCTGATCTTGTTCTTGAAAAGTTAAACTCCGACCGCCAGATTTTCTGCCGTCCGTCATGTCCTTCAATGATAGGATTTGTACTTGACGAAACAGTGATAACAAAAGAAATCGTTGAGGCTATAGCTGATGTCTTACTGAACTCTTCAAAAATATTTTTAAGAGTATGTTTTATCGGATCAGACAGAAAAACCGAAAGAGCACTCAGATCTGCTTTATTGAGTAAGACTTTTTTTCTGGCATTTATAAATGATTTTGAAAAAGCAAAAGAATGGTTTGTAAAACAGATCTGTAAATAAATTTTTTTTTTAAGTTGTAACGAATGATATAGACACTCCGAAGGGTATAATAGAAATAAATAATACTTCTTAATAATGATTTGCTGAGACAGTATAAAATTGCTTTACAGCAACATATATTTTGTGAAAAGATTTATAATTAAAAAGCATCAGGAAAGATAAATTTCTTTATCAGCATCAAAAAATATCGCTGAGATACATTTTCATAATTAAAACACAAATAATGCATAATTATTAAAACATATTAAACCAGTAATTCATTTTATATACAAATTAAACAAATATAAACGTTGACAAATAATAAATTGTATGATATCATATTAGCAAATGCATATATTACGACTTTCAATTAATTTTTTATACATAAATATTTTATTATACATTATATTACTACAGACAATGCATATACGACGTTTATCAGGTATCTTGAGTGTGTTTAATTTTATATTAATTGAATATGCGTAATCGAAAAGATTTTATAAACTGTAGATACGTTTCTTTTGCGTATCTGCAGTTTTTTGCGTTAAAATGAATTAATTGATGGCGTATGAGTATGATTTGTCTTATAAATAATTTCATCAAATAACAGTTTCGGGAGGAAAGAATGAGTAATTTTATCAGCTTTAAAAAGATCAGTACTTGCTTTGTGCTGATGATGGTCATTATGGCTGCATTGTGCGGGTGCGGGAAAAATGATATCCCTGCTTCAGACGTAGCAGAAATTGATGATCTGCCGGGAAAAACTATAGGTACTCAGATGGGCACGACAGGAGACATATATGCGAGTGACTATACTGAGCAGGGTTCTGTCATTAAACAGTTCAACAAAGGTGCCGATGCTGTTATGGCACTTAAACAGGGTAAGGTAGACTGTGTTATTATAGACAGTGAGCCTGCAAAAAAATATGTTGAACTTAATAAGGATCTTTCAATTTTGCCGGAGGATTTCGTGACTGAAGAATATGCTGCATGTATTGCAAAGGGCAACGATGAACTTCTTGACAAGGTAAATGGGGCTATTTCTCAGCTCAAAGAAAACGGTACTCTTGATAAAATTATTTTAAACTATATCGGTGATAATACTGGCAGCAGTCCATATATTTCACCTGAAGACACCAAACGCACAAACGGTACACTTACAATGGCCACTAATGCTGCTTTTGAGCCTTATGAGTACATAGAGGACGGCAGAATTATCGGCATCGACGCTGAAATGATACAGGCCGTCGCAGACATTCTGGGAATGGAACTTGTCATTCAGGATATGGAATTTGATTCAATTATCACAGCTGTTGCATCTGGTAAAGCAGATATTGGCGTTGCCGGTATGACTGTTACAGAGGACAGACTTAAAAATATTAACTTTACCCAGTCGTATACAACTTCACATCAGGTCGTAATTATCAGAAACGGAGAAAGTGACGGCGCTTCATTCATTGCTGACTTCAAAGATAGTTTCTATACAAACTTTATCGCTGAGTCACGCTGGAAATTTGTAACCAATGGTATTTTAACCACACTCAGGATATCATTTTTTGCTGTACTTATAGGTGTGGCAGGAGGATTTATTCTTGCAATAATCAGGTTTTCCTGTGATATGAATAAAAAGTTCAGGTTCCTTAACAGTATCTGCAAATTATATATTACCATTATCCGTGGTACGCCAGCCATGATACAGCTTCTCATAATCTATTATGTTGTTTTTGCAAGTTCAAATATAGATGCTGTTCTTGTTGCGACTATTGCTTTTGGTCTTAATTCTTCCGCATATATCGCTGAGATCGTACGCTCAGGACTTTCATCTATAGATGAAGGACAGTTTGAGGCCGGACGAAGCCTGGGATTCAATTATGTAAGAACTATGCTGTATTTCATTCTTCCTCAGGCTATTAAGAATATACTGCCGGCTCTGGGCAATGAGTTTATTGTTCTCCTGAAAGAAACTTCAATTTCCGGCTATATCGGTATCCGTGACCTTACCAGAGGCGGTGACCTTATCAGAAGCCGTACCTATGATGCCTTTATGCCGCTGATTGCTGTTGCTCTGATATATCTTATTATTGTTATTTTCCTGAGTATGCTCGTTGGCAAGCTTGAAAGGAGACTTAAAAATGATGCAAGATAATGTTATAATCCATGTAGAAAATCTTAAAAAATCTTTTGGAAAGCTTGATGTTCTTAACGGGATTTCACTCGATATCCATAAGGGCGAGGTAGTAGTTATTCTGGGACCATCCGGCTGCGGAAAATCTACATTCTTAAGATGTCTGAATCTTCTTGAAACTCCTACAGAAGGTAAAATATTTCTTGATGATGTTGAAATAACTGATCCAAAGACTGATCTGAATAAACAGCGTCAGAAAATGATGATGGTGTTCCAGCACTTTAATCTCTTTCCTCATCTGACTATTCTTGATAATCTTACTATTGCACCTATTAAACTTAAGAAAATTCCAAAGGCTGAGGCCGAGGCACAGGCGATAGACTTACTCAGGAGAGTAGGTCTTGAATCAAAGGTCTCGAGTTATCCTAATCAGCTGTCAGGCGGTCAGAAACAGCGTGTAGCGATCTGCCGCGCTCTTGCTATGAATCCGGAGGTCATATTTTTTGACGAACCTACATCCGCTCTTGACCCGGAAATGGTAGGGGAAGTACTTGATGTTATGAAAGAGCTTGCTGCTACAGGGATTACAATGGTCTGTGTTACACACGAAATGGGATTTGCAAGAGAAGTTGCAAGTCGTATAATATTTATTGACAATGGTGTTGTTGCTGAAGACGATACGCCTCAGGAGGTTTTCAATAACCCGAAAAACGGACGCCTTCAGGAATTTTTCTCAAAGCTTCTGTAAAATACATTATCACATTCTGACGTGTAAACTGTTACTGTTTTATTATCAAGTTAAATATTTTTTTGATGCAGCCTGAAAAGGCTGCATTATTTTTGCTGTCAGATCATTAGGCTCCTGACTTTCAAACTGTTGTTGGAAGAAATACTGTTGTTAATATAAATATAATTATTTATGGGCGCAATTAACATTAGATGCCATATAATACGCATTCCATTAGTCATATATAACTAAAAAATCTCGATTTTTTATATAGCCAAATTTGCATTTCTATATTGACAACTACATATAAATACTATATAATAATGTCAGAAGTTGTTTAAATTTCTTACATTATTTTATTTTAGGAGGATTATCGCGTGAAGAAAATGACAGTAGAAGAAACAAGAAAATCTAATGGTGGACACAGATCAGATGCACTCTGTGCAAGACAGAATGGTTTATTTAAAACTACATATTGGTGGCATTGCTCAATCAGCGGATGCAAGGAGTCACATGTAAGCAAGTATGGTGCATCACCTTATTCATCACATTTGTTTAAGACATATATATACAAATAAAAATCAGTTAATAATAATTCTCTCCCTTGAGTGTGTAAGGCTTATCGCCCAAGGGAGAGTTTTTTATGAAAGGATATAAAAGTGAAGAAGAAAATAGCTGTTTTTTTGTGTCTGCTCAATTTTTTATTTTTGAATGTAGGATGCAGCAATAATGAATATTCTGCAAACGAAAGTATAGAAAATGTTGTCACTGCTTCTGAAAGCGCAGATAATTTATTTGGTGAAACTGATATAACGCAAGCTCAGATAGATAATTCCTTAATAGAAAAATATAGTAAAATAATTAATAATGGAACCCTGTTGTATGAACTGGATTATTACGAATTAAACAATACGATCAATATTGAAGATGAGTACAGCGTATCTGCCACTATAGAAAAAGATCAGATGTATGTTGAAACATATTATCCTGACAACAGTTCAGATATATATTTCACTCAGGACAATACGCAGTATTATATTTTTCCTGACGGCAGGCAGTACTATAAAATGAATGAGGAGATTCAGTCAGAAATTGAAGAAAAAGGCGATGATGTGTATGAATATACACTGCTTAATGTTTATGATATACTGGGCAAAATAGATCCTGAATCTGCATGCTCATGTAAAATCGACGGTGCCCGGTATTACAGGCTGAATTATATTGATAAAAACTCAGGCTATAATTATTATATATATTTTAAAGATGGCGTTATTGAAAAATATTTTATCAATGAGAATGATAATAACAGTTTTGTCAGGGTCGAAATTAAAAAATTTGAAAATACCAGTGAAAAAATAGAATACTCAATACCAGATGATTATAAAGAGATATCATTAGATGAGACTTAATAATCTATGCATACAGGCGGTGAAAAATTGAAATATCCACATATACAGCAACATGATGAAAAAGACTGCGGTGCAGCCTGTCTCTCCATGATATCCGAATTTTATGGCTCAAAACTGACTATAGCAAAGTGTCGCAGCCTGATAAAAGTTGATAACATGGGGGCAAACATATATGGAATTATTACCGGTGCAAAAGAAATCGGGCTTGAGTCGGAAGGGCTTGAGGGCGATTATGGTGAACTCCTTGAAGGGATAAATAATAATGAAATAAAGTTTCCGTTCATAGCAAGAATAATAAATGAAGAAGGTTATGAACATTTTATTGTTGTTTATGCTGTAAAGAACAGGAAACTGATTATAGGTGATCCTGCTGAAGATAAAATCACATCTATGTCTGAAGATAAGTTTATTCTATTGTGGCAGGATCAAATAATAACATTTGAGCCGGATGATAAGTTTGAAAAAAAAGACGAAAGAAAAGGCTCTTTCACAAAGTATTTTAAGTACATATTATCACAGAAAAAACTTCTTGCAGCAGTATTCTTTTTGTCATTGATAATAATTTTTATTAATGTCAGCAGTTCGGTAATATTTCAGTATGTTATCTCAGATATTGAAAACCCGGGACATTCTGCAAATATGGGCCTTGCTTCAGGTATGGGGTATGATGGTACAAGCAGATTTATGCAGGTTCTTAAAAGTATAGAATCAAAGTTCAGTATTATTTATGCCAATCTGACAACAGTCTGTATTTCAATAATCTGCCTGTATCTGATAAAGATTTTAATACAGATCCTGAGAGGCTATTTTCTCACTATTACTGCAAAATCAGTAGATATACCGCTGACACTAAATTATTACGATCATTTGCTTGACTTACCGATCGGATTCTATGGAACTCGAAAAACAGGCGAATACATGTCCAGATTTAATGATACTAATAAAATCAGGGACGCTGTTTCGTCTGCTGCCTTGTCGCTGATACTTGATACAATAATGGCTGTCTCATGCGGTTTTATTTTGTACTTTATTAATCGTGAGTTATTCATAATTACCGTTTTAATAATGCTGATTTATGCTGTTATTGTTTTTGCATTTAAAAATCCGATAAAATCAGTAAATCATGAAATAATGGAGCAGAATGCAAAAGTTACTTCTTATCTGAAAGAATCAATTGACGGCATCGAAACTATCAAATCATTTCAATATGAAAATGAGGCAAAAAACACAACGAGGTCAGTATACCAGGCCTTTGCTGATAAAAATGTAAAAGGTTCTATGATATATATTATCCAGGAATCTCTGGTTTCGGCAGGTTCATCTATTGGAACAGTCATTTTGTTGTGGTCAGGGGCAAGCCTTTGTGTTAAAAATATAATATCGCTTTCTGATTTATTTATTTTCTATTACCTGATCAGCTTTTTTCTGGAACCGGTTCAGAATCTCATTAATCTTCAGCCTCAGATACAGACAGCGATAGTAGCATCAGAGAGATTAAATGATATACTGGATGTTGAATGTGAGATTGATAAAAACCAGGATAATAATCCTGATCTGAAAGGCGATATTGAATTTAAAGATGTGTATTTCAGATATTCTAACAGAGATCTTGTACTTGATGATCTCTCATTAACCTTCAGAAAAGGCAGTAAAACTGCGATAGTCGGAGAAAGCGGATGCGGAAAGACTACTGCGATGAAGTTATTAATGTCTTTTTATGAACCGGAAAAAGGTTCAGTTCTGATAGGAGGAAAAGATATCAGTAATTATTCATCCTCAGTAATAAGAAAAAAGGTAGCATATATCTCTCAGAGTATATTTCTTTTTTCAGATACAATATACAATAACCTTAGAATGGGAAATCAGAATATTGATAATGAACAAATAGAAAATATTTGCAGGCTGTGCCTGGCTGATGAGTTTATAAACAAGCTGCCTATGGGCTATGAGACAGTTATTGAGGAGAACGGCAACAATCTGTCCGGTGGTCAGAGACAGCGTCTTGCAATTGCCAGAGCATTGTTAAGAGATCCTGATATACTGATTATGGATGAGGCAACAAGTAATCTTGATACTATATCTGAAAAAAGTATAAAAGAAACGATAGATAATCTTTCATCTGAAAAGACATGTATTATAATTGCACACAGATTAAATACTATAAAAAACTGTGATTATATTTACGTTATTGAGAATGGGCATGTTGCTGAGTCAGGTACACATCAGGAACTTGTTGATAATGGAGGACTTTATTTAAGTTATATCAGGAATTGATTTATGTTATTCTCATCGGCATATACATGAAAAGTATTGTTTTTCTTGTATTATATGCAACCAAAATATATTACCTTTCAAAAATGCAACCTGTACAGGTTGCATTTTTTATTGATTTATGTTATAATATTTACCAGAGGTGATGATATGAAAAATTATTCTGCATTAATTATAGATATTAAAAGATCCCGTTCATACACCGTTGAGGACAGAAATTCCATACAGAACTTTATTATTACGGCAATAAAAAATCTTAACGAAGTTTTTTCTGATTCATTAGCCAGAGAAGTTATTTTCAGTGCCGGAGATGAGATCCAGGGTCTGTTTAATACCCCTGAATCAGCATATCTGTATTTCAGGTTGTTTTATATGCTTGTTTTACCTGTAAGAATAAGAGCCGGGATCGGTATAGGGGAGTGGAATGTAAAGGTAGATAATGCCGGTACGACTGCTCAGGACGGGCCGGCATACCATAATGCACGAAGTGCAATAGAAAATGCAGAAAAAACTATAGGATATTCTGTTCTGCTCTACTCAGGAAAAGGCAGTGATATATTTGTAAACGAACTGATCAATACGCCGTTTGCGTTGACGGGGAACCACAGTGAATATCAGAATGAACTTATGCTGCTGTCTGAACTGATTTATCCGTTAGACTACCGTCATACTATTGATATCAGTAAAATTAACCTGATCTCAGATCTCGTAGAACAGAAAAACAGGCTGGCGTATTACAAATACAAAAAAAATAAATCTGTAACTACTTACCCTTTTGACAGAATAGAATTTTTAAGTTCAGAGTCAGTCAGGACTGATTGTGCAGGTCACAACAGTGGCTTTTATGCTGCAGGCGGGAAGATAAGAGGTATGACAACGAGACTTTCAGGGATCATGAATATAAGCAGACAGAGCATAGAAAAAACGTTCAGAACAGGCAATATTTATGAAGCAAGAAATTCAGCTATTGTTGCTTTGAAGTTTATGAACAAATATTTATAAGAGGTGAAATATGATTATTTTTATAATGCTTACCGCACATTTTCTTGCGGATTTTACATTTCAGAGCGCAAAAATGGCACAGAAAAAACTTGTGGATTTCAAATTTCTTCTGTATCATGCATTGATCTATGCCGGCATATTTCTTGCCGGGATATTTCCATTCGAAAGATTTACAAGAGCCATTTTCCCATACATAATTATAATATGTTCCCATTTCCTGATCGACTGGATAAGAACTCGTATTGAAAAGAAATATAACAGTAAACCGGTAATATTTGCTTCATTTATTGTGGATCAGATATTGCATACTTCTATAATTGCAGCCTTGTATTATGCTTTTGATCTGTCTGACGGGACAACATCATTATCTGACCATCTTGAGAATAGTCAGTATTTTAACCGTTTTGTTATACTCTTATTAATATTTGTGATTTTATGGGATGCTGCAGCGGTATTTATAAAAAAACTGTTTGCGTATATAATTACTGAAAACAGCGGTGATCAGGATGACAGCGATCCGCAGATAGGGCGTATCATCGGAAAGCTTGAACGAATTATTGTCTCAATTCTTATCCTATGCAATCAGTTCGGAGCTATCGGGTTTGTACTTACTGCAAAAAGCATAGCCCGTTACAAGCAGCTTGAAGACAAGAAATTTGCAGAAAAATATTTGCTCGGTACTCTGACAAGTGTATTGTTTGCATTTATTACAACTATAGTATTAAAAAAATTTCTTTAATTGAACTAAAATAACAGATTACCATTATAAATATTTATTTTGTTAATAAATTTAAGAAGAAGCATAAATATTTAGAAATCAGATGTTAATATGCGGACTATAATGTAATAATTGGTTTAATATTTATATTTTTTCTTGTTTAAAATTGTTTATTCGTACAATATATGCAAAAAAATCTTGACTTTTACAAAATGCGCCAGTATAATAATTACATTAGCATTGCTAATTACAGGAATGCTAAAATTATAATGAATGGGGAAATAACAATGAAAATGAGAAAACGTGTTTTATCAATTTTGTGCGCATCAATTTTTGCTGCTTCAATGGCAGTTCCATCAATCAGCGCTGCTGATATCCCGGTAACACCAGGAGTTTCTGTTACATTACAGTCACAGAAAACTTGTATGATGCCGCAGAATATGACTGATTTCGTAAGAGCTGAATATCAGAAATACCCAAATTCAAAATACTGGGCTGGCGGAAACGTAAACCATTGGACTTCATCACCAAGCAGTACATATAACTATTATACTCCTGATTTCCTTTGCTCATCTGGCATGAGATATGATTCATCAGGTAATCAGCTTGGTGTTTTCGGATACTATGCAATTTCAACATACAGCATGAGAAGAAGTGCTGGTTTTGCTTCAAAGTTACAGGCAGATTATTTTCAGACAGATTCATTTATTCAGTGTAATTTAAGCCGTTCATCAAACAGAATAAAGTTTGATGACAACACAACATATACACCAAGAATAGGTGATGTTATAAAGTTTTATGACAACGGAGGCTTCAGTATTTTTATTACTAATGTAAATGGCAGCACAATTTCATATGTTGACTGTGATGCAGACGGTAACTGCAAGATCAATTGGAGCAACACAGCTAATATGAGTGATCTCAATGTACACGGACACAGATATGTAGATTATGTTCAGAGACCTATGATGGTTGGCGATGTAAACGGAGATACATTTATTGATGCAAAAGACCAGACAGAGCTGTTCTATATTCAGCTGAATGAGCCAACTGTTGTATACAATAGAAAATACCGTGATGCTGCCGCAGATATTACCCGTGACGGAATAATCAGTATTCTTGACGGACCTACTCTTCAGCAGGTAATAGCAGGCACAAATACAAGACAGTACGGATATCTGTACGAATAAAAATTTCTGTAACAAATAAGTTATTTTGTGCAGCAGGATCAGTTAATCATATTAAGCGGAGAATCAGGTATTCTCCGCTTCTTTATCATTGCTTATTTAAGTTTGCTAAAAAATAAATTGAATGGGGAAATTAAAAATGAAAATAAAAAAACGTGTTTTGTCAATTTTGTGTGCATCTGTTTTTGCGGCTTCACTGACAGTACCATCAATCAGTGCTGCTGAGATACCGGCAACACAAGGAACTAATGTTACATTTCTGAACCAGAGAACTGCTATGCTGCCACAGCATATGTCTGATTTCGTAAGACATGAGAGTATGGTATACACAAATTCAAGTTACTGGGCCGGCGGCAATGCAAACCGTTCTGTTTCTGCACCAAGCAGCACCTATAACTATTATACTCCTGATTTCCTTTGCTCATCTGGTATGAGATATGATTCTTCAGGTAATCAGCTGGGTATTTTCGGATACTATGCAATTTCTACATACAGCTTAAGAAAGAGTGCTGGTTTTGCTTCAAAGGTACAATCAGATTATTTTGAGACAGACTCATTTATTCAGTGTAATTTAAGTCGTGTATCAAACGCAATAAAGTATGATGACGGCACAGCATATACACCGAGAATAGGTGATGTTTTAAAATTCTATGACAACGGTGGCTTCAGCATTTTTATAACCGGTGTACGTGATAACACAATACAGTATGCAGACTGTGATGCAGATGGTAACTGTAAAATCAACTGGATCAACTCAGCTAATATAAATGATCTCAATGTACACGGACACAGATATGTAGATTACGTTCAGAGACCTATGATGGTCGGCGATGTAAACGGAGATACATTTATAGACTCTAAAGACCAGACTGAGCTGTTCAGAATTCAGATGCATGAGGCAACTGTTGAATACAATAAAAAATACCGTGACGGTGCCGCAGATATTACCCGTGACGGAATAATCAGTATTCTGGACGGACCTACTCTTCAGCAGGTTATAGCAGGCACAAATACAAGACAGTACGGATATCTGTATGAATAAAAGCTCCTGTACAGGATCATTAATTATGTGTAACAGGATCAGATAGTCGTTTTAAGCGGAGAATCAGGTATTCTCCGCTTTTTTATTTGTGATATAGATTTTAAAGTTTTTTAATCTCTATTTGCTTTGACAACAAGACAGTAACATATGATACAAATGAGTAAACACCTGAAAAGTATAATTAAGGCTTGTTATTGAAATATATAAAATAATATGGTAAAATATTAGTTAATATATTATTCTAAACTATTATTGTAGATCTGATCAATATTACAAGGAGTACAAACCATGACTGAAGTAGTAGCAGCACTTATTCAGAAAGACAGCAGATTTATGATCTGTCAGCGCCCGGCAGACAAGGCAAGGGGACTGTTATGGGAATTTGTCGGCGGGAAGGTTGAGCCTGGTGAAACAAAAGAGCAGGCGTTAATAAGAGAATGTACAGAAGAACTTGATATTACGGTTTCGGTCGGTGATATATTTGCCGAGCAGATACATGAGTATCCTGATATAACGATACATCTTACTCTTTTTTGCTGCACGATCTTAAAAGGAACACCAAAGCTTCTTGAACACAATGATCTCAGATGGATCACACCGGATGAGATAGCGAAGTACGAATTTTGTCCGGCTGACACTGAAATTCTGAAACTGATCAGATAATCTACTCAGGAGATGACGTATTATGAAACATAAACGGCCAATTGTACAAAAGGAACAATAAGTAAATCTAATCAAAAAAATAGAGGTGAACATATATGAGTTTTGAAATATCAGACGGTATTCTAAGCAGATATACAGCTGATTCTGCGGTATCAGATGTTGTTATTCCGGATGGCGTCACAACAATAGGAACGAACGCTTTTGCAGACTGCGTGAGTCTTACAGATATTACTATTCCGGATAATGTTGAGTATATTGAAACTGCAGCTTTCTCAAACTGCACAAATCTTAAAAATGTTAAGTTGCCTGACTCTTTAATCAGAATAGGTGAAAAAGCGTTTTATGGCTGCAGCAGCTTATCTCAGGTAAAAATTCCGGAGGGCGTAACTGAAATAGGTTATGAAGCTTTCTGCTGCTGTACAGATCTTTCTGATGTCGTGATCTCTGGGACTGTGACCAAAACAGGATGTTACGCTTTTGCAGAAACACCGTGGTTAGATAAAAAAAAATCACAAGATCCCCTTGTTATTATTAATTCTATCGTTATAAACGGTGATAGCTGTACAGGTGATGTCGTAATTCCTGACGGGATCAGAAAAATTGCTGATATGGCGTTTTATAATTCAAGGAATATGACAAGTTTAACACTGCCTGACAGTATTTCATATGTTGGAAAATATGCTCTCAAAAATACTTCGGGCATCAGAAAAATTTATTATAAACTCAGAAAAAACGGATTTACATATAGTATCGATATTGATGAAAAAACAGATATGTCAGAAATATTTGAGCTGTTTATAGAAAAATATTATTTTAAGGATATCGGCAGCTTAAAAACTGATCTTGTGCTCCATATGCTTTGTTCAGATATAAGATGCGCAGAATTTTATGTAAACAATAGTATAAATGATATAGTAATGGATATTGTTAAAAATAATGATCAGGAAAGCGCACGTAAGCTGATTTCATCAGATTATATTATTACCAGGAACAATATTGACACATTTATCGGGTATACATATATTTTTGATAACGAAGAAATACGTGCTGTATTTACTGAATATAAAAATAATAGCAGAAACATTAATAATACTCAGAAGAGTCAGAAGATGCAGGAAGATGAAGAAAATGAGACCGGATGGAAAGGTAATAACAATAATGAGTACAAATACCGCATCAGAGGCTCAAAGGCATCCATCATAGAATGCAGTTATGAAGCATCTGACCTGGACATTTGTCCGAATGTTAATGGAATTCCTGTAACATCAATAGAAAATGGAGCTTTTAAAAATTCTCGTCTGTCAAGTGTTATAATTCCATCTGTAGTGACTGAAGTCGGTAAAGAAGCATTTAAAGAGAGCAGTGGCCTTGAGACTGTAACATTGTCTGAGGGTTTAATCAGTATTGGAGATGAAGCATTTAAATGGTGTGAATCTCTTTATGATATTACCATTCCGGGAAGTCTTAAAAACATCGGGAAAGACGCATTCTCAGATTGTACACAGCTTGAAGATCTTATTATTAAAAACGGATTAAAGTACTTAAGCAACTCAATGTTTTCCGGTTGTAAAAGTCTTGAAACGGTAACTCTTCCGGACAGCATAATCAGGATAGAAGGTTATGCATTTGAAAATTGTGAATCGCTCAGGTGCATTAATATACCTAAGAACACAAGTTATATAGAAGGAGATGCATTTTCAGGCTGCAGTAATCTTACTGAAATAAAGATCCATCCTGACAATACTAACTTTTGCTTTGAAGATGGATTTCTTTTCAGTAAAAATAAATCCATGCTTGTGAGCTGCATAGATCAGAAAAAGAGTTCCATCTGTATACCTGAAAGTGTAAGTATTATAGAAAAAGGAGCATTTCTGAACTTCAGAGAACTTAAGGAAGTAAAAATATCTCATGGAGTATGCATAATAAGTGCATATGCATTCTATAGGTGTGAAAAACTTGCATCAGTTTTTATCCCAGATACTGTGAAGTGTATTGAAGCAAATGCTTTTGGATGGTGTCAAAGTCTTCAGAGTATAACCATTTCTGACGGCGTATTAAGTATAGCCGGTAATGCATTCTGGTCATGCCGTAGTCTTAAATCAGTAAGTATTCCCGCAAGTGTAAAGAATATTGCAGCAGATGCGTTTGAGGCATGTCATGAACTTGAGAGTGTTAATGTAAGTGACGAGAATATGAACTACTGCAGCGTTGATGGGGTTCTGTATAACAAAGATAAAACAAAACTTATCTTCTGTCCCTGTGAAAACCAAAATGATGTAATAATTCCTCCGACCGTAAGAGAAATTGAGAAAGGTGCATTTAAAAACTGTTCATATATTAAAAAAGTAATAATTCCTGATGGCGTTGAAAGAATAAATGATTATACATTTTATGAATGCACAAGTCTTGTCAGTGTGTCTCTTCCTGATACTCTTTGCAGTATCGGAGTGGAATCATTTCGCCATTGTAAAAGTCTTAGTTCATTAATTATTCCGGATCACGTAACAAGTATCCCCTATGGGGCATTCTTCGCAAGCGGAATTAAAAACATTAAGCTTTCAGATAGTTTAATAGATATCGGCAAAGAATCATTCAGTAACTCATCCGTTACATCCATCAAGTTGCCTGATGGCTTTACCAGTATCGGCAGCTATGCATTTAACGGGTGCAATGAATTAACGTATGCTGGTATTCCTGACAGCTGCACAGATATCGGCGATAGTGCATTTTATTCCTGTAAAAACCTCTCAGCTGTAAATATACCCGGAAGTGTAAAAAAAATCAATAGATGTGTATTTTATAAGTGTGAAGGCCTTGAAACTGTTACGATTGCAGAAGGATGTCAGAGCATAGGTGAAAAGGCGTTTTACGGATGTTCAGGTCTTAAAACGCTTATAATACCTGAGAGTCTTACAGATATAGACGATTCTTCATTCGAAGAATGTCCGGATGATTATACCATAAACGGGACTCCGGCATCTGATATTGGAGTACTGAATGAAGAAGACAGACAAGCTCTTATTACTTTATGGGAAGCAGAAAAATATATTAATAAACAGCAATACGTCTGTATAAAATTAAAAAATAATAATGATCAGGATCTTTATATTCGTTTTGAAGGGTATACAGAAAAAGAAGTATTCCAGAACTTTGATAAGGAATTTGTAACAGCATTCAAGCAAAATACAGATGATCTGGAAGAAAAGGCATGTGATTATATTGATGAACATTTTAGTGATTACTGCAAAGAATATGACTGGTGTGGAGATATGAGAAGACAGGACATATATTTCAGAAAGAGTGAGAAATACGGCTGTTTCACCTTTGAATATGACCTGGGACAAAATTATCATGCTTTTCAGGAAGAATTGATAGGATATGTCTGTTTTAATAAAAAATTTGATATAACTGATCTTATAGTAAAAAGCATATGGACCTGACAGATTTCAAAAATATTTTTTATCAGTAATTTTGCGTAAAATCACCCTGATAGTATAATAATCTTTTTGATTCACATACTAATAAAACAGAAAGGATGATTGTTATGTTTAATAAGAATAACGGTTCAGTTGAGCTTACTCATGATCTGTCAAAATTATTAAAAGAAGAAGGCAGTTTTGTAAAGGAATTATCTGATGTTGCAACAAAAGCTGCTGAATTCCATGCACGTCTTGAATCAATTGAAAAAGCAATAGGTTCAGATCCTTCTGCTTATAACTGCAAGCAGGCAGATCAGTTGGTGCTCAAAGCCAAAGATAAGTATTCTGAAGAGCTGGAAGGCAGAATGAAAGATCAGGCATATGACCAGATCCAGAACAGTGATTACTGATAATGTGCTTAAGCTATATATTATTATAATAAAAACAGTGTAGATAACGGCAAGGTATTTAATTAAAATACCTTGCCGTTATCTGTTTTTTTGTCCAATTGTATGCACGTCCGAAAAGATATTTAATATAATGTAATATAACAACTATAATAACAATTTAATATGGACAGACTCTGAAAACTTCCGGTTTCCTGAAATACACCTTTCAGACTGATTATATGGAGGTAACAGATGAAAAGAAAGTTTGCAGCACTGATAAATGTAAAGTCCATTGTAACAATAATTCTGACTCTGGTATTTTCATATCTTGCAATACGTAACAAAATATCGGCAGAACAGTTCCTTACAGTTTTTACTTCAGTAATAGCGTTTTACTTCGGAACACAGTATGAAAAAAATCACAAATAATCAATAAAGACCGCTCAGTAAAATATCTGAGCGGCTTAATAAATAAAATATACTCTTAAAATCAATAACCGGATAATCATAGCTTCGTTTAATTATTCTAAAGAGATGTAAAGTTTTGAAATCATAAGTATCCGCAGATCTCTAAAGTAGATTTTTGGGGTGCAATGGTCCATATTCCGGTGTCAGGGTCCTGTTTGTACTCAGCTGCGTCAACAGTTATCTGACTGTCGGCGGTAATAAAGAAGCCGCTTGATTTATTATAATGGTAATGATAATAGTTGCTCCAGTCTGTATTGTTGAACTTAACATAAATAATATTGAAATCAGGCGGGAAATAGTCTTTAAATACTACATTGGCATTTCTGTCTGCAGCTGCACCTGAATTTACTATAGTGAAATAAAACTTCATCTGCTTTTCAGGGAGAATTGTATAATCATCCATGTTCTGATAAATCTTCAGATTTGTGCTGGTGTCGCAGGTGATAATATTACTCTCAGTATCAAGAACATTGTTGTCTTTGTCGCTGAGCGTAAAGATGTTCTCTATTTGTGCGTCTGGTGCCAGTGGTGCATAATGATTTACAAAAGTGTGGTATAGTATTTTCATAGTACTGTCAGCCAGTAAATTCAGTGGGGATATAGTAAAGGGATTTTCGCGCACATCGAAAATATGATATCTTCCATAAGAAGTATATATGCGTATTTTTTTATTGTCCCAGACGAGCGGTTTCAGAGTAGTGTCTGAAAAAGAATAAGCTCCCATATTGCTTGAAACCCGCAGATCATATATATCAGTTGTCGGATCTGAATTTTTAATAAATATAATATATGTGATCATATCACCGGTCTTATACTTTGTGACTTGTGTATATACATCCAAACTTAGAGTTTCAGAAATACTGAATAACTCTTCGTTTGAATAAACTGTTGAGCTATCGTATGTCAGGACAGCTTTTGGTGTAACAAATTGTGCCATGTATCTGCCTCCTTTCATATTGTCAGTATAGCAGGATCTGAGCAGTATTGTGACTTAAATCCGTTATGAAAGTAATAATTGCCGGCAGATTTTTTTGCAGATACAAAAAAACAGACTCCACAGCGTTGAATAAATACTGCTGTGAAGCCTTTTTTATGTCCTGATTATAACGCTGTGTGCCGTCTCTATACTGTTCCGGTTACAGTCAGAGTTCTTATGCCTGGATTAATAGTCCATTCGCCGGTTACAGGATTCTGTGTAATGTCGGCTGCCGGAACTGTTATTTTGCCAGGTTCTGTTACAAATACGCCCTTGCCGTCTGTTATGCTATAAGTGTAATTGTCGGTTGCAGGCCATGTAACGCCATCAAGTGAAACGCTGATGTTTTCAATTGCTGGTGTGAAGATATCTGATACAGAAATCAGAGCGGCAGCTGTTGCTTCATCACCAGTATTCTGAATAGTAAATGTGTAGGTGATCTGACCATTATCAACTATAGTCTTTGGATATACATCTTTAAATATTGTGAGATTTGGCTGCGTATTTACAGTAACTATTTCAGTTGCTGAGATAGGGCTTGCAAGTGTTCCTCCGCTGATTGTTGCAGTATTTTCAATAATTGAACCTGTGCTCAGAGGTGCAAATGAGTTTACAGTAACACTGTATAAAACATGAGAGCTCTTGTTTGCTTTTACACTCAGACCACTGATTACAAGCTTTCCATCCGCAATCTGTGTCGTCGGAGGCTGCTGTATTATTCCATCAGAAAAGAAGATTGCTGAATTCGGGACAAAAGTTAGAGGTATAAATGTATCAGTTCCTGATGTATAAACGCCGAGGTCGTCTGTAATAGTCAGATTACTGTAATCAGATGTACCCTGATTCTGCAGGTTAATTTCATAATAGATCGTGTCACCGTATTGATACTGTTGAGCGGCTGCATCTTTAAATATTTTCAGAACCTCCGTGATTTCGCCTGTTATAGTATTTGAAGTGGTCGTCACGCCATTGTATGTCAGTGAAGCCTGGTTTGAAAACTGTGCCATAAGTTCTTATCTCCTTTCTCAGGTTGTATTGTTATAACCTGTAGTATAGTATATGAATAGATTTGTCTGTTTGATAGTAAAAGACGTAAAGAAACATCTTTATGAGTATATGAGTATATAAATCAGCCGTTCATATAAGTAATGCAGGTTATTTTAATTTATAATTCTTTTTATGTTATATTTGGTGCAGAGGATACTGTTTTTTTTAAATATGGATTAAGTTTTTAATCTATTTTTATTTTATGCATAATAAAAAAATTAGTGCACGATAATATCCGGAATGTTCTTTATAGACATACATATTTTTTAACTGTAAAACTGACAGCTGATTGACTTATTATATTAAAAATGATATAATACATTTAAATTACATATTTATTATGCAATATACTAAAGATGAAATGAAATATGAACAGAAAAAGTATTCTTTTACACAAATTTAATCAATGATTTTATTAAAGGAGGATAAATATGGACAAGACAATAACAGTTAAGGGAGCCGGAAAGGTGAGTGCAAGACCGGATCTGATTATTATCAGTATTAATCTTGAAGCACAAAGTCAGGACTATGAAAACACACTGGCTATCGCTGACAATAAGCTTGAAAAGCTTCGCAGTAATATACAAAAATCGGGTTTCGGCCATGATGATCTCAAAACAGAGAGCTTCGATATCATGCCTCAATTTGAAAGTATCCAGGACAAGAGCGGGAATTATAAAAGAGTTTTCAAAGGATACAGATGTCCTCACAGTCTGAAGATCGAATTTGATTATGATATGAATCGCTTGTCACAGCTAATATCAGTACTTGCACATTCTGATGCGCAGCCGGAGTTTTCAATATCATTCAGTGTCAGGGATAAGGAAGCAGCCCAGGCGCAGATGCTTAAAAGAGCGGCAGAAAACGCAAGACAAAAAGCACAAATCCTCTGTGAAGCGTCCGGCGTGGTTCTCGGGGAACTTATAACTATAGATTACAACTGGGGGGAGATCGATTTTTATTCAAAGACCAGCTATGAGATGAATAATAAGTGCATGATGCCTTGTGAAGCCAGAAGCATAGATATTGTTCCTGATGATATAGATATGAGTGATACTGCAACATTTGTATGGACTATTAACTGAAAAAATATTACAGCAATATTTTTATAACTGTTTTTCAAGGAGACTTTGATGATAAATAAAAATACATGGCATTCACTTTTATCAGAAATTTCGCATATACACTATATAAAACTGATAGAACGGTCAATAATGCTGATAGTATTCGCAGCTGTCTGCATAATGGATTATACTGATTTTTCTAAAAGAGTAACGGTAAATATCTTCAATCACAAACACATCTTTGTACTTATCGGAATTATTTTTGCTGTAGAAATGGTGATGAGATTTTTTCCGTCAGGGCTTGAAAGTATGGGAAATCAGAAGCAGTTTAACTGTAATTATGAGCCGTTAAAAAGGAATACTTCAGAAAATGGTCACCATGACAGATCACACCTGATAGTCGCTGTTTCATGGATCATAGTTAATTCTGTATTTGGCTGTCTTTACTTAACCGAAATTATCAGTGCATCAGTTCTTATACTTATCAGTCTTTTCTATTCTGTTTGTGATATAATATGTATCCTGTTTTATTGTCCGTTTCAGGAATGGATAATGAAAAACAAATGCTGCGGGACGTGCCGAATATATAACTGGGATTATGCAATGATGTTTACACCTCTTGTATTTATTAAGAATATTTTTACCTGGGGCCTTTTCGGACTTGGCGCTGCGCTTCTGATACAGTGGGAGATCATATATCACAGGCATCCGGAGAGATTCTCAGAAAAAAGCAATGCAAATCTTTCATGTGTTCGGTGTAATGAAAGACTTTGCCGCCACAAAAAGACTATAAGAAAATTTATCAGTAAATAATTTATTAAACGGTTTGATTTAGAGCAAACCGGGAAGGGATCGGTCATGGTAAAGCCAATAATAAAGGATGTTATTTTTCTGTCTCAGAAAGCAATGCCAGCAACACAGGATGATACTCAGACAGCCAGGGATCTTATTGATACTCTCGAGGCACATATAGATGAATGTGTCGGCATGGCAGCAAATATGATTGGTGTAAATAAGAACATAATAGTTTTTAAATCACAAGGGGAGTGCGTTGTTATGATGAATCCCCGTATAATAAAATGCAGCGGTGAGTATGAAGCCAAAGAAGGATGTCTTTCACTTTCAGGAGTACGTCCTGCAAAACGATACAAATCGATAAAGGTTTCATACTATACAACAGACTTCAGGGAAAGAGTAAAAAACTTTACCGATTTTACTGCACAGATCATTCAGCATGAGATCGATCACTGCAATGGAATAATCATCTGACAAAAAATATGCCTGTCAAATCACAATACAGTGACTGACAGGCATCATTGTTTACAGGTTACATTACTACTACTGGTTTTATTAGATCTGCCGGTTTATCCTTCATAAGAAGAAGAGCCTCTTCTATATGCTCAAAACCGTTGAATTTGTGTGTGATAAGTTTGCTGACATCTATTCTTCCGGTAACAAGAAGTGATGCAAGTTTCTCCATTCTCAGACGTCCGCCCGGCATAAGTCCGCCTGCAATGGTTTTATGACCCATACCACAGCCCCATTCAACTCTTGGGATCTTGACATAATCTCCGCTGCCCAGATAATTTACATTACCTATTATTCCGCCTGGTTTCATCATTTTAATAGCCTGAATAAACGTATCGTTGTCGCCTCCGGCAATTATAACCTTATCAACACCCTTGCCATGTGTTTTATCCATGATCTGATCTACAATGTCGCCTTCTCTGTAATTGATTATATCAGTTGCACCATATTCTCTGGCAGCCTGAACACAGTTAGGTCTCGAACCAACAGCATATAGCTGAGAAGCACCTTTGATCGCTGCTCCTGCAACAGACATAAGACCAACAGGGCCTATTCCTATTACACACACAGTATCACCAAACTTTATATCGGCAAGCTCTGCACCGTGCAGCCCTGTAGGAACCATATCACTGAGCATTACAGCACAAGCCGGGTCAAGCCCTTCAGGAAGAACAGCCAGGTTTCCGTCTGCATCATTCACATGATAGAATTCGGCAAATACGCCGTCTTTGAAGTTCGAAAACTTCCATCCTGAAAGCATTCCACCGGAATGCATTGAAAAACCACCCTGTGATTCAAGAGCATTCCAGTCAGGAGTAATGGCAGGAACGAGAACCTTGTCTCCGACTTTTATATCTCGTACAAGATTTCCGACTTCTACTACTTCTCCGACGGACTCATGACCTAAAACCATATCGTGTCTTTCACCGATAGCACCTTCCCAGACAGTATGAATATCAGAGGTGCAAGGGGAGACAGCGATCGGTTTTACAATTGCATCCAGAGGACCGCACTGTGGTTTATCCTTTTCAATCCATCCGGTTTTGCCTATTCCAAGCATAGCATAACATTTCATATTGAATTTCTCCTTGACAAAATATATTAACAACTTTATTATTATTTCTTAAAGAAAGATTTTGTATTCATTTATTAAAAATATCTAAAAAATTAGTAAAAACTTTTACTTTTCCTGAATAATAAAAAACGAAATATCTATTAATTCTTATTTAAATATGGTAAAATAAACATATCAAAAAATATCTGGTCTTAAGCTGACAGTTATGAACAGGATATTTATGATGACAATAAATAATTCTGACTATCGTCAGGTATCAACAAGGAGAAATAAAATGACAGAAGAACAAGCTTTGCAGTATGTAAAAACTGCTGATGAAAAAACTCTTAAGGAACTCGGAAAACAATATTGTGTGGGATTTGAATTAACTGATAAAATTCCATCAGTGTTTGAAAGCAAAATAGGCGGTATTCCATATTTTCCGACAGGCGCAGAAATTCCGTATAACAGTTACGGTGATCAGCTCAGATTTCTCATGCAGATAAATTGCAGTGATATTCATGGAATAGATAATTATCCGCAAAAAGGTATGCTGCAGTTCTGGATAGATATAGATGATACCTGGGGAATGTGTGATAAAAACGGCAAGGGATTCAGAGTAATATATTATAGTGATATTATAGATAATCATTCTGTGCCGCAGATTACTGAATTAACTGAAGAAGACGAAGAATTTTTTCCTTTGTGTGGTGAGTATGGTATTGAGTTTAAACCAGTCATGGAAGATACTAATAAAAAATCAATTGCTTATAACAGAGTATTTTGCAAGTATTTTAATTTACTGTCAGATGAAAAAATAAATTACATATCTGATTTGAAGTATAAACTTCATCTGTCCGACAAAATCTTAGAAGATGGGGTATACGCAAACGCATGTAATTATATTCATAAGATCGGAGGTTCACCTGAATTCTGTCAATATGATATTCGTGATTCGGAAGAAGAACAGGAGAAATTCGATTTTCAGCTTTTACAGCTCAATAGCGATTTTGGCCGGAATTTCACAAAAATAATGTGGGGAGATGCCGGCATATGCCATTTTTTCATTAACAGCGGGAAACTTAAAAACTGTAATTTCAGCGATATTAATTATCATTGTGACTGCTGCTGACATAAGATAAATCTGTTCAACTAAACATAAAATTTTATATTGTCATGCATTTACAATTTCAGGAATTTATTATGAATAAATAAATATCCGTATTGACTTAGTAATATATGATGATGTATAATAAATATACTGGTTATATGAAATTACTGCGCTTATAAACGTGCAGAATTCAAAAACTTCTGAGGTGGGGTGGTATATTATTGGATAATGAGATGCTGCAGATTATCCTGAGTCGACTTGACGGTATAAAAGATTGTCTATCTCTTGTTGATGAACGCTTCAAAGCTTTAGATAATCGTCTTGACAGCGTTGATGATCATATTGCGACAATGGATAGCCGTCTGGACAAAGTCGATGGTCATATTAAGACGCTTGATGTTCGTCTTGACAGCGTTGATGATCATCTAAAAACATTAGATAACCGTCTTGACAGCGTTGACGATCATTTCAAGATATTAGACAACCGTCTGGATGGCTTTGACGATCATCTTAAGAAAATAGACAGTAGTCTGGGCACTATGGATAATCATCTTAAGGCTGTAGATACTCGTCTTGATACAATGGATCTAAGACTTGATGCTATGGACAGCAGACTGGATATTATGGATACGCGTATTGACACTATGGATAGTCATCTGAATAAGATTGCTGATACATTGTCAGAGATCAAGGAGCATGCCGAGATAACAAGAGAAACGACAAATGCTCTTGCTGAATGGGCTGTGTCGGCCGGAGGAGTACTTAATATAGACTTTCCTATGAACAGTTGATCGATAAACAGTTATACATATATTATTAATAACAAAAAGATTTGCGATGTCTTGTACATCGCTTTTTTTATTGCTGGTTTAATTAATTATGTTATAAATAATTCGTTCACTAAGTATCATGAGGGAATGATTTAATACTCAGTATGATAATTAAAACGAATGTGATTGGATTGATAATACTATGATGTAAAAAAACGCTTCTGAATCCGCCACAGAAGTGGTTGTAATTATTATATACCAATTTCACAAAATCACAGTTTTGCGCAATTGGGTATACCAGAATCCCTCAGAAGTGGTCTGAAGCTGTTTTTCATGATCTCAGCCCGGATATCTGTATATGTGTATTTATTAATATAAATAATTATTTTGAATTAAATTTTTATTTAAGACTCTCTCTTTTTCTTTTGGTTTATAAAGTTTTATTTTTCTGTTCTGTTTTATTTCTGATCATGCTGTATAAAATATATAAACAAAGCAAACTTATCAGGACACGGATAAATGTCTGTGTTTACTTTGTTCAGTTAAGTAATGTATGCTGCATTTGCTTTTTATTTTGTTGATCAGGCTCTTTGTTTCCAGATACATTAATGCTTGAATATATTATTAATATATACTATTTCAATTTTAATACTTGTTCTGTTGTCTGGACTGCAAAAATTGGAACTATTACGCGAATTCTGTGAACATTTATTGTATTTAGTAAAAAAGTATTGACAATAATTTTGACAAGTGATATAATAGTTTATGCAATTGGCATTTTGGGGCATAGCCAAGCGGTAAGGCAACGGACTTTGACTCCGTCACCCGCTGGTTCGAATCCAGCTGTCCCAATACTTATAAAGCGCGTATCCAGGTCATTTGACGAATAAGATACGTGTTTTATTTTTTGCTTTTTTACTCCAGTACCCCAGCAATACCCCTATGACTATGAACATTTGTAGTCATAGGCTTTTTGTTATTTTATAAATATTATTCTCCCCTGTTGTAATCCTGTTAATAAACTGACATGTATGTATAATTATCATGGTCTGACATAAACTAAGAAAAACAAAGGAGAATTGATATGTCGAAGAAAAATAAACCCGATCTTAATAAAAAGACAGCCGGCAACAATCAGTGGACAAGTACTCATCTTAAAGAAGAACCTGATACAAGAACGCCGCGCAGCGGACCCGGCGGAGATTAATATCTGTTTATCTTTATAGTATAAGAAATCAAATAATCAGCACTTATAAAATGTTTAAAAGCAGTTTATAAGTGCTGATTATTATTATAATGATTCGTTAAATAGTAGACACACTTTATATATACATCTCAAGTTTCCCTGTCAGCTTATCCAGATTCTTAATAGTGTTTCTGTTAAGAAAATGTTCTATTTTTTCTGCCTGATCAAGTTCATTGTCAGTATTATTAAGTATACATAAAAATCTGTTTATGACAGTATGTCTGTATAACAGATACTTTCCCAGTTCCTCGCCTGAAGGGGTTAGTTTGATATAACCGTATTTCTCATTAATTAAGTACCCCAGAATCTTCAGATTGTTTACCATTTTTGACGCACTTGATGGTTTTACATGAAGATTTGCCGCTATTTCATTTATTCTTATAACATTATTTTTTATATGTATACGGTATATCATCTCAAGATAATCTTCCATTGACGCAGATAAGTTCTCCGAATGATTGAGCTCATATACTTTCATCGTATAGAATTGTTCTTCATTTATCATAGTATCCTCCTTTCAAAGTGTAACATATTACGGAGAATCAAATATAATAGGATAAGGAAAAAAAGTTTCCTTACACTAATTAATATATATTCGAGGAGAAATTAATTATGAATACAGTATCCAGTTTAAATGATATAAGGCCTGGTCAGAAGGCTAGAATAAAGAATCTGTTATCAACCGGCAGCATCAGAAGAAGACTTCTTGATATAGGTCTTATAGAAAACACTGAAGTTGAATGTCTTGGAAGAAGTCCCGGAGGAGATCCGTCCGCATATCTTATCCGCGGCGCAGTAATTGCAATAAGATCTGAGGATTGTAAAAATATTTTGATATATAACTGAAAATATATGAGGTGATGTTATTGGGTTTAACAAAAAGCTCAGTCGGAATTAAAGCAATAGATTCAGGACTTGAGATCCTGAAGCAGACTGAAAATGACAAGGTAGTTGCTATAGCAGGAAATCCTAACGTCGGCAAAAGCACGGTTTTCAATAATCTTACAGGACTTAATCAGCATACCGGCAACTGGCCGGGTAAAACAGTATCAAATGCACAGGGATACTGCAGTACAAAAGAACAGTCATATGTTCTTGTTGATATACCGGGTACGTATTCCCTGATGGCTCACTCGGCTGAGGAAGAAGTTGCAAGAAACTTTATATGCTTTGGTGAGCCTGATGCTGTTGTAGTAGTATGTGATGCTACATGTCTGGAGAGAAATCTTAATCTTGTTCTGCAGACAATAGAGATATCGGATAAGGTTCTTGTATGTGTAAATCTTATGGATGAAGCAAAAAGGAAAAACATATGTATTGATCTGAAAGGATTATCTGAACAGCTTGGTGTTCCTGTAGTAGGAACTATTGCAAGAAAGAAAAAAAGCCTGGATAATTTTACTCATGAACTTGATAAGCTTGTAACTGATGATAAACCTCAGAAGTCATACAGGATACGCTATACACAGCCTATTGAGGAAGCTATTTCAATTATAGAACCCGTACTTAAGAAGACGACCGGCGGACGAATAAGCGAAAGATGGCTGAGTCTTAAGCTGCTCGACTATGATGAGTCATTGAATAATGAACTCATTGCATATTTTGATGAGGATATTATTGAAGACGAAGAAGTTAAGCAGGCAGTGGCTAAAGCGAAGAAACACCTTGCTGACAATGGTATAAATGAAACAAATATAAAGGACAGAATAGTATCATGTATAGTTCTTGCTGCTGAAGAGATCTGCATGGATACTGTAAAATACGATAAGTGCAGCTATAACTGCAGGGATAAAAAGATAGACAAAATACTTACAAGTAAATATACTGGTTATCCCATTATGATTTTGCTGCTTTTGGTTGTATTCTGGCTGACAATTGCAGGTGCAAATTATCCTTCTGAACTGATAGGAAACGGTCTGTTCTGGTTACAGGATAAACTATATGCATTTTTTGTATATATCAATGCCCCTTCGTGGCTGTCAGAGTCACTGATTCTGGGTGTATACAGGGTTGTAGCATGGGTAGTATCTGTAATGCTTCCGCCAATGGCAATATTCTTTCCTCTGTTTACGCTGCTTGAGGATGCAGGGTATCTTCCGAGGATCGCTTATAATCTGGATAAACCATTTAAAAAATGTAATGCATGCGGAAAACAATCACTGACTATGGCAATGGGGTTTGGCTGTAACGCAGCAGGTATAGTAGGCTGCAGAATTATTGATTCACCACGTGAACGACTGATAGCAATGATAACAAATAACTTTGTTCCGTGCAACGGAAGATTTCCGACACTTATTGCTATTATATCTATGTTCTTTATAGGCTCCGCTGTCGGTGCAGGCGGTTCAGTTCTTTCAGCCGTGCTGCTGACCGGCGTAATTATTCTTGGTGTATTTATGACGTTTATAACTTCAAGGCTGCTTTCAAAGACTATACTTAAGGGTATGCCATCATCATATACTCTGGAACTTCCTCCGTACAGAAAGCCTCAGATTGGCAAGGTTATAGTTCGCTCAATATTTGACAGAACATTGTTTGTTCTGGGCCGTGCTGTAGTAGTAGCAGCACCTGCCGGCTTGGTTATATGGCTTATGGCAAATATAGAAATAAATGATATAAGTCTGCTTAGATACTGCGCTGATTTCCTTGATCCTTTTGCAAGTCTGCTTGGCCTTGACGGTGTAATATTGATGGCGTTTATTCTTGGCCTGCCGGCTAATGAGATAGTAGTACCGATCATTATTATGGCATATATGTCAGAAGGAAGTATTCTTGAATTTGATAAGTACAGCGACCTGAAGGCGCTGCTTGTAGAAAACGGATGGACCTGGATAACTGCAGTGAGTGTTATGCTTTTCTCACTTATGCACTGGCCGTGTTCAACGACACTGATGACAATAAAGAAAGAAACCGGAAGCTGGAAATGGACCGGACTTTCGATGCTTATTCCGACTGTATGCGGAATAGTTATATGTTTTGTATTTAATACGATAGCAAGTCTGATATGATAATATGATAATATACATGAAAAACGGGATACACTTTGAAGTGATCCCGTTTTTTCATGTATATAAATTAAGTGCAATGAACTTTTTAACTCTAAAAGAAACTAAGCTGTTCGCCACCTGTCTTTTCTTCAAAGGTCCTGATATAATCAAAAACTTTCTGTGAGCTGCATACTATTGAATTATCACGGCATCTTGTTGTGAGTATATCCATAAGTTCGTCTCCCCTGTCACTGATCAGTTCGTAGCTCATGCCATATTTGCGAATATACTTTTGTTTTATTCCGGGGAAATGCCGGTCAAGCTTTTCATAAAAGTATTCCCTGTCACCTTCACGCATAGTGACTCCTGGTCCGAAGGTAACAATTCCGTACACACCGGCTTTTATACAGTAATCAAGAAGACCGTTAATGTTCCCTGGGGTGTCATTAATAAAAGGAAGGATCGGAGAGATCCATACAACAGTAGGTATTCCGGCCTCTTTCATGGCTGTGAGTACCTCAAAACGTCTTGAAGTTGTACAGACACCGGGTTCAATAATTGAGCACAGATCATCATCGTATGTTGTCATAGTCATCATAACGACACATTTTGCACTGCTGTTTATACTTTTCAGAAGGTCAAGATCCCTCAGAATAAGATCAGACTTTGTGAGAACAGACAGTCCGAATCCATGCTTTTCTATAGTCTCAAGAACTTTTCTGGTAAGCATAAGTTTTTGTTCAGGAGGAGTATACGGATCACTCATTGATCCTGTGCATATCATGCATTTGTGTCGCTTATGCCTTAAAGCAAGGTCAAGTAGTTCAGGGGCATTTACCTTGACCTCGATATCTTCAAAATCATGCTGCATATTGTAGCATTTGCTTCGTGAATCGCAGTATATGCAGCCGTGAAGGCATCCTCGGTATATATTCATGCCGTTTGAGGCTGATAATATTCCTTTTGCTTGTACATTATGCATATTATTAAGTCCTTTATGCCCAGGTTTTCCATATGTCAGGCTGATATCCGGCAGTCGCCTGTTTTCCGTTTCTGACTATTGGAGTTTTAATAAGATTTTGATTTTCAAACAGCTTTTCTTCCTTGCTTTCATCTGCGATATATTTTAACAGTGCAAGAAGATCCTTGTCTTTGTTTGACTCATCTATCATGTTGTCAATACCGCCGAGAGCCTGTCTGACGCTGTTGAATTCACCTTTGCTCATGCCTTTTTCTTTCATGTCGATCAACTGGTATTTTACTTTGCGTTCTTTAAAATATCGTTCTGCCTTTTTAGTATCAAAGCATTTTTTTGTTCCGAAAATCTGTATATTCATTTATAATTGCCTTTCATATTAATTCTGGTCAAACGGATACCTTACGCCCCATTCATATCTCAGCTTATCCATAAATTCCATAACAAATATCGTTTTGTCGTGGGTCATTTCAGGGCATTCGATCCTGCCTTCACTGATGGCTTTCATGCATGAAAGCACCTCGTATTCATAGCCGCTTATCTGCGGTGGAACAGTATACTCACCTGTCAGTTCACCATCATTGCTGTAGAGACTGATAGTCCGGCAGTTATTTATATTGTCTATTTCCATATAGCCTTTGCTTGCATATATCACACCGCGGCGGTCTGTACGTGCACAGGCATTGCTGTGAAGTACAGCTTGTCTTCCGTCGTTATAGGTGATAGTAATACTGTTTTTGTTATCTACACCCGCAGGAGTTATAACTGCAGTTGAAACTACATTTTTTATATCTGTACCAAATACCATAAACGCAAAGTTTATAGGGTAAATTCCAATATCAAGCAATGCACCGCCTGCAAGAGAAGGCTGTGCCAGTCTTGGTTTGTCTGCAATCGGATATCCGATATTTGCTGTCAGTGATGACGGAGCGCCGATAATTCCGCTCCCCAGTATTTCATTTATCATTACAGCAGACGGCATATATCTTGTCCAGATCGCTTCTGTCAGAAGACATTTTTTTTCATGTGCAAGTTCGATTACCTCTTTTGCTTGTCTGGCATTTGCAGTAAAAGCTTTTTCACACAGTACATTTCTGCCATTTTCAAGACAAAGCTTTATATGCTGATAATGGTGTGAATGAGGAGTGGCAATATACACAAGATCTATTTCATTGTCATTAACAAGTTCTTCATACGAGCCGTAAGCTTTTTTAAAACCAAACTTTCCGGCAAATTCTTCTGCTTTTTTTATATCACGTGAAGCTATTGCAAAACAGGTTACGTCATTCATTTTGTTGACTGTCAGGGCCATTTTTTCAGCAATGCCGCCGGCACCGATTATAGCTAGATTCATATATTTTCCTCCGTATTGCGGGTATCTTTTTGTAATAGTACCTGAGTGTTTTTGTTAATTATATAGCGTAAACAAAATGTTGTCAATAGCAAGATGTATTTTAGTTTGATATAAAAATCCATGCATCTGCAGTCAGGCTCTTATTTTTTCCCTGACAGTCGCAAACAAGGTTTTATACATCCCGGAAGCATTAAGTCTGCCGTTCCTTTTCTTATTAAGAACTAAGACGCTGCAGGCTGTAAGAACCATGCTCAGCATTACAAAAAGCAGTCTGTTGAGGGTTATAAGTCCTGCATTTTGCTGTATTATTTCGTATCCGCTCAGAGTATTGTGTCTTATCATAAGTGTTAAGAGCGATGTATCATCTGACAGGTCAGTCATTCCTCTGGCTGCAAACCACCATATAAACTGAACAAGTACAGCAACAGGTGAATCTGTAAGCAGCGTCAGGAATGTTCCTGTCGTGATAACTATAAGTGTTTCGGGAAGCAGCCACCATAAAATATATTTTATAAAGGCAGAATAATCAGCAGAAAGGTTATTCTCCGCTGCAAATTTTACAAGAGGTATCAGAGACTGAAAACTCAGCAAAAATACCGGAAGAAGGACAACAGCTGTATTTGCTGAAATGCGTGTAAAAATGAGTTTAAATGATGAGATTTTACGACAGTATATAAGCATATCTGTATTATGGCGTTTGTCTCTGAGCCATATAAATACTGTAATTATAACGGGAAGCAGTCCGATCACCTGGCCCATATAATCACACATGAGTCTTGCAAAGCCACCAGTAACCTTATCATTTTCGCATGTCTGTCTGTATTCTTCACAGGCATCCTCGTATGTCATTTCTGTCTGACCGCAATATGTAATAAGCATTTTCATGGAGTAATTTGATCCTTTTAATCCGATCATATCCTCCATTTCTGACATAAGTTCTTTAAAGTGTTCATACGAAACCTGAGATATGAACTTCTTTGTGTGATCATCTGTATCAGGCTGATCAATACCGTCGCTAACGGATGAATCTACTTTAAATTCTGATGATCCTGTCTGCAGATTATCTGACTGGCTGAAGTGGATTATAGTACCGTTTACTGTCGGAAAGAAATTATCAGGCAGGTCGTTAAGCTGGCTCTCATCGAGTCCTGTGATCTCCTTAATAATTTCGAGAACACGCATCTGACTTGTTTCACTCAGGGATACTGTTTTATAGTAACCGAACGGATATGCAGCGTAGATATTCTTTTTATATTCAGTAATTAATTTTTCTGCTGCACCTGTCATTATTTTCTCAGGGTTTTCCTCAGTTTTGCTGCCAAAACCGGGATCATCGGGTTCAGGCTTTAAAAGCAGCGGTCTGTTAATTGATACTGACGCTGACTCATCAGAAGCAGTACGTTTTATCTCACTGTCTGTTACATCTGCAAAGTTTGTATACCAGTTTGCAGTAAGCAGTATTATGAACAGCAGATATATGATGTTCAGGGCGCTCCTTTTACATTCGATAAAAAATAATTTCATTAGCTTTTCCTCCTGCAATATAGATTTTTTGTATAAAAAATCTCCTTATCTGATTATAAGGAGATTATATACTGATAAAGACAATGTTTCGAAAAATATTATTTTTTTATCCTGACCCTGACTGATGCACCGCCGTTTTTATTGTTGGCGATAAGAAGATCACCGCCAAGCTTTTCTGATAAAATTCTGCATATACTCAGACCTATTCCAAAATGCGCTGAGTCTTTGCTGCTGCTGTAAAACGGAGTAACTGCTTTATCAATATCTGTATTGCTGAACCCTGTTCCGTCATCTGCAACAATTACGATCAGATATGTATTATCATCGCTTAATTCTATTCTGATCTCATCATTGGCGTATCTCACGCTGTTTGAAACAAGATTTTCTATGATTCGTTCAA
Organism: Oscillospiraceae bacterium; assembly: GCA_030539275.1. Classification (GTDB taxonomy): domain Bacteria; phylum Bacillota; class Clostridia; order Oscillospirales; family Ruminococcaceae; genus HUN007. The sequence goes on along the minus strand of JAUNSK010000004.1, from coordinate 16,438 downwards.
GCAGCAGCTTATCTGTACATATTACCCGGCACTTACAGTTTTCTGACACAGTTATTTTCAAGCTGGTATTCAGGTTTTCTGCAGTATTTCTTATCTCTTTAATCAGCTGTACAACTTCAGTGCTGCCGGCATTCACCGGGATCCTGTCAAGCCTTTCAATATCTCTTAAACAGTCAACATAGCTTTCCATTCTCACTGCAGCTTCCTTCATATCGCTGATGGTCTCTGAAATATCATCACTGACAAGCATACCGTTATTATTTGCTCTCTCCATATAATCAAGGTAACCTCTGATCACAGTTATAGGTGTTCTGAGATCATGTGCGCAGGACTCATTGAGCAGCTTTCTCTGCTGCATAAGGTCCCACTGTTTTTTGTTGCTTTCGAGCAGCTGCGCTCTCATCAGCTCCATTGATGAACACAGCTTCCCCAGTTCATCTGTACTGCTGCAGTTAATTGTGAAATCCAGGTCTTTGTCAGAAATATTTTGAATTGCCCTGTTCAGTTCATCTACAGGTTTTTTGATCTTCAGTTTATAATATATTTTTGATCCCATCACTATTCCTGTTAGTATAAATAAAACAGGAAGCCCGATCATCCCCGCATAGCAGCCAATGTAAAGCACTTTTTGTCTGCCTGCTAACGGGAGCAATTCGACCTGACTGTTGTCAACATAAACATTGTAGCTGCCGTCTTCCCTCATCTGTGATGATATGCCTGAATTCTTAATACGGATCGGCCTGTGATCGAGAAGTTCACGCTGCGTATGGCTGAAGAAGAACACGGCAGAACTTGATAAAGCACATATCAGGCAGACAGTTACTATAAATATTAAGATCATTGCTTTTTTTAATGTCATCTTCTCAAATCTGATTTTTATTTTGTCCACTTGTACCCTACTCCCCATACTGTCTCTATGTACTGCTCATCGGTATATTCTGCAAGCTTGTTTCTTATTTTTCTGATATGTTCTTTTATTACAACACTGTCTCCTTCTTTATCGAATCCCCACAGCCTTTCATATATAGTTTCCCTGTCAAATACCATACCGGCATTTTCAGAAAGAAATCTTATGATCTCAAACTCTGTGCGTGAAAAGCTCAGCTTATTATCGTTAAAGTATACTGTACGGCTGCTGTAGTCGATTATCAATTGATTGCTGAATCTGACATTTTCGCTGCAGGCATGTCTGCGCTCTCGTCTTAGATGCGCCATAATGCGCGCCATAAGTTCATCTACTGAAAAAGGTTTTGTAATATAGTCATCTCCCCCGGCCATAAGACCGGTTACTTTGTCATGCTCACTGACTCTTGCTGTGAGAAATATAATTGGACATGAAACGTGATCCCTTATAAGCGAACATAGTTCAAAACCATTCATTCCGGGCATATTAACGTCAAGAAGGATAAGATCAGGTTTGTTTTTTAGTTTATCAAGTGCATTTTGTGATGTCCGGGCCGTCATTACATCATAATCATATGCCAGAAGATTTCTTCCGAGCATTTTGAGTATCATGACATCATCGTCAATAACAAGAATTTTGTTTTTCATTTGTATCACATCTTTTCATATATTTGCTTCAGGTATAACAGGAAAAAGACAATTGTTCGAAAAAACAAAGGACCAGAAACTGCTGAATTAAAATTCATATTTATTGAATAAAGCTGCGCCTGCAAGTGTTGAAAGAACTATGATCAGAACAGGACTTACGACAGTGAGAGCGGAAAAGCTGCTTTGATGATAGTAACTGCAGACTGATAAGCATGTACAGTACAGTCCATGTTCAGTTATCCTGACTAAGCTTCGTGATACAATATCAGTTTTGCCTGAAAAAAATGCAAGTATGTTGTCTGCTGCTGACTGACTGAACAAAACATAAAGACATGAAAAAACAGTTCCGGCAGGGCTGCTTTTTATGAGAATAGATATCATGCATAATACTGCTCCGAGAGCAGCATAGACAATTAAAGCATTTGCCATGGATAACAGATATGATGGCGAGATCATTCCGCTCATATCAGAGCTGCAGACAAATGCGGTAATTTCATACACAACAAACACAGCTTGGCAGATAAGAATGCTCACTGCTGTTTTTGAGAGGTACATTCTGATACGGCTTCTATGTATAAGATATTTATTCTGCCATGTTTTCCAGCTGAATTCCTGACTGACATATACAGAAATAAATATCGAACACAGCAGACCAAGGCCTTTCTGATACTGTATACCTGACATAACTATATCATTGACATCTGTAAATGATGTCATGTCTGAAAAAACAGATATACCGAGGCGGATACCATTTCTGACGGCTATGTTCAGAAGCAGCGGAGGTACTGCAGCAAGAAACAGAATAAAATAAAATACGCAGTTTCTTTTTACACGAAACATATCACTTTTTATAATGTGAATCATTCAGACACCTCCCTTATAAGTATTTTGCAGATATAACTCTTCCAGAGAAATTCCGGAAATTTTCAGCTCTTTACTTGTTATTTCTTTTCTTATCATTCCGTCATGCAAAATTCCGAATCTGCATGCCGTATGTTCAAGTTCGCCTAGAATATGGCTTGAAATAATTATAGTAATTTTTCTTTCACGATTGAGATCAGTAAGCAAGTGACGAAGTCCGGCTATTGCGTCCGGATCCAGACCGTTTATAGGTTCGTCAAGTATAAGAAGCTTTGGCGATGAAATGAGTGCTGCAGCAAGTCTTAATCTCTGTGTCATTCCAAGAGAAAAGTTTTTAATCTTTACCCTGCTGTTTTCAAGTCCGACAAGCTCAAGTGAATCTTTAATTATTCTGTCGTCTTTATAACCGAGAAGCATAGACTGTATTTTCAGATTATCATATGCTGTCATGTTCAGATACAATGAAGGCGATCCGATCACAGCCGATACTCTGAAGTTATCCTCCGGTTCCTGACTAGTTATCACTTTTCCTTTATAATCCGTTATAAGACCTGTTATGATACGCAGAAATGTTGTCTTGCCGGAACCGTTTTTTCCGATAAGTCCGTATATTTCTCCAGGTCTGATGTTGATATTAACATCTGTAAGAATCTTCTTTTGTCCATAGCTTTTTTCTATATGAACCGCACTCAATATATATTCACTCATTTTTGTCTCCATTTAATTTATCTGTATGTCTACGAATATGTAAAGAAGTAATAATATCAATGCTATAACTGCAGCTGTGGACAGGATTCCGCCGAACAGCCAGTTATGCATAGTTTTCTTCCAGCGTTTTGATAGATCCGCAGTGGATTTTGCCGTATCAAGATTCTGATTGATCTGAGAAATGCTGAGATCACTGTCCATTGAGCTGAGGTCATCAGCACATCTTTCGCAGGAGCTGAGATGTTCTTCTACAAGCTGTCTGCTGTCCTGACTGCATACACCGTCATGATATAACGGAAGCAGATCTCTGACTATATCACATGTAATTTTCATTTCATTTCCTCCTGTAATTGTTTTTTTGCCCTGTAGTAAATAAGTCGTGCCCAGCTGTCGGTCTTATTGAACAGTTCGCCGATCTGAATAAATGAAAGCTCTCCGAATACCCTGAGTGTAAAGACCTCCTTGTAAGGATCACTGAGACTGTGAAGGAGCATATGCAGTTTCCTTGCTGATTCTTTGTCAGTTAATAATTGTTCAGGATCAGATCTGACACCGTTACACGATGACGGAATGCTGTCAAGCGAATCTGAACGGCTGCATTTTTTGTAATATGTAAAGTAAGTGTTTCTGGCGATCTGGCATAGCCAGACATACAGTTTGCTGTCACCGTTAAAACCGCTTATATTTTTAAGAGCTTTAAAAAATGTTTCCTGTGTGATCTCTTCAGCAATGCTGCTGTCACGGCACAGACTCATTACATATTTGTAAACCGGGGTAAAGTGTTCGGCGTATATTTCACCGAAGTCCGGAACATTCATTTTATCACCTCCTGTATATATGACTTTCAGCGGGACAATTCGTTTCATCAATAATTAAAATTTTTTAAATAAATATAATTAATACGCAAAAAAGCCGGCATCATGCCGGCTTCAATAATCACTCGTTAAATACATCGATATTAATGCTTTTTTCCTGATATGCAACAACTGTAGTACATACTGCATCACCGGTGATATTAACTGCAGTTCTCATCATATCAAGTATTCTGTCAACTCCCATGATAAGTCCGATAGCTGCGGACGGGAGTCCTACTGATGCAAAAACCATTGAAAGTGTTATAAGTCCGACACTCGGTACACCTGCTGTTCCTATGGATGCAAGTGTAGCGGTAAGGATAACCGTAAGATAATCTGCTGTAGTAAGGTCAATATTAAATGCCTGAGCCGCGAAAATTACTGCAACGCCCTGCATTATTGACGTTCCGTCCATATTGATGGTAGCACCCAGAGGAATTGTAAATGATGATATCCTTTTTGATACACCCATCTTTTTCTCAAGTGTTTCAATATTGAGAGGGATCGTTGCATTTGAGGTAGCAGTAGAAAAAGCAAATTCCATAACCGGAAAGAATTTTTTTAAAAATTTAAAAGGATTAAGCCTTGTAAAGATAAAGAGTATGATCATGTATACGACAACACACTGAACAATAAGTGCAAGTGTTACTGTTGCGATATACTTTATTAATGACATTATAGCAGAAATTCCAAGAGATGAAAAGGTTTTTGCAACAAGACAGAAAACACCGACAGGGGCAGCCTTCATTACCAGCATCGTCATTTCCATCATAATATCATTAAACTGGCTGAAAAAGTTTGAAACTGTTTCACTTCTTTCGCCGAGCTTTGCTATACAGATCCCTATAAACAATGCAAACAGTATTATCGGAAGCATGTCACCGCTCGCCATTGAATGGATAGGATTGTCCGGTATAATATTAAGAAGTGTATCACGGATATCCTGCGGAGGCGCTTCTTCAACTTCTGCAAATGTCAGATTGCTGACATCAAGTCCCAGACCCGGATTTGTCAGGTTTGCAAGTGTAAGGGAAACTATGATGGCGCATGCAGTAGTAGCAAGATAAAAACCGACTGTCCGGATACCTACCTTTCCCAGCTTTTTGGTATCCCCTATTGCCATTGTTCCGCAGATAAGTGAGCAGAAAACGAGAGGAACTACAAGCATTTTCATCAGCCGGATAAATCCGTTTCCGACTACATAGAATATGCCGTTTACAAGAACTGTATCACGGACATACGATGCGGGCACAGCAGCATTAATAATCACCCCGACTATTACACCTGTTATCAGTGCAATAAATACCTGACTTGTAATACCAAGCTTTTTCTTCTTTTTTTTCGTTTCCTTCATACGTCCTTCTCCTTACTGCTGGATATATAGTCTCTCAGAGTTTCTTTCCAGTCATCAAGTCCTGAGATACCGATAAGTCTGAGCATCATATTGTCAAGTACGGTACACTTGTCCGGAGTCTTTACAGAAACTATCATATCCTGCCTGTAGCCCAGCAGCTTTGCAATTTCGCATGCATATTCATATCTGCTGCAGCTGCCTTTTGAGGTAATATGATAGATACCGTAATCTGAAGTGTGAAGAAGACTTTCAATTACATATGCGATGTCAGCTGAATATGTCGGCACAGCATGCTCATTTTTTGAGGCACTTACCTTCTCACCTTTCTGAAGAAGCCTGTGTACTGTGTTAATATAGTCATTTTTCATTCCGTAAACCCAGGAGCTTCGGATTATGAAGTACTTATGCATAAGAGTCTGAATTATCTGTTCGCCGGCATATTTTGATTTTGCGTATATAGTCTCAGGATGCGGAGTGTCGAACTCATTGAATATCTGGTTATGACCGCTGTGTGAATCAAAAACATCATCTGTTGATATGTGAACAAACTTTGCATTAAGATTATTTGCATGTACGGCAAGATTCCTTGTTCCTATTGCATTAACTTTGTATGCTTCATCCGGGTTTTCATTACACAGCCTGTGATCTACGGTACCGGAACAGTTAATGATCACATTAGGTCTGTTGATCGTCGCGTATGTGTCAACACTGTCCTCATCTGTGACGTCTACTTCATCAATGTCTGTGCACAGCAGCTCGTTGTCCATAGTATCCAGAAGTCTGGCAAGAGCCGCACCGATCTGTCCGTTAGCACCTGCGATCCATATTCTATCCATAGTTGATACATTCCTTATACAGAATTATTGAGTATAAAAAAATAAATTTTTCATCTTCGGTAAGTATATGACATTTCATGGTTTTTATACTTATTACTGTCAAAGAAATAATTCCGGCATAAAAAATCCTGATACACCGCAAATACGGGATCAGGACTTTTGTGGTATTAATTTTTAAGTTCTTGAATACTTTATATATATCCTTTTTCAGCAAGAATTTTTTCAAATTTCTTTTCTGACTGAATCTCATGGGTAATAAACTGACCATTATAATATAAACTGAAGGCTGTAAAAGGACAAGGAGCGGTTTGTGCCTTTGTGAGTGAATCAATATGTATGATCTGTATCGGAGCGCCTTTCTGTATTGCCTGGGCTTCAAGCAGCGGTACATATTTTGCAGTAAACGGGCACTGATTTGTGTAGTATACCGTAAATCCGCTTTGTGATGCTGTACTGCTCATATCCTTAGTATTAAACTCAGGAACTGCAGTTTCATTATCATTAAAAGGCAGATACATAAGCTCGAAGTACGGCTCACAGGTATCAGCTTTGACAAATCCCTTATAAGCCAGATACTTTGGATCCGCAAGAAAGCCCATTTTCTTTTTCACGCTGGTAAGTACTGCAAGTCCGAGTTTGCCCTTTTCCTTAGCGTCACGTATGCATTCATTAAGAAGCAGATCTGAGTATCCGTGACCTTTGTACTGGCCTGATACCCAAAGGCAGTCGATAAACATATATCCCGGAGCGTTGACAGGCAACCAGGCTGCTTCAGCCGGAATATATTCAATAAAACATTTTCCGCGGACGTTGCCTTTGAGAAAGACAAGACCATCGTCAAGACGTTTTTTAAGCCATGCTTTTTTAGATTTTACCTGGCAGTCTTTTTCTGATGCTATCGCACAGCAGATATGTTCGGTTTCAAGATTTTCAGGTGTTAATTTTATAAGGTCCATATGTTTATTCTCCTGTTCTGATTATTATTGTCATTCACGTGTTCCGGATGCATACTGATTTGTATAGATATCTATTACTTCTCTTGACGGCTGGATCAGTGAATCCTCATAACTGCACTTCCATCTGACCTTTGTGCTCATCTCATTATTTTCAAGTGCGTCTATTGTATCACCCTGATTTATGGGATTATCATTTTTAAAGATATATACAGCCATATTGTATGCATGATTTACTACAGCTTCAGGATCAAGTCCATGAAAATGATACTGAATGTCCGGCAGATACAGTACATTCATTCCCAGAGTATCGATAACCATATCGTCAGTTGACCTGATATTAAAGAATCTTACATTGACTGCAAAATAAATAAATCTGTCCTCAGCGGGAATATTATGATTTCTTATATCCTCGCATGTAAATAGTTTGCCTGAGTTTTCAAAATAAACAGCTTCACAGTCTACAAATATCTCAGCTAATGCTTCCATAAAGTTCATATCGAGGTCAGCACGCTGTAAAGCAGGCAGAGCTGCCATCATATCGTTTGCAAAAATCTGATAGCGGCATTCACTGAGGATCCTGTCTCTGTCCTCAATGCAATCCCACATCTGACTTTTTCTTAACTGATCTATAGTATCCGGATCAAACTCATTACAGCCCATTATCATAAGCTGAGGAGGAATTCTGGCATCCTTGAATTCACTGAGGTATTTTTTTGCAGCAAATGCTGCTACTTTGTCATTGAAGCTAAAACAGTCTACATCTCCGAGATGTTTTGACATTACAGAAGTCATAGTATTTTTGTCAGGCATAGATACAGGATTTTTAAACAGAAGATGCATCATAAAAACAGAACCGGGTTGAGATTTCTGACTCAGGTCCTGTTTCATTGTGTTATCCTGCGGCTGATCACTGTTATTGAGTGCCTGCGATTTCCAGTATTCTTTAAGAGTATCGAGGATCCGGGATGCGTCAGCAACTGCAGTAGTGCTGTTATACTCCTGCATTTCACTGAAAGTACCTGATTCGCTCACTATTGCGAGAAGCCATTTGCCCATTATAGTTTTTTTGTATCTGAATATCATGCATTCAATATCGTCTTTATCAGTAAATGTCTGAGTATACTCGACCTTGTATGGTTTGCATCCGAGTTCATGAGGATCACTGAGCCATTCGCTGAGCTGCTGCCGGGCCTGTAATATTTTGTCGTTCATATTGTCCTCCAGTTATCTGGTTGCGTGTACATATATAGAAGTTGATATTTATTAATTATACACTATATTTCCCATTAATTCAACATGATTTACATTATATATATATTTTGCAGTATACAGGAGACACAGAGCCGGTGCGATTTTTTGCATTTTTTACATAAAATACTTGAAATATCACCTATTATTATTTATAATATATATATTTAGTTTTATATGTCAATTTATTTTAAAAGGAGAGAAAAATGTCGACAGCAAGTAAAATATCAGAAGACCTGATCCGTTCGTCTGCACCAAATGCTGCTTGTGCAGCTAACGGACTGAAGATATCGCGTTCACGAGGTTTTGTGAAGCTTTATAAAACCGAAGATGAGACTCTTATTTTCGGAGACTGCAAAGGAAGCGGTGCCAGCTTATATAAGACATCAATTGATTTATCGGGTGAAGCTCCTGTATACCGCTGTTCCTGCCCCAGCCGCCAGATCCCATGCAAGCATTGTGTGGGTATAATGTATGACTGGCTTGCACAAAAAGAGTTTGAAGTATCGGATATACCTGAAGATATAGCAGCAAAACGTGAAAAAATTGAAAAAAAAGCTAAAGCTAATGAAGACAGTGAGAATTCTGAGAAGAAGCCAAAACAGAATAAAGCAGCTGCGCAAAAAAAGCTTAAGAAACAAAAAGAAGGACTTGAACTGGCTTATGGGTTTGTAAATGAACTTCTGAGCCGCGGTGTTTCATCTGTGACGAGTTCATCCGCTCAGCAGTACAAAAATCTTGCCAAACAGCTCGGGGATTATTATCTTCCGGCGCCTCAGGCCGTTATGACAGAAATAGTGTCAGCCGCTTACAGACTGTCAGCTTCACCTGATGACACTGAGATACACAGAATCACATCGCTTTGTGTCAGACTGTCATCGACAGTCAGAAAATGCATGGATTACATAGATAAAAAGCTCGAAAGCGGAGAAGTTCTTCCTGATGACAATACACTTTATGAGGCTATGGGCAACGTATGGAAGCTGTCTCAGCTCAAAGAAATAGGACTGTATAAGGAAAATGCAAAAATGATCCAGCTGTCATTCAATGTTATATATGACGATCTTCGCTCTGCTGAAATAGATAAGGCGTACTGGGCAGACCTTGATACAGGTGAAATATCACAGACACAAAATATTCGTCCTCTCAGAGCTGCGGGTTATATAAATGCCATGGACTCAGCGTTTGGAGTTCACAGTATCAGAATGCTTTACAGTTATCCCGGAGGTATCAACAAACGAATCCGCTGGGAAAATGCAGATATAGCTGATGCTTCACCGGAAGTGTTCGCTCAGGTGCTGTCAATAGCCAGCCAGAGTATTAGTGAAACAATAAAAAAGGCAAAGAATGAACTGAAAAATACGTTGTCAGCTCCGTCTGCTGCTGTGCTGTTAAAGTTCGATAAAATAGAGTTTTCTGATTCAGACTCTCATCCTGTGCTTAAGCTTTCAAATGATACAATAGCCTTAAGATCAAACAGTGAAAATTCGTGTACCTGCAGGATACTGAGAATTCTTTCACATGAAAATCTGACAAACGGTGCAGTTCTGGGTGAGCTGTATTACAGGGAAAATGAGAGACGTATATACCTATGCCCGATAAGTATTGTAAACAACTGCGGAATTATCAGACTAGTGTGAGAAAGGAAAGCAAAATGGACATTTCAATATTTTACAGCTTAAGAGAACGTCTTTATGCCTGTGCAGCGGCAGGAACTGACTCGGTAAAGGAAGATTTCCGTCTGGTTAAGGCAGTCGAGGCAATGGGCAGTGAAGCCGCTCAGAGCAAGCCTCTTGCAAAATTATATTCGATCTGCAGAGAACTTCTGACCTGTGAAAAACCAAGTGAAAAGATCACCGAGTGCATTGCCCTTGCAGATGCAATTGCAGTTGTTCAGGGATCGTACACGGACAGCAGTGAAACACATGAAGGTGCAGATTCAGCAGTCAGAACAGATCCATATGGTGAAGTATCATACTGTGCTGTTTCACAATATGCAGACTACATAAAAAGCGGAGCAGTCAAATTTATTGATAACATCGGCAGTCGTGCTCTGAGCGATGATCCGCGTGTACTATACGCATTTATCCAGTCGCTTTATGCAAAGAAAATGCCGGAGTCTGCACAGCTGCTTCTCTCCTATTACGGTTGCGCAATAGTACCGATGTTGAAATCATCACTTGATTCAGGAAATCCACAATCGTACGGCAATATAGTCAGATGTGTAAGAACGCTTGCAGGATCTGATGAAAACGACTGGTATACTGCTCTTGCGAAGAATGAAAATATACCTGAAGAAATAAGAGCAGCAGCCGTTGAGGCACTTGCCTGCAGCAGATCAAATACAGAACTTCTGATAGATATGTACAAAACTCAGAAAGGCATAATAAAAAAAGCTGCATTATCAGCGATCGCTGAGCTTAATCCTGATGAAGCTGCTCCGATCTTCAGGAAGCTTTCGGAAAATTTCAAGGACAGCTATGAGCCGTTTTTTGCGAAATCAAAAAGTTCTGTGGTTACTGAGTTTATCAGAGAAAACAAAACAAGAAATAATAATATGCTTTCAAATAAAACGGATGCGGATGATATTTTTATCAGCCGTATGGGATACAGCATAGATCTGAATAATATACTGATAAGAAATCTGTTTGACAATGAAGAACCGGAATACAGGGATCTTATCAGGCGTCTTTATTCACGAAATAAGTATTTCTTGTCGTCGAGGATTATTCTTGCACTTTCAGAAGATCCTGATACAGCATACAGTGAACTGGATGATGATATGTATGCTGACACAAAAACCGCACTTGTGCCGATCCATAATATGCGATATGTCAAGCTTAACGGGTGTTATTATACTTCATACAGGACCATGGTCAGTTCATACGGTCCTTGGCTCAGACTCTTTTCTGAGCTGCCTCAGAACATACTGGATTTTCTCACTAATACTAACCGAATAGGCAGGCTTGCAGATATAGAAAGAAAGATTAATTCTCCGGTCTCGAAAATAATTTCATCTGTTATAAAAGATGACGATAAGAAAAGTGAATATCTGAAAGAAAAAGCACAATATACTCAGGAGATAGAAGATTGCTGCGCATCACTTATCCATCTGTCACAAAGCTGCAGTAGTAGTGATTCAGATCGTATCAGAGCTGCAGCAGTCAGATTCGCAGGATATGCAAGTGAATACTGTGCAAGTACAAATGTTGTCAATATTCTGGCTGACAATGCTTCCATGTGTTCACCGCAGCTCTTTAAAGATCTGTATCCAAGATATTTTTTGTATGTACTGCTTAATGAAAGCAAACACACCTTTGACGGTAAAACAATTGATGTGTTATACAGTTTTCCTCTGACAGACTCAGAAAAATCAGCCGTGATCAAAGAAGCAATTGTAAAAGCAGAATCTGTACGCGGCGGGAAAAGCGATTATATTATCAACAGAGCTTTATATGAACTGCAGAATCATCCCCTTAATATATAAGAATGAAAGGAAGTTAATGAAATGTCAGATCTATTACGTTTAAGTGCAGAGCAACAGTATAGAAATGAACTGGATGCCCTGATTGCAAATGAAAAATACCCGGTGCCGACAGGCTGGAAGATGTCTCCGAAATCAGTTCTTACATACATAATGGGAGGAAAATCCGGGGGCACAGAAATAACTCCTAAATACATGGGTGACAAGCGAGTAGTTGAGATATGTATAGCTACTCTTGTTACTGACCGTGCCCTTCTGCTTATCGGTGAGCCTGGAACTGCAAAATCATGGCTGTCTGAACATCTTACAGCTGCTATAAACGGTGATTCATCAAAGGTTATCCAGGGTACTGCCGGTACGACTGAGGAACAGATCCGCTATTCCTGGAACTATGCCATGCTGCTTGCCAAAGGCCCGTCTCATGACTCCCTTGTAAAGAGTCCGGTATACAGTGCTATGGAAACAGGTTCAATAGTGCGAATAGAAGAAATATCACGATGTGCAAGCGAAGTTCAGGATGCACTTATCTCTATCTTATCTGAAAAGCGTATATCGGTACCGGAACTATCTGAGGAGGTCCCTGCGAAAAAAGGCTTTTCAGTAATAGCGACCGCCAATACCAGAGACAAGGGTGTAAATGAAATGTCAAGTGCACTCAAGCGCCGTTTCAATATTGTTGTTCTTCCTGCACCGAGTGATATGCGCACAGAGATTAATATTGTAAATACACGAGTAGCTCAGCTTGCTGATAATTTCGGACTGGCAGCATCTCTTCCGGATAGTACAGCAGTTGAGCGTGTGGTAACAGTTTTCAGAGAGCTGAGAAATGGTCAGACTCTTGACGGACAGATCAAGCTTAAACAAACTTCAGGTGTTCTGTCATCTGCTGAGGCAATTTCTCTGCTTGTAAACAGTATGGCGCTTGCCGGCAGCTTCGGAAACGGTCAGATCACAGACGGAGATCTTGCAGCTGCACTTCAGGGCGCTATTGTAAAGGATGAAGCCAAGGATAAGGCAGTCTGGACCGAATATCTGGAAAATGTTATGCGCAAGAGGAGCGGCTGTGCATCTCTTTATGCTGAGTGTAAGGAGAGAAATTCATAATGGCTCATTATTTTGGTGTCAGACATCTGTCACCTGCCTGTGCGTATTATGTTTGCGAATTTCTGAATCGTGTAGATGCAAAGTTAGTTCTTATTGAAGGTCCGTCTGATCTTGACGGACTTATCGGGTCTCTTTGCGGGATAGATGCCGCACTTCCGGCTGCCATACTCGCCTATACTGAAAAAGCACCTGTGAAAACTGTTCTGTGGCCATTTGCTGAGTTTTCACCAGAATACCAGGCTATGAAATGGGCAATTAAACACAATGTTCAGGTCAGATTCTGTGATCTTCCCGCATCATGTCAGCTTGCAGGATCTTATAATGAAGAACAGGATGAAAAAGACTTTGAAGAAGATGATGACACACCGCCCGGGGAAAGTGTTTATCAAAAGATCGAAAAGGCTGCAGGCTGTGATAATGACTCATTCTGGGAATACAGTTTTGAACAGTGTAATGATTATGATGATTTTATAGCTGCGGTAAGCGAATATGGACGCAATATCAGATCAGATTCTCAAATAGATGCTCACAACATAGTACGTGAGGCATATATGAGAAAAATTATTTCAGAAGCTGAGTCTGTTGTGGAATCTGATAAAATTGCTGTTATTACCGGCGCATTTCATACTATGGGGATAAAAGATACAGTGTTTTCAGATGAAGACAGAAAGCTTACAGAAAAACTTAAAAAGATTCAGATAAAGGCTACTCTTATGCCGTACTCATACTACAGGCTTTCATCACGTTCCGGCTACGGTGCAGGCAGCAAGGCTCCGGCATTTTACGAAATGCTCTGGAAAAATCGCAGGAGCATGACTCCTGAAAACAGTGCCGCAGAATATCTGTCAAAGATTGCTCTGTTTCAGCGCAAAAACGGATATGCTGCCTCTACAGCCGAGGTAATTGAGGCAAAACGTCTGGCCTGCGCTCTGGCACGTATGCGAAACGGAAGATACCCAAACCTTAATGACCTGAGAGATGCTGCGGTAACCTGCATAGGACATGGTTCATTTGGTGAGATCTCACTGGCATGTGCGGATACAGAAATAGGTACGAAGATCGGTTCTCTTCCTGAGGGCACAGTCTGTACCTCAGTTCAGGAGGATTTTGTAAGACAGCTGAAGGAACTGAAACTTGAAAAATTCCGCAAGGCTCAGGCTGAGGAAACTGTGCTTGACCTGAGAGAAAATCTGCGTGTAAAATCTGAAAAATCTGCTTTTCTTGACCTGCACCGTTCCTTTTTTCTGCACAGACTCAGGGTGCTCGGAGTTCATTTCGGCAAAAATGGTTGTATAAGTCAGGAAAATGCAACATGGAAAGAAGCATGGATCCTGAAGTGGACACCGGAGGCAGAGATAGAAATAGTTGAAGCTTCACTTGGCGGTGATACAGTAGCTGATGCGTGCGAATATGTTCTGAATATGAGTCTGGCATCTGCTTCATCTGTAACTGAGTCATCACAAATTCTGTCTGATGTGTTTTTATGCGGCTTGTCTGACTGTGTTAAATCAGCGGTATCAGCTGTACAGAGACAGACAGCTGACTGTTCATCAGCATGTGAGATCGGAAAATCTGTCGGATTTTTGTCATCAGTGATCCGTTTCGGAAGCATAAGACGCATCGATCCGCAGCCGGTATGTCCCCTGCTTGAAAAGCTCTTTCTTAGGTTCTGCCTGTGTGCGAAAAACGCGGCTGTGTGTGACAATAAAGCTGCTGAGGATCTTATAAGTGCTGTATCAGTAGTCAATGATGCGTGTCTTTCTCATGATAATCTGGATGATTTGAGATTTCTGACTCTGCTAAGTGAGATAACAGACAGTGAATTTGCAAATCCCCTTGTATCAGGCTTTGCATGTGCGGTTCTATGTGAGAGAGGAAAAATTGAAAATGAGACTCTGAGTATACTTATCAGCAGAAAGCTCTCAAAGGGATCGTCTCCTGCAGACAGTGCTTTATGGTTTGAGGGACTGGCAAGAAAAAACAGACGTTCTCTTATCAGCAGACTGTCTGTGTGGGAAAAGCTGTGCAGCTTCATATCACAGCTGGATGAAAATGAATTTAAACCGGTACTTGTTTGTCTTCGCAGAACATTTTGCGAATTTACACCTAATGAAAAATCTGATGTAGCTGAAAATATAGGTGAAATACTGGGAATTACAAAGGAAGCGGCAGCAGAGTTTATAATGACCGAAATGTCTGAGGAAGAAAAGCAGAATCTTGAGGAACTTGATGATTTTGATTTCGGAGATATATAATGGAGAATAAAGAAATACTTAAACGCTGGCGTCTTATTCTTGGAAACGACAGTGACAAAATGTTCGCATCGATGGGTATAAATAATGAAGACTTGTCTGCGGATGATCTGCTTATGGACAGTGCACTTGATCAGATATATGGCAACAGCGGTACAGAAAACAGCGCAGGGAAATCAGGCGGAAACGGAATGTCCAACCCTATGCTTACAAAATGGCTCGGAGATCTGAGGACTCTTTTTGAACCTATGGAAATAAAGATAATTCAGAATGATGCTATAGAGCGCAAAGGACTCAGACAACTGCTCTTTGAACCTGAAATGCTGGATAGTCTCGAGCCTGATATTTCAACCGGTGCCATTCTGCTCATGCTCAAGGATCAGATACCGCAGAAAGCTAAGGACAATGCACGTCAGTATATACAAAAGATCGTCGAGGACATTAACAGACGTCTGGCTGATGATCTGAAGCGCTCAGTTACTGCAGCGCTAAACAGACATGAGCATTCGCCTATCCAGTCCGCTTCTGCACTTGATTACAGGATGACAATATCAAGAAACCTGAAAAATTATAATAAACAGCTTAATACTATCCTGCCTGAGAAGTTCTATTTCTTTGAAAGAGCAGCTCACAGTGCATCAAGAACAGTAATACTCGACATAGACCAGAGTGGCTCTATGGGCGAGTCTGCCATATATTCTTCTGTAATGGGATGCATACTGGCAAGCATGAGCTCACTTAAAACACATGTTGTTGCATTTGATACAACGGTCAATGATCTGACTGAAATGTGCAGCGATCCGGTGGATCTTCTGTATGGAATACAGCTGGGCGGCGGAACGAATATAGAAAAGTCTGTTGCCTACTGCAGTGAACTTGTACAGGAACCGGAAAAAACCACTATGTTTCTTATAACTGATCTTTATGAGGGCGGAAACAGAAACGGACTTATACGCAGACTTCAAGATCTGAAAGAGTCAGGCGTAAATATTGTAGTTCTGCTTGCAATTTCTGACAGTGGAAAGCCGTCATATGACTCTCAGATAGCTCAGAAGGTCGCAGACCTGGATATTCCATGTTTTGCATGTCCTCCTGAAAGACTTCCTGAAATGCTTTCAGCAGTGCTTAAACGCAGAAGCTTTATAGTTTAGATAATAAAAGAGGTGTACACTAAAATGATATGTACCCAGAATCCTGGACACATTGATTTATGAATTAGACACAACACAT